>CAZVST010000028.1:17140-54440 GCA_964629725.1 uncultured Mycobacterium sp.
GCCCCGGCTGGCCCCGGTTCGCGCGGTGCTGCCGGCCGGTGCCGGAGGGCTTGCGCCAGGGCAGTTCGCGTCGATGAGCCGCGAGGCGTTCGACGCGACGTGGATCACCGGGCTGGTCAAAGGGCTGGTTTGAGGTGGCACACTCCGTCGAGTTGCTGCTCGATCCCTACAGCGAGGCCACCATCCGGTCGATGTGGCAGGCGCTCGACGACGCCGGGCTGCCGAGCCAGGTGCACGTGAAGTCGCCGACCAACCGTCCGCACGTCACCCTGCTCGCCGCTCAGCACATCCATCCGGATGCCGACGCCGAGCTTCGCCCGTTGGCCGAGCGGTTTCCGGTGCACTGCGTGGTGGGGGCTCCGGTGGTGTTCGGCGGCCGGCTGGACCGACAGCGGACGTCCGCTGTTGCTCATCACACGCTCGCCCGCCTCATCGTCCCCTCGGCCGAACTGCTCGCACTGCACGAAGAGGTGTACCGGCGGTGCGTGCCGTATCTCATCGGGGATCCCTTCGATCACTGCCGGCCGGGCCACTGGACCGCGCATGTCACCCTCGGACGCCGACTCACCGCCGAGCAGATCGGCGGCGCGATGGCAGTCCTCAACGGGCCCGGCGCCGATCTGGCCGCCGATGCCGCCGGGCTGCGCCGTTGGGACAGCGACCAGCGGGTCGACCATCTGCTGGTGGGGTGATCCGGTCGACTAACCTGTCTTGCGTGACAGACGTCCTGACTCAGGCCCGCGAACAGGTATTGGAGCGCGGCGAAGGACTGTCCCGCGAGCAGGTACTCGACGTGCTCCTGCTGCCCGACGACCGGCTCGAGGAACTGCTGGCCCTGGCCCACGAGGTCCGGATGCGCTGGTGCGGCCCGGAGGTCGAGGTCGAGGGCATCATCAGCCTCAAAACCGGCGGCTGCCCCGAAGACTGCCACTTCTGCGCGCAGTCCGGCCTGTTCGCCTCCCCGGTCCGCAGCGCCTGGCTGGACATTCCGAGCCTGGTCGAAGCCGCCAAGCAGACCGCCAAGACCGGCGCCACCGAGTTCTGCATCGTCGCTGCGGTGCGCGGCCCCGATGAACGACTGATGGCTCAGGTGGCCGCCGGCATCGAAGCGATCCGCAACGAGGTCGACATCCACGTCGCATGCTCCCTGGGCATGCTCACCCAGGACCAGGTGGACCGCCTCGCTGAGATGGGCGTGCACCGCTACAATCACAACCTCGAATCGGCGCGGTCATTCTTCCCCAACGTCGTCACCACCCACACCTGGGAGGAGCGCCGGGACACCCTGCAGATGGTGCGCGACGCCGGAATGGAAGTCTGCTGCGGCGGCATCCTCGGCATGGGCGAGACGCTGGAGCAGCGGGCCGAGTTCGCCGCCGAACTGGCCGAACTGGACCCGCACGAAGTGCCGCTGAATTTCCTCAACCCGCGCCCGGGAACGCCGTTCGGCGATCTCGAGGTGATGCCGGCCGCCGAGGCGCTCAAGGCCGTCGCGGCGTTCCGGCTGGCGCTGCCGCGCACCATGCTGCGGTTCGCCGGCGGCCGCGAGATCACGCTGGGCGACCTGGGCGCCAAGCAGGGCATCCTGGGCGGGATCAACGCCGTCATCGTGGGCAACTACCTGACCACGCTCGGGCGCCCGGCCGAAGCTGATCTGGAACTGCTGGAGGATCTGCAGATGCCGATCAAGGCGCTCAACGCGTCTCTGTGATGACCGATCAGCGGCCCGCGCCGATAGCTGCCGGCAACTTCAACATCTACACCGGCAAACGACACTGCGAGGCCGTCCCGCTGACCGCCCAACTCGGTCTGGAGCCGCCGCGGTTTTGCGCCGAGTGCGGCCGTCGGATGATCGTTCAGGTGCGCCCCGACGGGTGGTGGGCGCAGTGCTCGCGGCATGGCCGGGTGGATTCGGACGAACTGGAGACCCGACGATGACAACAATTGCCGGGCCGCCGCCGCGGCACTCGCTCCGGACCGCCGCGCTGGGTTTGATCGGCGGCACCGCACTGTGCGGCGCCGCGTTGGGCGCCGTGTGGGCCTGGATCGCCCCACCGATCCACACCTTCACCGCGCTGACCAAAGCCGGTGAGCGGGTCGACGCCTTCCTGGGCAAGGAATCCGACAACCTTTTCGTGGCGAGCGCGATGATGATCGGTCTATTGAGCTTCCTCGCCGTTGTCTCGGCGGTGCTGGCCTGGCAGTGGCGGGCTCACCGCGGGCCCATCCTGGTGACAGCGTTGTGGATCGGCCAGCTCGCCGCAGGCGGTGCGGCCACGGGAGTCGGTGCGGCGCTTGCGCATTGGCGCTACGGCACGGCTGATCACCAGGGGGCGGCGTTGAGCCCGGAGAACCGGGTGGCGTATTTCACCGAGGCGCCGCCGGTCTTCGTCGGGCATCATCCGTTGCAGATCGCGGTGACGCTACTGCTTCCCGCGGCGCTGGCCGCGCTGGTCTTCTCGTTCCTGACGTTGGCGACCCCGCGCGACGATCTCGGCGCCTGGCCGGAAGAGGATCCGCTGGCTCGCGCCGCGACGGTGTACTAACGGCCTTTCACAGCGGCCGTAACGGCACCCGGCCACCCAGCAGCACCCGACCGACGATGCCGCCGAGGCGCCACATGCCGGCATAGGTGATGGGATTGAACAGTGTGGGCCAGGTGGTCCGGACCAGGTGCTCGTCCAAGGGCCGACCGGCGAAGCGGTCGATCAGCCAGCGCAGCGTCATCGGCGCCGACATCGGGTGCAGCAGAAGGTGTTCGCTGAACTTGTCCCGGTGGTAGGTGACGTTCGCCCCGGCATCGTTGTAGAGGTGGGTCAGTTCGTCGATGTCGTCGACATTGATGATCGAGTCGTGTACGGCCTGCACGATCAGCACCGGCGGGGTGGGCGCGGTCCGGCCCAGCCGGATCGCCTCGAAGACCTCCTGGACCTCCGGCATGCTGAGAACCTGTTGCAGCGGCGGGTGCACCAGATCGTCCATATCGGCGCGGAACATCCGGATCACCGCCTCCGCGGTGGTCATCGTCTCCAGCCGCTTGAGGGTGGCGCGGCCGTGCTCGGTGGCGTGCTCGTCGACGACACGGGCCAGCCCCGGGTAGGTCTTGGCCAGCGCCGAGATCACCAAGGCGGGCAGGCCGGAGTAGCGGGTGCCGTTGAGCCGCAGGAAGGTGTTGCCGAGGTTGCCGACCGGCGAACCCAGCACCGCGCCGACGATATTCAGCTCCGGGGCGTACTCGGCGTGGGTTTCAGCCGCCCAGGCGCTGGCCAAGCCGCCCCCCGAGTAGCCCCACAAGCCGACCTTGCTCTCCGCGGCCAAGCCGAACCGCTCGAAGTTCAGGGTGGCGCGCAGGCCGTCGAGCACCCGGTGACCCGGTTCGTGCGGGGTGCCCCACATGCCGTCGCGGCCCTCGTGGTCGGGAACCGAGACCACCCATCCCTCGGCGAGGGCGGCGGCCATCAGCAGGTACTCCCACTGGGCCAGCGCGCCGACGGCCTTAGCTCGCCGGCGTAGCGCGTAGGACGGAAAGCACCGCGAGGTCACCGCGTCGATCGCGCACTGGTAGGACACCACGTGGCGGGGTTGGCTGTGGCTGTGCGCCGCCGGCACCAGCACGGTGGTGACAGTCGCCTCCGGTTGCCCGTTCCGGTCGGTGGTGCGGTAGAGCAACTGAGTGGCCCGCACCCGCTGGGGGATCAGGCCGAGGAAGCCCAGTTCGACATCCCGTGAGCGGAGGACGGTGCCGGGAGAGGCATGGTGAAAACCGGCAGGCGGGTCGTAGAACGAATCTTTCGACGGCAGAACCGGCCGCAGGCCGCGCTGAAAATCCTCATGCGGGGCGCGGCCAATCCACTCGGGACCGAACGCCCCTTCGGCGGTTGTCATTGCATCATTCATACCTTAAGAAGGGTCTAAGAAGCCAGTGCCCGCGCCGGGCGGACGCAACGCGGCGAATTCGTCGGTCACCCGCAATCGTGATTCGGTGAACCGGTAGAGCGCCGCAGGCCGGCCGCCGCTGCGACCCGGATGAGCCGTGGTGCCGGTGCGGGTGATCACCCCGCGACGGGCCAGGACCCGCTGCAGGTTGGTGGCGTCAACCTGGTATCCCAACGCCGCCCCGTAGATGTCGCGCAGCGTGGACAGCGCGAAATCTGTTGGCGCCAGTGCGAATCCGATATTGGTGTAGGAAAGCTTGGCGGCCAGTCGGGAGTGCGCGTAGGCCACCATGGGGCCGTGGTCGAAGGCCATCGGCGGCAGTTCGCTGACGGCGTGCCACCGGGTGTCGGGCGGCAGGGCGGGCGTCGCGGGGGAGGGCACCAGGCCGAGGAAGGCCGAGGCGATGACCCGCGCGCCGGGTACCCGGTCGGGCTCGGAGAACACCGCCAGTTGTTCGAGGTGGGCCACCTCGCGCAGATCCACCTTCTCGGCGAGTTGGCGGCGCACTGAACTGCTGAGATCCTCGTCGTCGCGCACCTGGCCGCCCGGTAGCGACCATTTGCCTATTTCGGGTTCCAAGGCCCGCTGCCATAACAGCACGTCGAGGTGGGGTTTGCCAGAGCTGAGCCCGCGTACCTGGAATACAACGGCGAGCACCTCGTGTTGAGTGTTACCATGGAGCATGTTTTCGATCTTAGATCGAAAACCTCGGAGATGAGACAGGAGGCGGCGATGACCGTCATTGATTCTTCTGACGCCCTCGGCTTGGCCGACCGCATTGTCGACGGGCCGGGCGGCTACACCGGTGTCGACGGTGACGCGCAGTGGGCGGCCGAGGTGCGCCGTCTCGCCACGCTGCGCAACGCCACCATCCTGGCGCACAACTACCAGCTGCCGGCCATCCAGGATGTCGCCGATCACGTCGGGGATTCGCTGGCGCTGTCGCGGATCGCCGCCGAGGCTCCGGAGGACACCATCGTGTTCTGCGGCGTGCACTTCATGGCCGAGACCGCCAAGATCCTCAGCCCGGCCAAGACGGTGCTGATCCCCGATCAGCGCGCCGGGTGTTCGCTGGCCGACTCCATCACCGCCGATGAGTTGCAGGCGTGGAAGGACGACCACCCCGGAGCCGTGGTGGTCTCCTATGTCAACACCACCGCCGCGGTGAAGGCGCTGACCGACATCTGCTGCACATCCTCGAATGCGGTGGAGGTGGTGCAATCCATCCCCGCAGACCGCGAGGTGCTGTTCTGCCCCGACCAGTTCCTCGGCGCCCACGTGCGTCGGATGACCGGCCGGGAGAACCTGCACATCTGGGCCGGCGAGTGCCACGTGCACGCCGGCATCAACGGGGACGAACTGGCCGCTCAGGCCACCAGTCACCCCGATGCCGAACTCTACGTTCACCCCGAATGCGGTTGCGCCACATCGGCTCTGTACCTCGCCGGTGAAGGCGCCTTCCCGGCGGACCGGGTGAAGATTCTGTCCACCGGGGGCATGCTCGACGCCGCCCGTACCTCGCATGCCAGGCAGGTGCTGGTGGCCACCGAGGTCGGGATGCTCCATCAGTTGCGCAAAGCCGCACCGAACATCGACTTCCAGGCGGTCAACGACCGGGCGTCCTGCCGGTACATGAAGATGATCACCCCCGCCGCGCTGCTGCGCTGTCTGGTGGAAGGGGCCGACGAGGTCGACGTCGACGCGGAAACGGCCGACCGGGCCCGGGCCAGCGTGCAGCGGATGATCGAGATCGGCCAGCCCGGCGGTGGGGAATGAGCCGCCAGCCGGCCTGCGGTGCCTCAGTGGCCGGTGTTGACTGGCAGCAGCGCGCCGACGTCGTCGTCGTCGGAACCGGAGTGGCCGGACTGGCCGCCGGTCTGGCCGCGCACCGCAAGGGCGCCCGCACGGTCATTCTGAGCAAGGCTGACGACACCGCCACCTTCTACGCCCAGGGCGGGATTGCGGTGGTGCTGCCGTTCACCGACGACACCGTTGAGTCCCATGTCGCCGATACGCTGGCGGCCGGGGCCGGGTTATGCGATCCCGATGCCGTGCGCTCGATCGTCGCCGACGGCTACCAGGCGGTGTCCGACCTGATCGCCGACGGTGCGCGGTTCGACGAGAGTGCCCCGGGGCGGTGGGCGTTGACCCGGGAGGGCGGCCATTCACGGCGCCGGATCATGCACGCCGGCGGCGACGCCACCGGGGCGGAGGTGCAACGCGCACTCGACCATGCCGCGGCCACCCTCGACGTCCGGCGCAATCACGTCGCGCTGCAGGTGCTGCACGACGGGACCGCCGTCACCGGGGTCCTGGTCCGCAACCCCGACGGCGTGGGCATCGTCCACGCGCCGTCGGTGATCGTGGCCACCGGCGGCCTGGGTCACCTCTACAGCGCCACCACCAACCCCGAAGGATCCACCGGCGACGGCGTCGCGCTGGCGCTGTGGGCCGGAGTCGGGGTCAGCGACATCGAGTTCATCCAGTTCCACCCGACCATGCTGTTCGACCCGCTGGGCAGCGGGCGGCGTCCGCTGATCACCGAGGCGCTGCGCGGGGAGGGCGCGGTGCTGTGCGACGCTCGCGGGTACTCGGTGACCGCCGGGGTGCACCCGATGGGCGATCTGGCCCCGCGCGACGTGGTGGCCGCCGCGATCGACGCCCGCCTCCGCGAGACCGGCGACGGCTGCGTGTATCTGGATGCGCGCGGGGTCGAGCGGCTAGAGCAGCGCTTCCCGACCGTCACCGAAGCGTGCCGGAGGGCCGGGATCGAACCCACCCGCGAGCCAATCCCGGTGGTTCCCGGCGCGCACTACAGCTGCGGTGGCATCACCACCGACGTGTACGGGCGTACCGAACTGCCGGGTCTGCTGGCCGCCGGCGAGGTGGCCCGCAGCGGCATGCACGGTGCCAACCGGCTGGCATCCAACAGTCTGCTGGAAGGTCTGGTGGTCGGTGGCCGGGCGGGTCGCGCCGCCGCCGAGCATGCCCGAGCGGCGGATTCGCCGATGGCGAGCGTCGATGTGCTGCAGCATGTTTCCGTCGACCGCCGGGTGCTGCAACAGGCGATGACCCGCTGGGCGTCGGTGGTCCGCGACGGCGACGGCCTGCGCGACCTCGCCGCCGCCCTGGAGGATGCTCCGGCCCGGACCATCCGCAGCCGGGCCGACTTCGAAGATGTCGCCCTCACGGCCACCGCCCGTGTCGTGGCGGCGGCGGCGCTGGCCCGCACCGAGAGCCGGGGCTGCCATCACCGCGGCGACTACCCGGACACCGACCCGGCCCAGGCGGTCAGCCGCACCGTCTACGACCAGCCCGCCGCCGCCGCGCCGCTGTCATGATGCTGACGGTCGACGAGAAGACGCAGGCGCTGGAGATCATCCGGCGCGGGCTCGATGAGGATCTGCGGTACGGCCCGGACGTGACGACTCTTGCGACAGTCCCGGCCGACGCGGTGACCGAGGCAGCCGTCGTGGCCCGTGAACCAGGCGTTGCGGCCGGGATCGATGTCGGGCTGATGGTGCTCGACGAAGTTCTCGGTCCCGACGGCTACCGGGTGCTTGAGAGGGTCGCCGACGGCACCCGGGTGCAGGCCGGGCAGGCGCTGATGCGCTTGCAGGCCAACACCGGCGGTCTGCTGACCGCCGAGCGCACCCTGCTGAACCTGGTGTGTCACCTTTCGGGGATCGCCACCGCCACCGCCGCGTGGGTTGACGCGGTCGACGGCACGAACGCCAAGATCCGCGACACCCGCAAGACGCTGCCCGGTCTGCGGGCGCTGCAGAAGTACGCGGTGCGCGTCGGCGGCGGGGTGAACCACCGGATGGGCCTCGGCGATGCCGCGCTGATCAAGGACAACCACGTCGCTGCGGCCGGGTCGGTGGTCGCCGCGCTGCGGGCGGTGCGCGCCGCCGCTCCGGACCTGCCGTGCGAGGTCGAGGTCGACACGCTCGAACAACTCGACGAGGTGCTCGGCGAGGACGTGCAGTTGATTCTGCTCGACAACTTCCCGGTCTGGCAGACCCAGACCGCGGTACAGCGCCGGAACGCGAAAGCGCCGGAGGTGCTGCTGGAATCGTCCGGCGGGCTGTCGCTGGACACCGCCGCCGAGTACGCCGGTACCGGGGTGGACTATCTGGCCGTCGGAGCGCTCACCCACTCGGTGCGGGTGCTCGACATCGGCCTGGACATGTGAGACCTATTGGTTGCTCAGGCTCCCGGGCGGCCAATCCACACCGATCTCGTCACAGATCGGCGGGATGATGATCAGCGCGCCGCGCGGGCTGCAGAACGGCGTACCGGGTGGCGGCCCCGGCGGCGGCGGGATCGGCGTCGGGAACATGTTGGGGCCTTCCCAGTAGTTCGCCGCCGAGTGCGTGTAGACGTCCCAGTCGTAGTAGTAGGTGTGACAGACGCTCATGTCCCAGTTGAGTTGCCCAGCCGGTCGCGGCGGATCGTTGGGCAAGGGCTGTCCGGGACACCATTGGAATGGACCGTAGGTGTAGGCATGCGCGGTGCCCGGCCCGATCGCGATCGAGGCCAGACTCAAGCCCGCCAACACCACGGCCGTTGTAGCTATGCGCGCGGCTGGTTGCTTCATCGATCGAGGGTAACCGCTCTCCGCCGGGTCGGCTCGCTACCTCGCAGGGCTAGTCAACCCGCCTCGGCGACGAACACCCCGAACCCGCGGCGTGCGGCCAGCCGAGCCATCAGGGGCAGCGGCGGATCGTTGCTCCAGGCTTCGACGATGCGCGGATTGATCAGGTGCACGTCGCGTCCGCCGAGGCGGATGTCGGCCTCGCCGGCGGCCAGGATGTTCTTGACCCAGTTGGTCTCGGTGCGGGTGCTCGACATCGGTCTGGATATGTGAGCGGCGCACTCAGGCAAGCGCGTCGAGGGAGAAGTCGGCGAAGTCGAAGCCCGGCACCACCACGCAGCTCACCAGGGCCGGTTCGGGCGCGTGTGGCCGGGCCCGCTGCCAATAGCCGGGTGGCACGATCAACTGCGGCTGCTGGCCGGCGTTGATATCCGGTCCCAACAGATGGGTCGTCGTGTCCTGCTGGTCGGGCCCGATCTCGAGAACGAGCGGACTGCCCCGGTGGTGCAGCCACAGTTCCGCGCTGCGCACGGTGTGCCAGGCGGACTGTTGGCCCGGCATCAGCAGAAAGAGGATCGCCGTTCCCGCGCTGCGCGGACCGTCGTACTCCGCTGGCAGCACATGCTCCTCGAAGGTGTGCTCGCTGCGCCACGTCTCCCGGAACCAACCGCCCTCGGGGTGCGGTTGCAGGTCGAGACGCGCGGCCCAGTCCGGCAGAGCCGTCACTGCGCCACGTCGGTGACGAACACGCCGACCCCGCGCTTGGCCGCCAGTCGCGCCATCAAGGGCAGCGACGGATCGTCGGTGCCCGCCTCGACGATGCGCGGGTTCACCAGGTGCACGTCGCGTCCGCCGAGGCGGATGTCGGCCTCGCCGGCGGCCAGAATGTTCTTGACCCAGTTGGTCTTTCCGTGCGCCAGCATGATCGCCACCGTGTGACCCCTGCGGTAGGCCGACACCGCGGTCTCCAGCGCCCGACCAGACTTGCGGCCCCGATGCTTGATCACCGTGATACCCGGCATGAACCGGGCGATCGGCACCGCCACCGGGTTGATGTATTTGATCTGGAAGTTCTCGAACCAGACCGGAAACCTCATCGGCACGCCGGGGGAGTTGTTGGGGTGATCCTGGGTCCGCATGACCCCCATTGTGCCGCGCTAGAGCAGGACCTGACCGCCATCGACCCCCAGATCGTGCCCGGTGACATAAGGAGCCTGGTCGCTGGCCAGCCACAGCACGGCGTCGGCAACCTGGCGACCCGGCCCAGCGGGATGGCGCCCTCGACCCGGGCGGCGCGGTCGGCGTCGGTTTCACCGGCCCGCAGCGACATCGTCGTCGCGGTGACGCCGGGACTGACGCTGTTGACCCGGATCCCGTACTGGGCTACCTCGATCGCGGCTGTCCGGGTCAGCGTGTGCACGCCGGCCTTGCTGGCGACGTAGGCGCCCAGGTTGGCTCGGTTACTGGCGACCCCGAGGCTGGAGGCGGTGTTGACGATCGCGCCCGGACCGCCCGCGGCGATCATGTGAGCCAGGGTGTGCTTCATGCACAGCAGCGTGGCGGTCAGGTTCACCGCGATGGTCTGATTCCAGTCCTCCAGGGACGTCTCGACGATGGGTGCCGGCGGCCGGAAGACTCCGGCGAGGTTCGCCATCGCGTCGATCCGCCCGTAGCGCTCGGCGGCGGCGACGGCGTCACGCACACTGTCCTCGATGGTGACGTCGATGGGCACGGCGTGCGCGGAACCGCCCGACGCGTCGATCCGGTCGACCAGTTCCTGCAGCGGGCCCTCCACACGGCGCGCCGCGGCGACCACCGCCGCGCCTCCCGCCGCGAAGCGTTCGGCCACGACCGAGCCGATGCCGCCGCCGGCGCCGATCACCACACGGTGGACCCGGTGAAATCCAGTTCCGACGAACGCCGGCGGTGGGAACCCAGGTCGGTAAGCAAATCGGTCCGCGGGGCGGCCGTCAAACCCGACTACGCCGGTGCGGCCCGACGGACCAGCGACAGCACAACGGCCGCCAGCGCGAACAGCGCCGACATCGTGCGGTTCAGCACAATCTGCTGACGCGGTGTGCTCAGCCAGCCGAGCAGTCGCGATGACAGACCGGTGTAGCCGCACATGACGATGACGTCGACGACGGTCATGGTGGCCGCGATCGTCAGGTACTGCGGCAGCAGCGGGCGGGTGGGGATAACGAACTGCGGCAGCACGGCGAGCAGAAACACCAAGCCTTTGGGGTTGGTCAGGTTGACCAGCGCCCCGCGGGCCAGCAAAGCCAGCCGGCCGCCAGCCCTGTCAGGCCGGTCGTCCGCGTCGACGGCGAGTTGCTCGGTCAGGTCGTTCGCCGCCGTACGCCACTGCCGGACCGCCAGGTAGACCAGGTAAAAGACGCCGATCCACTTGATCACCGTGAAGGCGGTGACGGACTTGGCCACCGCGGCGCCCAGGCCGACGGCGACCACCGCCAACTGCGTCATCAACCCGATCTGTAGCCCGGCGACGCTCCACGCGCCGCGGCGCAATCCATGGGTCAGGCCGGTGGACATGGACTGGACAGCGCCGGCACCCGGGGAGACGCTGATCGCGATCGAGGCGCCGATGAACGCCAGCCACAGGTCGAACTCCATGCCGGAGATTATGGGCGGCGGCACAATCGATGCGTAATCGATTTTCCATCGCCTGTGCCGATCGGCGACAATTGGCGGTGATGATCACCCCACCTGTGCGGTTGTCCCGCATCGACCTGCGCGGCCGCTCGCTGTCGGCGGCGCAACTGCGCGCCGCGCTGCCCCGCGGCGGCGTCGATGTCGATGCGGTGGTGCCGGTCGTCCGGCCGATCGTTGACGACATCGCCGATCGCGGCGCCGTCGCCGCCCTGGAGTACGGGGCGAGGTTCGACGGCGTGCGCCCCGGAACCGTGCGGGTGCCGATGGCCGAACTCGCCACCGCCCTGGCCACGCTCGATCCGCAGGTGCGCGCCGCCCTGGAGGTGGCCATCGAGCGCACCCGCGCCGTGCACGCCGACCAGCGCCGCACCGACACCACCACGGTGTTGGCACCCGGCGCGACGGTCACCGAGCGGTGGGTTCCGGTGGAGCGGGTGGGCTTGTACGTGCCCGGGGGCACCGCGGTCTACCCGTCGAGTGTGGTCATGAACGTCGTCCCGGCCCAGGCCGCGGGGGTGGAGTCGCTGGTGGTCGCCAGCCCGCCGCAGGCCGATTACGGCGGGCTGCCGCATCCCACCATCCTCGCCGCGGCACGACTGCTCGGCGTCGACGAGGTCTGGGCGGTCGGCGGCGCGCAGGCGGTGGCGCTGCTGGCCTACGGCGGAGCCGATACCGACGGGTCTGAGTTGGTGCCGGTCGACATGATCACCGGCCCCGGCAACATCTATGTCACTGCGGCCAAACGGATCTGCCGCTCCCAGGTCGGCATCGACTCGGAGGCCGGCCCCACCGAGATCGCGATCCTGGCCGATCACACCGCCGACCCGGTGCATGTGGCCGCCGACCTGATCAGTCAGGCCGAGCACGACGTGATGGCGGCCAGCGTGCTGGTCACCGACAGTATCGCGCTGGCCGATGCCACCGACGCCGAAATTGCCGCGCAGTTGGAGACCACGGTGCACGGCGAGCGGGTCACCGCCGCGCTCAACGGTCCGCAGTCGGCCATCGTTCTGGTCGATGACGTCGACACCGGGGTGCGGGTGGTCAACGCCTACGCCGCCGAGCACCTGGAGATCCAGACCGCCGACGCCGCCACGATCGCAGCGCGAATCCGTTCCGCCGGAGCTGTTTTCGTCGGTCCATGGTCGCCCGTGAGCCTTGGGGACTACTGCGCCGGCTCCAATCACGTGCTTCCCACCGCCGGGTGCGCCCGGCACTCCAGCGGTCTGTCGGTGCAGACCTTCCTGCGGGGCATCCACGTGGTCGACTACAGCGAGGCGGCCCTGAAAGACGTCTCGGGATATGTCATCACGCTGGCGAATGCCGAAGATCTGCCCGCGCACGGCGAGGCGGTCCGCCGGAGGTTCGAGAGGTGACGTTAGGCAAGCAGGTGGGTCTGGACGACCTGCCGCTGCGGGATAACCTGCGCGGAAAAAGCGCCTATGGCGCGCCTCAACTCGAGGTCGCGGTGCGGCTCAACACCAATGAGAACCCGCACCCGCCGAGCGCGGCTCTGGTCGACGACGCGGCCGAGGCGGTACGGGAGGCCGCCGCGCAGTTGCATCGCTACCCAGATCGCGACGCCGTCGCGTTGCGGCGCGATCTCGCGGCGTACCTCACGGCCCGCACCGGCAATCAGGTGAGCGTCGAGAATGTCTGGGCGGCCAACGGATCCAACGAGATCCTGCAGCAACTGCTACAGGCATTCGGCGGCCCCGGCCGCAGCGCGATCGGCTTCGTTCCGTCGTACTCGATGCACCCGATCATCTCCGACGGCACCCAGACCCGGTGGATCGAGGAGGTGCGGGCCGCCGACTTCAGCCTCGACGTGGATGCCGCGATCGCCGCGATCCGCCGCGAACAGCCCGACGTCGTGTTCGTCACCAGCCCCAATAACCCGACCGGACAGAGCATTCCGCTCGCCGACCTACGCCGGCTGCTGGACGCGATGACCGGCGGAGTGCTTATCGTCGACGAGGCCTACGGCGAGTTCTCCAGCCAGCCCAGCGCAATCGCGCTGCTCGATGACTACCCGGCCCGCCTCATCGTCAGCCGCACCATGAGCAAGGCGTTCGCCTTCGCCGGCGGCCGGCTGGGCTACCTGGTGGCCGCACCGGCGGTGATCGAGGCGGTGCTGCTGGTCCGGCTGCCCTACCACCTCTCCGCGCTCACCCAGGCCGCCGCCCGCGCCGCACTGCGCCACGCCGATGAGACGCTGGCGAGTGTCGCGGCCTTGGCTGCCGAACGGGACCGGGTCGGTGCAGCGTTGGCGGGCATGGGTTTTCGGGTGGTCCCGAGCGACGCCAACTTCGTGCTGTTCGGGCTCTTCGCCGACGCCGCCGCAGCGTGGGAGCACTATTTGGTCGACGGGGTACTGATCCGCGACGTCGGGATCCCCGGATACCTTCGCGTCACCATCGGCCTGCCCGAGGAGAACGACGCCTTCCTGACCGCCAGCCAGAAGCTGGCCGCCACCGAGTTGGCCCAGCCCCTAGGAGCGCCATGACCGATACCCAGAGTGTCAACGACGCCGCCCGTCGTGCCCGGGTCGAACGCAAGACCCGAGAGTCCGACATCGTCGTCGACCTGACCCTCGATGGCACCGGCACGGTTGACATCGACACCGGGGTGCCGTTTTTCGACCATATGCTCACCGCGCTGGGCACTCACGCCAGCTTTGACCTGACCGTTATCGCCCGTGGCGACGTCGAGATCGAAGCCCACCACACCGTCGAGGACACCGCGATCGTGCTCGGCACCGCGCTGGGGCAGGCACTCGGCGACAAGAAAGGCATCCGCCGGTTCGGCGACGCCTTCATCCCGATGGACGAGACCCTCGCGCATGCCGCCGTGGACGTATCCGGGCGCCCGTACTTCGTGCACACCGGCGAACCGGACTATCTGGTCAACTTCACCATTGCCGGCTCGGGCGTGCCCTATCACACCGTCATCAACCGACACGTCTTCGAATCGTTGGCCGCCAACGCCCGTATCGCCCTGCACGTGCGCACCCTTTATGGGCGCGACCCACACCACATCACCGAGGCGCAGTACAAAGCGGTGGCCCGCGCGCTGCGCGAGGCCGTCGAGCCAGACCCCCGCGCGACGGGTGTGCCGTCCACCAAAGGTGTTCTGTGACTGCACGTTCTGTTGTTGTTCTGGATTACGGCTCGGGCAACCTTCGTTCGGCGCAGCGTGCCCTGATGCGGACCGGCGCTGCGGTGACGGTGACCGCCGACCGGTCGGCCGCACTCGCCGCCGACGGGTTGGTGGTGCCCGGGGTGGGTGCGTTCGAGGCCTGCATGACGGGGCTGCGCGGCATCGGCGGCGACGAGATCATCGCCGAGCGGGTGGCGGCCGGCCGGCCGGTGCTGGGTGTGTGCGTCGGCATGCAGATTCTGTTCGGCCACGGCGTGGAGTTCGGCGTGGACAGCCGCGGCTGCGGACAGTGGCCTGGAGCGGTCACCCGGCTGGATGCCCCGGTCATTCCGCACATGGGCTGGAACGTCGTCGACGCCGCAGCGGGCAGCCGGCTGTTCAAGGGCCTGCCGGCCGACACCCGGTTCTACTTCGTGCACTCCTACGCCGCCCAGGTGTGGGAGGGCAATCCCGACGCGCTGCTGACCTGGGCCACCCACCATGTGCGGTTCCTGGCAGCGGTCGAGGACGGGCCGTTGTCGGCCACGCAATTTCATCCGGAGAAGAGCGGCGACGCCGGTGCGGCGCTGCTCGCCAATTGGGTAGAGGGACTGTGAATCGACTCATCTTGTTGCCGGCTGTCGACGTTGTCGAGGGCCGGGCGGTGCGCCTGGTGCAGGGCAAGGCAGGCAGTGAGACCGAATACGGGTCGGCGCTGGAGGCTGCGCTGACCTGGCAGCGCGACGGCGCCGAGTGGATCCACCTGGTTGACCTCGACGCCGCTTTCGGCCGCGGCAGCAACCGCGAACTGCTCGCCGAAGTCGTTGCGGCACTGGACGTCCACGTCGAGATGTCCGGCGGCATCCGCGACGACGAGTCGCTGCGAGCCGCGCTGGCCACCGGGTGCGCCCGGGTCAACATCGGCACCGCCGCCTTGGAGAACCCGGAGTGGTGCGCGCGGGCGATCGGTGAATACGGCGACCGGGTCGCCGTCGGTCTGGATGTGCAGATCGTCGACGGGGAGCACCGCTTGCGCGGCCGGGGCTGGGAGACCGACGGCGGTGACCTGTGGCATGTGCTGGAACGCCTGGACACCGAAGGGTGTTCGCGTTTCGTCGTCACCGACGTCACCAAGGACGGCACGCTGACCGGCCCCAACCTCGAACTGCTCGAAGGGGTCGCGGAGTGCACCGAGGCGCCGGTGATCGCCTCCGGCGGCGTGTCCAGCCTCGACGACCTGCGGGCCATCGCCACCCTGACCGGCAGCGGTGTCGAGGGCGCCATCGTCGGAAAGGCGCTCTACGCGGGACGTTTCACCCTGCCCGAAGCCTTGGAAGCGATGAAGTCGGCGGTGACTCCCTAACGTGCCCGACCTGCAGGCGCTCGTCGCCGAAGCGGCCGCGATCCTGGACCGGGCCGCCGTGCCGTTCATCGCCGGTCACCGCGCGCAGTCCGCTGTGCAGAAAAAGGGCAACGATTTCGCCACCGAGGTCGACCTCGCGTTGGAGCGACAACTCGTGGCCGAGTTGGAGGCGGCGACCGGGATCGGCGTGCACGGCGAGGAGTTCGGCGGTGCTGACCTCGATGCGCCGCTGGTGTGGGTCGTCGATCCCATCGACGGCACGTTCAACTACGCCGCGGGATCGCCGATGGCCTCGATTCTGGTAGCCCTGCTGCGCGACGGGGAGCCGGTCGCCGGATTGACCTGGCTGCCGTTCACCGGTCAGCGCTACACCGCGGTGGCCGGCGGTCCGCTGGTGTGTGACGGCGTGACGCACCCGGCCCTGAGCCCTTCCCCTATGGCGGATTGTGTTGTCGGCGTCGGCAGTTTCAACGTCCTGGGCCGCGGCCGTTACCCCGGTTCGTGGCGGCTGGCGGTGTTCGCCGAGCTGAGCCGGGTGTGCTCCAAGATCCGGATGCACGGCTCGATCGGCGTCGACATGGCTTACGTCGCAGATGGAATCCTCGGTGCCACCATCCATTTCGGCGGTCAGGTGTGGGATCACGCCGCCGGGGTGGCGTTGGTGCGGGCGGCCGGCGGCATCGTCACCGACCTGGCCGGGGAGCCGTGGACGCCGGACACCCGGGGGATACTGGCGGCCGCACCCGGCACCCACGCCGAGATGCTGGACCTGTTGCGCCGAGTGGGATCACCGGAGGAGTTCGCTGATGCCTGAACAACATTCCGATGTCGCGGTTCGGGTCATCCCGTGCCTGGACGTGGACGCCGGCCGGGTGGTCAAGGGTGTCAACTTCGAAAACCTGCGCGATGCCGGGGATCCGGTCGAACTGGCGGCTGTCTACGACGCTCAGGGCGCCGATGAATTGACGTTTCTCGACGTGACGGCGTCTTCCTCGGGCCGGGCGACCATGCTCGACGTCGTTCGCCGCACCGCCGAGCAGGTGTTCATTCCGCTCACGGTCGGGGGAGGCGTCCGCTCGGTGGCCGACGTGGACGCCCTGCTGCGCGCCGGCGCGGACAAGGTGTCGGTGAACACCGCCGCGATCGCCCGACCAGAACTGCTCGCCGAATTGTCGCGGCAGTTCGGTTCGCAGTGCATCGTGCTGTCCGTTGACGCCCGGACCGTCCCGGCCGGCAGTACCCCGACCACATCGGGCTGGGAAGTGACGACGCACGGCGGCCGGCAGGGCACGGGCATCGATGCCATCGAATGGGCAAGGCACGGAGCCGAACTCGGCGTCGGCGAGATCCTACTCAACTCGATGGACGCCGACGGCACCAAAGCCGGCTTCGACCTGCCAATGCTGCGCGCGGTCCGGGCGGCGGTGACGGTCCCGGTGATCGCCAGCGGCGGGGCCGGGTCGGTCGGTGACTTCGCCCCGGCCGTGCAGGCCGGAGCCGATGCGGTGCTGGCGGCCAGCGTGTTCCACTTCGGGGAGCTGACGATCGGTGAGGTGAAGAAGGCAATGGCGGCAGAGGGGATAACCGTCCGATGAGCGCAGCGAAGAGGACAAGTCAGGACGGCGTCCGATGAGCCTCGACCCCGCAATCGCCCAGCGTCTCAAGCGAAACGCCGACGGTCTCTTCGCCGCTGTCGCCCAGGAACGCAGCACCGGGCAGGTCCTCATGGTGGCGTGGATGGACGACGAGGCCCTGGCCCGAACCCTGGCTACCCGTCAGGCCACCTACTTTTCGCGCTCCCGCGGTCGGCACTGGGTCAAGGGCGAGACCTCCGGTCACACCCAGTACGTGTATTCGGTACGGCTGGACTGCGACGGCGACACCGTACTGCTGGAGGTCGACCAGACCGGCGCGGCCTGTCACACCGGCGAGCACACCTGTTTCGACGCCGACGTCCTGCTGGGACCCCCCGACTAGACGGTATGGCGAGGCCCCAGCCTGCCCATACCGTCTAACCCTCGAGCGTCACGTCAGAGCGACACTCGTCAACGAGCGGTGCGCTGGAGCGACGCTCGGCGCGGATGTCAGGCCGACGAACGCGCCCGCAGAATCTCCAGCGCCTTGTCGGCATGGGTGTCCATGTTCACCTCGCTGGAGATCACGTCCAGGACGGTGCGGTCGGTGTCGATGACGAACGTCGTCCGCTTCACCGGCATGAACTTGCCGAGCAGACCGCGCTTGACGCCGAAGAGCTCGGCCACCTTGCCGCTGGCATCGGACAACAGCGGATAGTCGAAGCGCTGCGAGTCGGAGAACTTGGCCTGCTTGTCGACGGCGTCGGTGCTGATCCCCACGCGGGAGGCGCCGACCGCGTCGAATTCCTGCGCCAGATCCCGGAAGTGGCAGGCCTCCTTGGTACAGCCCGGTGTCATCGCCGCTGGGTAGAAGAACAGCACGATCGGACCTCCTGCCAGCAGGCTGGACAGCGAACGCGTCGTCCCGGTCTGGTCGGGCAGTTCGAACTCCGGCACTCGGTCACCCCGATTGATCGTCATGGCCGCCACGCTAACGCCGCTCGGACCCGATCGCCAGGTCTGGGAGGATGACCCCGTGCCATTCGTCGGGAGTACACCGTGATCCGCATCGCTCAGCTGCTGCTGCTGGCCGCGGCCGGCGCGCTGTGGGCGGCCTCCCGGCTGCCTTGGGTGGTCGTCGGCTCGGCCGACGGGCTGGGCCAGCCCAAGACGACCATCCTCAACGGCGCGACGTGGTCGACCGCCCTGCTGCCGCTGGCGGTGCTGCTGCTGGCGGCGGCGCTGGCCGCTCTGGCCGTGCGGGGCTGGGCTATGCGGGCGGTAGCCGTCCTGCTGGCGGTGGTGTCGTTCGCGTTGGGCTACCTCGCCATCACCCTGATCACGATGCCCGACGTCGGACCGCGCGGCGCCGCTTTGGCCGGCGTCGAGGTGGTCAACCTGGTGTCCAGTGAGCGCCATCGCGCCGGTGCGGTGATCACCCTGGCATCGGCGGCCGCGGTCCTGGTCGCCGCGGTGCTGCTGATGCGCTCGGCGGTCACCGCCACTGGGGCTAAAGCCGCCGCCAAGTACACAGCCCCTGGCACACCCAGGGCGGCCGAGCCAGATGAACTGTCCGAGCGTGGCATGTGGGACGCGCTGGACGAGGGCGCGGACCCGACCGTCAGCCGGTCGGAGTTGGAGGGGCGGTGACGGATGCCGGCGATCGGACGGCTACCCTTTCACCGACGTCGGCGTCATTGCCCGACACCGCAAGAGGGGACCGGAAAGTCATGAGTTCGGCAACCGTGCTCGACTCCATTCTCGAAGGAGTCCGTGCTGACGTTGCCGCGCGTGAGGCGCTGGTCAGCATGGCCGAGATCAAGGCCGCGGCCGAGGCCGCGCCGCCCGCGCGGGACGCGATGGCCGCCTTGCGCGCCGCCGGTATCGCGGTCATCGCCGAGGTGAAGCGCGCCAGTCCGTCACGCGGCCAGCTCGCACCGATCGACAATCCTGGCGAACTGGCACGGGCATACCAGAACGGCGGCGCGAGGGTCATCAGCGTGCTGACCGAGGAGCGCCGCTTCAACGGATCGCTCGCCGATCTCGACGCGGTCCGGGCCGCTGTGACGATCCCCGTGCTGCGCAAGGATTTCATCGTGCAGCCGTACCAGATCCACGAAGCCCGGGCCCACGGCGCCGACATGCTGCTGCTGATCGTCGCAGCGCTGGAACAGCAGGCCCTGGTGTCCATGCTCGACCGCACCGAGTCGCTGGGGATGACCGCTCTCGTCGAGGTGCACACCGAGGAGGAGGCTGACCGCGCGTTGCAGGCCGGAGCCAGGGTCATCGGCGTCAACGCCCGCGATCTCAAGACGCTGGATGTCGACCGCGACTGCTTCGGGCGGATCGCACCGGGCTTGCCGTCCAACGTCATTCGGGTCGCGGAGTCCGGCGTGCGCGGACCGGCGGATCTGTTGGCCTATGCCGGCGCGGGCGCGGACGCCGTTCTGGTCGGGGAGGGCCTGGTCACCAGCGGCAATCCCCGGACCGCGGTGGCCGACCTGGTGACTGCAGGTGCGCATCCGTCATGTCCGAAACCCGTCCGCTGACGCTTGCGCCGTAGGATTCGTTATGGCTGATATCTCCTTTCCGACCCTGCCCCGCGCCAGTGCCGCGGTGGCGGAGCCGACGAGTTACGACCCCGACGCACGGGGTCACTTCGGAGTGTTCGGCGGCCGCTACATCCCCGAAGCGCTGATGGCCGTCATCGAGGAGGTCACCGCCGCCTACGAGAAGGCCCGAACCGACCAGACCTTCCTCGACGAACTCGACCGCCTGCAGACCCACTACGCCGGCCGCCCCTCACCGCTCTACGAGGCCTCGCGGCTCAGCGAGTACGCCGGGGGAGCGCGGATCTTCCTCAAGCGTGAGGATCTCAATCACACCGGCTCGCACAAGATCAACAATGTCCTCGGCCAGGCGTTGCTGGCCCGGCAGATGGGCAAGTCCCGCGTCATCGCCGAGACCGGCGCCGGCCAGCACGGGGTGGCTACCGCCACCGCCTGCGCGCTGCTCGGCCTGGAGTGCGTGGTCTACATGGGCGCGGTGGACACCGCCCGCCAAGCCCTCAACGTCGCCCGGATGCGGCTGCTCGGCGCGGAAGTCGTTGCGGTGCAATCAGGTTCGAAGACGCTCAAAGACGCCGTCAACGAAGCTTTCCGCGACTGGGTGGCTCACGCCGATGACACCTACTACTGCTTCGGCACCGCGGCCGGGCCGCATCCGTTCCCGATGATGGTGCGCGACTTCCAGCGCGTCGTTGGGCTGGAGGCCCGCGCCCAGATGCTGGCCCAGGCCGGCCGCCTGCCCGACGCGGTGACCGCGTGCATCGGCGGCGGCTCCAACGCGATCGGCATCTTCCATCCGTTCATCGACGATCCCGGGATACGGCTGATCGGCTTCGAGGCCGGCGGAGATGGTGTGGAGACCGGCCGGCACGCATCGACCTTCACCGGCGGATCGCCAGGGGCGTTCCAGGGGTCCTACTCCTACGTCATGCAGAACGCCGACGGTCAGACCATCGAATCCCATTCCATCTCAGCGGGATTGGACTATCCCGGCGTGGGTCCCGAGCACGCGTTCCTGAAGGACAGCGGCCGTGCCGAGTACCGGCCCATCACCGATAAACAGGCCATGGACGCCTTCCGGTTGCTGTGCCGCCTGGAGGGCATCATCCCGGCCATCGAGTCCGCGCACGCGATCGCCGGAGCGGTCGACCTGGCCGCCGAACTGGGTCCGGACGCGATCATCCTGGTCAACCTGTCGGGGCGCGGCGACAAGGATGTCGAGACCGCGGCCCGCTGGTTCGGTCTGCTCGACGGCGCGGGTCCGGGAGCGTCATGACCGTCGCGCACAGCGCGCCCGGCCGGCTGGGCCGGGTGTTCGACGCCTGCCGCAGCGAAGGCCGGGCCGCCCTCATCGGTTATCTGCCGACCGGCTATCCGGACGTGGCGACCTCCATCGACGCCATGGTGGCGATGAGCGCCGAGTGCGACATCATCGAAGTCGGTGTGCCGTACTCCGATCCGGGTATGGACGGTCCGGTGATCGCCACCGCCGCCGACGCCGCCCTGCAGGCCGGCGTGCGGGTGAGTGACACCCTGCGCGCCGTCGAGGCCATCAGTGCCGCCGGGGGCAATGCGGTGGTGATGAGCTACTGGAATCCGGTGCTGCACTATGGGGTTGACGCGTTCGCCCGGGATCTGGCAGCAGCCGGCGGCCTGGGCATGATCACCCCGGATCTGATTCCCGACGAGGCCGAGACGTGGCTGGCCGCCGCGCAAGCCCACGACCTGGACCGCATCTTCCTGGTGGCGCCGTCGTCGACCCCCGAGCGGTTGGCCCGCACCGTGCAGGCCTCCCGCGGATTCGTCTACGCGGCCTCCACCATGGGGGTGACCGGAGCGCGCGATGCGGTGTCGCAAGCCGCACCGGAACTGGTGCGCCGCGTCAAAGAGATCTCCGATATCCCGGTCGGGGTCGGGCTCGGTGTCCGCTCGCGTGAGCAGGCGGCCGAGATCGCGCACTTCGCCGACGGGGTTATCGTCGGTTCTGCCCTGGTATCGGCGTTGACTGACGACGGGGTCTCCGCGGTCAGGGCATTGGCCGAGGAACTTGCCGTCGGGGTTCGAGAGAAGGTGCCTGCTACGTGACCACAACGGTTCTTGCCTACTTCCCGAGTCCGGGACAGGGCGTCTGGTACCTGGGGACGTTTCCGATCAGGGCGTACGCCCTGTGCATCATCGCCGGAATCATCGCCGCCCTGGTCATCGGCGACCGCCGCTGGGCGGCTCGCGGCGGTGAGCGCGGCGTGATCTACGACATCGCCCTCTGGGCGGTGCCGTTCGGGCTGATCGGTGGCCGGCTCTACCACGTGATGACCGACTGGAAGACCTACTTCGGACCGGACGGCGCGGGGATTGGCGCCGCCCTGCGGATCTGGGAAGGCGGCCTGGGCATCTGGGGTGCGGTCGCGCTCGGTGCAGTCGGCGCCTGGATCGGCTGCCGTCGCAAGGGCATTCCGCTTCCGGCATTCGGCGACGCGGTCGCGCCGGGGGTTGTGCTGGCGCAGGCGATCGGCCGGTTGGGTAACTACTTCAACCAGGAGTTGTACGGCCGGGAGACCACCGTGCCGTGGGGCATGGAGGTGTTCTACCGCCGGGACGTGTCCGGCGTGGTGGACGTGCATTCCCTCGACGGGGTGTCGACCGGCCAGGTCGCCGCAGTCGTGCACCCGACGTTCCTCTACGAATTGCTCTGGAACCTGCTGGTTTTCGTGTCCCTGCTGTGGGCGGACCGCAAGTTCCGCCTCGGTCATGGCCGCCTGTTCGCTCTCTACGTCGCCGCGTACTGCGTGGGACGCTTCGGGGTCGAGTTGATGCGTGACGACACCGCGACGCACATCGCCGGTATCCGGATCAACGTGTTCACCGCGACGTTCGTGTTCATCGGCGCGGTGGTGTACCTGCTGCTCGCGCCCAAGGGCCGGGAAGATCCGGAGACGCTGCGCGGCTGGGAGCCCGAGGACGGCGAGGACGAGGAGTCCGTGGCCGACGATTGGGCTGAGGAACTGGTCGCGGCGGCCAAGGGCAGTGGCCTGCTGGCCGCTGCCACGGTCGCCGGGGAGCACGAGGCTGAGGACTCCGCCGCGGTCGGCGATATGGCCGGCGTCGGCGAAGGAGCCGAGTTCGTCGCCATCGGCGACGCGGCCGATCTGGTCGCTGTCGGCGACACAGAGATCATCCCGGTGGTCACCGAGGAGGATGTCGCCGAACCCGAAGCCCAGCATGACGTAATGGTCGCCGAAGAGCTCGCTGAAGCGGGCGAGGTCGCCGAAGAGCTTGCCGGAGATGGCGAGGCTGTCGGGGAGGAAGCCGAGCCCGAGCCGGCCGAGGACTCGACGGTGCTCGTCGACTCCGGCGAGACCGCCGACGAGACGGTCCTGGTTTACGAGACCGCCGACGAGACCGAGACTGTGGTGGTCTACGAGGCTGACGCCGAAGCCGCGGAGGACGGTGCCGAGACGGTGGTCGTTGAGAGCGACTCTGACGGTGCCGAGACGGTGGTCGTTGAGAGCGACTCTGACGGTGCCGAGACGGTGGTCGTTGAGAGCGACTCTGACGATGCCGAGACCGTGGTCGTTGTCCATGGGCCCGATGACGCCGAAGCGGTGACCGTTGTGCACGACGCAACGGTCGTCGATGAGGACGCCTCGGCGGCGGTGGTCCTTGAGCACCAGGACACCGAAATCAGCGATCAGGATGCCGACGCGGTCGTGGTCGATCACGTCACGGCGGAGTCGGTGGCCAAGTCCGAGGTGGCCGAGCATGCCGAGGCCGGCCTGGACGAGCCCGTCGCGTCGGAACCGGACGTGGCGCAGGACGATGTCCTCGTCGAGGTGCAGCCGGAACTCGAGGCGCAGCCCGAGCCGGAGGCGACGCAACCGGAGGCCCAACCCGAGCCGGAGGCGCAGCCGGAACCGCAGCCGGAACCGGAGCCGGATTCCGAACCGCTGGCAGAGACCGAAGCGGAGGCGCAGCCCGAGCCGACCCCTGTGGTCGCTACATCCGCCGATCCGGCGCCGGCCGCGGCAACCCAGGCACCCGCCGAGGTGAACGCCAGAACCGAGGAACCGAAGCTTGGCTCGACGCTTAAGCGGCTGTTGTGGGGCGCCGGTAACCGCGGAGGCAAGTGACCCGCTCTGGCATGCTGGCAAGCATGACCGGGCACGCCACGGCCGACAGGGCAGCGTTGCGCTATGTCGGACTGGGATCGGCGCTCACTGGTGCGGGAGCGCTCGCCTATATCGGCCTGGTCGATCCGCACCGGCCCGGTTCGGTCTTCCCGCCGTGCATGTTCAAACTGCTGACCGGATGGAACTGCCCGGGTTGCGGTGGACTGCGGATGACCTACGACCTGTTGCATGGCGATCTGGCCGCGGCGGCGGTGGACAACGTCTTCGCGCTGTTCGGGCTGCCGGTGCTGCTGCTGTGGGTGTTGAGCCGCAGGCGGGCCGGCCGGCCGCCGTTCACGCCGGCGGTGTTCTGGGTCATCGGTATCGCGGTTGTGGGGTGGACCGTCATGCGTAATCTGCCCGGTTTTCCGCTCGTTCCCACAATGATCAGTTCGTAGTCACCTCCCGAGACTATGCTCAGGCGTCGTGACGCGGCGCGCCAAAATCGTATGCACCCTGGGACCGGCAACCAACGACGAACCCATGGTGAAAGCTCTGGTAGAAGCGGGCATGGATGTCGCCCGCATGAACTTCAGCCACGGCGACCACGCCGACCACGAGGCCTCCTACCAGAAGATCCGGCGGGCCTCTGAACAAACCGGCCACGCGGTCGGCATCCTCGCCGATCTGCAGGGACCGAAGATCCGGCTCGGCCGGTTCAAGGACGGACCCACTGAATGGGTCAACGGTGAGACGGTCACGATCACGGTCGACGACTGTGAAGGCACCCACGACCGGGTCTCGACCACCTACAAGAACCTGGCCCAGGATGCCAAACCCGGCGATCGAATGCTGGTCGACGACGGCAAGGTGGCCGTCGTCGTCGAGCACATCGACGGCAACGACGTGGTCTGCACGGTCACCGAGGGCGGACCGGTCAGCAACAACAAGGGCCTGTCCATGCCGGGCATGGCGTTCTCCGTTCCGGCCATGTCGGAGAAGGACATTGCCGATCTGGAGTTCGCGCTGACGTTGGGCGTGGACCTGGTCGCACTGTCGTTCGTCCGGTCCCCGGCCGATGCCCACCTGGTTCACGAGGTGATGGACCGCGTCGGCCGCCGGGTGCCGGTGATCGCGAAACTGGAGAAGCCCGAAGCCGTCGAGAACCTCGAGGCGATCGTCATGGCGTTCGACGCGATCATGGTCGCTCGCGGCGACCTCGGCGTCGAGCTGCCGCTCGAAGAGGTGCCGCTGGTGCAGAAGAAGGCGATTCAGATCGCCCGCGAGAACGCCAAGCCGGTGATCGTCGCTACTCAGATGCTCGAATCGATGATCGAGAACTCCCGGCCGACCCGCGCCGAGGCGTCCGACGTGGCGAACGCGGTGCTCGACGGCGCCGATGCGGTGATGCTCTCCGGCGAGACGTCGGTGGGCAAGTACCCGATCGAAGCCGTTCAGACCATGGCACGGATCATCTGCGCGGTGGAGGCGGGCTCCTCGGGGCCGCCTCCGCTGACGCACGTCCCGCGCACCAAGCGGGGTGTGATCTCGTATGCCGCCCGCGACATCGGCGAACGGCTCGACGCGAAAGCACTGGTCGCGTTCACCTCATCCGGAGACACCGTGCGCCGGCTGGCACGGCTGCACAGCCGTCTGCCGCTGTTGGCCTTCGCCACCGAGTCGGAGATCCGCAGGCAGTTGGCGCTGACCTGGGGTGCTGAGACGTTCGTGGTCGGGCCGAGGGAAAACACCGACGATATGATCCGTCAGGTCGACCACGAGTTGCTGGACATGCACCGCTTCGAGCGCGGCGACCTGGTGATCATCGTCGCGGGTGCTCCTCCCGGCACAGTAGGCTCGACGAACCTGATCCACCTCCACCGGATCGGGGAGAACGACCACTAGAGGGGGAGCTGGTGCCTTCGTCGGCGACATCCGATTTCGAGGAATTGCTGGCGATTCTGCAACTGACTCCGCTCGGTGCGGACGTCTTTTCGGGATGTCACCCGCGCAAGAATCCGGTCCGCACGTTCGGTGGCCAGATGATGGCACAGGCATTCGCCGCCGCGAGCCGGACTCTTGACTATGACCTTCCGCCGTGTGCGCTCTCGGTGCACTTCATCGCCGGTGGTGATCCCACCCGCGACATCGAGTTCCACGTCGTCCGGCTGCGCGATGAGCGCCGGTTCGCCAACCGCCGGGTCGACGCCATGCAGGACGGCAAGCTGCTCGCCACCGCTCTGGTGTCCTACCTGGCCGGCGGCCACGGCCTGGAGCACAACTCGCCAGCGCCGAAAGTGCCTGAGCCGCATGGTCTTCCGACGATCGACGACGTTCTCGTCGGCTACGAGGAGGTCGTGCCGCACTTCGCCAATGCACTGCGTCCCATCGAGTGGCGCTACACCAACGATCCGTCGTGGGTGATGCGGGACAAAGGCGATCGTCTGGATCGCAACCGGGTATGGATGAAAGCCGCCGGGGAGATGCCGGCCGACCCGGTGCTCCACACGGCCGCGATGGTCTACGCCTCGGACACCACGGTGCTCGACTCGATCATCACGACCCACGGGCTGTCCTGGGGATGGGACCGGATCTTCGCGGTGACCATCAACCATTCGGTGTGGTTCCACCGGCAGGTCGATTTCGGCGAATGGGTGCTCTACTCGACCGCGTCGCCGGTGGCTGCCGAATCGCGCGGGCTGGGTATGGGCCACTTCTTCAACCCGGCGGGCGAGGTGGTCGCCACCGTCGCTCAGGAAGGGATCGTCAAGTACTTCCCGGGCGGCCGGACTCAGCGTCCCCGCGTCTAACCCAGGTCTTCGACCCGCTGCTTGAATTCCGCTGTGCACCGTTCGGTCTGGGCCTGGTCGCCGTTTGCACTGCTGACGCAGTCGAAGTATTCCGAGAGGCCGGCGTCCTTGAACACAGTGAATCCCATGACGATGAACGCCGCACTTGCCAGGATCGCCAGCCCGCCGAGCAGGATGCCGCCCAGCGCCGTGCCGCCGTTGTCCGCCTCACCGCGGGCGACCCTTCCGCGTGCGAGGAATCCCAGGATGACGGCGAGGACGCCGAGCACGACGCCGAAGATGACGGTGCAGGTTCCGGGGAACACGGCCAGGATGCCCATGATCAGTGCGGCGGTTCCGAGACCGTTTCGTTTGGCGACGGGGGCGCCAAGGTAGGGGTCGCCGTAGGGCATCGGCGGGGGCGGATAGGCGCCCGGGTAGGCACCCTGGTAACCCTGGAAGCCGGGGCCGCCGGGCGGAGCCGGGGGATAGGCGTACGGGTACGAGGGCGGTCCGGCCGGGGGTGGCGTCGTTGGGAACGGGCCGGAGAGATCCGGCGACTCCGGCTGCTCAGTCATGGTGTGCTGAATCCCCTCGTGCGTGCGTCGGTCGGCGTTAGACTACCCGTCGGCTGGGGACCGGAGGCGTGTTGGCGCCAACTTTGCGGTCCAGGGCCGTCGAGGAATTCGGGCGCCTGTGTTCAGACAAGCCGCGTTCGCAGGGCGAGCGGCGCCGACGGCGGGCGGCGACGGCGGGCGCGCTGGCCGCTGCGCTGACCCTGTCGGGTTGTGCCGCCGACGCCGGCAGCAAGTCGAGCAAAGCCGCGAAAGAGACGCCGGTCGCGGTGGCGAAGGTGGACGAGATCGCCGCCACCCTGCCAGTGGAGTGCCGTGAGTCCCGGGGACCGTCGTCGTCGGCGTCTTCCAGCCGTGACCGACACCAAGGAGCGCGAGAAGCTGGTCGACTTCGTCGCCTATTTCAGCGCGGGCACGCTGTGGGCGCAGCGGCCGGGCTCGGAGATCGACCCGAAGAAGGCCTGTGGCAAGAGGGTTGCCGTAAGGGCCACCACTATTCATGCGAAATCGGAATTGCCCGCAGCGAGCAAAGCGTGCATCGATGCCGGCAAGAAACCGATCGAGGTCTTCGAATTCATCGACCAGGACGCGGTGTCTAACGCCGTGATCAGCGGGAAGGTCGACGCCATGTCGGCCGATTCCCCGGCCACCGCTTACGCGATCGGTCAGAGTGACGACAAACCTGGAGGCGGCAGGCCCGATCTTCGATAAGGCGCCCTACGGATGGCCGGTGAAGAAGGAGTCGCCGCTGGGTCCGTCGCTGCTCAAGGCGCTGGCAAGCGTCATCAAGGCGTACAAGCAGATCGCCACGAAGTGGGGTCTAGCGCCGGGGATGATCGACAAGCCGGTGATCAACGGCGCCACCAGCTGAAACAGCAAAGGCGCGGGCGACCGGTCTGAAGCGACCGGCCACCCGCGCCGTGAACGGTTTTAGCGGCTGGCCCGGATCGCGTCGCTGATGACGGTGCGCACCTGGTTGCCCGTCTTGCGGATCGCGAACGAGCTGATGATCTCCATGATGCCGATGGCGATGAGCCAGAAGGCGGTCACGTAGATCAGCGTCGGCAGCGACTGGAACGGATAGGCCAGCAGGATGATGCCGGCGATCAGGGTGACGATGCCGATGAAAATCTCCCACCCGCGGCCGGGGGTGTCGTGATCGCTGATCGCGGCGGCCGCCGTGGCCACGCCGCGGAACACGAAACCGATGCCGATCCAGATGGCCAAAAGCCAGATCGCGTCGCCGATGTGGCGGATGGCGATCACGGCGAGGACCAACGACGCCGCGCCGCTGATGAACAGCAGTGCCCGGCCGCCGCCGGAAATGTGCAGGGTGAAGGCGTGGAAGATCTGAGAGATACCGGTCACGAGGAGGTAGGCGCCGAAGAAGATCGCCGCGACGACCAGCGTCGGGCCGGGCCATGCCAGCATCATCACGCCGAGGATCACCGAGAGGATCCCGGTCACCAGCACGGACTTCCACAGGTGCGGAAACAGGTTTCCGCCAGAGGTAGTTGACATGACGATCAGTCTGGCACAGGTGTATGACAACCCGCCGGATTGCCTCTTCGGCACGCTAAACGGGGTTCTGGGCTGTAGCTTTCTTGTGGCGCGGCAGTGTGTGGCCGCAGGGGTCAGCGAAAGAGAATGGGGTCAACCGTGGGACAAGACATTGGGCAGCGGTGGTGGCGGACGGCGGCGGTGGTCACCGTGGCCGGTGCCCTGACATTGTCGGGCTGCGCGAAGAACACCGAGGGCGGGTCGGGCGCCGGGTCCGGATCCACCACGGCGAGCACCGCGGTGTCGGTCAAGAAGGACGAGGCGGCCGCGGCCCTCCTGCCCGCCGAGATCCGCGAGTCCGGCAAGCTCGTCGTCGGCGTCAACATCCCTTACCCGCCCAACGAGTTCAAGGATCCCGACGGCAAGATCGTCGGCTTCGACGTCGACCTGATGAACGCGGTGGCGCAGACCCTCGGCCTGACCGCCGATTACCGGGAGGCCGACTTCGCCAAGATCATCCCGTCCATCGAGGGCGGCACCTTCAATGCCGGCATGTCATCGTTCACCGACACCAAGGAGCGGGAGAAGACGGTCGACTTCGTCACCTACTTCAGCGCGGGCACGCTGTGGGCGCAGCGCCCGGGCGAGGCGGTCGACCCGAACAACGCCTGCGGCAAGAAGGTGGCGGTGCAGGCCACCACGGTTCAGGAGACCGAGGAACTGCCCGCCAAGAGCAAGAAGTGTGTCGACGCCGGCAAGCCGGAGATCCAGATCATGAAGTTCGACGGCCAGGACGCAGCGACCAACGCCGTTGTGCTCGGCCAGGCCGACGCGATGTCGGCCGACTCCCCGGTGACGGCTTACGCCATCAAGCAGAGCAACGGCAAGCTGGAGGGCGCCGGGGAGATCTTCGACTCCGCGCCGTACGGCTGGCCGGTGAAGAAGGGTTCGCCGCTGGGGCAGTCGATGCTCAAAGCGCTCGAGCAACTGATCAAGTCCGGCGACTACAAGACCATTGCCACCAACTGGGGGCTCGAGTCCGGAGTGATCGATAAGCCCGTCATCAACGGGGCGAAAAGCTAAGTCTTGACGGTCGAGCAGACGTGACCCTCCAACAGACGGGCCCCGCCGCCATCGACGCCGTCCCGCTGCGCCATCCATGGCGGTGGGTGGGCGCTGCCGCGATCATCGGACTGGTCGGGCTGTTCCTCTACGGGGCGGCCACCAACAAAGCCTACGGCTGGCCGACCTATCGCAAGTACCTCTTCGACCATCGGGTGTCCGAGGCGGCGTGGAACACCCTGCAGCTGACGTTCTGGGCGATGGCTCTCGGGTTGGTGCTCGGGGTGATTCTGGCGGTGATGCGACTATCGCCGAACCCGATCCTCAAGAACGTTGCATGGGTGTATCTGTGGATCTTCCGTGGCACCCCGGTCTATGTGCAGTTGGTGTTCTGGGGACTGTTCCCCACGCTGTATCAGAAGATTCAGCTGGGTATTCCGTTCGGCCCCACGTTCTTTCACCTGGATCTGCGTAATCTGTCGATCAGCTTCATCCTCGCGATCGTCGGTCTGGGTCTCAACGAGGCGGCCTACATGGCCGAGATCATCCGTGCCGGAATCAGTTCCGTGTCGGAGGGGCAGGTGGAGGCGTCCACCGCGCTGGGCATGTCGTGGTGGATGACGATGCGGAGGGTGGTGCTGCCGCAGGCCATGCGGGTGATCATCCCCCCCACCGGCAACGAGTTGATCAGCATGCTCAAAACCACGTCGCTGGTGACCGCGGTGCCCTACACCCTTGAGCTCTACACCCGCACCCGCGACATCTCCGCGGTGATCTTCCAGCCCATTCCGCTGCTGATGGTGGCGGCGACCTGGTACCTGGCGATCACCAGCGTGTTGATGGTCGGCCAGTACTACTTGGAGAAGCACTACTCCCGCGGTATCTCTCGAAAGCTGACCGGCAAGCAGCTCGAAGCCCTGGCCAAGGCGCAGGCCAGCGCGAAAGAAGGCCACATATGAAGGGGGTTGCCGAACGGCCGATGGTCGAGGCTCAGATGGTGTGCAAGGACTTCGGCGCCCTGTCGGTCCTCAAGGGTGTGACCCTCTCCGTCGGGCGGGGCCAGGTGCTGGTCCTCGTCGGCCCGTCCGGCTCGGGCAAGTCCACGTTCCTGCGGTGCATCAACCATCTTGAAACCGTCACTGCGGGGAGGCTTTACGTCGACGGGGATCTGATCGGCTATCGCGAACGCGGTGACAAGCTCTACGAAATGTCCCCGCGCGACGCCGCCAAGCAGCGCCGCGACATCGGGATGGTGTTTCAGCACTTCAACCTTTTCCCGCATCGCACCACGCTGGAGAACATCGTCGAGGCGCCGGTGCACGTCAAGGGTGTCGGCAAAGCGGTGGCCGCCGAACGCGCCCGCGACCTGCTGCACCAGGTCGGTTTGTCCGACAAAGCCGACGCCTACCCGGCGCAGCTGTCCGGTGGGCAGCAGCAGCGGGTGGCGATCGCGCGGGCGCTGGCCATGGACCCCAAGCTCATGCTGTTCGACGAGCCCACCTCCGCGCTGGACCCCGAACTGGTCGGCGAGGTACTGGGCGTCATGAAGAAGCTTGCCGGCGCCGGGATGACGATGATCGTGGTGACCCACGAGATGGGATTCGCCCGCGAGGTCGCCGACCAGTTGGTGTTCATGGACGCCGGGGTGATCGTCGAGAGCGGGCCGCCGCGGGACGTGCTCAGCAACCCGCAGCATGAACGTACCCAAGCATTCCTGTCGAAGGTGATGTAGCGCTGCGTTATTCGCGCTAGCGGGTGCCGGCCGTGATCGCGGCGGCGATGCTCTGGGCCTCCTGGCCGGATACCGGGGTGAGGCTGAAACCGGCGGCGATGGTGTTGTCGATGCGGCGCTTCAGATCGCCAGATGTCATGTGGCTTTCCAGGGTCGCCCCGGGGCAGGAGGTGACCGGAGTGACCTCTTTGTGGCTGGCCAACGTGGCGGTGGTGATGCCGAATTGCTGTGCCGCCCAGGCGAAGATGAGGGCGGCGCCGTTGAGTTGTGCCTCCGACACCGTCTCCTCGTCGAAGTTGCCCTCGCACAGCACGAGGAAATGCCCCGTGGTGTCGTAGTCGGTCGCGGTGTCTCCGGCGATCGCGGTGTCGCGCAGCGCGAAGATGTTGCCGTTGCGGTCGACCGCGTAGTGGTACGCAATGTCGATCCAGCCGTGGTCGTCCTGGTGGTAGCGCTGATGCTGCTGAAGCCGGGCCACGATGCCCCGGTTGTCCGGAAGGGCGACAGCGGAGTGGTGGATGGTCATCCGGGTGATGGTGTGCGGCCGGCCGCCGGCCCTGGGTGGCCGGGCACCCCACGCCGATCGGGGCAGGATGACGCCGGAGGCGGCGGCGGAGGCTGGTGGGCTGGTCGCGAAGGCAACCAGGGCGGCGGCGCCGGCGAGGTTTAGCGCGGTGCGTCGGGAGAGTTCGGCCATGGCGTACGAGTTCACCAGTTGGGTGGTCCGGCCGCAAGAACGAGGGTTCGCTTCGCCCGGTTACGGTCTGGAGCGGTGGTGATGCTCTCTTAGCCGCTTCGGGTTTCCGCCTGCCCCGCGGGCAGTTCGGAAAATAGATCGCCGAGATCTGCCGGTGGTCCGTACGTCGGCGTGCGGTCGAGCAGGAACCAGGTGCGCATGACGCCCTTGCCCTTGACATCGACCTCGCCGCGCTCCTCAAGGAGGAATTCGTGGCGCAGTCGTTCGTAGACGTCCTCGGTCACTTGGATCTTGCCGACCGGGTCGGTGGACTCCATGCGCGAGGCGACGTTGACGGCATCGCCCCACACGTCGTAGAAGAACCGGCGGGCGCCCACCACGCCGGCCACCACCGGGCCGCATGCGATGCCCATGCGCATCGGCACAGGGTTGCCCCGGGGATCTTGCAGGCCGGCCACCGCTCGCGCGATGTCGAGTGCGAGTGCGGCAATGGCCTCGACGTGGTCGGGGCGGGGGGTTGGCACCCCGCTGACCACGATGTAACCGTCACCGGTGGTCTTGATCTTCTCCAGACCGTGCCGGTCGACGAGGCGGTCGAACGTGGTGTAGAGGCGGTCGAGGAAGCGGACCAGTTCGGTGGGGTCCATATCGCTGGCGCGTTCGGTGTAGCCGGCGATGTCGGTGAACAGGACCGAGGCGTTGTCGTAGCGGTCGGCGATGGTGCCGTGCGCCGGGTCCTTGAGTTGCGCGGCGACCGGGGCGGGAAGGATGTTGGCCAGCAGGGCCTCGGAACGGGTGTACTCCACCTCCATCGCCGCCTCGGCGCGCGAGACCTCCCGCATCGCGTACCAGACCGTGGCCAGCATCAGGATGCACGCCCCGACGGTGGCGAAGATGAAGCCGGCGTCGAGCGCCCACCGCGGCTGCAGACCGGTATCGGCCGGAACCATGAACTGCAGATAGATCACCAGGCCGGCGCCGACGGCCACCACGATGCCGGCCAGCGCCAGTTGCTCGACGCCGAGCACCAGCACCGCCAGCGACGCGGACACCAGAAAGTAGAACTGCACCCCGGAGTCGGTGCCGATCTGTGTGGCGACGAAGGTCAGCGACGTATAGGAAACGATGACGAAAACCGTTGAAGCGACGAGGTTCCCGAACCGGTGCAGCCAGGGGATGGCCAGGAACACCCCCGCCAGAGCCAGGTTGATCAGACCGATGTACAGCACCCGCTCCCCGGTCAGCGTCTGCAGGATGCCCAGGCCCGCGGTCAGCGCGGCGGCGATCCAGGTGGCGAAGTTGAGCACTCGTTGCGGCCGGGTGACCGACTCGGCCCAGTGCTGGTTGCGGGCGGGGGGCCGGCGCTGCAGGCGTTCGCAGTCCGACCGCCGGAAACGACTTTCCGGCAGAATGCGCACGCCGCACTTGCGTTCAGGCCACACGCTTGCAGCGTAACTCGCTTGAGCCTGCGCCACCGAAATGCCGAAAACCGAATGACGAGCGCGGCGCACTGACGGCACAACTCTTTGCCGGCGTTGAGGAGTAAACGTGGCCGACACCGACGTCGACGACGAGGGAGTGCTGGAGAAAGTCGACCACCTGGTCGACGAGATGCTCGGTACCGACATCACCCCGGTCGAACCGGAGGATCCGTGGGAGCGGCGCCAGAGAATGCTCGACTCCTGGACCGCGATCATCCTGGCCGTCGCGGCGGTGGCTACGACCGGGGCGTCCTTCCAGGCCAGCCAGTGGTCCAACGCGCAGTCCGATCGCAATCGGCCTCGGCCATCCAGCGCAGCGATGCCAACCGCGCGGCCTCGGAGGCGTCGAGCCAGTCCGCCGTCGACTCGCAGATGTGGATCTCCTGGGTCGAGGCCACCGCGAACAAGCAGAAGGACCGGGCCGGCTTCCCGCGTGACAGGTGCCGGCGCAGATGCAGGCCGACGATTTCTCGAACAAGGCTGAGGAGAGCCTCGCCGCCGCCGACCAGGCCAGCAACACCAGCACCCGATACGTGATGCTCGCGGTGTTGTTCGCCCTGGTTCTATTCTTCGCCAGTGTGGCGACGAAGTTCACCGCGCCCAAGATTCAGGTAGCGCTGATCCTCACGAGCCTGGTGATGCTGTTCACCACCTGTGTGCGGATGTTCCTGCTGCCGCAGATGCTGTGAGCCGGCCCGAGGCGGTCGTCACCGGCGCGAACCCGTGAGCGCGCCGAAAGTGGTTGCCTACCAGATCAATCCCGCATCGGCGAACCGGGCGGGGCGGTCCCGACGACCAGGGGTGAGTCGATCGGGGGGGTCTGGCAGTTGACGGCGTTGTTGGGATCGGTGCAGTCCACCGGGTTGGTGGGCGCGAAGGACGGGTTGGCGCCCATGGCGGGCGGCGCGACAGCCCCCGTAGTGGGCGCTGGGTCGTTGTCGTTATCGCCGGGGGCGGCCTGACTCGACTGTGCGCTGGCGAGGATCCCCATCCAGACGGCGGCGGAGGCGCCGGCCATCAGAGCGGCCCGGCCGATGACGCGATATGAACTCATGAATTCTCCCGGTGTTGTGGCGTCGTGTGCTTTGAACCTCGCTCGAAGCGGCCGCCGCGTTACATCCGATCAGATTCAACCGCGCGCGAAATGAACAGCCCTCAGCAGGTGTACTGCTCGCCGACCCCGGCTGCCGGCGGATCCCGCCGGGTGCAGCCGTAAGCGGTGATCCCGTCGTCGCTGTAGCGCACAGCCGTCTTGCGTGCGTAGTTCACACACACCAGGGTCGTCACGTCGGCGCGGCAGCGGAAGTTGCCGAACGACAGCGAATTTCCCTGCGGAAGAGGCGCTCCGCTCCCGACGGTGAACCGGCCGGGATCGCCGTGCGCCGATCCGACCCGCACGCCGGAGCCGTCGAAGTCGACCCATCCGCCCTTCCAGACGCCGTAGACGTCCGCCGGTTGGGGCGGCGGATTGACCAGGTCGACCAGACACGCCAGACCGCCGGAATCGCGTCTGATGTCGGTCATGCAACTGATGCCGGATGGAGTAGTGAACGCGGTGTCCTCGCCCAGCGGCGTGGAGGTTCCGCCCCGCAATGCCACCCGAAAATCGGCGTCGTCCGCGGGTGGTCCGGCTTCCACCCAACTGACCGCCGTCTGCATCGATTCCCCGACACCCGGTGCCGAGATGGACGCCGAACCGGTCTTCGACGGCGTCGGGGAACGGGTGGTGGTCGAGGGCGCCGCCGTCGCACTCGCGGTGCGCGACGGGGTGATCGGCGTCAGTTCGGTGGGTCCGGGCTTGCCGGCCGGAACCGCGGAACAGCCCGCGACCAGCACCGACGTCGCGACAAGCAGGGCAATCCGCATCCGGTCAGGCTAACCGGCGCGCTGGCGAAGACCCATCAGGCGCGGCGGGGCCGATCAACGGCTACCGTCGGTAAGCATGCATGAACACATCGTCCAGGTCAGCACCGCCAGCGGCGTGGTCGAAGGGTTCACCCGCGACGGTGTGAACCGGTGGCGGTCCATCCCCTATGCCGCCCCGCCGGTGGGTGCGCTGCGCTTCCGCGCGCCGCAGCCCGTGCAGCCCTGGCGCGGGGTCAAGGAATGCCACCGCTATACCGCCTGCGCCCCTCAGCACCGCATGTACACCATGACCGGGATCAACAAGTACCAGGCGATGGGCGAGGACTGCCTCACCCTCAACGTCGTTACCCCGCGGTGGCCGGGCCCCGCCCCCAGCAGCGAGCCCCTGCCGGTCATGTTCTTCATCCACGGCGGCGGTTACATCCTGGGCAGTTCGGCCACCCCCCTCTATGACGGCGCCGCGCTGGCCCGGCGCGGGTTCGTCTACGTCTCGGTGAACTACCGCCTCGGTGCACTGGGCTGCCTGGATCTGTCGTCGATGTCGACCCCGCAGACGCCGATCGAGAGCAATCTTTTCCTGCGCGACATCGTTCTGGCGCTGCGCTGGGTGCGGGAGAACGTCGCAGCCTTCGGCGGAGATCCGGACAACGTCACCATCTTCGGCGAGAGTGCCGGGGCTCATGCCGTCGCGACGCTATTGGCGGTACCGGAAGCCGGGGGCCTGTTCCACCACGCCATCTCCCAGAGCCCGGCGTCGGGAATGGTGAGCTCCCAGGAGGTCGCGGCCGAGTTCGCCGACCGGTTCGTGACCCGGATGGGGTTGGACCGCGGAAATGCTGCCGCGGAACTGCTGAAGGCGGATGCCTCCGATCTGGTCCGTGCCACCCATAACGTGATGAACCGCAGTCTGGACAACATGGTCGGCGCGTCCGCGGTCGGCCCCACCTACGGCGATGACTTCCTGCCGCTGGACCCGTTCGAGGCGATGAGACAGGGTGTGGCGCACAAGGTTCCGTTGATCGTCGGAACCAATGCCGAAGAGGGACGGCTGTTCACCCGCTTCCTCAAGCTGCTGCCCACCAGTGAGCACTCCATCGAGCGCATCCTCGCGCACACCCCGACCGAGGTCCGCGAGCGCATCCTGGCGGCCTATCCGCAGTATCCGGATCCCAAGGCCTGCATCGAATTCGGCGGGGACATGATCTTCGGCACCGCGGCGTGGCAGATCGCCGAGGCGCACGCCGCGCTCGCGCCCACCTACGTCTACCGCTACGACTTCGCGCCGCGCACGCTGCACTGGGCCGGGCTGGGCGCCACCCACGCCACCGAGTTGCTGGCGGTCTTCGGCGTGTACCGCTCGCGGGTCGGTGCGCTGCTGACGGCCGGGGTGGATCAGCGCGCCGCGGTCAAAGTCAGCCACCAGGTGCAGACCCGCTGGCAGGACTTCGCCCGCACCGGGGTTCCGGGTGAGTGGCCGGCCTACAACCGCGACGAGCGCCCGGTGCTGGTGTTCGACCGGCATACCCACGTCGAGTTCGATCCGCATCAGCACCGCCGTCAGGCCTGGGCCGGCTTCACCCTGGCGCGGGACTAGTGTCCTGCGCCATTAATTCGTTTCATTAAGCGTGTGATGGATTGTAGGAT
>CAZVST010000029.1:0-54436 GCA_964629725.1 uncultured Mycobacterium sp.
CTGCAGGCGGGTTGCTATGAACCACTGGACTCAACTCACCCTGACACGCAGGGAACCGATCAACGAGCGCAGCGCCTGCCTCGTTTCACGATCAGTGGAGTAAATCACCGTGCCGATCATCCCGCGAGTGAGCAAGACTTTGTAGACATGTCGGACGAGGACATCGAACCTGTCGTCCGGCACCTTCTTCGAATTGCGGAAGTCAGGGTCTTTGTTGGCCCCGCGGACGCTGACAAACCGTCCCTCTCGCCACACCAGATCCGGTCCGATGACCACACCGTTCCAGTCGTACTCAAACCCTTGAGCCGTGTAGACACACCCAACTTGACCGAAGCCACCGTCGTCAGTGGCCCACAGAGCGCTGGGTGGCGCGTCTCCGATTCTGCGCTCGCTCTTGCTGTTCCACGGCCGTGACCAGGTGCCAATCTGAACGTCAGGAACAAGCGTCCCATCTTTACGGGCATCGCTCCACGGCCAGCAATACCCGGCGGTCATCCGTGCGGTGTATCCCTGTTGCATCTGGCTCAACAGGTAGTGCTCCATCTCCTCAGGAGTATCAGCAACCAGTACATCGAATTGCGGATCGCCCGACCACACCACGGGCGGATCATCCTCGGTGAGGCCCAGCAGTCGGATGACCCAGTGCACGTATTCCTCGCTGCCACCGCAACGGAATTGCTCTCCGAGTGAGATGTGTTCAAACCCGAGCCCGAGAAGCTTTGCGTGGTGCTCAATCTGGGCCAGAGTGCCCATTTCGGTAGGACGCACCACTTGATGTTCATCAAGAAGGAAGACCGGCACTCGAGCCGCGGCGATGAGTTCGTCGATCTGTAGGCGGTCGGTCCTGTGTTCTGCCCGTGTGAACCTATTAGCGGAGGTGTGTCTGATGCGGTGGGCCTCATCCATGATGAGAACGTCCAGCCCGTTGGGATCGGCGGTCATGAATTGGTTGAAATACTTAAAGAGCGCCTTGACCTTTGGGGCTCGGACCGCGGCGACTTTTCGTAGTGTCTGGGTGAAAGAGCGAGACCCGGTCGCGTGTATGACCGTGCGGCCCCGTCGCGCCAACTCGCCGACCAGAGACAGCGCGATGACGCTCTTGCCGCTGCCGGGGCCACCAGTCACCGCGATGACCCGCTTGGTATTTCCGGCACGGGCGTGCTCGACGGTATGCATGACCAGATCGACTGCCAACTGCTGGTTGCCGATCAGCCGGAACTGAGGCCGATCGCGAATCTCTGCAGCCGCAAGCTTCAACAGTTGTTTAGATGGCGCCACGGGCGAGTTGATCAACAAATCGGCAGCCTGGCGCCCGGGCCTTGGAGCGAGCCGGGATTGAAGGAACTTCAGCATGGCGCCCTTGTCAGCGGCGGTGAAAAGCCGGCCGGTCGTCGACACTGGCACCGCTAGCAGATCCTTAACCAGCGCGGGATCAGAGGCGTTGTGCAAGTAGGCCATACCGGCCAACGCATCGGGTTGGTCCGCCAATACGCGGGCGAAGTCGAGGAGGTATTCGCAGTAGCCTCGCACTTGGATCACCGGATGCAGCCGCGGGCCGCCTGGAACACCGGGTACATCAAGGATTTCCGGATCGCCTTCGAACGCATGCGCGGCCGACCACTGCTTCAGTTCGACAATGACATAGGAGGCTTCCCCGGTCTTCGGATGTGTTCCAGCAAGGACAACATCGGCCCTCTGAGAGGTCAACGGAAGGTGATACTCGACCAGCATCTCGACATCACCGAGGCCGGCATCAACAAGGTCCCCCGCCAGGATCGGAAGACTTCGCTTCCACGAAGTCTGTTCGGCAGGCGCAGCACGACGGCCAGTGCGGTAAAGCATCTGCTCCAACAACTGCTCCACCAACGACTCCGGCGCCATCCCACAAACACGTGCAGCGGTCGTCCGGATGAGCGTCACGTTGATTTCCCCAAGGCAGCACGAACACAGTCGTGCGGGTGGGGACATGTCCGTGGCAGCAACAGAAAGCTGCGGAAGTCCGTCGGACCGCAGGAATAATGCTAGGCGGCGGGGCCGCGAATCCGCCGCGATACGCCGTTACACGCTTAATGGAGCGAGCCCGGTCGATAACTTTGAATCACTCAGCCCAGGGAGGGCAGGGCAATCGGCCAAGGCCTCCGACCTGGGCAGATAGAGTTCTGAACCGTGGGGAGACGCAAACAGGTCTACAAGATCACGTATCCGAACGGGAAAATCTACGTCGGCATGGACCTCACCGGCTCGATGCTGTATTTCGGCAGCCCCAGCGCCGCCGAGCAGATCGCCAGCGACCACAGTCTCGATCGGGAAGACCTCACGTTCACGATCCGCAAAGAGATCCTGTGGGAATCGGAGTCGGCCGCCGACACCGAGGTGAGGGCGATGGAAACCAAACTGATCCGCGACACCGGGGCGAATAACCCCGAGATCGGCTACAACAAGACACCGCGCTATCGGCCCTAGCTGGATAGATTCCCCTGCATGGGGCGGATTAAGCAGGTCTACAAGGTCACATATCCCAACGGGAAGATCTACGTGGGTATGGACCTGATCGGCAATTGCACCTACTTCGGCAGTCCGAGCCCCAGGGTCAAAGCACTCATCAACGAGGACCTGGCTGACTGCCGGATGGACATCACCGTCCGCAAAGAGATCCTGTGGGAATCCTCGACCGCCGCCGATGCAGAAGTCCGGGCCAAGGAGAACGAACTAATCGTCGCCACCGGCGCGAACGATCCACGGATCGGATACAACCTCGTGCCGAGGTTTACCAAGTAGTCTTCAGCTTGCTATGGGCCAGTACGACCGCAGTTTCCGAGTGTCTCTTGAGACATCCAGATTGCGCATAACGGTCGGGTCGGCGATCTCGTCGGTGGGCTGCGGGGCGGTCATATCCACCATCAGCTTGATGATGTGGCGCGGTGTTCGGAACTGCCCGTTGACCCCCGCGGAGGCGATCTTGGCCAGCAGGTACTCGTAGAGGTCCCCGGTGGTGTCGCGGTCGGCCATCGGGATGTCGTCGAGCATGTCGACCACCCGCGACAGCAGCGCCGGGGTCGGGATGGTGGACCGGGCGTCCTTCATGTGTTCGGAGTATGTGGAGCCGTCCCCGCCGAGGGACCGCAGGAACGGGAACACCTCGTCCCCGACGGTCCGGGCCATTTGGGCCGGCTCCTGGTTCTTGAACACCGACCACCGCAGGTCCTGCTGGTCGGGGCCGAAGATCACCTTCTCGGCCTTGCCGGTGCGTTGCGCCTTCTTCTCGGCGAGGATCGTCAGGTCATCGAGGCGGCGGATGAACAGCAGGTAGGTGATCTGCTCGATGACCTCCAACGGGTTGGAGATGCCGCCTGACCAGAAGGCGTCCCACACCCGGTCGACCTTGCTTTTGAGCTCGCCGGTGATCATCGGTGGCCGCCCCCGTCGTTTGTGTTTTGGCAGTTCGAACCGGGCCGAACCGAACCGAACCGAACTGTATACGCGGCGGGACCGACGAGAAGCGTGTTCAGGAGGAAGGAAATGGCTGTGAACTGGGCTGATGCGGGACCTGGCCCGCGTGTCCGGACACCCCGGGAGCTGAATCCCCGGATCGCGAAGTACACCGTCATCGGGTACTCCGGTCGGTCGACAGCTCTAGAGACCTACCTCCGGAGCAACGAAGCCGAGATCGGAAGCCCGAGCGAATCGAGCTGCTCAACAAGGTCTCCGACGGTTTTTGCTGGATTTTTGTAAGCTGCCGCAGCCTCACTCACCGCCTGGTGCATCATTGCCCGTCCAAGTGGTACATGTCCTGAAGAAACGCATCTGGATGCTTTGCTTCGACATCGAAAACCTGGAGTTCGCGAGCGGGGAAGTGCTTCAAGTTGGTCGTTACGATGACTTGCGCTCCGGCGACAATTGCGGCTGCGAGCACGTGCCGATCGTCAGGATCGGGCAGCGCCAAAGTAGGCACAAGAGCCTCGATTGCTTTCACGTCCACCAGACAGTCCGGTACCGCTTTGCACATCAATTCCCGGGTGCGAGTCAGCTTGCTTCCGTCAAAGTCGGGCCGGTTCTTGGCGATCGCCCGGAACGTCTCGTCAAGGATGAGTTCCGACCATCGGGCATGATTAACGCCCATCCGTGCTACGCGAATTAACACGTCGCGCAACACGGACGGGTATAACACGTTCGCGTCATAAATGACAGTGAAGGTCAGTAGAGCTCCAAGTCCTCGGTAAGTTGCGCCAAATCGTCGGCGGCCTTCTTCGCATCAAGCTCCATCTTGCGTTGATATTCGTGGACGGAGGCCGCCTGAATTCGACGGTGCGAACCGACCTTCCGGTACTCGATCGCGCCGTCTTCCACCAGCTTGATCAAGAACGGTCGTGAGACCTTGAGCATGTCGGCGGCCTGTTGAGTCGTGAGCTCAGCATGAGCGGGCATCACGGCAACTGCGCGGCCGGCCGCGGCGCTTGCGAGGATCTGTCGCAATATCTCGCCGACGCCACGCGGCAATCGGACAACCTGTGGATGACCTTCGATTGCCACATCGAGAGCCTCCGACGAGCCCGGCTCATCCAGAATCTGATTTAGTGCGCATAGCGCCTGGTTCGCCAGATCGGCGTCGATGCTTTGCCCCGTTGTTCGCTTGTTCTGGACCTTCTTGATCGCTGCTTCCTTGGCCCTCATATCTGCAATATACGAAGCAAACGAAATAGACGCAACGACGTTCCGCGTACCGTTGCCCGTCGCGCCCAAGGCCAGCGACGCCCGTTTGCGGATTGGGGCTATGTCTTGAGTGCCCACTCCGAACCGAACACACTCACGCACGCAAGCCCCCGGGGGGACTTCGCCGTCCAAGTCCCACCCAGCGCGGCAACGACCACCGCCGGCAACCCAAACGCACCAAACACAAAGGTCACGACCTCTTTCGAGTTCGTGACCTCAGCGCTCGCAGTTCGTAGAACCGCTCATTGTGGGCGAAGGGGGACTTGAACCCCCACGTCCCGAAGGACACTGGCACCTGAAGCCAGCGCGTCTGCCATTCCGCCACTCGCCCAAAACAACCGGGGGAGCGTATCACGATGGTCGGGTCCGCCCCCAACCGAGCGGGAGCAGCTTAGGCGTAACCCGGCCCAAGATCCGATGCCGATGACCTGCGCCGACGGGACTCGCGGCGGTCGGCGAACACCCGTCGGCCGACATGGGCCGATACCATGGATACCAGTACAACAAGGGCGGGAATTGAGGTAGACGGTTCGTGACTAACCAGAAGGGCCTGGTTGCGCGCATCGAGCGCATGCTGGAGGACGGCGTCGGCGACGCGTTCGCGCGGGTCTTCGGCGGCGCCATCGTGCCCCAGGAGGTCGAGGCCTTGCTGCAGCGGGAGGCCTCTGACGGTGTGCAGAAGCTTCCCGGCGACCGGTTTTTGGCCCCGAACGAATACGTCATTACCCTCGGTACATCCGACTTCGACAAAGTCAGTGCCGATCGAGATCTCACTGCAGACACATTTGCCAAACATTTAGCCGGTTACATTCACGAGCAAGGCTGGCAGACCTACGGTGATGTGGTGGTTCGGTTCGAACAGGCAGACAGCCTGCACACCGGCCAGTATCGCGCCCGCGCCATCGTCAATCCCGATGCCGACCCCCGCCCACCTGCTCCCACACCCGGACCAGCACAATCAAACCAGGCGTACACCGCAGAACCAGGAGTGCCAGCGATGACCGACAACCCGAGCTACCGCGGACCGGGACGGCCCGGCGACGAGTACTACGACGACCAGTACGGCCGTCCGCAGGAAGAACCGCGCGCCGCCGCTCCGGAGACACCGCGCGCCCCGTACCCGTCCGAACAGGGCTACCCGTCCGGTTACGAGCAGGGCTGGGGCCAGGGCTACGAGCAGCGCCCGCCCGCGCCCGGCTACGGCACCCCGGGCTACGACCAGGGCTGGGGTCAGGGCTACGAGCAGCACCCGCCGGCCCCCGGCTACGGCACCCCGGGCTACGACCAGGGTTACCGTCCCGGCCCCGCACCCCAGGGCTACGGCGCGCCGCAGTACGGGCCGCCCGCCGGCAGCGGGTACCCGCCGCCTACGGCCGCTGAATACGACTACGGCCGTCAAGCGCCGGGTCGCCAAGAGGGTCCGGGATACGGCGGCTATGAGCAGCCTCGGCCGTCCTACCCGGACCAGGGCTACCAGCAGCCCGGCTACGGCGGCGGTTACGGCCGGCCGGAGCACGGACAGCCCGACTACGGCCGCTACGAGCAGGGCTCGTACCCAGCCCCGGCCGCACCCGCGGCGCCGGCCGCCCCGGACTACGACTACGGGCAGTCCGGCCCGGCGGGTTACGGCGGTTACCCGCCGCTGGCACCGCAGTCCGATTTCCAGGCCACCGGCCATGGCATCACCCTGCAACTCGACGACGGCAGCGGCCGCACCTACCAGCTGCGTGAGGGCGCCAACGTGATCGGCCGCGGCCAGGACGCACAGTTCAGGCTGCCCGACACCGGGGTGTCCCGCCGCCATCTGGAGATCCGCTGGGACGGCCAGTCCGCGCTACTGCAGGATCTGAACTCCACCAACGGCACGACGGTCAACAACGCGCCGGTGCAGGAATGGCAGCTGGCCGATGGGGACGTCATCCGTCTCGGTCACTCCGAGATCGTCGTCCACGTTCACTGAGGTCCGCAGACCGGCACAAGCGAGGGCTTGATGACTTCACCCTCGCAACGGTGACGCGTCGAAGTATCCTGTGACCTTGCCGAAGTCCGCCGGGCTCCCGGCTTCACACGAGGCTGGGACCAAGACAGCTGGGACCAAGACAGGAGGATGGAGGGGCGCCGCATGCAGGGATTAGTGCTGCAGTTGACGCGTGCCGGTTTCCTGCTGTTGCTGTGGCTGTTCATCTGGTCGGTACTGCGCATCCTGCGCACCGACATCTACGCGCCCACGGGAGCGGTGATGGTGCGCCGCGGGCTAGCGCTGCGCGGCGCCCGCTCCCCGGGGCGCGCCGGCCGCACGGCGGCCCGCTACTTGGTGGTCACCGAGGGGCCGCTCGCCGGCACTCGGATCAACCTGAGCTCCCAGCCGGTGCTGATCGGGCGCGCCGACGACTCAACGCTGGTGCTCTCCGATGACTACGCCTCCACCCGTCACGCGCGGATCTCGCCGCGGGACGGCGACTGGTACGTCGAGGATCTCGGCTCGACCAACGGCACCTATCTGGACCGGTCCAAGGTGACGACCGCCGTCCGGGTGCCCATCGGCACCCCGGTGCACGTCGGCAAGACGGTAATCGAGCTACGCCCGTGACCCTTGCCTTGCGTTATGCCGCACGCAGCGACCGCGGCCTGGTCCGCGCCAACAACGAGGACTCCGTCTACGCCGGGGCCCGGCTCCTCGCGCTTGCCGACGGGATGGGCGGCCATGCGGCCGGCGAGGTGGCCTCCCAGCTGGTGATCGCCGCACTGGCCCACCTCGACGACGACGAACCCGGCGGCGACCTGCTCGGCAAGCTGGAACGCTCGGTGTACGAAGGCAATTCGGCGATCGCCGATCAGGTGGAGCTCAACCCCGAACTCGACGGCATGGGCACCACGCTCACCGCGATCCTCTTCGCCGGGGACCGCCTCGGCCTGGTGCACATCGGCGACTCGCGCGGATATCTACTGCGCGACGGCGAACTGAACCAAATCACCAAGGACGACACCTTCGTGCAGACCCTCGTCGACGAGGGCCGCATCACCGCCGAGGAAGCCCACAGCCATCCGCAGCGCTCGCTGATCATGAAGGCGCTCACCGGCCACGAGGTGGAGCCGACGCTGATCATGCGGGAGGCCCGAGAGGGCGACCGCTACCTGCTGTGCTCCGACGGCCTGTCCGACCCGGTCAGCCAGGAGACCATCCTGGAGGCCCTGAAGGTTCCCGACGTCGCTGCCAGCGCCGACCGGCTGATCGAACTCGCGCTGCGCGGTGGCGGCCCGGACAACGTCACGGTAGTGGTCGCCGACGTCGTCGACCACGATTACGGCGGCCAGACCCAGCCCATCCTGGCCGGGGCAGTATCCGGCGACGACGACCACCGAATCGCGCCGCCGAACACCGCCGCCGGCCGCGCATCGGTCATCGCGCCGCGCCAGCCGGTGGCCAAACCCGTTGTGCCACAACCGGAACCTCCCCCGAAGCCGCGGTCGCGCAAGCGCATGTTGATCGTCGCCGCGCTGATCGCACTGGTTGTTCTGGGCGCCGTCGGCGTCGGCTACCGGATCATCCGCGGCTCTTACTACATCAGCGCCAAAGACGGCACCGTCGCGATCATGCGCGGGATCCAGGGCTCGATCCTGGGCATCCCGTTGCAGGAGCCCTACCTGCTGGGCTGCCTCAACCGGGCCGGTGAGCTGTCCCAGATCAGCTATGGCCAGTCGCAGTCCGCACTGGGCTGCGAATTGATGAAGGTCCAGGACCTGCGCCCGGCGGAACGGACCCAGGTGTCAGCGGGGCTGCCCACCGGCAGCTTGGACAACGCGATCGGACAGCTTCGGGAATTGGCCCGCAGCTCGCTGCTGCCGGTCTGCGTCCCGCCGAGTGCCGGCCGCCCCAGCCCCGGCACGGCGCCCCGAAGCGGCAGCGGCGGTCCGGCCGCCTCGACGGCGCCGACGCCCCAGGCCCCGCCGTCGACCTCCACGACGTCCACCGCCACGGCCACGTCATCCGCCACGTCATCCGCTCCGCCCGCGCCGGCCCCCCCGCCGCAGAAGCCGGGGACCGATTGCCGGGTGGCCGCATGATGGCCCGGGGGAGAACCCGTGAGAAATCCCGGGTCGACGTCGTCGAGCGGACTGCACCGCAGTCACCTGTCCGCATCACTCCGCCGCTGCCGACCCGACGCAACGCCGAACTGGGCCTGCTGTGCTTCGCCACTCTGATCACCGGGATCGCGCTGCTGATCGTGGAGGCCAACCAGGAGCAGGGGCTGAGCTGGGATCTGCTCACCTACACCGCGGCGTTCCTGGTGCTGTTCCTGTGCGCGCATCTGGCCATCCGTCGCTTCGCGCCGTTCGCCGACCCGCTGTTGCTGCCGGTCGTCGCGCTGCTCAATGGACTGGGCCTGGTGCTCATCCACCGCCTCGACCTGGTGCCGGGCACCTCGGCCGACAACCCGACCGCCCAGCAGCAGATGCTGTGGACGCTGCTCGCGGTGATCGGCTTCTCGCTGGTCGTGATCTTCCTCTCCGACCATCGGCTGCTGGCCCGCTACGACTACATCTGCGGTGCGGTCGGGCTGGCGCTGCTGGCCATTCCCGCGCTGCTGCCCACCCGGCTGTCGGAGACCAACGGCGCCAAGATCTGGATTCGCCTGCCCGGCTTCAGCATTCAGCCCGCCGAGTTCTCCAAGATCCTCCTGCTGGTGTTCTTCGCCGGCGTGCTGGTGGCCAAACGGAATCTGTTCACCAGCGCGGGCAAACACTTCCTGGGCATGGACCTGCCGCGGCCGCGCGACCTCGCCCCGCTGCTGGCTGGCTGGATCATCTCGGTGGGCGTGATGGTGTTCGAGAAGGATCTCGGCACCTCGCTGCTGCTCTACGCGTCGTTCCTGGTGATGCTGTACATCGCCACCGAACGGTTCAGCTGGGTCGTCATCGGGCTGAGCTTGTTCGCGGTGGGTGCCGTCACCGCGTACCACCTCTTCGACCACGTCCGCGCGCGGGTGCAGACCTGGCTCGACCCGTTCGCCGATCCGGAGGGCGCCGGCTACCAGATGGTGCAGTCGAAGTTCAGCTTCGCCACCGGCGGGGTGTTCGGCACCGGCCTGGGTAACGGACAGCCCGGCACCGTCCCGGCCGCGTCGACCGACTTCATCACCGCGGTGGTGGGGGAGGAGCTCGGGCTGGTGGGGCTGTCCTGCGTGCTCCTGCTCTACACGATCGTCATCATCCGGGGCATGCGCACCGCGATCGCCGTCCGCGACAGCTTCGGCAAGCTGCTGGCGGCCGGCCTGGCCTCCACGCTGGCCATCCAGCTGTTCATCGTCGTCGGCGGGGTCACCGGCCTGATCCCGCTGACCGGCCTGACCACGCCGTGGATGTCCTACGGCGGCTCGTCGCTGATCGCCAACTACATCCTGCTGGCGATCCTGGTGCGGATATCGCACGCGGCCCGCCGGCCGATCAGAACCAGCCAGCACACGCCGATCGCCGCGGCCCAGACCGAAGTGATGGGCCGGTCATGAACACCTCGCTGCGCCGGATCTCCGTCATGGTGATGGGCCTGGTCGTGCTGCTGCTGATCAACGCGACCATCACCCAGGTTTTCCGGGCCGACGCCCTGCGCGCCGATCCGCGCAACCAGCGGATCCTGCTCGATGAGTACTCCCGTCAGCGCGGCCAGATCACCGCCAACGGGCAGATCCTGGCGTACTCGGTGGCCACCACTGGCCACTACCGGTTCCTGCGGGTGTATCCCGACCCGCAGATCTACGCGCCGGTCACCGGGTTCTACTCCCTGCGGTTCTCCAGCACCGGGCTGGAACGGGCCGAGGATCCCATTCTCAACGGTTCGGACGAACGGCTGTTCGGCAAGCGGCTGGCCGACTTCTTCACCGGCCGAGATCCCCGCGGCGGCAACGTCGACACCACGTTGGTGCCGCGGGTCCAGCAGGCCGCCTGGGACGCGATGTCGCGCGGGTGCAACGGACCCTGCCGCGGTTCGGTGGTGGCGTTGGAGCCCTCGACCGGCAAGATTCTGGCGATGGTGTCCTCGCCGTCCTACGACCCCAACCTGCTGGCCTCGCACGACACCGAGGAGCAGGGCGCGGTGTGGGAGCGGTTGCGCGACGACCCGGCCTCTCCGCTGACCAACCGGGCCATCTCGGAGCGTTACCCGCCCGGGTCGACGTTCAAAGTCGTCACCACCGCGGCCGCCCTGCAGGCCGGCATCAACGAGAACGAGCAGTTGACCGCCGCGCCGACGATTCCGTTGCCGGACAGCACCGCCACGCTGGAGAACTACGGCGGCGCGCCGTGCGGCAACGCACCGACCGCCTCGTTGCGCGAGGCGTTCGCCCGCTCCTGCAACACCGCGTTCGTCCAGCTCGGGATCCGGCTCGGCGGTGACGCCCTGCGCAACGCCGCCGACGCGTTCGGTTTCGACAGCCCGCCGGCGGCTATCCCGCTGGAGGTGGCGGAGTCCACCGTCGGCCCGATGGGTGACGCAGCGGCCGTCGGCATGTCCAGCATGGGCCAGAAGGACGTCGCGGTGACTCCATTGCAGAACGCGATGATCGCGGCCGGCATCGCCAACGGCGGCGTGGTGATGCAGCCCTACCTGGTCGATCGCGTCGAGGGGCCCGACCTGTCCGAGATCAGCACCACCGCACCGGGCGGGCAGCGTCGCGCGGTCACCCCGGAAGTCGCGGCTAAGCTCACAGATTTGATGATCGACGCCGAGAAGTTCACCCAGCAGAACGGCGCGATCCCGGACGTGGAGATCGCTTCCAAGACAGGTACCGCCGAGCACGGCACCGATCCCCGCAACACCCCGCCGCATGCGTGGTACATCGCCTTCGCCCCGGCGCGTAACCCTCGGGTCGCGGTGGCTGTGCTGGTGGAGAACGGCGGGAACCGGCTCGCGGCCACCGGCGGCGCGCTGGCCGCACCGATCGGCCGCGCGACGATGGCGGCGGCATTGCAGGGGGCGTCGTGAGCCCCGCGCAGGCGAGCGCAGCCAGGCAAGCCATGAGCCGAGCGCAGCGAGGCAAGCCATGAGTCCGCGCGTGGGTGTCACTCTCTCCGGCCGCTACCGGCTGCAACGGCTGATCGCCACCGGCGGCATGGGCCAGGTGTGGGAAGCCGTCGACAGCCGGCTGGGCCGGCGGGTCGCCGTCAAGGTCCTCAAGCAGGAGTACTCATCCGATCCGGAATTCATCGAGCGGTTCCGCGCCGAGGCCCGCACGGTGGCCATGCTGAACCACCCCGGTATCGCCGCGGTCCACGACTACGGCGAGACCGAGATGGACGGCGAGGGCCGCACCGCCTACCTGGTGATGGAACTAGTCAATGGCGAACCGCTGAACTCGGTGATCAAACGCACCGGGCGGTTGTCGCTGCGGCACGCCCTGGACATGCTCGAGCAGACCGGCCGGGCGCTGCAGGTCGCGCACGCCGCCGGTCTGGTGCACCGTGACGTCAAGCCAGGCAACATCCTCATCACCCCGACCGGCCAGGTGAAGCTGACCGACTTCGGCATCGCCAAGGCGGTGGACGCCGCCCCCGTGACCCAGACCGGCATGGTGATGGGCACCGCGCAGTACATCGCCCCCGAGCAGGCCCTCGGCGAGGACGCCACCGCCGCCAGCGACGTCTATTCGCTGGGAGTCGTTGGCTACGAGGCGGTTTCGGGCAAGCGGCCGTTCACCGGAGACGGCGCTCTGACGGTGGCGATGAAGCACATCAAGGAGACGCCGGCGCCGCTGCCCGCAGACCTGCCGCCCAACGTCCGCGAGCTGATCGAGATCACGTTGGTCAAGAACCCGGGCATGCGGTACAGCACCGGGGGGCAGTTCGCCGACGCGGTCGCCGCCGTCCGCTCGGGCCGGCGTCCGCCGCGGCCGAACTCGGCTCCCACCATCAAGGCGACCCCGGCCGCCATTCCCAGCACCAGTCCCAGACGACCGGTCGCCGAGGTCCGGCCCGCCACCCCGGCGCGGGCGCGTCCGACCACCGCGCACCGCCCGCCGGCGCCGGCTCGCCGCACCTTCAGTTCCGGTCAGCGGGCGCTGCTGTGGGCCGCCGGGGTGCTCGGTGCGCTGGCGATCATCAGCGCCATCCTCATCGTGCTGGCCGACCGGGAGCGGCGCTCCAACACGCCGGTCGAACAGACCGTCACCGACACCGTCACGCCCGGTGCGCCGGCCGCGCCCGTCGCGCCGTCCGGCTGGACCGACCGGGTGCTTCCCGAAGGGGGCGCAGACATCGCGACCATCCCTGTCAACCTGCACCACCAGTTCAGGGTGACCGCTCCCGAGCCGGCGAGCACCTTCGCCCCTGACGACGAGATGCCGCGATGACGACACCGCACCAGCTGTCCGACCGCTACGAACTGGGCGAGATCCTGGGCTTCGGCGGCATGTCCGAGGTCCATCTGGCCCGCGATCTGCGGCTGCATCGCGACGTCGCGGTCAAGGTGCTGCGCGCGGACCTGGCCCGCGACCCCAGCTTCTACCTGCGTTTCCGGCGCGAGGCGCAGAACGCCGCCGCGCTCAACCATCCGGCGATCGTCGCTGTCTACGACACCGGCGAGGCCATCACGCGCAGCGGTCCGCTGCCCTACATCGTCATGGAGTACGTCGACGGGGTGACGCTGCGCGACATCGTCCACACCGACGGGCCGATGCCGCCGCGGCGGGCGCTGGAAGTGATCGCCGACGCCTGCCAGGCGCTGAACTTCAGCCACCAGCACGGCATCATCCACCGTGACGTCAAGCCGGCGAACATCATGATCTCCAAGACCGGTGCGGTCAAGGTGATGGACTTCGGCATCGCCCGCGCCATCGCCGATACCGGCAACCCCGTCACCCAGACCGCAGCGGTGATCGGCACCGCACAGTACCTCTCGCCCGAGCAGGCCCGCGGCGAACGCGTCGACGCCCGTTCCGACGTCTACTCGCTGGGCTGCGTGCTGTACGAAATGCTGACGGGCCAACCGCCTTTCGTCGGTGACACCCCGGTCGCCGTCGCCTATCAGCACGTGCGTGAGGATCCGGTGCCGCCGTCGCAGAAGCACGGCGGCATCTCCCCGGAGTTGGATGCCGTGGTCCTCAAAGCACTGGCGAAGAACCCCGACAACCGCTATCAGAGTGCGGCGGAGATGCGCGCCGATCTGGTTCGGGTGCACGGCGGCGAGAAGCCCGAGGCGCCCAAGGTGCTCACCCCGCACGAGCGGACGTTGATGATGACCTCGCGCTCGAATGCCCGCCCGGACGGGGCCGCTGCGATGGGCTACGACTTCGGGGAGCCCCCGCGTCGCAGTTCGGTGGGGCGCTGGCTCGTCGCCCTGGCCATCCTGTCGATCCTGACGGTGGTGGTCGCGGTGGGGATCAACCTCGGCGGCGGAAAGCCCCGCGAGGTTCAAGTCCCCGATGTCCGCGGCCAAGTCTCGGCCGACGCCATCGCGGCATTGCAGAACAAGGGCTTCAAGATCCGAACGCAACAGAAGCCGGACAGCACCGTCGCGCCCGATCGTGTCATCAGCACCGACCCGGCGGGCAACATGTCGGTCAACGCCGGCGACGAGGTCCTGATCAACGTCTCTACCGGACCCGAGCAGCGTGAGGTGCCCGACGTGTCCGGGCTCAGCTACGCCGAGGCGGTCAAGAAACTCACCGCCGCGGGGTTCGGGAAGTTCAAGCAGACCGAGGCCTCCTCGACGACGGCGCAGCGGGACAAGGTGCTCAACACGGTGCCGCCGGCGAATCAGACGACCGCCATCACCAACGAGATCACCCTCGTCGTGGGCAACGGACCGGTAACCCGCAGTATCCCCGACGTGATCGGTCAGACCTCCGACGGTGCCACCAAGAACCTGAATACCCTTGGCTTCCAGACGATCCTGACCGCACCGGTGGACAGCGTGGAGCCGGCCGGCCAGGTTCTGGGCATCGATCCGGCGTCGGGCACCGACGTCGCGTTGGACACACCGGTCACCCTCAAGGTCTCCAAGGGCAACCAATTCGTCATGCCCAACCTGGTCGGCCAGTTCTGGGTGGACGCCGAGCCGAACCTGCGCGCGCTGGGCTGGACCGGCGTTCTGGTGAAGGGGCCGGACGTTCCCAACAGCGGTCAGCGGAACAACGCGGTGGTGACTCAGAACCCCCCGGCGGGCGCCGGGGTGAACTTCGGCGGATCGGTCACGCTCAGCTTCGCGTCCTAACCCCGGGGCTCGCCGCGGGTGGCCAGCCGAACCGTCTCGGCGACCTCCTGCTCCAGTCGGCCCACCAGTGACTCCACCGGCGGCGTGCCGCAGTAGCCGAGCCAGTTGGCCAATATGCGGTGGCCACCTTCGGTCAGGATCGACTCCGGGTGGAATTGCACGCCGTGGATCGGCAACTCCACGTGACGGATCGCCATGACGACGCCCGGGCCGGTCTGGGCGGTCACCTGCAATTCCGGTGGCACGCTGTCGGGCACGATTGTCAGCGAGTGGTATCGGGTGGCTGTGAAGGGGTTCGGAAGACCCTGCAGCACAGCGTCATCAGTGTGGAAGACGGTGCTCGTCTTGCCGTGTAGAAGCTCCGGCGCACGATCGACCCTCGCTCCGAAGGCGACACCGATCGCCTGGTGTCCCAGGCACACACCCAGCAGCGGCGTGCCCGAGGCGGCGCACGCGCCGACGATCTCCACCGAAGCGCCGGCACGCTGGGGGATCCCTGGGCCGGGGCTCAGCAGCACCCCGTCCCAGTGCCCCACCGCGGATGCGACCGCGGCGGACCCGGCCAGCCGGGGATCGTCGTTGCGCCAGACGTCGGCCTGGACACCGAGTTGGCCGAGGTACTGGACCAGGTTGAACACGAAGCTGTCGTGGTTGTCGACGACCAAGACCCGCACGCTGGGCACGCTACCGGCCGGAGTTGCCTGGTCGTCGCGGTGCTGCGTTAGTCTCATACCCAGACCGCTCCCGCGACGCCGTCAGTGAAGGTAGTCATGCCCAAGTCAAAGGTCCGCAAGAAGAACGACTTCGCCGCCAGCTCGGTCAGCCGTACGCCGGTCAAGGTGAAGGCTGGACCGTCGAGCCAATGGTTCGTCGTGCTGTTCATCGGCCTGATGTTGATCGGACTGATCTGGCTGCTGGTCTTCCAGCTCGCGGCCTCCGGCTACAACACGCCCGACCCGCTGATGTGGATGTCCGACCTCGGCCCGTGGAACTACGCCATCGCCTTCGGCTTCATGATCGCGGGTCTGCTGCTCACCATGCGGTGGCGGTGACCCCGATCACACGCAATCACACGCGTGTGATTTATCCCCACTGTGGATAGCGCCTGTGGATAAATCGGTCGGCTCGGTCCGGCAATGGGGTCCGAGCGTCGGGGCCATCGCCGGAGTGGCTTTCGCCGGAGTGCTGATGGCGCTCGGCTGCGCGACGGTCGCCAGCGACCCGCCCGGCCGCCTGCTCACCGGAATCGCCGCCACCGGGCTGCTGATCTTCGCCGTCGGATCGTGGCGCGGCCGGCCCCGGCTGGCGATGACCAACGACGGTCTGGTATACCGCGGCTGGCTGCGCACCCAGACCCTGCGCCGCGCCGATATCGAGACGATCCGGATCACCCAGTTCCGGCGCTGGGGACGCACCGTTCGCCTACTGGAGATCGACACGGTTACCGGGCAGCTGTTCGTGATCAGCCGCTGGGATCTCGGCGGCGACCCGTTGGACGTGCTCGACGCGCTGACCGACGCCGGCTACGCACCGCCGGGCCCGAGGGATTAGCTTTCGATCAGGAGATCGTGATCGACTCGATGACGACGTCGTCGTCCGGACGGTCCATGCCGTCCGTCGGGGTCTTGCCGATCGCGTCGACGACCTGCTGGGACTCCGCATCGACGACCTCGCCGAAGATGGTGTGCTTGCGGTTCAGGTGCGGCGTCGGGCCCACGGTGATGAAGAACTGAGAGCCGTTGGTGCCCGGGCCGGCGTTGGCCATCGCGAGCAGGTAGGGGCGATCGAACTGCAGTTCCGGGTGGAACTCGTCGGCGAACCGGTAGCCGGGCCCGCCGCGGCCGGTGCCGGTCGGGTCGCCGCCCTGGATCATGAAGCCGCGGATGACGCGGTGGAAGATCGAACCGTCGTAGAACGGTCCGTCGGCGCCGCCGGAGGCGTTCTGGGTGGAGTAATCCTTGGTGCCCTGCGCCAGGCCGACGAAGTTGGCGACGGTCTTGGGGGCGTGGTTGCCGAAGAGGGCGATCTTGATGTCGCCGCGGTTGGTGTGCAAAGTCGCGGTCGCAGTCGAGATGTCTGTGGTCACGCGCACAGTGTGCCACTGGCTCTGCGACCGGATTTCAGGGGGTGTGGCCGCCACCGACGGCGGCCGCGAAAGTTCTGTGGAGCCTAGGAGATTCGAACTCCTGACATCTGCCTTGCAAAGGCAGCGCTCTACCAACTGAGCTAAGGCCCCGGGTCAGTTCTGATCGACGGCGGGGATGGTGTGCCAGACCTCGTTGCGGCGCCGTCGTACGAGCACCGCACCGGCAGCCGCCACCGCCACGAGGACGAGGGCCGCGTACCCGCTCCGTTTCGACCAGGACATCGTGGGCCTAGGAGGACTCGAACCTCCGACCTCTTCGTTATCAGCGAAGCGCTCTAACCACCTGAGCTATAGGCCCTCATGACGCGCGCGACGAGATTACCGCACCGGCGGCGGGCGGCCCAAACCGCGCTAGTCGAGATCGGCGAGAGTCACCTCGATGCCGCCGACGATGTCGGTGCTGAGGTTGTAGATGTAGGCGCCGATCGTCGCCATGGCCGTCAGTAAGACGATGTTCACCAGGCCGACGAGCGCGGCGCCACCGAAGATCGACCCGGCGGACACCAGATCGCCGCCGCCGCCGCTGCTGTTGGTCAGCAGGTCACCGACGTTGCTGTTGAGCTTGTTCCACACGCCCATGGCGCCGAGCACCACGTAGAGGAACGCCACTGCGATCATCCACACGAAGAACAGCGCGACGTTGAGCAGCAGCGACACCTTAAGGGCGCTCCACGGATCGATCCGGCGCAACTGCATGCTGGCCCGCACCGGCCCCCGCGGACGGCCGCTGACCTGAATGCGGGACGTCGGAGCGGGATTCGACCGGGCGTCGACCGCTGCCCGACGCCCCGCACCTGATTGTTGCGCCGGCTTGGGGACCGGCCCGGACAGGTCTGGCAATTCGCTGGGGTAGGGCTCGATGCCGGCGACGTCGGTCCGCTGCATCGCCGACGGCAGGCCGGAAAGATCCGGTGCGGCAGTGCCGGTGATGTAGCGGCGCGGGTCGGCAGAGGTCGACACCCGGGTCGGGGCTTCTGCCACATGCCGGGGCGCACCGTCGGCTCGGTTCTGCCACGGCGGAACGTCCGTCGACACGTCCCCGTTGGCCGGGCGTTCTCCCAGTCCCGGTTCGTTCGGTGAACTCACCACGTCTCCTTAACCTGCGGTCCGCTGGTCGCGGCCCGGCCTACGCGTCCGCGTCGTCTCCGTCATCGGAGTCGCCCTGCTCCTCGGCGTTGTGGGCAATGGCTATCAGTGTGTCGCCCGCGCCCAGGTTCATCAAGCGAACGCCCTTCGTCTGGCGCCCGGCTTTACGAACCTGCTTCGCCTTGGTGCGGATGACTCCGCCGCCGGAGGTGATTGCGTACACCTCGCTGTCGTCGTCGACCACCAACGCGCCCACCAGACTGCCACGACGGGCGTCGTACTGAATGGTCAGGATGCCTTTACCGCCGCGCCCCTGCGCGGCGTACTCCTCGATCGCGGTCCGCTTGGCGTATCCGCCTGCGGTCGCGACCAGCAGGTACGTGCCTTCCCGCACCACGTTGAGGCTCAGCAGTTCGTCGGCGGCGTTGAACCGCATGCCCTGAACACCGGAAGTGGCGCGCCCCATCGGGCGCAAGGCGTCGTCGGTGGCCGAGAAGCGGATGGACTGGCCCTTGGCGCTGACCAGCAGCAGGTCATCCTCGGCGGAGCACAGCACCGCACCCACCAGTTCGTCGCCGTCGCGCAGGTTGACCGCGACGATGCCGCCGGAGCGGTTGGAGTCGAAGTCGGTCAGCTTGGACTTCTTGACCAGCCCGTTGCGGGTAGCCAGCACCAGGTAGGGGGCGTCCTCGTAGCTCTGGATCTGGATGACCTGGGCGATGCGCTCCTCGGGCTGGAACGCAAGCAAGTTGGCCACGTGCTGGCCGCGGGCGGTGCGCAGCGCCTCGGGCAGCTCGTAGGCCTTGGCCCGATAGACCCGGCCCTGCGTGGTGAAGAACAGGATCCAGTCGTGGGTGGAGCACACGAAGAAGTGCCGGACGATGTCGTCCTGCTTGAGCCCGGCGCCCTGAACGCCCTTGCCGCCGCGTTTCTGGCTGCGGTAGAGGTCGGTCTTGGTGCGCTTGGCGTAGCCGGTTTCGGTGATCGTGACGACGACGTCCTCGCGGGCGATGAGGTCTTCGTCGGAGACCTCGCCCTCGGCGGCGATGATGCGGGTGCGCCGGCCGTCGCCGTGCTTCTCGACGATCTCGGCGAGCTCGTCGCGCACGATCGTCCGCTGACGCTCGGGCTTGGCCAGGATGTCCTCGAGGTCCGCGATCTCGGCCTCGATCTTGGCCAGGTCGTCGACGATGCGTTGGCGCTCCAGCGCAGCGAGCCGGCGCAACTGCATGTCGAGGATGGCCTGGGCCTGGATCTCGTCGATGTCGAGCAGCTCGATGAGGCCTTGGCGGGCGATGTCGACCGTGGCCGACGCGCGGATGAGCGCAATGACCTCATCGAGGGCGTCGAGCGCCTTGACCAAACCGCGCAGGATGTGGGCCCGTTCGTTGGCCTTGCGCAGCCGGTAGGTGGTCCGCCGAACGATCACGTCGAGTTGGTGCTCGACGTAGAAGCGGATCATCTGGTCCAGGCGCAGGGTGCGCGGCACCCCGTCAACGATCGACAGCATGTTGCAGCCGAAGCTGGTCTGCAGCTGGGTGTGCTTGTAGAGGTTGTTCAGCACCACCTTGGCCACGGCGTCGCGCTTGATCTCCACGACGATGCGCAAGCCCACCCGGTCGCTGGACTGGTCCTCAATATTCGAGATGCCGGTCATCTTGCCCTCGCGCACCTGGTCGGCGATCGAGGTGATGAAGTTGTCATGGTTGACCTGATACGGCAGTTCGGTGATCACGATCGAGGTGCGCCCGCGGGAGTCCTCCTCGATCTCCACGACGCCGCGCATCCGGACCGACCCACGCCCGGTGGTGTAGGCGTCACTGATGCCTGACGTTCCGACGATCAAGCCGGACGTGGGGAAATCGGGTCCCTTGACCCGCTCCATGCACGCCGCCAGAGTCGCTTCCTCGTCGGCTTCGTAGTTCTGCAGGCACCAGTAAACGGCTTCGGCGAGCTCGCGCAGGTTGTGCGGCGGGATATTGGTGGCCATGCCCACCGCGATACCGCCGGAACCGTTGGCCAGCAGGTTGGGGAACCGGCTCGGCAGAACTGTCGGCTCCTGCACCCGGCCGTCGTAGTTGGGGATGAAATCGACTGTCTCCTCGTCGATTTCGCGCAGCATGTCCATGGCCAGCGGGGTCAGCCGGGCCTCCGTGTAGCGCATGGCGGCCGGCGGATCGTTACCCGGAGAGCCGAAGTTGCCCTGCCCGTCGACCAGGGGGTAGCGCAGCGACCACGGCTGGGCCATCCGGACCAGGGTGTCGTAGATGGACGCGTCACCGTGCGGGTGATAGTTGCCCATGGTCTCGGCCACCGAGCGCGCAGACTTGGCGTGGCTGCGGTCGGGCCGGAAACCGGAGTCGTACATCGCGTAGAGCACGCGCCGGTGCACCGGCTTGAGACCGTCGCGCACCTCGGGCAGTGCGCGCCCGACGATGACGCTCATCGCATAGTCGATGTAGCTGTTCTGCATCTCCTGCTGGATATCGACCGGTTCGATCCGGTCGCCGGCAGTCCCGTCGGGCGGCAGCGTGGTGTCAGTCATAGCGTCCTTCGGTTACAGGCAAACGTCGTTAGATCTCTTGAACATCGTCAAATCTCTTGAACATCGTCAAATGTCTTAAACATCAAGGAAGCGAACGTCTTTGGCGTTACGCGTGATGAAGCTGCGCCGAGCCTCGACGTCGTCACCCATCAGGATGGAGAACAGTTCGTCGGCAGCGGCGGCGTCGTCGAGGGTGATCTGGCGCAGCACCCGCACGGACGGATCCATCGTTGTCTCCCACAGTTCCTTGGCATCCATCTCGCCGAGGCCCTTGTAGCGCTGAATACCGTCTTCCTTGTTGATCTTCTTGCCGTTACTTAGGCCGTACTCGAGCAGCGCATCGCGCTCCCGGTCGGAGTACGCGAATTCCGGTTCGATGCGTTGCCATTTCAACTTGTAGAGCGGCGGCTGAGCGAGATAAACGTGCCCGTTCTCGATGAGCGGCTTCATGAAACGGAATAGCAGAGTCAGCAGCAGCGTCGAGATGTGCTGGCCGTCGATGTCGGCGTCAGCCATCAGGACGATCTTGTGGTAGCGCAGTTTCGAGAGGTCGAACTCGTCGTGGATGCCGGTACCCAGCGCGGTGATGATGGCCTGGACTTCGGTGTTCTTCAGAACCCGGTCGATGCGCGCCTTCTCGACGTTGATGATCTTGCCGCGCAGGGGCAGGATCGCCTGGAACATCGAGTCCCGGCCACTCTTGGCCGAGCCGCCGGCCGAATCACCCTCCACCACATACAGTTCCGAGGCTTTCGGATCGGTGGATCGGCAGTCGGCCAGCTTTCCGGGCAGACCACCGATGTCGGTGGCACTCTTGCGCCGCACCAGCTCGCGGGCCTTCCGGGCCGCGAGGCGCGCCTGCGCGGACGAAACCGCCTTGTTGACAATGGTTTTGGCGTCGGCTGGATTGGATTCGAACCAGTGGGTCAACTGCTCGTTGCAGACCTTCTGAACGAATGACTTGACCTCGGTATTGCCTAGCTTGGTCTTCGTCTGGCCTTCGAACTGCGGCTGCGCCACCTTCACCGAGATCACCGCAGCCAACCCCTCGCGGATGTCGTCGCCGGTGAGGTTGGGGTCCTTCTCCTTGAGAAGCTTCTTGTCCTTGGCGTACTTGTTGACCACGCTGGTGAGCGCCGCGCGGAACCCTTCTTCGTGGGTTCCGCCTTCATGGGTGTTGATGGTGTTGGCGAAGGTGTGCACTGACTCGGTGTAGCCGGCGTTCCACTGCATGGCGACCTCAAGTTCATGGCCCTCGCCGCGGGTGCCCCCGGAGAAGTCCACGATGCTGGTGTGGATCGGCTGCTTGGTCCGGTTGATGTGCTTGACGTAGTCGACGAGGCCACCGGGGTAGTGGAAGGTGCGGGTCTTGACCTTGTGCGGCGTCGCCTTCTCGGCTGCCTTCTCCTCGGCGGACTTCGGCGCCTCGGCGGTGTCGCTGACCACCTCGTCGACGACTTCCTCCGGCGCGACCCGCTCATCGGTCAGGTTGATGGTCAGTCCCTTATTGAGGAAGGCCATCTCCTGCAGTCGGCGGGCGACCGTCTCGAAGTCGTAGTTGGTGGTCTCGAAGATGTTGGGATCGGCCCAGAACCGGATGGTGGATCCGGTCTTCTTGGACTTCTCACCCTGTTTGATGCTGCCCGGGACGGAGTTGTCATAGGTCTGGAACCACTCGTAGCCGTCCCGGCAGATATCGGCCTCCAGCCGGGTGGACAGCGCGTTGACCACCGAGACGCCGACGCCGTGCAGGCCGCCGGAGACCTGATATGCGCCCTCCTCGAACTTGCCGCCGGCGTGCAGGACGGTCATCACGACATCTACGGTCGGGACGCCGGACTCGTGCATGGCCACCGGGATGCCGCGGCCGTTGTCGCGCACCTCGACGCCACCGTCTTCGAGGATGCGGACGTCAACCTGATCGGCGAAACCGGCCATCGCCTCGTCGACGGCGTTGTCCACCACCTCCCAGATCAGGTGGTGCAGACCGCGCTCACCAGTGGAGCCGATGTACATGCCGGGACGTTTGCGGACGGCTTCCAGACCTTCAAGGATCTTGATGGATTCTGCACCGTAGGCGTCTGGTTGTTGTTTCTTCGGGGCAGCCACGATCGAACCGGTCTCCTCGGGATCATTGGGCCGCGCGGCCGGGGCCGCGCGGACATCTCGATCTAGTCTACCGGGAAGGCCGGACAGGACCGACTCTCCGGCAGCGTTTCTACACAGCTATTTGCGCCGTGCACGGACAATTTCGGCTAAGGATGCCTGCCGACGCCTGAAACGCCCATTCAGGAACCCTTGGTCGCTCTGAGGCCATCGTGATAGGGGCGGGGGTGCAGGGGGGCTCGACCCGACTGATCCGACGGTCGCACTCCTCATCGCGGCTCCTCCGTCGCCGCTTGATCGTCGTGCGACTAGCCGTAGGTGTCCCGCGGGCCACGGCCGGAAATGTGCCGAGGACCCTTTCGCCACGACGGGGTGGTCGGACCGGTGATCCGCAGCGAGGTCACCACGCCGTCGCCGACCGCCGCGGCGATCTTCGCCAGCACCTGGGCCTGGACCATCCTGAGTTGTGTTGCCCAGGCAGTGGATTCGGCGGTAATGGTCAAGACCCCCTCGCGCAGCGCGGCGGGTTGAGCATGCTCGGCGATCTGTTCACCGACCACCTGCTCCCACTGCCCGAACACAGTGCCTTCGGCGACCCGCGGCGACCATCCGCGGCTGTTGGCCACATTCTGCGCAGCCAGCCCGAGGGGCTGCGGGTCGCGCCGGTCCGGCCCGGGCCCCGACCAGCGGCGGCGACCGTTGTCCTGGGAAGCTCGCCGCGCCTTGGGTGAGCGGCGGCCTTGACCGACTTGCTTACCCTGGTCGCGGGCCGCCGAGCGCGCCTCTTCCAGGGCACGGCGGACCAGATCCATGCCGGAGAGCCCGGCCAGGTGATCGGGCGGGGTGGTTTCGTCATGGTCGCTCGTGGGTGGGCCGGTGTCGGTCACGACGCCACCGCCGACGTCCGGCCGGTCTCGTCGTCGTGCATCGTCACACCGATCCGGGTGGCATCCCAGTCGGCGGGGATGTCCTCGTCCACCGCGGCCGTCACCAGCACCTGCTCCGCTTCGGCAGCCACGCCCGCCAGCGCCCGACGCCGAGCGGTGTCGAGCTCGGCGAAGACGTCGTCGAGCAGCAGGACGGGTTCACTGCCTTCGTTACGCAGAAGCTCATAAGAGGCCAGCCGCAACGACAAAGCGAGAGACCAGGATTCACCGTGACTGGCGAATCCCTTCGCGGGTTGCTCGCCCAGTCTCAACTCCAGATCGTCGCGGTGCGGACCGACGAGACACACCCCACGTTCCAGCTCTGCGGTGCGACGACGACCCAGTTCGGCGAGCAACGTCGCCTCCAGAACATCAACGCCTGCGCCCGCGCCCGCCGGGCAGATGTCGTCGATCTTGCTGCGGTAGGCGATGGTTGCCGCCGGCGAGGAGGGCGCCAGCATGTGATAGGCCTTCTCGACTTCCGGAGCGAGTTCGTTGACCAGGTTCAGCCGGGCGGCCATCAGTTGTGCGCCGTGGGCGGCCAGATAACCGTCCCACACATCCAGGGTGTCGAGGACTCCGGAATCGGAGCGGAATCGCGAACCCGCAGCGGACTTCAACAGGGCGGTGCGCTGCCGCAACACTTTGTCGTAGTCCGCCCGGACTCCGGCCAGTGCCGGCCGGCGCAAGGTGGCCAGCTCGTCGAGATACCGGCGGCGCTCGCCCGGATCGCCGCGAACCAGGGCGAGATCCTCCGGCGCGAACAGCACGGCGCGCAGTGCGCCCAGAATCTCCCGGGCACTGCGTACGGGGGAGCGGTTCAGTCTCGCCTTGTTCGCGCGGCCCGCCGCGATTTCGAGATCGACGGCCAGTTCGCGGCCATCGTTGACGACGATCGCCGACACCACCGCCCGGTGCGCCCCGGTCCGGATCAGCGGGGCGTCGGTAGCCACCCGGTGCGAACCGAGAGTGGCGCAATACCACAGTGCCTCAACAAGATTCGTTTTGCCGAACCCGTTCCGGCCGAGGAAGACCGTCCGGCCCGGAGTCAACTCCAGATCGACCGCCGACCATGACCGGAAGTCGCGCAACGCGAGATGGCGGACGTACATGGGTCAGCCGGACAGCGGAACCCGTTTGACGGCGTGGCCGCCGAACTGGTTGCGCAGCGCCGAGACCGCCTTCATGGTCGGGGATTGTTCTTGGCGGGAGGCGAACCGGGCGAACAGTGACGCCGCGATCACCGGGGTGGGCACGCGATGGTGGATCGCCTCCTCCACCGTCCAGCGACCCTCCCCGGAATCCTCGGTGTACTCCGAGATGGCGGTGAAGCCCGGGTCTTCTTTGAGGGCTTTGGCCAGCAGCTGCTGCCAAGACCGCACGACGGTCCCGTTGGTCCAGGCTTGGATCACCGCCTGGTTATCGGTGATGAGCGGTTCGGCGGCCAACAGTTCGTAGCCCTCGGCGTAAGCCATCATCAGGCCATACTCGATACCGTTGTGCACCATCTTCGCGTAGTGACCGGCACCCACCGGGCCGGCGTGTACGAATCCTTCCGCCTTCTCGCCGGCCGGGCGCAGGGCATCGAAGATCGGCATGAGTCGGGCGACGTCCTCATCGCTGCCGCCGACCATCAAGCCGTAACCCTCGGCCAAGCCCCAGATACCGCCCGAGACCCCCGCGTCGACGAAACCGATTCCGCGGGCGGAGAGCAGTTCTGCATGCGGGGCGTCTTCGGTGTAGCGGGAATTGCCCCCGTCGACGACGAGGTCACCAGGCCGCAGAACCTCGGCCAACGCGGCGATCGTGTCGTGGGTGATCGGGCCGGACGGGACCATCACCCATACGGCGCGAGGTGCGGTGAGAGCCGCGGCCAGACCTGCGAGGTCCACAACGTCGGATACTTCCGGGCGGGGGTCGTAGCCAATGACCTCGTGGCCGGCATCGCGAAGCCGTTGCCGCATGTTGAAGCCCATCTTGCCGAGCCCCACCAAACCGAGTTGCATTGCGGCCCTTTCACTTCCGGCTATCGCGCGGATATCAGCCCGGGAGTCTCACGGGCATTAGGAGATAGATGTAGTCGGTCTCCGACGCCGGGAACGGCCCCAGGCCTCCGGGGGAGTCACCGTCGCCTACCGGCCGCAGTACCGCCGGCTTGCTGGGCGTGGTGAATCCGAAGGTGACCTTCTCCGAGTGCAGCGAGCCCAAGCCGTCGGTGAGATATGTCGGATTGAACGCGATCGTCAGCGGTTCGCCGGCGAATTCCACCGGCAAATCCTCTTCGGCCAGACCGACGCCGTCGGCACCGGCGGACAGGCGCACAGCACCGTCGCTGAACTCCATCCGGATCTGGGCGCCCCGATCGGCGACCAACGCGACACGCTTGATCGCGTCGGTGAGTTCGGCGACCCCCATGACGGCCACCGCGGTGTGTTCGACAGGAAGCAGCTGACGGTACTTCGGAAATTCGGTGTCCAGCAGGCGAGTGGTGCTGCGCCGACCGCCGCTGCGCATACCCAACAGCCGTTCCTCACCCACAGCCGCGCCGGTGCCCAGAGCGAGGTGCACATCGGAACCGGGTGCCACCGACTTGGCAGCCTCGGCCAACGTCTTGGCGGGAACCAGTACAGCTGCATCGACATCGGGAGAGGACGTGGACCAGGCAAGTTCGCGGACCGCCAGCCGGAACCGGTCGGTGGCCGCCAGGACAAGTTTGTCACCGGTGATCTCGACTCGGATTCCTGTCAGCATCGGCAGCGTGTCGTCTCGTCCGGCTGCGACGGCAACCTGACCGACCGCCTCGGTGAACAGATCGGAGGCGACGACCCCAGTCTCCTCCGGCAAGGCCGGCAGCGACGGGTAATCCTCGACCGGCATAGCCGGAAGCGAGAACTTTGCGCTGCCGCAGGTCAACAACATGCGTGTGCCTTCGACGTGGACGTCGACAGGCTTGGCCGGCAACGCCCTGGTGATGTCCGAAAGCAGCCGTCCGGACACCAAAACCGTTCCAGCGGAGGCGATTTCGGCGGGAACCTTGACCTCAGCGGAGACGTCGAAGTCGAACCCGGCGATGGTGAGGCCGGCATCGGATCCGGTGATCAGAACACCGGCGAGAACCGGATTCGACGGCGGACGGCTGGGAAGGCTACGGGCGACCCAGGCCACGGCGTCGGCAAAGTCCTCGCGGACCAGCCGAAACTTCAAGTCGGAGCCAACCGTCGTGGTTGCCACGTCCATCGTGTCCCTTCATCACCCCAGCCGAATGCCAGCCGGAACCGGCGGTCAGATCACCCACCGTAGAGCGTTGACCGCCATCTTCAAAGCTAATCCGCAGGTGTGACAAGCCGCTGCTGGGGACGCCGAGAGACCGGTGTGGTGAGACTTTCCCCAGGCCTCTACTTCTGAGATAAACCCTTCGAATATCTCTCAGTAACAGTAATAGGCACTGTGGGGACTGTGGATCGTTAGGTATTCCTGCTGGTCAAGGTCGTGGCTCGATGTGGATCCGATGTGGATAGACCAGAGCCGCCGGTTGGAGGATGTGGAGGACTGCCATGTTGTCCACGTTGCCCCCAGGGGCCCGGGGTGCTGATCCCAAAGTTGTCCACACCGCGTGCACAATCGCCGACTGTGACAGTTGTTACGGGAGGTTACTAAAGTTTTTTGGGGTCGGTGCCGCGGACGGGGCCGCGTCAGCGCTTGGAACGCTGGCGAATACGGGTCGTGAGTTCCTTCACGTGATCGAAGACTTCGCGACGGTAGGCCATCTCGCCCAGGATCTTCCTCTGCGCGTACATCACCGTGGTGTGGTCGCGGCCGAACGCCTGCCCGATCTTCGGCAGTGACAAGTCCGTGAGTTCGCGGCAGAGATACATCGCGATCTGCCGGGACTGGGCGAGCGCGCGGGTCTTGCCCGGTCCGCGGAGTTCCTCGACGGTGGTGTCAAAGTATTCGGCGGTCGCGGCCATGATCAGGGCGGCGCTGATCTGAGTGGTGCCGGCGTCGGCGATCAGGTCCCGCAGAACGATCTGGGCCAATGCGGAGTCAATCGGTTGCTTGTTGAGCGAAGCGAAGGCCGTCACCCGGATGAGGGCGCCTTCGAGTTCCCGGATGTTGCGTTCGATGCTGCTGGCGATGAGTTCGAGTACGTCGTCGGGAACGTCGAGGCGTTCCATTTGCGCTTTTTTGCGCAGAATCGCGATGCGGGTCTCCAACTCGGGCGGCTGGACGTCGGTGATCAATCCCCATTCGAACCGGGTGCGCAACCGGTCTTCGAGGGTGGCGAGTTGTTTGGGCGGTCGGTCGGAGGAGATGACGATCTGCTTGTTGGCGTTGTGCAGCGTGTTGAAGGTATGGAAGAACTCTTCCTGAATGCCTTCTTTTCCTTCGATGAACTGGATGTCATCGACGAGCAGGATGTCGATGTCGCGATAGCTGCGTTTGAACGCAACCTTGCGGTCGTCGCGCAGTGAGTTGATGAAGTCGTTGGTGAATTCCTCGGTGGAGACGTACTTGACGCGCATCCCGGGAAACAACCGCTGGGCGTAGTTGCCGGCGGCGTGCAACAGGTGAGTTTTGCCCAGTCCGGACTCACCCCAGATGAAGAGGGGGTTGTAGGCCCGAGCAGGAGCCTCGGCGATGGCCAGCGCCGCGGCGTGCGCGAATCTGTTCGAGGCGCCGATGATGAAAGTGTCAAAGGTGTAGCGGCGGTTCAGGCTCGCGCCGGCTGGCTCCTCCGACGGCCTCGAACGCGGTCGCTCGATGAAGTAGTTGGGCCAGTTGTCGTGTGCAGCGGTGACAGCTTCACGATCCTGATCGACGTCGTCGAGATCGAAATCTGTGAAGGGCACGTCGTGATCGGGGGAGTCGTCGTGATGGTGGTCGTCGGACGGCTCGATACGAACGCCGAGTTCGATGCGCTGGCCGAGCTTGCGGCTCAGCGCTTCCACGATGGGGATACGCAGATGCCGCTCAATCTCGTTCTGGACGAACGGACTCGGAACTGAAAGCAGAGCGAATCCCTCGGCGACGGTGAGCGGCCGCGCCAGTTTGAGCCAGGCCCGTTGCTGTGGGGTGAGTTGACTGTCGTAATGACCGTCGCCGTTGAGTTCGGCGACGACGGCGCTCCACACCGAGGCGAAATCGATCCCGGGACCATCGGTCAACGACAGATCCCCCCTGGTTCGGCTCGGGCCAAACGACGCCGGGGCCACGGAATGTTGTCCACATGTTTATCCACATATGTGTACAGGTGGCGGCGGTCCAAGAGTCGCAGCGTATGGGTATTAAGGCAACTAAGGCGCGGGCACTGCCGAACAAATGTCAGAGTCCTTGCCCTGCCAGAAGCTAACAGGTTTCGGGCCGGGTGCCAACAGGTGACTAACAGAGCGGGGAGGCGAGGGCCGCGGCCTGGGATCAGTGCGGTTTGACCTGCGGAAGTGACCTCAGTACCCTCGAACAGTCGCCCAAACGTCGGCGACACGGCAGCGACCGGATCTCCGGGACCGCGCCGGTTCGGTAGAAGCGTTGACAAGCGGCAGTCCGGACACCGGGATGCACAGGTCGTTCCGGGACCGTGACTGCCAGAGGACGAGGAGAACAGCGGTGGCCAAGGGCAAGCGCACCTTCCAGCCGAACAACCGGCGCCGGGCCAGGGTCCACGGGTTCCGGCTCCGCATGCGTACCCGCGCCGGTCGCGCCATCGTGACCGGGCGGCGACGTAAAGGCCGTCGTTCTCTGACTGCCTGACCTACGGGTCGCGGCACCAGTGCTCCCGGCTCGTTACCGGATGACACGGTCTGCGGACTTCACCCACACCGTCAAGTATGGAGTGCGTGCTTCGCAGCCTGACCTCGTCGTGCATGCCTGCCGCGGGGTGATTGATGCTGACCCCGCACCGCGGGTTGGATTCATCGTCGCGAAGTCTGTCGGCGACGCCGTGGATCGGCACCGGGTCGCGCGGAAGTTGCGGCACGTCGCGCTGACGATTGTCGACGATCTGGCCCCGACGGATCGAGTCGTCGTGCGGGCGCTGCCGGGCAGCCGTGAAGCGGCGTCGGCCCAACTCGGATCAGAACTTCGCGCAGGCGTTCGGCGGGCCCACGAACTGATGGAGCGACGGCGATGAGGACGGCCAGCCCGCTCGTTCGCGCCGCGATCGCGGTGATCAACGGGTACCGGCACATGGTGTCGCCGCTGCGTCCGCCGACGTGCCGGTTCATGCCGACCTGTAGTCAGTACGCAGTCGAAGCACTGGCCGAGTTCGGGCTGCTGCGTGGCAGTTGGCTGGCCGCGGTGCGGCTGGGGAAGTGCGGTCCGTGGCACCGCGGAGGATGGGATCCGATACCCGAACGGTGCGGTGCCGACAACGGCTCCCATCCGGCGGGCAGGAGCGAAGCGACCCGGGAATCAACACCGGAGCTCAGGAGCGCCAATGTTTAACTGGTTCAGCCTCGACTACGTCTACTACCCGGTGTCGGGGATCATGTGGCTCTGGTACAAGCTGTTCGGAGCCCTGCTGGGGCCGAGCAACTTCTTCACTTGGGCCCTCTCGGTGATGTTCCTGGTGTTCACGTTGCGGGCGGTGCTGTACCGCCCGTTCGTGAAACAGATCCGAACGACCCGGAAGATGCAGGAGCTGCAACCGCAGATCAAGGCTCTGCAGAAGAAGTACGGCAAGGATCGGCAGCGGATGGCGCTGGAGATCCAGAAGCTGCAACGTGAACACGACTTCAACCCGATCCTGGGTTGCCTTCCAATGCTGGCCCAGGTGCCGGTGTTCATCGGGCTGTACCACGTGCTGATGTCCTTCAACCGGACCCAGAGCGGCTTCGGGCGGCTCGGGCTGTCGGTGGAGGACAACCGGCGCCTGCCCAACTACTTCTTCAGCGCCACCGACGTCGGCCATTTCCTCGACGCCCATCTGTTCGGAGCGCCGATCGGGGCGTCGATGACCCAGCAGCACGGTCTGGAGGCGTTCACCGTCTTCAGCCGTCCCGCGGTGGCGGCCGTGTCGATCCCGCTGATGATCGCGGCGGGCGTCGCCACCTATTTCAACAGCCGCGCCTCGATCGCGCGGCAGAGCCCTGAAGCGGCGGCCAATCCGCAGACGGCGATGATGAACAAGCTTGCCCTGTACGTCTTCCCGCTCGGCGTTGTCGTCGGCGGCCCGTTCCTACCGATCGCGATCATCATCTACTGGGTCTCCAACAACATCTGGACCTTCGGCCAGCAGCACCTCGTTTTCGGCAAGATCGAAAAGGAGGAGGAGGCCAAGAAGCAGCAGGCCTTGGCCCGCCGCGCTGCCAACGCTCCGGCCCCGGGCGTCAAACCGGCCCGCGGCCGGAAGAAGGCCGGCGAGACCGACGCTGTGGAATCCGTCGGCACCGCGGCCTTCCTCGACGAGGACGGATCGGGGCCCGCGGAGGCGGAGCCGGGGCCGGCGGGTAATCCATCGGGATCCGCGACCTCCAAGCCACAACCCGGGGCGCGGCCAAACGCCCGCCCCAAGAAACGCAAACGCTAACCCGTACCCGGCTCAGAACGAGGAGACACCATGACCGAGACAGAGGCGCAGGAACTCACAGAGGCGCAGGAACTCACCGATGCACAGAAACCCAAGGGCGTCGAGCAGGAAGACCGGTTGGTCGCCGAGGGCGAGATCGCCGGCGACTATCTGGAGGAGCTGCTCGATCTGCTGGACTTCGACGGCGACATCGACCTGGATGTGGAGGGCGACCGGGCCGTCGTCAGCATCGACGGAGGAGAGGACCTGGCGAAGCTGGTTGGCCGCCGCGGGGAGGTGCTCGACGCGCTGCAAGAACTGACCCGCCTCGCCGTGCACCAGAAGACCGGTGAGCGCAGTCGGCTGATGTTGGACGTCGCCAACTGGCGCCGGCGCCGGCGCGACGAGTTGACCGCATTGGGGGACAAGGTGGCCCGGCGGGTGCTGGAGAGCGGACAACGGGAAGAGCTCGCCCCGATGACACCGTTCGAGCGCAAGATCGTCCACGACGCCGTAGCGGCCGTTGCCGGTGTGCGCAGTGAGAGCGAGGGCGTGGATCCGTCTCGCCGCGTCGTGGTGTTGACGGACTGAAGTTACATCTGTGTAGTTCTGGCATAGCGGAGGGATGTTTCACGTGAAACAGTCCACCGCGCCTGGTCCACCGCCGGCCGCGGCGCGCGTCTTCGGCGACCGCCTCGGGCTGGCTGTGAGGTACGCGGAACTGCTCGCCGGCGACGGGGTGGAGCGCGGCCTGATCGGTCCCCGGGAAGTCGATCGCCTCTGGGAACGCCACATTCTCAATAGCGCAGCGCTGGGGGAGTTGATCGACGAGGGCGTGCGCGTCTTGGATATCGGCAGCGGCGCCGGCCTGCCGGGTCTGCCCCTGGCGATCGCCCGGCGGGACCTCGCCGTCACGCTCATCGAGCCGATGCTCAGGAGAAGTGATTTTCTCATCGAGGCCGTTGAGGCACTCGGCCTCCCGGTCGGCGTGCATCGCGGCCGGGCCGAGGAGCCCTCGACCCGGAAGGACTACGATGGTGCTGACGTGGTGACCTCGCGCGCCGTTGCTGACGTGGTGAAGCTGACTCGATGGAGCTTGCCGTTGCTGCGTGTCGGCGGCCGGATGCTGGCGCTCAAGGGGGAGCGGGCTACCGACGAGGTCGCCGAGCACCGGGCCGCGATGGCGAAGTTAGGTGCCAGAGACATCGAAGTGGTGAGATGTGGTGCGAGCTATCTCAGCCCGCCCACCACGGTTGTCTGCGCAACGCGCGACGACTCACCATCCGGCCGGCGCGCCACGCGCAGTTCCGAGAGGAGAGGACGATGACGACCCCACCGTTCAATGACCCGAATGTTTCACGTGAAACGTGGACCCCGCCGGCGTACGCAGACACCCCTATCGGCGCGGCTGCCGAACGGGCGATGAAAGTTCTACATACCGCAGCCGGGCAACTGCCGCGCCCGGCCCACCGCCGCGTCTTCACCGTTGCGAATCAAAAGGGCGGTGTCGGCAAGACGACCACCGCGGTCAACCTCGCGGCGGCACTGGCGGTGCAAGGCCTCAAGACGCTCGTGATCGACCTGGACCCCCAAGGCAATGCCAGCACCGCACTCGGCATCGCCGACCGCCATTCCGGTACGCCGTCCTCCTATGAAGTGCTGATCGGCGAGCTCTCACTGCACGATGCGATTCGGCAGAGCCCGCACAGCCCGCGGCTGTTCTGCGTGCCGGCCACCATCGACCTTGCCGGCGCGGAGATCGAGCTCGTCAGCATGGTGGCCCGGGAGAACCGGCTCCGCAATGCGCTGGCCGAGCTGGACCAGATGGACTTCGACTACGTGTTCATCGATTGCCCGCCGTCATTGGGACTGCTGACGATCAACGCACTCGTGGCGGCGCCGGAGGTGCTGATCCCGATCCAGTGCGAGTACTACGCCCTGGAGGGTGTCTCGCAGCTGATGAAGAACATCGAGATGGTGAAGGCACATCTGAATCCCCACCTGACCGTGTCGACGGTGATCCTCACCATGTACGACGGCCGCACCAAACTCGCCGATCAGGTGGCCTCCGAAGTCCGCCGCTTCTTCGCGGACAAGGTGCTCAGCACCGTGATCCCGCGCAGCGTTAAGGTGTCCGAAGCGCCTGGTTACAGCATGACGATCATTGACTACGATCCGGGCTCGCGAGGGGCCATGAGCTATCTCGACGCCAGCCGGGAACTGGCGCACCGACGGATTCCCGAGTGACTGGAAAGGCAAGGATCTATGAACCAGCCTGCACGGCGTAAGGGCGGCCTCGGCCGAGGCCTGGCATCGCTCATTCCCACCGGACCCGCCGACGGGGGACCGCGACTGGGCGAGGCGGCGGCGGACGTCGTGATCGGCGGTGTAGCGACGACGACCGGCGCACCGGTGACGGTCGAGGCGATCGGGGCGGTGTACCGGGAGATCAACCCGGGCGATATCGAGCCCAACCCGCGTCAGCCTCGCCAGGTGTTCGACGAAGAGGCGTTGTCCGAACTCGTGCATTCCATCCGCGAGTTCGGCCTGATGCAGCCGATCGTAGTGCGCCAGGTCGCCGGCGGTGACCGTCCGTACCAGTTGGTGATGGGGGAGCGGCGCTGGCGCGCGGCGCAGCAGGCCGGGCTCACGGCGATCCCGGCCATTGTCCGGGAGACCGCCGATAACGACCTGCTGCGTGATGCACTCCTGGAGAACATCCACCGGGCCCAGCTGAACCCCCTGGAAGAAGCGGCCGCCTACCAACAGCTGCTCGACGAATTCGGTGTCACCCATGAGGAATTGGCCGGCCGGATCGGCCGCTCGCGCCCGGTGATCTCCAACATGATCCGGTTGCTGCGGTTGCCGATTCCGGTCCAGCGCCGGGTCGCGGCAGGCGTGCTCTCAGCCGGGCACGCCCGCGCTCTGCTCGCCTTGGACGGTGGATCGGAGGCGCAAGAGGAACTAGCTGCGCGCATCGTTGCTGAGGGACTCTCGGTTCGGGCGACTGAGGAAGCCGTCACGCTGGCGAACCGGGGTGGCGGCAAGAAGCCGGAACCGCAGCGGCGCAAGCCGATCCAGATGCCGGGGCTCAAGGACGTCGCTGAGCGACTCTCCGCCACCTACGACACCCGGGTGACAGTCAGTCTCGGGAAGCGCAAGGGCAAGATCGTCGTCGAGTTCGGTTCGGTGGACGATCTGCAGCGCATCGCCGGTCTGATGGACTCCTCGCTGGCGAGGTAGACCGATCCGGTGCGAATTAGGCCGATCCGGTGACACCAGCGTGTTCCGTCACAGTGACACAAGAGCGGACAACCGCGGCGCGAGAGTCCGTCGAAGAAGCGAATCACCAACGTAAGCAACAACTTTCGCTCCCGGCGAGGTTCGCGCCAACCGGCGGCGGCCGAAGAGCGGGCCGAGACCGCCCGACTCTCATATCCTGAAGCTGTTGAGTCGTTTCCGAACCGCGCGAAATCCAGGGAGTCGAGTGTCCATCCGGATCAGGCCGCTGCGGCTCGAAGGATTCGAGCAGCTGCCCAAACACGCGCGGCAATGCGTGTTCTGGGAAGTCGACCCGCAGACACTCGCGCACGGAGACCAACTCGCCGACCCTGAATTCGAGAAAGAGGCGTGGCTGTCGATGGTCATGCTGGAGTGGGGTTCGTGCGGGCAGGTCGCGTCGGCGGACTCGGAGGACGCGGCCGACGACGAGCCCTGCCTCGGATTCGTGCTCTACGCCCCACCCCGCGCCGTCCCGCGGGCGCAGAGATTTCCCACCGGGCCGGTCAGCGCCGATGCCGTCCTGCTGACGTCGATGGGAGTCGAGCCGGTCGACGCGGTGGCGGACGACGCCGAGGGCGTCAAGGCACTTCTCATCGGACAGGTCGTCAACGAATTGGTCCGCCGCGGCGTTCGGGCGCTGGAGGCATTCGGCCGAACGCCGGCGGCGGCCCAAGTGCTGGCCGGCGGTGCCGTTGATCCGGATCTGACCCTCGTCATCGAGGCGCTGGGGGACTGCTCCTTCGACCAGTGCATGATCGACGCCGACTTCCTGCTCAACGCGGGGTTCACCGTCGTCGCCCCGCATCCGTATTTCCCGCGGCTGCGCCTGGAGCTCGACAAGGGACTCGGCTGGAAGGCCGAGGTCGAAGCCGCATTGGAACGGCTCCTCGAAATCGCCCAACTTCAGGAGGTCACGCTGCGCTGACCATCGGGGGGCAGCGCGCGGTTATTCAGACCGCCGGCCGCCCGTGTTCCACAGACTGCTCGTGGGCCAGCAGTTCGGCGAAGGTGAAAGTTCCTGTCGGACGGTCGTTCTTGCCGAGCAGATATAGGCGCTTGACCGCGGCGAGGATGCCCTCGGCGATCGCATCCCGGCACTCGCGGGTGACCAGCAGCGACTGATCGTGCGGACTGGTGATGTAGCCGACATCCACCTGAACGGTGGGCATGCGGGTCAGCCGCAGCAGGTCCCAGGTCCGACCGTGGGTACGGCAGTCGCGTAATCCCGTGCGCGCCACCACTTCACGCTGGATGAAGTCCGCCAGGTTGCGGCCGATAGTCGAGACCGAGCCGTGCGGACTGCCGAAGTAGAACGAGGCGACGCCGTTCGCCGTCGCCGAGGGCTGACGCTCGAAACGAAGGCTGATCATCAGATCGGCGCCGACGGTGTTCGCGGTCGCGGCGCGCTCGCCGTCAGCGGGACTGTGGCCGACCGGACGGGACAGGAACGTCTCCATGCCGATCGCCGCCATCCGGCCTTCGAGCCGACTTGCCAAGTCCCACAGGATGTCTGCCTCGCTCAGCGGTCCTTCCGGACCGGTGACGATCAGGCCGCCGTCGCTGCCGCCGCGGCCCGGATCGATGATGATGCGCTTGCCGGACAACCGCGGTCCGGACAACCGGACGTGCTCCTCCTCGCGAATCGCGTGCAGCGACCCGCCGGTGACCCGAGATCCCAGAAAGTACAACGAGCGCAACGTTTCCGGCCCACAGATCCCGTCCGGCGCCAGCCCGTACTCGCGCTGGTAGGACATCAGCCCATTGTGGGTCTGCAACCCGAAGTAGCCGTCCACCAGCGCGGTGTAGAAACCCAGATCCTGAAGGCGGGCTTGAAGTGTCGCAACGTCGTCGCCGTACATCGGCGCGCCGAACTGGTGAGCCAGCGTCCGGGCCCCCAACCGGTAGGAGGCTTCCTTCAAAGCGCGATAGGTCGCCTCGCCGACGACACCGTCGACGATCAGGCCCCGGCGTTGCTGGAACGCCCGCACTGCATGGTCCAGTTCGGCGTCGAATACGTCCAACGCGACCTGCTTGCCGGTGGTGAAGTCGTCGTCGGGATTCTCCAGCAGGCCGAGCGACGACAGCGCAGCCCGGATCTCGACGACGGCCGCCCCGCGGTCACCCCTGCGTAACGTATCCGGCGACCGATCGCCGTGCCGTGCGCCGGCGGGATCAGGGCCGTGGCCCGGACTAGACATGCCTGGCATTGTGGCAGAAGAGCGGGGGATCGAGGAAACGGGTCGTGCGCACTGATACGTCTCTGTGTCCCGCGACTACAGAACGTCAGCCAGCTCTCTCAGCAACGCCGCCTTGCCTTTGGCGCCGACGATCCGCTTCACGGCCTGTCCGTTCTTGAACAGGATCAGGGTGGGAATCGACACGACCTGAAAATCGCGAGCGGTCCCCGGGTTGGCGTCGACATCGACCTTGGCGACCGTCAGCGACCCGGCCTTCTCCTGGGCGATCTCCTCCAAGACCGGAGCCACCATGCGGCACGGCCCGCACCAGGCGGCCCAGAAATCCACCAGCACCGGTGTGGAACTGGCCAGCACCTGCTCGGCGAAGTTGTCGTCGGAAACGTTCACTGTGCTCATTGCTGGGCTCCAATCATCTCGCTGGGTTCGGAATCGTGCGCCTCGGCCAGCCACCGCTCGGCGTCGATCGCCGCCGCACAGCCGCTGCCGGCCGCGGTGATCGCCTGCCGGTAGGTCCGGTCCACCAGGTCACCGGCGGCAAAGACACCGTCGAGCGAGGTGGCGGTGGACTGCCCGCGCACCAGCACGTAGCCGTCCGAATCGACGTCGACGGCAGCTCGGACCAGTTCCGAACGCGGATCGTGGCCGATCGCGACGAACACGCCCGTCACCGGCAGCAAGGACTCCTCGCCGCTGATGGTGTTGCGCACCCGAAGCCCGGTGACCGTGGTGTCGCCCTCGACCGCTATGGGCGTGGTGTTGGTGAGGAAGATGATCTTGTCGTTATTGCGGGCGCGTTCCAGCATGATCTTGGAAGCGCGGAATTCGTCCCGACGGTGGATCAGGGTGACGCTGCGGGCGAACCGGGTCAGGAAGGTGGCCTCCTCCATCGCGGAGTCGCCGCCGCCGACGACGGCGATGTCCTGATCTTTGAAGAAGAACCCGTCGCAGGTGGCGCAGGCGCTGACGCCGCGGCCGAGCAGTTCCTGTTCACCGGGCACCCCGAGATACCGGGCCGCCGCCCCCATCGCGAGGATCACCGCGCGGGCCAGGTGGGTCTCGCCGCCGGCCGTGACGACCTTCTTGACCGGACCGTCCAGTTCGACCGATTCGACGTCCTCCATCTGCAGATCGGCGCCGAAACGCAACGCCTGCTCGCGCATCTCGTCCATGAGCTCCGGGCCCATGATGCCGCTGCGGAAGCCCGGGAAGTTCTCGACCTCGGTGGTCGTCATGAGGGCGCCGCCGAACGACGTTCCCTCGAAGACCAGCGGCTGGAGTTCGGCGCGTGCGGTGTAGATCGCCGCGGTGTAGCCCGCCGGCCCCGATCCGATGACGATGACGTCGTGCACTGTCTGGTCGGTCATTCCAGCCTCTCTGCGCAGATCTCCACGGCGCGGCCTGCGATGTCGGCCCGCACTGCTGTTAAACAACAGGGTAGGCGCGGGTGTTCCCCGACGTGCATGAACCCGCTTCAGGGGTGTCGTGCGGACAAGGCCGGAGTGACGGTGGTGTCGTCCTTCATGAACTGGGCGCTCGACGGATTGCTGCGCACCGGCCCGTCGGCGGACCGAAGCGCGGCCGTGCCCGCTGCGATGGCCACCAGCAGCACGGCGCCGAGGGCGGCGACCCGCCCGGCGCGGGGTGGCGCCGGCCGCGCGGCGTGCGCGGGCGATGCGGGGACCGATCCGGTCACGGTGTTCGCCGGGTGGTGCTGCACGAAGAACAGTGTGCCGCTTCGATCCGATGGCCGCATTCTTCCGCGCGGCTACTGCGCCATGCGGCGACTAGGTCCCGATTGTCCGACTCCTCCTCGTCGCTGCGCTCCGCATCGGTCATCGGACTAAGAGGGCGCAAGGCAGCCGAGCAGGGCCGCCAACCGGGCCCGGCCCCGCGCGCATCGACTCTTGACGGTGCCTTCGGCCACGCCGAGCAGTGCCGCGGCCTCGGCCACCGAGTAGCCGTGCATATCCACGGCGACCACCGCGGCGCGTTGCCCGGCCGGCAGTCGCAAGAGTGCCTGGCGGACCAGCAATGCCACGTTGAGTTGCGCCGCGGGGTCGGGCACCGGCGTGCAATGTTCCTCGGCGAGCTGCAGGGTCGGCCGAATGGCATTGCGCCGCAACCGGTCTCGACAGGCATTCAGGACGATGCGATGCAGCCAGCTGCCGACCGCGGCGTCGTGCCGGAAGGAGCCGGCCCCGCGGTGCGCGCGCAGCATCGCGTCCTGTACGGCGTCGTCGGCGTCCTGCTCGGTCATGCTGCTGCGGCGGGCCAGGCGGTACAACTGGCCGTGGTGGCGGCTGAACAGCTCCTCGAAAGCACGCCGATCGCCGGCCGCGTGTGCCGACAGCAGATCGGCATCACTGCGTCGGTGCTGGCTTGATCCGGGAACGCTGGGCACGGCGCGGACAGTAACCGCTCCCGCACCGGCGGGCACTTCACCCGTGTGGATCTAGCTTAGCTAAGCTTAGCTAGAGCCGACGGTCGCATTCCTTATCGCGGCTCCTGCGTCGCCGCTTGATCGTCATGCGACTACGGTGCGGCGTGAACGGTGATGTCGGAGACGTCGGTTCGGCTCTTGCCGGCTGTCTGACCCAGCGTCGAGATCCACACCAGCAGATGGGACGTCGGCTGCCCGGCCGGAACGGCGATCGTGTTGGTGCCCGGCTTGAGCAGCGTGGGTCCGGTCAACAGCGTGGTGTCCTCCAGGGTGGCCGGGCTGGCCGAGGATGCCGAGCGGATCTGAACCTGGGTGCCGGTGCTCGACACCCCGACGGTGACGCTGCCGACGACCGTGGGCTGCGGAAGGTCCAGCATCAACCCGACGCCGTTTTTGAAGCCGGGGAACGGAACCGGGTCGGTATAGGTGTCGGTGGGCCAGACCGTGTTGGGATCGCCGTCGATCGCCAGACCGGCCAGGTTGGGTGCGTCCGCACCGCCTCCGGGCGAAAACACCGACGCTGCAACGGGTTTGACCAGCGGGCCGGTGGCACCGTTACTCGCCGAGGTGGTGGTGGTCAGGCCGAGCTGATCGCCCTTGAGGCCGCCGCCGACGTCGCCGAAGATCCGGCCGAGGAACGACGCCAGCACCAGCAGTGCGACGGCGAGGATGCCGGTGCCGATGCCTATGCCGATGAGCACCTTGCGGCGCCGCTGCGCGTGGGCGGCCGGGTCCGTCTCCCGCGGGTCCGGGGCCGGCTGGGGGGCGCGGGGCGGTTGCGGGGTGCGTTCGACCACCGGTGCGGCCGCGGTGGGCGCAGCGGCCGTTGCCTGCTTGAGCAGGTGCAGCAGCGTCGGCGCGGTGCTGATGCCCCCACCCGGTTCGACCGCACGGACCGCGGCAGCGCTGATTTGGAAGGGAATCGCGCCGTTGATCGCCCGGGGCTCGATGGGCTCTCCGCTGGGGCCCACGTCCGCGGGCCGCAGGCCACCGGGCGTGCCGGTCTCCGGCAGCGGCCAGCGGTCGACCAGCAGGGCGTAGAGCGCCGCGCCGATCCCGCGTACGTCGGTGGCGGGCGTCGCTTCGGGAAGCGTGGCCGGGAACGCGAGGGCCACATCCCCGTCGATGCTGACCCGGATGCGGCTGGGATGGTCGATCGACAGCGCCACACCGGCCCGGTGAGCCTCGTCGGCGGCCGCCGCCAGGGCCTGGATCGCGCGGGCACCGCCCAGCGCGGACGGGGAAGTGGCGGCGACTTCCCGCAGGGAGCCGCCGCGGATCCACTCCGCGACGACCAGGCCGCTGCCGTTGTTGACAGCGGTCACGTCCAGGACGCGGGCCAACCCGGGCCGTTGGATGCGACTGAGCTGTTGGGTGCGGGTCAGGATCTCCTCGACCTGCTCGTCGGGCCACCGGCGTTCCGGATCGACGAACGTCAGGGCCACCTGCCGGTCCAGCGAGGTGTCCAGCGCCTGCCAGAACTGCAGACCGGCCGGGCCGCCGTGGAAGACCAGCAGCCGGTAGCGGCCACCTGCGACGGTCGCGCCGGGGCCCAAGGGAAGCGCATTGCGCGCGCCGTGGCGACCGACCCGACGGGGCGGTTCGGCAGGCGCTTCACCGGGCACGTCGGGCTGGAAATCGCCGGCGGCGGTGTGCGGGATCTGCGTCGTCGCCCCGAATGCGTCTGCGTCCGGCGGGCCGGCGGGCGGGGCGGCCGGGGGTTGATCGCTCAGCTCCGGTCCTTTCCCTGTCGAGACATCGGCGGCATGTGTCCCTGTCGGGACGGTGGCGACATGCGCCGTTTGGCGGGATTCAGGGTACGTGACTTCAGGATTCTTATGGGGCAGATGTGAGTCCGCTGGCGCGGCGGCCGTCACGGGGCGGCGCAGAACACGGCGCTGCACCGCCGCCCATCCCGCCGTCATATCGGGCACCCGGGCCGCCAGCATGAGAGCCACCAAGATCGGCACCATCACCGCCGCGATGATCATCAGCCGCACCATCGAGCCGGCGCCGCCGCCGCGCACCGTCAGCGCCTGGTCGAGGCCGAGCAGCCGATCCACCGCGCCTGCCGCCAGCGCGGCCACCACCGACGCAGCGGCCGTCGCCAGGATCGTGCGGGCGACGGCGGTGTCGAGCAGCCGGCCGACCGGCGGGCGCAGCGACCGGCGCAGCAGCAGGTGGCCCAGGACGGCGCCGGCGACGAAACCCAGCCCGTTGGCGGTGCCGAGGTAGCCGGCCACCAGTTGGCTGTCACTGGTGAGATGCGGCGCCAGCAGCGAGAACGCGATCTTGACCCCAGTGATCGCCACGATCATCAAGATCGGCGTCCATGGATCGTCGCGCGCGTAGAACACCCGCAATTGCAGCAGCACCAACGCGTAGGGGATCAACGTGAACGACGACAGCGCGATGGCCATGCCGAGGTAGTTGGCGTCGACCTCGCCGAACTTGCCGTAGGCGAACAGGGCGCTGCCGATGGCCGGGCCGGCCACCGTCATGAACGCCACCGCGGGGATCAGCGTCACCATGGTCAGCCGGGTGGCCAGCGAGAGGTCGGCCAGCACGGCGGGGTTGTCGTCGGCGGCTCCGTTGCGGCTCAGTCGCGGCATCACCACGGTCAGGATGGTCACGCCGATGATGCCGAACGGTAGTTGCAGCACCATCCAGGTGTAGGCGTAGATCGCCGGCCCGGAAGCGGCGGCGTTGCTGGCGATCTGGTTGCCGACGACCAGGCCGATCTGACTGATCAGGACGTACAACATCATCGCCGCGGCCATGGTGCCGAATCGCTTGAGCCGGTCGTCGATACCCCACAGCGGTCGCAGGCTGATCCGCTCGCGGCGGATCGCGACCAGCAGCACGGCGGCCTGGGCCACGACGCCCAGGGTCGTCCCGATGCCCAGGACCAGCAGCTTGACGTTGCTCATCTGGACCGGGTCCACCGAAAGCTGGCCGGGCAGAACGACATACAGGCCCAGGGTCGCGATCGCCACGACATTGTTGATGACTGGCGCCCAGGCCGGCGGGCCGAACACGTTGCGGTTGTTCAGGATCGCCATGAACACCGAGGACAGCCCGTAGAAAATGACCTGCGGCACCAGCAGATACGCGAAAGCAGTGGTGAGCGGTTGGTTGACCTTGGGGTCGGCGCCGAGCATGAGCCGCACCAGCAGGGGAGCGGCGGCCACCGAGATCGTCGTCGCCACCAGCAGGACGGTGGTCGCCAGCGTTACCAGCCGGCGGACGAAGGCCTCACCGCCGTCGGGGTCGTCGCGTTCGGCCCGCGCCAGCACCGGCACGAAGATCGCGGTGAACGTCGCCTCCAGCACCAGCGCCGCGATCAGGTTCGGCAGTTGGTTGGCCACCGAGAACGCACTGGACAGGGCGGCACCGAGCAGCGCGGCCAGCAGCACGATCCGGATGAAACCGGTGATCCGGCTGATCAGCGTCGCCAGCGCCATGCCCCAGGAGCGCGACACCACCGCGGCGTCGGACAACTCCTCGCGAGCCGGCCGGGTCTGCGGCTGCGGTGTCATCGGTCCCTCCGACGGGGGTTGCGGGGCCGGTCGAGATCGGCTCGGTCAGGCTGGCCGCGGAACCGGTGGTAGAGCCGGCGACTAACCAGCAGGGCCAGAATCGCACCGCCGGCCAGCGTGATCGCGAACAGTAGCTTGCCGTAGGCATTGGAGTGCACCGAAAGCCGCACGGCGGCGCCGAGTTGCACACCGTCGGGGGTGCGCAGCGTGACGTCGACCGCGACGCGCTGGGTGAGGTGCACCTCCACCGGCACCCGCAGCGGAAGGTAGCCCGGCGGAACCTCCTGCTCCCCGATGTCGGTGACCGTCATACCGGGCGGGACGTCGACTTCGAGCCGCACCCGGATGGGCACGGCCAGGTCGTTGCGCAACGCCAGCGGCAGCGCGCTGCGCTCGGTCGCCAAGGTGTAGGAATCGCCGGGGCTGACGATGCGGACCGCCCCGAACAGGTCGCCGATCGTCGCGCCGACCACCGCAAGGCGTTGGCGCGCAACGTCATTGCGGCTGGCAGCCGGTTCGGTCTGGTTCAGCGCCCGCAGCATGTCCTCACGCAGCGGAGCGGTGTACTGCAGCCCGGTCAAGCCGGTGCGCGGATCGGTCGTCAACGCGGCGGTCAACTCCCACTGCCGGGTTGCGTGCGCCCGGATGCTGTCGACGACGTCGTCGTCGAACCGGCCCGCGTCCTCGTCGGGCAGACCGTCGGCGGGCTCGTCGGAGGCGGGGGTCGCGACCGACTGAGAGATCACATCGGTCAACGGGCGGGTGGTGGCCAGCCCGCTGCGCAGCGTGTTGGCCAGCGCGGTGAGCATGGCTCGGGCGTCATCGGGCGTCGGGCTCCACTTCAACGGCGGCAGCAGGATCTGGGTACGCGGTTCGGCGCCCGGCTGCAGCCCCCGCCACAGCATCGCCGCAACCGCGTCCTGGCGCCGCGCCGTCGGGGAATCGTGGGCCACCGGGGCGGCGTCGTTGGGGTCGAGGTAGCCCGGGATGGTGGGGTCGGTGCCCACCCCTGCCAGGGCAGCACCGACTGCCGGGTCGAAGGGCGCGATCACGACGTTCGGGGACAGTCGGCGTGCGGCCAGGTCGGATCCGTCGGGCTCCGCCGCGATCGCCACCGTCGGGCCCTCCGTGTCGAGAAGCGCCGCCGCCGCCGCGGTGAGCGGCCCGTCGCCGAGCACCGTCGCTCCCCGGACGGAGGTGACGCGGAGGATCTTGTCGACGATGGTGGCGGCCGTCGAGGTGGCCGCCGCTGACAGCAGCGCGTCGCCGACGCGCTGCAGAGCGCCCAGATCGGCCTGGGCGTAGGGCGTCGCGACCACACACATCCGCCGGGCCAGTGCGCGCAGCCGGTCCAGCCAGGCCGACGCCACTGCCTGCCCGGTGCCGGGATGGGCGGCGGTGCCCAGGCCGTTCGGGGCGTCGGCGACGACGTATCCGGCGGTCATGGCGTTCACCGTCACCACCAGGTCGGGGTCGATCGCCAGACACAGGGCGCGGTCGATGCCGGTGGCGGGGTCGATCCCGCCGGGGCTGGTCGCGAACTCCGCCGCACCGAGCAGGCTGTCGAGCCGTCCGCCGGGAGCCAGTGAGACGGCGAGGTCGTCGTTCATCAACCGGACGGGGGTGGTGCCGCCGGGCACCCCGGGCGCAAGCCGCGGCTTGTCGGCCAACGGCCAGAGCATGGTGACGGCGACGGGCTTGGTGGTGTCCGGGGCGGTGGCGTCGGCCACGGCGTTGCCGGTGTTGTTGGACGGGTCGGGCGGGACGCCGGTGACCGGCAGCAGGAAGCGCGCTTCGTCGAGCCGGGTGGGCTCGCCGTCCTCCGGCGTGCCGTCGATGGTCGCCAGCATCGGGTAGACCCCAGGGGCGTCGATGCCCAGCGCGGGCTTCTCCGCGGCTCGCAGCGGCACCCGCATGGTGAACCCGGCCGTCTGGCCCCGGTCGAGTTGTGGTGCGACGGTGATGAAGTCGCCGACGGGGGTGAACTGGCCGCCGACATAGAGGCTGGTGCGCAGCGCGCCCGACGAGCTCACCGCCGGCCCGTGCTCAAGGCGGGCGGCGACGTCGCGCACCGTGCGGTCGCCGACGTTGGTCACCGTCGCGGCCACGGTCACCGTCGGCTCGCTCGATGTGGTGACGACGTCGGGGGTGACACCGTCGATCCGAATGGTGAGCAGCGACGCCCCTTCGGGAGCGGCGCCGACCGGTGGGGCGCACAGCAGCAGGACGAGCAGCGCCAGGATCGCCGTGATGCCCGGCCGCTGTAGCCGGACGCTCACCCGCCCGAACCGGAGCCGTTCACCCCGGGCCCTTGCTCACGGGGCGGCCGGTTGCGGGTGTGGCTGTGTGTCTGGGGCCGGCGTCGCGGGGCCGACGGCGGAAGGGGCGGGAGGGCGGCGGGGCCGTCGGTCTGCAGCCGGGCGATCAACTCGTGGGCCACCCTGGCTAGCCGACGTTCGTCGGCGTAAGCCAGTTTGTCTGGCAGTTCGGCCAGCGGCACCCAGGCCACCTCGGCGACTTCGACGTCCTCGTCGCACAGTTCCCCGCCGGAGAACCGCATCAGGTAGTGGTGGACGGTCTTGTGGACGCGGCGGCCTTCGGTGACGAACCAGTAGTCGATGCTGCCGAGAGCTGCCAGCACATGGCCGTGGATGCCGGTCTCTTCGGCGACCTCGCGGATGGCGGTCTGCTCGGCGGTCTCGCCCTGCTCGATGTGCCCCTTGGGCAGTGACCAGAGAATGCGCCCGCGCCGGTCCACCCGGCCGATCAGGGCCGCCATCTGCTCGTCGCGGGGCCGGTCGATGTCGTCGATGACCAGCCCACCCGCCGAAGTCTCGTGGACAGTGCGCAGGCGAGTTTCGGTCCGGCGACGTTGGCGCGCCCGGTCCCCGGCACCCGAATCGGTAGCAGCTGCGGCGTCCGGCTTCGGCGCGGCGACATCGCCGCCGAATCCCTGGGCCGCCGGACCGGCGGCACGGCCATTGGTCGGACTGGCGGCACCGCCGCGGCGGCGCCGATTGCGGCGTCGTCGTGGTTTGGCCCCTTCGCCCTCCGACACCTTCGTGATAGTAGTTGCCGCGTTCCTGGCCGCCCGCTGTGCACTCGCCGGTGACGGCGAGCATTAGGCTCACCGGACGTGTCTGATCCCACGGATGACCCCGAGCTGCTGACGCGCGCCGCTGTGGCGCTCAACCAGCACGGGCACGTTCTGCGCGAAATCGGTGGCCGGTTCGCGGTCGCGGGGCGAAGTCTGTTCCTCGTCGGGGGCAGCGTCCGCGATGCCGTGCTGGGCCGGCTGACGACGGACCTGGACTTCACCACCGACGCCCGGCCCGAGGAGATCCAGCACATCGTCCGGCCATGGGCGGATGCCATGTGGGACACCGGCATCGAGTTCGGGACCGTCGGCGTCGGGAAGGCCGGCCACCGGCTGGAGATCACCACGTTCCGCGCCGACAGCTACGACCAGGTGTCCCGAAACCCCGAGGTGCGCTTCGGGGACAGCCTCGAAGACGATCTGCTGCGCCGGGATTTCACCGTCAACGCGATGGCCGTCCGGATCAACGCCGACGGACCGGGGGAGTTCCTGGATCCGCTGGGCGGGTTGGCCGCCGTGCGGGCCAAGATCCTCGACACGCCCGCCGCGCCGTCGGTGTCCTTCGGTGACGACCCGCTGCGGATGCTGCGGGCCGCGCGGTTCGTATCGCAACTGGAGTTCGGGGTGGCCGAGCGGGTGCGGGAGTCGATCGCCGCGATGGCGCCCCAGCTGGCCCGGATCACCGTCGAGCGGGTCGCCGTCGAACTGGACAAGATGCTGCTCGGCGCTGATCCGGTGGCCGGTATCGAGTTGATGGTGCAGACCGGGATGGGCGACGTGGTGCTGCCCGAGGTCGGCGGGATGCGCCTGGCGATCGACGAGCACCATCAGCACAAAGATGTCTACCAGCATTCCCTAACGGTGTTGCGGCAGGCGATCGAACTGGAGGAGCCGGGCGAGCGGGATCTCGTGCTGCGGTGGGCGGCACTGCTGCACGACATCGGCAAGCCGGCCACCCGGCGCCACGAGGCCGACGGAGGGGTGAGCTTCCACCACCACGAGGTCGTCGGCGCCAAGATGGTGCGCAAACGGATGCGGGCGTTGAAGTACTCCAAGCAGATGGTCGACGACGTCTCGCAGTTGGTGTACCTACACCTGCGGTTCCACGGCTACGGCGACGGCCGGTGGACCGACTCCGCGGTGCGCCGCTATGTGACCGACGCCGGGCCGCTGCTGCCGCGGCTGCACAAGCTCGTGCGGGCCGACTGCACCACCCGCAACAAGCGGCGCGCAGCCCGGCTGCAGGCCAACTACGGCAGCCTCGAGCAGCGGATCGCGGAGTTGGCGGAGAAGGAGGATCTGGCCCGCGTGCGGCCCGACCTCGACGGCAACGCCATCATGGAGATCCTCGGCATCCCGGCCGGTCCGCAGGTCGGGCAGGCGTGGAACTTCCTCAAGGAGCTCCGGCTGGACCGTGGTCCACTCAGTCACGAGGAAGCGACGGCCGAGTTGCTCTCCTGGTGGAACGCTCGCGGGGGCGAATCCGTCTAACCAGGCATGGACTACTGCCTCAACACCGGTGACGGGACGGCCTCGATGTGGACCGGTCACCCGGACATCGACCTCGACGGTGACGGTGTGCTCGACGGCGTGCGGGCCGACCTCGACGGCGACGGACTCTTCGACGACGCCATGGGCGACCGCGACGGCGACGGACTGGGCGACTACACCGTGCTCGACGCCGACGCCGACGCCGACGCCGACGCCGACGCCGACGCCGACGCCGACGCCGACGCTGACGCCGACGCCGACGACGACGACGGCTCTGCGGAGGCCCGTTTCACCGACGACGGAACGGGCACCTGGGCGGTGTCCGGCGCAGCGCCAGGTGGCCCGTTGCGCTGGCTCGGCCTTGACGGCACCGAGCACACCGGCGGCGGCGACTTCGACGGCGACGGTATCGCCGACCGGTTCGTCGACACCGATCGTGACGGCCTGGCCGACCGGGTCTTTCAGGGCGGCGCCGACGGCCCCTTCCGGACCGGCTACGTCGACACCGATCGCGACGGCCGCTGGGACGTCATCCTGACCGATGCCGACGGGGACGGCTCGGCGGATGGGGCGAGCACCTACAGACCCTGACACCCGGACCGCACTCGGTGCCACGATAATCAGAATCAGATATTCTGATTAGATGAGGGAGATTACCGCTTCGGAAGCAGCCAGAAACTTCTCGGCGGTCCTGGACGCCATCGAAAGCGGCGAAACCATCCTCGTCACGCGCGCCGGCCGCCGCATCGCCGCCATAGCCCCCGCGCCAGCGGAAACCGGCGCAGCGCTCAACGAAGCACTGGCCCGCTGGGCCGGCACCAACCTGTTCGACGAGACCTTTCTCGACCGCCTCGACGACGCCCTCACCGCCGGCGATCCAGCCAAGAACGTCGACCCGTGGAACGACTGATTCTCGATACCGGCGTCTTGATCGGCGCCGCTCGTGGACTTGTCGCCATCCCGGACAGGGCAGACATCGCCATTCCGGCCGTCGTGGTCGCCGAATACCTCGCCGGGGTGCACCGTTCGACCACCAATCGTCAGGCCGCCCAACGCGCATTCCTGGCCGACGTCCTCGCAATCGTGCCCGTCGTCGATTACGACCACCACGTCGCCGAGCATCACGCAGAACTGTTGACCTACACCCGGGCCCAGGGACAACGCCGAGGCCCGCACGACCTGATCATCGCCGCCACCGCCCGGGCCAGCGCGCGCATCATCCTGACCACCAACACCCGCGCCCGATTCGACGACCTCCCCGAGGTCAACGCCCGCATCGCGGCCAGGAAACCTTGACCGCGACAGGCGCCCGCCGGGTGCCGCTGTTCACTGTTGATCGGAATCAAGTTTCGGCGACACGGCGGCGGGAGTGGGGTCCCGACAACTGCCGGGCGGCCCACTTGGCAAGGCGCGGGCGCTCGATCTTGGAGTTGTGACGCGGATCCACCGGCAGCCTGTCCTTGAACAGGATGGCGTGGAGCGCCTTCGCCATCTCCGAATTCACCGCCAACGCGAGCAGTTCCCGGTGCAAGCCGGCGAGGTCGTCCTTGCCCACCTCGGGCTCGACCTCCACACACAGGACGGGCAGCTCGCCCGCCGGGCCGGGGACTCCCACCAGTCCACTTCGCCTCACTTTGGGGTGGGCGTCGAAGAGCGGCTCAACCTGCAGCGGGAAGACGTTCCCACCCGCTGTCTTCACCCGCTGTGAAACCCGACCGCAGACCCAGAGCCTGCCCTGCGCGTCGAGGTAGCCGACATCCCCGAAGCGATGCCAGTTTCCTTGTGGGTCAGGCACTTTGTTCTTGCGCGTGCTCTCGGGGTCAAGGTAGTACTCGGGACTCACGTGCCTGCCCCGCACCAGGATTTCGCCGACCTGCCCGGTAGCCAGCGGCGACGTCTCCTCGATGGAATCGACGGGACCGTCCACGATGTCGATGATTTTCAGTTCGACGCCCGGCAGCGCGTAGCCCACACAGACGCCGGCCCCCTGCTCGGTCATGTCCCACAGGCCGTCAAGGTGCTCGCGACTGCCCAACTCGGTCGACGGCATGGCCTCGGTGGCACCATAATTCGCCGCCAACTCCCCGTCGGGAGCCATCACCGCACTCAGCATCTTTTCGACCGGACCCGAAATGGGCGCCCCAGCCCCGATGACCCGCTTCAATGAGGGCATCGTCAGGTTGCGCGCCAGCGCTTCGCGGGCCAGGTTCTCGATCAGGATCGGCGCGGCGAAAAACGACCTGACCTTGCAGTCGTTGATGACCTGGATCAGGGCAGCCGAGTCCACTTGGGCAGGGCCCTGCCGGGCAAAGTCGATGGGCGGCACCACCATGGTGCCGCCGGCACTGATGGGGATGAACAGGAACGCGGGGAAGACGGCCATGTCCACCGGAACCTCGTTGTCCGAATCAAAGCCCCAACTGTGGTGCGCGTTGCGGAACAGCTGGCAGAAGTTGCGATGCAAGTACAGCGACGGTTTCGCCGGCCCGGTGCTGCCGGTGGTGTAGAGAACGGAGCAGGGATCGTCGGGACCGACGTGTGGCGGTTGAGGCTCGGCGGGAACATGTTTTCGCAGCGACCTGATCGATCGTGCGCCGGGGAAGGGTGGAAACCCGGTGATGAATCGGCCCCCCGGCACGAGGGGGCTCTCCGTGAGAACAAGCTTGCGGAGGTCGCGCGGACCCCATCCGAAGGAGATTCGCCCGAGATGCGCGAGCGCGTTGCCTAGGAACGCCTCGGGTTGCACGCGGCTGAGCCGCTCCGCGACGTTGCGATAACCGACCGCGGGATCGATCCAGATGGTGAACGCGCCCACCCGCGTGAGGGCCACGCCCATGACGCAAGTCTCGTAGCTGGGCGGCGACATGCAGACGATGCGGGTCCGTTCGGCAATGCCCATCTCGCGCAGCCCTACGGCGACCGCCTCGACGTCGGCCGAAAGCTCGGCGTAGGTGTGGCGCCTATAGCGCCTCGTGCCGTAGCCCTCCCAGCCGTCCAGGTCGATGACCGCGATGCGTTCCGGGTCCTCGCGCGCCACCCGCAACACGATGTCGGCGAGGTTGAAGACATCGTCGGGGAACGGCTCCATCTCAGGCCTGCGTCGCCGCGGAAGTCTGCAGGAACCCATCGATGATCTTGGCGACCTCGTCCGGCTGCTCGAGCATCAGCAGGTGGCCGGAATCGGGCAGCCACTCCTGGCGAGCGGGGTGCAGGGTCGCATTCAGGCGGCGGCCGGCCCTCGGCGAGACGATCTTGTTCTTCAGGCCCCAGATGGTGCAGATGGGCGGGAACCCGGGCTGCGGCGTGAGGTTGTCGATGACCGCGTAATTCTCCAGGTCGTCGAGCACCCCGAGCAACGACTCCAACTGGCCGGACGCCGCATAGGGGCCGAAGATTTCGGGGCTGTGATGGACCTTGAGGGCTCGGCCGCGCGGCCCCAGCTGGAACGCCGTGGCGGCCGAGCCGATGCCGTTGGTGAGCTTCAGGTGCCCGAGGACCCGGTACACCTGCCGATTGACTGCCGGCATCCGCTCCCGCAACCACAGCAACGGTCCCAACCAGCCACCTAGGAAGGTCGACTCGGTGAGGGGGTTGCAGAGCACCAGGGCCCGCACCTTGTCCGGATGGCGGTCGGTGAACGCAAGGGAGATGGCACATCCCATGCAGTTGCCCACCAGCACGACCTGATCCAGTCCTCGCGAGCTGACGAACTCCTCCAGCATCGCAACGTAGTTGTCCAAGTTGTACCCGCCGCCGGGCTTCGCCGAGTCGCCGAACCCCAGCAGGTCAAGGGCGAAAATCTCGTACTGGCCGGCCAGTCTCTTCGCTACTCCGTCCCAGATGACATGCGACGAGCCGCCGTTGTGGAGCATGACCACCGGCTCACCCCGACCCATGTGCTCATACGCGATCCGCAAACCCCGGAAATCGAAACTCTCCACCGCAATCCGCTCTCGCATCTGTGGTCCAAACGATATTGCCGTGCTTGCGCTAACAGCCCGGTCCCGACGACGGTGGCCGACCACCTGCGCCGCCCCGTTTCTCGATGCAATCACGCCCACCGGGCCCGCGTGTAGGGGCCGAAGTCCTTAGACGGAATCGGCTCGGCGAGCGGGTGACGTTGCGGCCCTCTAGACCAAGCGCAAGAGCGATGGTCAGCGCCCCACGCCGGGGTTGGTTCGGCGTGGCTGCGCCTCGCGCTTCGCGCTCAGCGCCCCACGCCGGGCGGACCTGCGAAGGCCTGCGCGATCGTCAGCCACTCCTGCGCATCGGGTCCGTCGGCGACCAGGTCGAGATCGGCGCGCGGCCGCCGCTGGGTCACCAGATAGCAGAAGTCCAGCGCCGACCCGGTGACCCGCTGCGCGGCGGCCGCCGGGCCCCACTCCCACACCCCGCCGTCGGGTGTTCTCAGTTCGACCCGGAAGGGCTCGGACGGCGGCGTCCGGCCGTTCACCAGGTAAGCGAAGTCCCGGGTGCGAACTCCCAGGTGGGCAATGGATTTCAGCCGCGGTGACGCCACCACGGCGACCCCCAGCGTGTCGGCGACGTCCACGCCGTGGGCCCAGGTCTCCATCAGCCGGGCAGTGGCCATCGACGCCCCGCTCATCGGCGGACCGAACCAGTGCAATTTCCGGCCGTCGGGAACCGAGCCCAGCGCGGCGTGCAGATCGGCGCGGGTCCGGCGCCAGTTCGCCAGCAGTTCGGCCGGTGGTAGCGCCGCCGCATCGTTAGCCGCGTCGTCGACAAAGGTGGCGACCGTCTCCTGTGCGTCGGCCACCAGCGCGTCGAACGCCGGCTCGTCGGTGACCGACAGCAGCGCCACCTGATCGGTCCACCACAGATGCCCGATCTGATGAGCAATCGTCCATCCGGGTGCTGGTGTCGCCAGTCCCCACTGCTCGGGTGACAGCCCGGCCACGAATGCGTCGAGCGCCTCGCTCTCGGTCCGCAGATCGTCGATGACCGGCCCCGCCACGCTCATGCCGGGCAATCTAACCCATCCGGCGGCGACCGAGTCGTGCATGCGCGGCGAATCCGGCCAGGTACACCGCAGCGCCCGCCAGGGCCAGCCCCGGAGAATGGCCGTCGGCCGGGATGACGGCGGCCGCCGCGGTGGTCGCGGCGATGAACGCCATCCAGAACAGCGCATCCTGAATGGCGAAGACGTGACCGCGCAGGGCGTCGTCGACGTCGATCTGCATGGCGGAGTCGACGCACAGCTTCACCATCTGCCCGGCCATCCCGACGAGAAATCCGCACATCACCATCACGGTGAGATCCAGTGTGGCGCCGCCGAGTTGGATCACCGCCGCACCTAGCAGCGCCGTGTTGGCGGAGGCGTACCGGCCCCACCGGCGCACCGCCCACGGGGTCACCACGTTGGCCAGAAACGAACCCGCGCCCGTCGCGGCCAGGAACACCGCCATGATGCCCAGGCCACCGAAGCCTGATGCGCCCGTGTGCCGGACGATGACCAGAACCAGGAGAGTGTTGATGCCGACCACCATCCGGTGCGCCGACATTCCGGCCAGCGTGGCCGACACCGACGGGGTCGCGGCGACCGTCCGGATGCCGTAGCCCCAGCCGGTGGCCACCGCGTAGAGCGTGGAGCCATGAACCGCCTCGTGGTCGGGGCCGAGAACATGTGGACGAAACCGCGTTGACAGGACGAAGGCGATCGAAACCGGGATGGCGACCGAGGCGATGATGGCCGCGGCGCCGGTGTCGTCGTCACCGAAGAGCCAGCGCGGCACCAGCATGAAGTCGGCGCCGAGGAACGCCGCGACGGCACCGGTCGCGGTGGCCACCGAGTTCATCGTCACGATCTGCTCGCGGGGAACGACGTGGGGCAGCGCCGCGGCGAAGCCCGACGTGACGAACCGGCTGAAACCGTTGACGATCAGCGCTCCGCACAGCACGTACAGATCCCGCGCCCCGAATGCCAGCAGCGCACCGACACCGAGGACGGCGACCAGTCGCGCCGCGTTGGCGACGATCAGCACCCCGCGGCGGTCCCAGCGGTCCAGCAGCGCACCGGCGAAAGGTCCGAGCAGCGAATACGGCAGAAACAGCACCGCGAAAGCACCCGCGATCGCCCAGGGATCGGCGGCCCTTTCCGGGTTGAAGAGCAACCCTCCCGCCAGGCCCGCCTGGAAAAGCCCGTCGCCGAACTGGCTGGCCGCCCGCAACTCCAGCAACCTCCGGAAGTCCGGGAGATTGCGTATCGATCGCCACAGCGAGCCGGTGACGCGGGCGTCGGCCATCGACCCACAGTACAAAGCCTGTTGACGACGGCCAGCCATGCCATGATGGTGGGGTGGCGCAGTCCGAAGACCCGGAGGATTTCTTGGCGCCCGCAGCGAACCGAGTGCGGGCGGGGACACTACTGCTCGCCAACATCGACCTGCTGGAGCCGACGTTCCGGCGAAGTGTCATCTACGTCGTCGAGCACAACGACGGCGGGACGCTCGGCGTCGTGCTGAACCGGCCCAGTGAGATGGCCGTCCACAACGTGCTGCCCCAGTGGGCCGATCTGGTGGCCAAGCCGAAGTCCATGTACATCGGCGGTCCGGTCAAACGGGATGCCGCACTGTGTCTGGGCATCCTGCGCGTCGGCGCCGACCCCGAGGGCATGTCGGGTCTGCGGCATGTCGCCGGGCGGATCGTCATGGTCGACCTCGACGCCGATCCGGAACTGATTGCCACCGTGGTCGAGGGAGTGCGGATTTTCGCCGGCTACTCGGGGTGGACCATCGGTCAGCTTGAGGGCGAGATCGAACGCAACGACTGGATCGTTTTGTCCGCCTTGCCTTCTGACGTACTGGCGCAACCTCGCATGGACCTGTGGGCACGGGTGCTGCGCCGCCAGCCACTGCCGATGGCGATGCTGGCGACGCACCCGATAGACCTCAGCCGGAATTAGTCGCCCGGTAGGCGTTGTAGCGCCCTGCCGGTCCGAAACACCCAGCGGCCCCGCTCGCCCCCAACACGGGCCAAACCCGCGTCCAGGCCAGAGTGCCCGCCGGTAGACGGCTTCTGTTGCGCTGTGCGACGGCACTCCACCGCCGCGAGAAGGCGAGGCTGGCCTTTTAGTTATAGTTAGTTAAGTTAGGGCACGCGCAGTAATTAGTTAGGTTTTCCTGTTTGGTTGGCTCACACTTGT
>CAZVST010000030.1:0-52380 GCA_964629725.1 uncultured Mycobacterium sp.
TGTCCCGGTCGGTAGTTCGGCCACCCTCGGACTCACTCCAAAGCTAAATGTCGGTAGACCTGGCTAGCGTGCGGGACCGTGGCCGGATCCGGGACAGACCCGCAGCTCACGTTCGCTAGCCTGCTGGCGGGCGGCAGTGATGAGGTGGCGTTCGGCACCACCGACCTTCCGCTGCGCGAGACGACGTTCGTCGTCGTCGACCTTGAGACGACCGGCGGACGATCCAAGGACGCGCCCGACGGATCGTTCGACGCCATCACCGAGATCGGTGCGGTCAAGGTCCGCGGCGGCGAGGTGATCGGCGAGTTCGCGACGCTGGTCGATCCCCAGCGCGCCATCCCGCCGCAGATCGTCGAGCTCACCGGCATCACCACCGCGATGGTGCGCGACGCCCCGACCATCGCCGCGGTGCTGCCGATGTTCCTGGAATTCGCCCACGGTGCGGTGCTGGTGGCCCACAACGCCGGCTTCGACATCAGCTTCCTCAAGGCCGCCGCCGGGCGGTGCGGCATCGCCTGGCCGCGCCCGTCGGTGCTGTGCACGGTCCGGCTGGCCCGGCGGGTGCTCAGCCGCGAGGAGGCGCCCAGCGTCCGGCTCGCGACGCTGGCCCGGCTCGTCGGCGCCGCAACCCAGCCCACGCACCGGGCCCTCGACGATGCCCGCGCCACGGTCGATGTGCTGCATGCCCTCATCGAGCGCGTGGGCAACCAGGGGGTGAGCACCTACGGCGAGCTGCGGTCGTATCTGCCCGGGGTGACCACCGCCCAGCGGCGCAAGCGGGTGCTGGCGCAGGGACTGCCGCACCGGCCGGGGGTGTACCTGTTCCGGGGACCCGGCAACGAGGTTCTCTATATCGGAACGGCCGGCGACCTGCGCCGGCGAGTCGGCCAGTACTTCACGGGAGCGGACCCACGCGGCCGGATGAAGGAGATGGTGACCCTTGCCACCGCCGTCGACCACGTCGAATGCGCCCATGCGCTGGAAGCAGGGGTTCGCGAACTGCGCCTGCTCGCCGCCCATGCCCCGCCGTACAACCGCCGGTCGCGCTTCCCGCACCGGTGGTGGTGGGTGGTGCTGACCGACGAACCTTTTCCCCGGCTCTCGGTGGTGCGCGAGCCCCGGCTGGATCGCGCGGTCGGCCCGTTCCGGTCACGGGCGGACGCCGCCGCCACCGCAGGCCTGATCGCGCGGTTCACCGGGGTGCGGACCTGCACCGGCCGGATCGGCCTACGCGGCGTACACGGTCCGGCCTGCCCGCCGCGGGAGGTCTCGCCCTGCCCGGCGGCAGCCGGGCTGAGTGCACCGGACTACGGGCCGGCGCCGCAGCGGGCCGCAGCGCTGATCGACGGCCTGGACAACGCAGCCTTGGCGGCCGCGGTTGAGCGGGTCGGCGAACTGGCCGGTCGGACGCGGTACGAGAGCGCGGCACGGCTTCGGGATCTGACCGCGTCGGCGGTCGAGGTGCTGTGGCGGGGGCAGCGGCTGCGCGCACTGGCTGCGGTCTCCGAACTCGTCGCCGCCGCCCCCGACGGCGAGGGCGGGTGGCAGTTGACCGTCGTGCGGCACGGGCAACTGGCCGCCGCCGGGTGCGCACGGCGCAGCGTGCCGCCGATGCCGGTGGTCGACGCACTGCTCAGCGGCGCCCAGGTGGTGTTGCCGCACCCGGCGCCGCTGGGCGGCGCACTGGTCGAAGAGACCTCCCTGATCGCGCGCTGGCTGGCCCAGCCCGGCATCCGGATCGTCTGTGCCACAGAGGGTTTCGCGTCGCCGCGGCATTCGGCGGGGCCGTGGCTCGACTGGGCCGCAACGGCACGGTCGGCGCACCAGCCCCCGAGGTGCGGACCACTGTCGCCAGCAAAGGCGCTTCGGCCCACCTCTGTGCCAACTCAGGGACCGTTGACCACCACGATGGGCTGCAGCACCCGCTCGGTCATGGGCGCGGTCAGCCCCGAGTAGAAGAGCCGGGCCTGCACGAACCACTTCATCGATGAGTGCACCGCACTTGCGGTGGGCGCGGCATCGGCGGGCAGTGGGATCTCGAACCGGAGTGCGACCGGGGCACCGGCCCGCAGCGGAATGCGTTTGCCGAGGCCGATGATCGGACCATCCAGGGCGCTGCCGGGGGTCGGGGTCCGGGTCAGCGGATGCGATTCGCGACTCTTACGCCAGCACACCGCGAGGTCCCCGTCCGGAAGGTCCCTGGTCGGCGTCAACCGGACAGTGCCGCGAATCACCTCGCCCGCTGCGAACACCGGTGACGCGAGGTCGACGGCGATGACGGTCTCCGCAGCGCCCATGATGACCTCGATTCCCCCGACGTCCGCCGCGACGTCCCCACGGCCGACCCTGACGCCGAACTCGCTTTGGGTGTCGATGTCACGGCCAGCCCGCTCGATGATGACGCGGCATGACCAGCGCACGATCTCCGGTGACGAACCAGGCGCCCAGGACGGGACCCGGAACGCCGACGAACCGCCGACGAACACACCATCGGCACACGGGAGATCAACCTTGGTGACGCTGACCCATTCATCGGCGTCGCGGTCGCCCCCCACGTTGGTGCCCACATCGTCATACATCCACAGCGCCTCACCGGCACCTGCCATCGCCGAATCCGCCCGGCCGGCCCAGTGGTAGCGGTAGAAGTTGGTGTACCCCCATTCCAGCGTCGCGCTGGTGACATTGTCGATCGGTCGGCCCGTCGACACCACGGCCGCCACCGTCTGGCGTGGTGCCACCACCGCCGGGGAAACGTCGATCGTGACGGCCGGGCCCCGGCTGAAAAGTCGCACTATTTGAGCTGACTCGCCGCGTATTCCTCGGGCCTGTTGCGCTTCATCCACGCGCGGGCGGGCCAGAAGATCACCCAGAGCACCGAATACACCACGCCGTATACCAGCGTCGCCGCCAGGACCCCGACCACCCAGGCCGGATAGATCAGGACAAGGCAGAACTGGAGGAACTGTTTGAGCACCGCCGGGTAGCCCTCCGCCATGGACCACACGAATCGCGGGCTCATTGATGCGAGCATCCGTTTGAACATCGAGGCCTTCGCCTCGGCCTCAGCCTGGGCAGCACTGATGTCGCGGCCGCGCTCTTCGCGGGTCAGTCCGCGAGCCGGTTCGGCCGGTTCATCAGAATACGGCTCGTGAACTGCGGTCATGGCGGCTACGCTCCTCTCCAGCGGAGAATGCCTTGACGGTCGCTCCGCCCAAACTGCACACGCTAGCGGCGCGAGGTTGGATTCTCGTTGGAATCCGAATCGGGTAGGAGGTGGCAGAGCGTTGCGATACCTGCTTCTCGGCTCGATGCTGGTCGCCGACGACACCCACTCCCTTCGCCTCGGCGGGTTCCGGCAGCGGGCAGTACTCGCCGCCCTGCTGTTGTCCCCGGACCGGGTAGTCGACGTCGAGGTGCTGACCGAGCAGGTGTGGGACGGGTCCCCGCCGCCCAAACCCATCGCCTCGCTGCGGGCCTATGTTGCGAACCTGCGCCGCATCCTGGCCTATGACAAGCGCACCGATCGGCTGGTGACCGACGGCCACGGGTATCGGCTGCAACTTGGGCCCGACCAAATCGACACCCGCGTTTTCGAAGCACAGATCGGACGGGGCAAACGATTGCTCAGCGCTGGCAATGCCATCGCGGCCGGCAGCGTCCTCGGCGAGGCCCTCGAACTCTGGCGGGGTGCGCCGCTGGGCGAGTTCCGTGATCTGTCGTTCTGCCACCACGAGATCCACCGCCTCGAGGCGTTGCGGGCCGATGCGGTGGGCGCCCGATACGAGGCGGACCTGCTGCAGGGCCGGAACGCCGAGCTCATCGCCGGGCTGGAATCGGAGGTCGCCGCGAACCCGTTGCGCGAACAGTTGTGGGCGCAGCTGATGATCGCGCTGTACCGGGCGGGCCGGCGGGCCGCCGCGCTGGCCGCTTACCAGCGGCTCCGGGTAGTGCTGGACGACGAGCTGGGTGTCCGGCCTGGAGCGCAACTGGACCGGCTGGCCACTGAAATCCGCAACGAGTCCGCCACCTTGGACTGGACGCCGTTGGCCGCTCGAACCGTCCCCACGCACCCGGCGACCAGGCCGCTCTACGGCCGCGATCGAGAGCTGGCCCGGTTACACGAGGTGCTGACCGCGGCGGCCGATGGGCACGGCGGTATGGCTGTTGTGGTGGGTGAGAGCGGCGTCGGCAAGACCGCGCTGGCGACCGAGGTTGCCCGCCTGGCACAGAGCCTGGGCATGATCTCCGTCTGGGCGGGCCACGCCGGCGGCGTTCGCACACCCCCGTCGTGGGCTTGGGCGCAGGTGCTGCGGGGCCTGGCCGGTCACAACGGGCGCCCGCACACCGACAACACTGCGAACGCGGCTCCGGACGTCAATGCCGGCGACGAAACATTCTCGGCTCCAGGTGTTTTCGCGAACCCCGAAGCGATGGCGACTGCCGTCGTCGGGATGGCGGGACGCCGACCCACGGTGATTGTGCTCGATGATCTACACCGCGCCGACAAGGCGACCCGCGATGTGCTCGAATTGCTCACGACGTTCGTGACCGGGATGCCGTTGCTGATCCTGGCCACCTGGCAGGACGGCGGGATGGACCGCCCGCTGCGCGAGCGCGAATTCGACCGGCTGCTGAGCCGGTGCGAGGTGACACTTGTGCGATTGCGCGGTATCACCGGGGACGCGACCGGCCAGTTGATCGAGAACGTCTCGGGTGTTACCCCAACCTGCGATTTCGCCGGCTCCGTGGCGGCCCGCACGGGGGGAAATCCGTTTTTCATCAGAGAATTGACCCGGTTGCTGCACGACAACGGGCATCTCGACGACGCGACCCGTGCCATCGCTGGCGAGGATGTGCCCGACGCCGTCTCGGGTGTCATCCGCTTCCGGATGGCCGGTCTACCGCGCGCGACGAGATCGGCACTGTTGGTGGCGGCGCTGTTGGGCACCGAGTTCAGGTTGACAGTCGCTGCCGACGCGCTCAGATCGCCGGCCACACAGGTGGCGCAGGAGTTGGAACCGGCCCGACGGGTCGGACTGGTCGCGAGCAGTGACCCGGACCGGTTCAGATTCAGCCACGGGCTCGTCCGCGATGCGGTGGCCGCGCAGGTCGGCGGGCTGAAACGAGCGCAGATCCATGCCGACATCGCGCGGGCCTACGCCGCACACGACTCTGCGGACGTGGAGGACTCTTTCGCAGGTGGCGGCCATGCCTGGCAGGCTGGCAGCGAACTCGAAACTGAAATCGCCCTAAGACTTCTCGATCGGGCCCGCACCGCGGCATGGGAGCGGTCGGCCTACCGCGAAGTGGCCGACCTCAGCGTGCAGAGCCTCGAGGTGTGCACCCGCCTGGCGCCTGGCGACGTGCGACGTGAGCGCGAAGCCGATCTGTGGCTGCAGCTGCTCTCGGTGCAAGCGCTGACGAAGGGCCAGAACTCCAGAGAAGTGCGTGACGCGCTATGCCGGCTCGGCAGGATTGGTTCGCGGACAGGACAATCCACGCTGGAGGTAGCGTTCCGGTGCCTGGAGGCCAGCGGTTCGGGCCGTTACTGCGAGGCGGCGATCCTGGCCGACGGACTGATCGCGGTCTACTCCGACGCCGACGACCCGATCGCCGGTTCGGCCGGCTATTACCTGCGCGGTCTGGTGGAGTTCTTCCGGGGAGCGCTGGACGAGTCGACAGCGGCAATACAGACGTTGACCGAACAGCTGCCAGTGGTCGATTGGCAGCGGCACGGCCATCTGGCCGCCTTCGACGTCCGGGGCTACGGAGTGGCGGCGTGGACGTCGGCGGTGCGCGGCGAGACGGCGGCCGTCGATGCGTGGGTGCAGCGCGGGATAGCGCTGGCCGAGGCACGCAACGATCTGTTCGGAAAAGCGATTGTTCGCATCTCGGCGCTTCAGGCCCGGGCGATCATGGGCCACTCCACCGGCACCGCTGCGCTGGCCTGCGAGGTGCATGACGAGTTGACGGACCTCGGCATCAACCAGTTGGCGGCCTCGGCACGGGTCATCGAGCAATGGTCCAACGCGATGTGCCCCGACGGCTTCGACACCGCGGACGCGGTCCGCGACGCGATCGACAAGCACGCGGAGGACGGCACCCGGATCTTTCTGCCGATGTACTACCTGTTGCTTGCCGACACCGAAATGGTCCAAGGCAGATCGGATGCCGCTTCGGCGGCGCTGGACGCCGCCGAGTCGATCGCCGCCGCCACCGGAGAACGGGTCTGGGACGAACAACGGGCGGCACGCCGCCTCAGGCTGCGCGCCGCCCCGTTCACCGCCGCTTCATCACGGCGTGATGGTGGTCTTCTCATCGACGATGTCGGCGGCTTCGGCGAGAATGTCGGCCTCCGAATCATTTGAGTAGGCGTTCAGCTGCAGGATATAGAGACCGTCGCTGGCAGGGATGACGACCGTCTTCTGCGCGACTTTGCCCTTCACGCCATCGATTTCGTAGCTGCCGCCGAGTTGCACGGCGTCGAATCCGCCAAGGGTGCTGGGATTTCCCTCTTTCGGCCCGTCGAAGCCGGAAAGGTTCTGGAGCTCACCGGGTGCCAGCGCGAGAATCTCCTGCGGATCGACATTTCCGGTGAGCTTTTCGAAGATCGCCAAGATGCGCGGCGGATTGTCGGGGACCTTGCTCCCGGTGAAGACGATGGCGCCGTAGGGTGCCTCGGGAAGCCCGGATTTGACCTCCCAGCCGTCCGGCACCGGCAGATCGATCGACGGGCCGGGATCGCCACGGCTGATCATCGTCTCCTGGATGTTGTTCTCCTTGATGTAATCCTGAATGGTCCGACTCTTGCCAGTCTTCCCGGGACCGGTTAGCCCGGTCTTCTCCGGTTTGCTCGTCGTGGTCGCACTGCTGGTGGTGGATTCCGTCTTGGAAGACGTGGTTTCCGTCTTCTTCTCCTCAGTCTTGGTCGCCGAGCCGCACCCCACCAGTGCAAAACTCAGCGCGACGGTGGCGATGCCCACCCCGGTGACAGTGGTCAGTTTTCTCATGGGTGTTACGTCTCCTTGTTGGACGGGGTTTGTTGGACGGGATCGATCAGGAATCTTTGAGGCATGCGTCGGCACCGTTGATGACGCCGTCGCGGTAGTACCGGGTCCGCTCGAACCCGGCGCCCTGACGCGCTGTGTCACCAGCGCCCCGGAATACCAGCAGCGCCGTGATCGCCTCGTCGAGATCACCGGGTGAAATCCGATAACTGCTTGTCTTCGAACGGTTTCCGAGCACCACGCTGGCGGTGTAGGCACCGGCGAAGCAGTCGCCGCGCAGCGACTGGGTGCGTTCGTCGGACTGGTCGTTGGCCCGGGTCATCGCCGCCAGTCCATACTGCGTGGCGAGCAGTGTGGCAACGGCGAAGTCGCCGCCCTGCCGGTACACCTCGGGCATCATGTCGACGTTGTCCCAGCCGATGTAGTCATCAGGCACGCAATAGAACAGGACATAGCCGTCGGCCGGTTTCCCACCGCACAGGGGCGGCTTGGCCGGGTCGAACGGTTCCAGCCCGCGGACCGGAACCCATTTCTCGCCGCCGGTCAGTTCTGGGTAGACCTGGGTCCAGTAGTCCTCGAGGTCGTAAGGAACCCCGTTGATGATCGATTCATAGGGAGCGTCACCGCCACGGGCCGCGTCCTCGGCGTCGTTGAACGGTAGTTCGACTACCACCGGATCATCATCGCGATAGTCCTTGCATTTCTGGGGCCCATGGTCGTAGCCGTCCTGGAACGCCCCCACCCGGTCGAACCCGCTGCCGTGCGCGGATGGGTCGATATTGCTGGTGCCAGGCGTGTCACGCAGTTGCAGGATGCCGGCCAGCGCGGCGTCGAGTTGGGCACTGTCCGCGGTGAACACCCCGCCGTCCTGGGCGTGTTTGGCCCAGCCACCGGCAAAGCAGTCGGCCTGCAACTCCTTGGTCACCGTGCGGGCCGTGAAGTTGGAGCGGCCCTGCACCGCGTGTCCCCATTCATGGGCGAACACGATCGGGATCACGAAGTCACCGAATTTCGACTGCAGGTCGGGAAGCAATCCCTCGGCGTCCCACGCCACAACGTCCTTTGACGCGCAGTAGAAGGCATTGCCCGCCACCTCGCTGACGTCCTCGGTACACGGTGGCGCGTCGTCCTTCGACGGCATCACCGAATAGAAGCCGCCCTCGACCGGTTCGTAGGCCTTCCCATAGAGCTTGGGATACTCGTCGGCCCAGTAGTTCTGGAGGTCGCCGATCGCCTTGACCGCGATATCGTTGACCGGCGACGACGAATCGCCGTGGATGCTGATCCCGGCACTTCCGCCGGGCTGCTTCGAGTCTGCGGACAGCTGGGCCGGGGGGGAACTGGGGGCGCCGGCGCAGCCCGCCAGGACCAGAACCGTCGCCACTGTGGATAACAGCTTCATCCGCATGGACTCGAAAAATAACGACAACGATTGGAAGTTGCTTGGAACTTGCTGGACGCGCGCTGCGCGGCCTCAGAGTTGCTGGGTGAAAGCAGCCCAGCGCTCGAGCAGTCGCTGCGCCGCCCCCGAGTCGATGGCCTCGGCGGCCCGGCTCAGCCCCTCCTCCCAGGACGGAAGCCATTCGGCATGGCTGCTTAGCCCGGCGTGGGCCACCATCGCCCCGGCCGCGTTCAGCACCACCGCATCGCGCACCGCGCCGGTGGCGCCGCCGAACACCGCATGCGCCTCCTCGGCGTTCCTCCGGGCGTCGCCGCCGACGAGTTCGGAGATCTCGGCGCGGGGAAAGCCGAAGCCGAGGGGGTCGAACGTCAGCTTGTCGATGGTGCCCGCCTGCACGCGCCAGATGGTGCTGGTGGTGGTCGTGGTGAGTTCGTCGAGCCCGTCGTCGCCGTGCACCACCAGGACGCTGCACCGCCGCGACGCGAACACGCCGGCCATCACCTCGGCAAGATCGCCGAACGCACACCCGATCAGGCCGGCCCGCGGCCCGGCCGGATTGGTCAGGGGCCCGAGCAGATTGAACACCGTGGGCACGCCGATCTCGCGGCGAGGCGGACCGGCGAATTTATAAGACGGGTGGAACACCGGGGCGAAGCAGAACCCGATGCCTACCTCGGCCACACAGCGAGCCACCTCGTCGGGCCCAAGATCGATGCGCAGCCCGAGCGCTTCAAGCATGTCGGCGCCACCACTCTGCGACGAGGCGGCCCGGTTGCCGTGCTTGACCACCGGCACCCCGGCCGCGGCCACCACGATCGCGGCCATCGTCGACAGGTTCACCGTGTTGGACCGGTCCCCGCCGGTGCCGACGACGTCGACGGTGTCGGTGCCGATCTCCGCGGTGGGAACTCGCAGCGCGAACCCCAGCATGGTGTCGGCCAGTTCCCGGACCTCAGCGGCCGTGGGGCGCTTCATCTTCATCGACACGCCGAAGGCCGCGATCTGAGCGGGAGTGGCAGCGCCGGTCATGATCTGGTCCATCGCCCAGGCCGCCTGACCGTGGGCCAGTTCAGAGCCGTTGGTCAACCGGCCCAGGACCTGCGGCCATGACGTGTCGGGGAGCGGCTCGGGAGGCGTCTGCGTCACCGGCAGATCTTCGCACAGACACGCCGGAAGGCGACCGCGTCTGGGCAGGCGGCGGGGGCTGCCGGAACTTTCTTGTGACCAATTCTGGCCCTGGGTGTACCTGACCAACTACAAAGCGTCATACTTCTCTCTGTGACGAGCGCTGTAGGCACCTCCGGAACTGCGATAACGTCCCGCGTGCATTCGCTGAACAGACCGAACATGGTCAGTGTTGGCACCATCGTGTGGCTATCCAGTGAGCTGATGTTCTTTGCTGGCCTGTTCGCGATGTACTTCACCGCGCGGTCCCAGTCAGGTGGGAGTTGGCCGCCGCCGCCCACCGAACTGAACCTCTACCAAGCGGTTCCGGTCACCCTGGTGCTGATCGCGTCGTCGTTCACCTGCCAGATGGGCGTGTTCGCCGCCGAGCGCGGCGACGTCTTCGGCCTGCGCCGGTGGTACAGCCTGACCTTCCTGATGGGCCTGTTCTTCGTGCTCGGCCAGGCATACGAGTACTTCCACCTGGTCACCCACGGCACGACCATCGCCAGCAGCGCCTACGGCAGCGTCTTCTATCTGGCCACCGGCTTCCACGGCCTGCACGTGGTCGGCGGGTTGATCGCCTTCGTGCTGCTGCTGCTGCGCACCAAGATGAGCAAGTTCACACCTGCCCAGGCGACCGCCGCGATCGTGGTGTCCTACTACTGGCACTTTGTGGACATCGTCTGGATCGCCCTGTTCGCCACCATCTACTTCATCCGTTGATGAGAAGGGGTTCGATGCTCACGATCGGGTCCGGCATGAGCGACAAGTCGCGCCGGCGTCTGCACCGACGGCTGACCGGTGCCGTCCTGCTGCTGTTCGGTCTGGCCCTGGCGGGGATGCTGGCCGCCACCCTGACCCCCAAGCCGCAGGTCGCTGTTGCCGACCAGTCGCAGTCCGCGTTGCTGCGCACCGGCCAGCAGCTATATGAGACCGCCTGCATCACCTGCCACGGCGCCAACCTCCAGGGCGTTCAGGGCCGCGGGCCCGCCCTGGTCGGCGTCGGCGAGGCGGCGGTCTTCTTCCAGGTCAACACCGGCCGCATGCCCGCCGTGCGCGGCGAGGCCCAGGCGCCGCGCAAGGCCCCTACGTTCGACCTTGCGCAGACCGACGCCCTGGGCGCCTACGTCCAAAGCATCGGTGGCGGCCCGCTGGTCCCCCGCGACGCCAACGGTCAGATCGCCGACCACTCGCTGATCGGCAACGACCTCGCTCGCGGCGGCGACCTTTACCGGCTCAACTGCGCGTCGTGCCACAACTTCACCGGCCGCGGCGGTGCGCTGTCGTCCGGCAAGTACGCACCCGGGCTGGACCCGGCCACGCCGGCGCAGATCTACACGGCGATGCTGACCGGCCCGCAGAACATGCCGAAGTTCTCCGAACGCCAGCTCTCGCCGGAGGAGAAGAAGGACATCATCGCCTACGTCCGGTCGTCGTCGCAGACGATGAACCCGGGTGGCTACGGTCTCGGCGGCTTCGGCCCCGTGCCGGAGGGTGCGGCAATCTTCGTCGTCGGAATGGTGGTCGCCATCGCGATCGCCATGTGGATCGGGGCACGGGCATGACGCAGTACGAATACGAGCACAGCGAGAATCTCGAGAACCTCTCCAACGAGGAACTGACCGCTCTCGGTGGCCGCATGGACGGCGTCGAGACTGTCTTCAAAGAAGAGCGCTGGCCAGTCGCCGGCACGCGCGCGGAGAAGCGGTCCGAGCGACTGGTCGCCCTGTGGCTGCTGGTCGGCGGACTGAGCGGCCTGGCGCTGCTGGTGGTCTTCCTGTTCTGGCCGTGGGAGTACAAGCCCTACGGGGTCAAGGGCAACCTGCTGTACTCGTGGGCCACCCCGGCATACGGCATCACCTTCGGGTTGTCGATCCTGGCGATCGGCATCGGCGCGGTGCTCTACCAGAAGCGCTTCATTCCCGAAGAGATCTCGATCCAGGACCGCCACGACGGCGCCTCCTCGGAGCTGGATCGCAAGACCGCCGCCGCGACCCTGGTCAACGCCTTCGAGGGCTCGACCATCAAGCGGCGCAAGCTGATCTGGACCTCGATGGGCATCGGCGTCGGCGCGTTCGGGCTGGGCACCCTGGTCGCCTTCGTCGGCGGCCTGATCAAGAACCCGTGGAAGCCCGTCGTCCCCACCGCCGACGGCATGAAAGCCGTGCTGTGGACCTCCGAGTGGACCCCCCGATACAACGGCGAGACGATCTATCTCGGCCGCGCGACCGGACGTCCCGGCGAGTCGCCGTTCACCAAGATCCGTCCCGAGGACCTCGACGCCGGCGGCATGGAGACGGTGTTCCCTTGGCGCGAGTCCGACGGCGACGGCACGACGGTGGAGTCGGCCGAGAAGCTCACACACATTGCGATGGGCGTGCGGAACCCGGTCATGCTGATCCGCATCAAGCCGGTCGACATGCCGCGTGTGGTCAAGCGTCAGGGCCAGGAGAGCTTCAACTTCGGCGAGCTGTTCGCCTACACCAAGGTCTGCTCGCACCTGGGCTGCCCGTCGTCGCTGTACGAGCAGCAGACCTACCGCATCCTGTGCCCCTGCCACCAGTCGCAGTTCGACGCCCTGCACTTCGCCAAGCCCATCTTCGGGCCGGCGGCGCGGGCCCTGGCACAGCTGCCCATCACCATCGACAAGGACGGGTATCTTGTCGCTAACGGCGATTTCATCGAACCTGTCGGACCGGCATTCTGGGAGCGCAGATCATGAGTCTTAGCGTCGCTGACCACCTCGACAAGGCCGCCGACAACATCGACTCGAGGTACCACCCCTCGGGCGCGTTGCGGCGTCAGCTCAACAAGGTGTTCCCCACCCACTGGTCGTTTCTGCTGGGTGAGATCGCGCTGTACAGCTTCATCATCCTGCTGCTGACCGGCGTCTGGCTCACCCTATTCTTCGACCCGTCGATGGCAGAGGTCACGTACGAAGGCGTCTATACGCCATTGCGTGGCATCCAGATGTCGAAGGCGTACGAGACCGCCCTGAACATCAGCTTCGAGGTTCGTGGCGGGCTGTTCGTCCGGCAGGTGCACCACTGGGCGGCGCTGCTGTTCGCGGCGTCGATCATGGTCCACATGGCCCGGGTGTTCTTCACCGGTGCCTTCCGCCGGCCCCGCGAGGCCAACTGGGTGATCGGCGTCCTGCTGTTCATCCTGGCGATGTTCGAGGGCTTCTTCGGCTACTCGCTGCCCGACGATCTGCTCTCGGGTACCGGCGTCCGCGCCGCCCTGTCGTCCATCACCTTGGGCCTGCCACTGGTCGGCACCTGGATGCACTGGGCCATCTTCGGTGGTGACTTCCCCGGGAACATCATCATTCCGCGGCTGTACGCGGTGCACATCTTGATCTTCCCGGGAATCATGCTCGCGCTCATCGGTGTCCACCTGGCGCTGGTGTGGTTCCAGAAGCACACCCAGTTCCCCGGCCCCGGCCGCACCGAGACCAACGTCGTCGGCGTTCGCGTCATGCCGGTGTTCGCGGTCAAGTCCGGCGCGTTCTTCGCGATGATCGTCGGCGTGCTGGGCCTGATGGGCGGCCTGCTGCAGATCAACCCGATCTGGCAACTCGGCCCCTACAAGCCCTCGCAGATTTCGGCCGGCTCGCAGCCCGACTTCTACATGCTGTGGACCGACGGCCTGATCCGCCTGTTCCCGGCCTGGGACATCTACATCGGCAACTACACCATTCCGGCCGCTTTCTGGGTGGCGGTGATCATGGGCCTGGTGTTCCTGGTCCTGACCATCTACCCGTGGCTGGAGAAGCGGTTCACCGGTGACGATGCTCACCACAACCTGCTGCAGCGTCCGCGCGACGTCCCGGTCCGCACCGGGATCGGAGCGATGGCGATCGCGTTCTACGCCGTGCTGACCTTGAGCGCGAGCAACGACATCATCGCCTACAAGTTCCACATCTCGCTGAACGCGACCACCTGGATCGGCCGCATCGGCATGCTGGTGATCCCGCCGCTGGCGTTCTTCTTCGCCTACCGGTGGGCTGTCGGCCTGCAGCGCAGTGACCGCGACGTGCTGGAGCACGGCATCGAGACCGGCATCATCAAGCGGCTTCCGCACGGTGCCTACATCGAGGTGCACCAGCCGCTCGGACCGGTCGACGACCACGGCCACCCGATTCCGCTGGAGTACGAGGGTGCCGTGGTGCCCAAGCGGATGAACAAACTCGGTTTCGGCGGCAAGACTGGTCACGGCAGCTTCCTGTCGGCCGACCCGGCGGTCGAGGATAACGCCCTCAACGAGGCGGCACACGCCTCCGAGCAGCGTGCCCTCACGGCACTGGCCGAGTACCAGTACCAGGAATACAACGGGAACGGCGACGGCCAGCACCACGGCTAGGCCCCGCGTCACCCAATGAGAAGGGTCCCAGCCGGTTTCGGCTGGGACCCTTCTCATTGGTGTGGTGGTACGTCCGTCCGTCCGCCGAGCGTGCGCACAAGCACATGGTCGACCGTGCGTGTCGGCGTTCCCATCACGCCCGGTCACGGATCAGACCAGACAGCATCAGCCGATACGGCCAACAGCCGCTGCTCTACAAAGAAGCTGAGCCCAGGCCAGGCGCTATTCAGCCGCTTCGTCGACCGCATCGGCCAGTTGACGCTGGTAGAACGCCAGCACGGCCGGCATCGCCACGGTGATCACGCCGGCGACCCCGAGAGCGACCCACGCACCGATGTCGCTGCCCGAGGCCAGCAGATAACTCCCCGCACCCACGGCGATCATGGCCGTGCCCATCGCGCCGAACAGCGCCACGGTTCCCCGCAGCCAAAGCCGATCCAGCACGGCGCTGGGGATCGCCGGAACGGACCGCAACGTCTCCACCCGCCGATCGGCGTACGGGTCGACGCCGAACACCCGTATCTTCTCCGTGGATGCGTCAGGCGGACGGATCGGGCTGCGAGGCTCATCCAGCGGCGCCGTGCGCGCTTCGGCGGACGCCGGCTCCGCAGCGGCCCCGCGACGGGCCCTCAGCAACAGCGGGATCGCGCCGACGATGATCAGCGCGGAGACCGCGATGATGCTGTAAAGCAGCCACGGGGAATGCCGCTCTCCCCCACCGGCATGGCCGCTGGCCAACCGGGCAAGGGCGACGGTCGCAATGACACCCATCGCCAATGCCGCGAGCCAGATGGCGCCACAGGCGCCCACCATAATGCGGTCGAGAGCTTCCGGGGATCGTCCCCCCGGCGACTCATACCGTCCGTCGTCCGTCAGCAGCTCGTCTGCGCCGCGTTGTTCTGGTTCGATGACAGCACCGTCCCGTCGCTCGTAGTGATGGAGCAGTTCAGCCTACTGACCAGGAACAAACTGGACGCCTGCACTGAACCGACGTCTGACTGAGAAATCGGTGTGACCGTCAGCGACCAGGGGATATAGACGTTGCGCTGAGTACGCCGCCGACCGGAGGCATCGACGTAGGTCACCGTGATGATGTCACCGGGGGCTTTCGTCCCCGTCACGGTGTAGGTGACCTGTCGCGGCCCCGACTGTGTGGTGGTGACCGGAGGCGGTGGCGGCGGCGCGGCGCTGGTCGTCGCCGGTGGCGGCGGAGGAGGCGGCGGCTCCTCCGAGGATGGCGGCGGCGGGGGCGGCGGCTCCGGGGTGACCGTCACGGTCTGGGTCTGCGGAGGTGGGGGCGGCTCTGGCGTCGTCGTCTCACTCGGCGGGGGCGGCGGCGGAGCCGGTGCGGATGTGGTCGTGATCTGGTCCTGAACCGGTGAGCTCGGGACCGTGGTCGTGGTGGTCGTCGGGGTGGCGAGGTTCTTGGTGTCGTCGTTCGTCACCAACAGCGACACCGACACCACCAAGGCAATCGCGGCGATGATGGCGGTGACGCCGACGACCCAGGGCCATTTCGGCGGGCGCAATTCCTCGTCGATTTCGGCCGGCAGGCGGTCGTACTTGTCGTAGTCGTAGACCTCAAGTTCGGCCGGCACGTACGGAGCGATGGTGTACTGCTCGGACTCGGGGGCGGAGTAGGCGCGGGAGAAGCCGGTGTCGGTCAACTCCGCGCGGTCGCCGTCGACCGGCTGATCCCCCGGGTGTTCCGGTGGATATGGCCCGCTCATCTGTGCCTGTCCTCTTTCGACTGCATGCCCCGTGCCCCGCGTTGGGCTGGCAGCGTTCGCCTGACCCAGACAAAAACACTACCCAACAACGGGACGCCCTGGGGTCGCCAGATCGATCCTCGGGCACCTCACGGTGCCGGGCGGCGACGGGTCAGTGCTTCTCAGGGCCGATGTAGTACTCGAAGACGAATCCGGACACCGCAGCCAGCACCAACACAATGCCGGTGGCGATCAGCCAGGGCAGCCACAGCGCCGCGCCGACAGCCGCAGTCGAGAAGGCCAGCGCGATCAGGATGGGCCACCAGCTGTGTGGGGAGAAAAAGCCCAGTTCCCCGGCACCGTCGGCGATATCGGCGTCGTTGTAGTCCTCCGGACGGGTGTCGAGGCGACGAGCGATGAACCGGAAGAACGTACCGATGATCAGCGACAGACCGGCCGTCATCACCAAGGCGGTGGTTCCCGCCCACTCTGGACTGCCCTTCGGCGTCTGGAAAACCGCCGTGAGGACGCCGTAGGCGATGGCGGCGAGGACGAAGAATCCGGTCAGGATCTCGAACAGCCTGGCTTCAATCCGCATGTCGGCTCCGCTCCTACTTACCTGGTGCCACTGGCTCGGCCTGCGCGGCCATCTGCTGCTTCGGGATCACCTGTTCGCCACGACGGGTGTCGAACGGGTGCGTGGTGATGGCCACCGGCGACTGATTGATCATCTTCAGCGCCTCGGCGTTGGTCTTGCCGGCGGTCCGGGCCTGGAGGTAGGTCCGGAACTCCTCGGGCTGCACGACGCGGATCTCGAAGTTCATCATCGAGTGGTAGGTGCCGCACATCTCAGCGCACCGGCCGACGAATGCGCCGGTCTCGTTGATCTTCTCCACCTGCCAGATGTGGTCGGAGTGGTTGGCCTCCGGGTTCGGGAAGGCGTCGCGCTTGAACAGGAAGTCCGGGATCCAGAAGGAGTGGATCACGTCGGCGGAGGTTTCCTGGAACTCGATGCGCTTGCCCACCGGCAGCACCAAGACCGGGATTTCCTCGCTGGTGCCGACCGTCTCGACCTTGTCGAAGTTCAGGTAGGACCGGTCCTCGGGGTTCATCCCCCGGATCGCGCCGACCAGTTCCTCGCCGTGCTCGTTGGTGCCCTCGGGCTTCGAGATCAACGCGGCCTTGCGAGCCGGGTCGGCGCCGTCGTAGGTGAACGACCCGTCCTTGAAATTGATCTTCTGATAGCCGAATTTCCAGTTCCACTGGAACGCCGTGACGTCGACCACGACCTCCGGGTTGGGATCCTTGTGCAGGATCTTCTGCTGGGTGACGACGGTGAAGTAGAAGAGCACGGAGATGATGACGAACGGGATCACCGTGAGCACCAGCTCCAGCGGCATGTTGTAGCCGAACTGGCGGGGCATCTCGGTGTCGCCCTTCTTACGGCGGAACGCCGCGGCGCACCAGAACATCAGCGCCCATGTGATGACGCCGATCACCAGCGCAGCGACCACTGACCACAGCCACAACTGGTGATTGGCCTGAGCCTCCGGCGTCACGCCCTTGGGCCAGCCCAAGGACAGTGCCTCGCGCCAGCTGCAGCCGCTCAGGGTCAACGCCAAACCGCCGAACGTAGCGGCCAGCGCCGCCTTCCGCCGCCTATCGGAGCGGGTTGTTGTACGGCCAAGCCCGCGTGGTGTCACTACGCCGCCTCCTGTGTCACAAGCTGGACCGATGCTGCCGGAAGGCCACGTTTAAGCGGTCATCCGGGCGTACATCGCCACTCGAATACTACGCAGCGTAGACCACCAGACGACAGCAGGCTGACACACCTGGCGATTCGGTCATATCCGGTTCGGCCGATGGCGGGCGTTCGGGCATACTTGCCCGAATGTGCGGACTGCTTGCCCTGGTAGGACACGCGGCCGGCGCGATCACCGAGGAGACCGTCGACGCCGTTGCGGGCGCGTCGCACCTGATGCGCCACCGTGGCCCCGACGAGCCGGGAACGTGGACTGATGCCGCCGGAGCCGCAGGGGCGGCGACCTCAGGCACAGTTGTGCTGGGTTTCAACCGGCTTTCCATCATCGACATCGCCCATTCCCACCAGCCGTTGCGCTGGGGGCCGCCCGAGACACCCGACCGCTACGTTCTGGTGTTCAACGGTGAGATCTACAACTACCTGGAGCTACGTGAGGCATTGCGCGCCGAATTCGGTGCGGTCTTCGCCACCGACGGCGACGGCGAGGCGATCGTCGCCGCCTACCACTACTGGGGCACCGAGGCTCTGACCCGGCTGCGGGGCATGTTCGCGTTCGCGCTGTGGGACACCGCACACCGCGAACTGTTCTGCGCGCGCGACCCCTTCGGCATCAAGCCGCTGTTCATGGCCACCGGCCCTGGTGGAACCGCGGTCGGCAGCGAGAAGAAGTGCCTGCTGGGCCTCGCCGACGTCCTTGGGCTTGACACCGGGATCGACGTCCGGGCACTACAGCACTACACCGTGCTGCAGTACGTCCCGGAGCCGGAGACGCTGCATCGCGGCGTCCGGCGTCTGGAATCCGGGTGCTACGCCGTCGTCCGTCCCGGCCAGGAGCCGAAGGTCACCCGGTATTTCCGCCCCCGGTTCTCAGCGGTGCCGTTCTCTGCCGGGTCGGAGCAGGCGCGCTACGACGAGATCACCGCAGTCCTGGAGGACTCGGTGGCCAAACACATGCGCGCCGACGTCACCGTGGGCGCGTTCTTGTCCGGCGGCATCGACTCGACCGCCATCGCCGCGCTGGCGATCCGGCACAACCCCAAGCTGATCACGTTCACCACCGGTTTCGAGCGGGAGGGCTTCTCGGAGGTCGACGTGGCCGTCGCCTCGGCAGAGGCGATCGGAGCGCGGCACGTCACCAAAGTCGTCAGCCAGGCGGAGTTCGTCGCTGCGCTGCCGGAGATCGTCTGGTATCTCGACGAGCCGGTCGCTGACCCGGCGCTGGTCCCGCTGTTCTTCATCGCCCGCGAGGCGCGTAAACACGTCAAGGTGGTGCTGTCCGGAGAAGGCGCCGACGAGCTCTTCGGCGGGTACACGATCTACCGGGAGCCGCTCTCGCTGAAGCCGTTCGACTATCTACCCCGCGGCGTGCGCAAGTCGCTGGGCAAGGCGTCCAAGCCGCTGCCGGAGGGGCTGCGGGGCAAGAGCCTGCTGCACCGCGGGTCGCTGACGCTGGAGGAGCGCTATTACGGCAACGCCCGCAGCTTCTCCGACGAGCAGCTGCGCCTGGTGTTGCCGGGGTTCGACCCGGCCTGGACCCACATCGACGTGACCGCACGCATCTACGCGGAGTCGCTGAACTGGGATCCGGTGGCGCGGATGCAGCACATCGACCTGTTCACCTGGCTGCGCGGAGACATCCTGGTCAAGGCCGACAAGATGACGATGGCCAATTCGCTGGAACTGCGGGTGCCGTTCCTGGATCCGGAGGTCTTCGCGGCGGCCTCGCGGCTGCCCTACGACCAGAAGATCACCCGGACCACCACCAAGTACGCGCTGCGCCGGGCGCTGGAACCGATCGTGCCGGCACACGTGCTCAACCGCGCCAAACTCGGCTTCCCGGTGCCGATCCGGCACTGGCTGCGTTCGGGTGAGCTGATGGACTGGGCTTACGGGATGATCGACGCCTCGCAGGCGGGCCATCTCGTCGACCTGCCCGCGGTGCGCGGCATGCTCGACGAGCATCGGGTCGGCGAGATCGATCACAGCCGGCGGCTGTGGACGGTGCTGATCTTCCTGCTGTGGTACGCGATCTTCGTCGACGGCAGCGTGGTGCCGCAGATCAGCGAACCGCACTACCCCGTTCAGCTGTAGCGCGTGAGCACGTGAGCACCTACACCGTCCTGGTCGTCGGGCAAGCGCGGACGTCACCATGCAGCGGCGTTCCCAAGAACCGGATCGGCGCCCAGGGCACCGAGGGTTTCGCCGAGGTGCTCACCAACGGCGGCTGGCGGGCCGAGACGGCTGCCGGCGGCCTGCGCAGCGGGTCGGGCGCAATGGACTACGCCGACGACATGGCGCCGTACATCGCGCGATGGCCGCATGGCTCGACGACGGTGCGGCGGTACACCCCTGTGCCGCCGAGCACGCACTCCTCGGCGCCGAGGTGGTGTTCGGACTGCAACGTAGTGCTGCACTCGGCGGGCAGGTCGCCCTGCCGTTGGCCGGCGGGGCCGACGAGCAGGCGCTGCTCAGCGACGCCGTGCCCGGGACTCCGGCACTGGGTTCGTGCCCGCAGAACCTGCGCGAGTTCGGCCTGGGCTGATCAGGCCCGGATCATCCCTCCGAGGGCATCGGTGATCTCGGTGGCGGCGTCCGGGCCGAACGCGTCGGCGAGGCGTTCCCGGGCGGCGCCGAGGTCCCAGATCCAGTTCTGCGTTCCCGTCGTCTCCAGGACGAGCACCGCGACCATCGATCCCAGCTGCGCGGAGCGCTCGAGGTCCAGTCCGGCGCCGCGGCCGGTCAAGAAGCCAGCGCGGAAGGCGTCGCCGACACCGGTCGGGTCGACCTGGGCGGTCTCCGGAACCACCCCGACGTGGATGTTGGTGCCATCGGCCCCGACGATATCGGCACCCTTGGCGCCGAGAGTGGTGACCCGCAGACCTACCTGCGCCATGACGTCGGCTTCGGTCCAGCCGGTCTTGGACAGCATCAGATCCCACTCGTAGTCATTGCTGAACAGGTAGGTCGCGCCGTCGACCAGACGACGAATCTCCTCACCGGACAGGCGGGCCAACTGCTGGGACGGGTCGGCCGCGAAAGGCAGGCCGAGCGCGCGGCATTCCTCGGTGTGGACGAACATCGCCTCCGGATCGTTGGCGCCGACGATCACCAAGTCAGGGGCGCCGACAGCGTTCACCACGTCGGCCAGCTTGATGTTGCGGGCCTGGGACATCGCTCCCGGGTAGAACGACGCGATCTGAGCCATCTCAAGATCGGTCGTGCAGACAAAGCGTGCGGTGTGCTGGGTGTCGGAGACGAGCACGCCGCTGCAGTCGACACCCGCCGACTCCAGCCACTCCCGGTAGTCGGTGAAGTCGACGCCGGCAGCACCGACCAGCGCGGCGTCCCCGCCGAGCACTCCGATGGCGTACGCCATGTTGCCGGCCACCCCGCCGCGGTGCACCACCAGATCGTCGACGAGGAAGCTGAGCGACACCTTCTGCAAGTGTTCGGCCAGCAGTTGCTCGGAAAAGCGCCCCGGAAACCGCATCAGGTGGTCGGTGGCGATGGATCCTGTCACGGCGATCGTCACGAAGTGTCCGCCCTTCAAGTCGAGGAGCAGGCCAGGCGGTGCGCTAGCCTGCGTAACAAGAGCCGACTATATGGCCCGACACCCAGGGATGCGGAATCGTGCCCGACGCCGCGACCGACGACGTCCGGAGGAGATCTATCGATGGCTGGCCCCTATCCGCCGCTGCCGCCGAGTGGCGCCCAGGGTCAACCATTGGCTGGTGGACCCGCCTACCGGGAGGCGGTGCCCTACCCCGGTGGCCCATACCCGACCGGCCCCTACCCGACCGGCCCCTACCCCACCGGCCCCTACCCCACCAGCTATCCCGGCCCGTTGCCGCCGCCGGTGAGCTACGGCCCGCCGCCGGCGCGTCAGCGCGCGGTGTTGTGGGGGCTGCTGGGGCTGGGGCTGGTCGCGGCGTTGGTCATCACGGCGGTGCTGACCGGTGGCCGGGGGCGCGGTCCGGGCGCAGCGGGATTCACCGACGCCAACTCGAAATCCGCGATCCAGAGCTACCTCAACGCCCTCTCGGACGGCGATCAGGAGGTCATCGCCCGCAACAGCCTGTGCGGCATGTTCGACGCGATCAAGGACCGCAAGTCGGACATGGCGCTGGCCCGGCTGGCCAGCGATGCGTTCCGCAAGCAGTTCAACACAGCGGAGGTCACCACCATCGACGAGATCGTGGTCTCCTCGTCGTATCAGGCGCAGGTGCTGTTCACCATGAAGGTGCAGCCCGCGGCGACCTCGCGTAAGGCCCGCGACGAGGAGCAGGGCGTGGCGCAATTGCTGCGCCAGGGTGACCAGCTGCTGGTGTGCTCGTATCTGCTGCGCACCGCAGCCCAGTACTGACTGCCCGGTACCCATCGCCATGCGGCCGTTCCTGGCCGCGGCGCGGCCGCCCGGTCACTGAACGATCAGTTGAACGAATCGCCGCAGGCGCAGGAGCCGGTGGCGTTCGGGTTGTCGATGGTGAAGCCCTGCTTCTCGATGGTGTCGACGAAGTCGATGGTGGCGCCCTGGACGTAGGGCGCGCTCATCCGGTCGACGGTGAGGGTTACTCCGCCGAACTCGGCGGTCAGGTCGCCGTCGAGTGCGCGGTCGTCGAAAAACAGGTTGTACCGCAGGCCCGCGCATCCGCCGGGCTGGACCGAGATGCGCAGGGCGAGGTCGTCGCGGCCCTCCTGGTCGAGCAGGTGCTTCGCCTTGGTGGCGGCGGCATCGGACAGGGTCACCCCGTGGATGGTGGTTGCGGTGGCCGACTCGTCAGTCATTACGTCTCCCTCGTGTCGCACAGTGTGGGGTGAACTATGGGGTGGTGGTCACAGACCGTGGTCGGACCGCCTACCTCCATAACCGTACCTGCTGGCGACGCTATTCCATCGCCAGCTCACTGGCGGCACGGGCGGCCAGAGCGACCAGCTCGCCCTGCGCCTCGTCGATCGCCCGCTGAACCGATCCCGCATGTTCGGACAGTGAATATGCCGCAGTGACACCGGCCGCCTTGACGGCCGCCGGCGGGAGCGTCACCTGGCCGGCCAGCACCACCACCGGAACTCCGTCTCGGCCGGCCAGCGTGGCCAGCGATCCGACGACCTTGCCGTGCAGCGACTGCTCGTCGAAGCGACCCTCGCCGGTGACCAGCAGGTCGCATCGGGCCATCTCGGCGGCTGTGCCGGTGTGGCCGGCGAGCAGGTCAGCGCCGGAGACTCGGCGCCCGCCCAGTGCCAGCAACGCCGCTCCCAGGCCGCCGGCCGCGCCGGCGCCGGACTGCTCGCGCACGTCACGGCCGGTCGCGTCCTGCAGTTGCGCGGCCCAGCCGGCAAGCCGTGCGTCGAGGCGTTCGACGGTGGCCGGATCGGCACCCTTCTGCGGTCCGAAGACGTGGGCGGCTCCGGTCGGGCCGAGCAGCGGGTGCTCGACGTCGGTGGCGGCGACGAGTTCGATCCCGGCCACCATGCGGACTGCGGTCGGTAGTCCGCCCAGTGCGTCGACCATCCCGCGGCCGCCGTCGGTGCAGGCGCTACCACCGAGGCCCACGACGATCGTGCCGGCGCCGGCGGCACAGGCTTCGCCGATCAGCTGACCGACCCCGCGGCTGTGGGCGGCCCACGCGGTCTGCGGCGTCGGCGGGCCGCCGAGCAGGTGCAGGCCGCAGGCCTGCGCCGACTCGATGTAGGCGGTCACCGTCGCCGGACTGAACGCCCATCGGGCATCGACGTCGCCGGACAGCGGCCCCGACACCCGCGCACTCCGGATCTGCATGCCGCGCCGGCGGGCGGTCAGCACCTCGACGAAGCCGGGCCCGCCGTCGGACTGCGGCGCGAGCACCAGCGTGTCGGCTGGGCGGCCCCGCGACCAGCCGGCGGCGATAGAACGGGCGGCGGCAACCGCGGTGAGGCTGTCGCCGAAGCAGTCCGGGGCGATCAGCACCCGCAGGCCCGAGGTGTCCGGCTCGGTCATTCCAGCAGGCTACGGCGCAGTAATCTGTCAGGCGTGAAACTGCTGGGCCGCAGGGCCGACGACGCCGAGGGCTCACCTGAGCCCGAGCCAATCCCCGATCCGCCCGCTGCGGTGCCGCTGGGCACCACCGCCCCCAAGGGCCGGCCCACACCGAAGCGCAATGAGCGCAACAAACCCCGCGGTCCGGTCGCGCCGGCGCCGGCGACCGCCGCCGAAGCGCGCCAGCGCCGCAAGCAGGCCCGCGCGTCGATGACCAAAGAGGAACGTAAAGCAGCCAAGGCCGCGAGCCGGGCCGCCATGGCGGCGCATCGCGAGCGCGTGCGGGCCGGGGACGAGTCCGCCCTATCGGCCTACGACAAGGGGCCGGTCCGCGCCTACGTGCGCGACATCGTCGACTCGCGGCGCAACCTTCTCGGCCTGCTCATGCCCGCGGCGCTGCTCCTCATCATGCCGATCTTCGTCGCACCGAAGCTGCAGATCGTCGCCTCCCCGCTGATGCTGCTGCTCATGATCGCGATGATGGTCGATGGATTCCTCTTGGCGCGCAAGGTGAATCGGGCTGTCGACGCGAAGTTCCCCGGACACGCCGAGACCCGCGGCAAACTTGGGTTGTACGCCGTCAGCCGGGCCACCCAGTTGCGCCGCTCGCGCACGCCGGCGCCCCGCGTCGAGCGCGGCGCGAAGGTCGTCTGAGCGGCGCGTGCGCACCCTGGTATTGGGCGGAATCCGGTCGGGAAAGTCACGCTGGGCCGAGGAATCGGTGACCGACAGCGACGCGGTGCGCTACATCGCGACAGGCCACGCCGCGGACGGCGACCCAGCCTGGCAACAGCGCATCGCCGATCACCGCCGGCGCCGGCCCCCGAGCTGGCAGACGGTCGAAAACGCTGATGTGGCAGGCCAATTGCGCGCCGCCCCGCACACCCCGGCACTAGTCGACGATCTGGGCGGCTGGCTCACCGCGGCCCTGGACCGTCGCGGCTGGGACGGCGGTTCGATCCAGGCGGAGGTCGACGACCTGGTGGCTGCGGTGCTGTCCTTTCCGGCCGCGCTGGCTTTGGTCAGCCCGGAGGTGGGCCTGACCGTCGTGCCTGCCACGGCGGCCGGCCGCCGGTTTGCCGACGAACTGGGCATGCTCAACCAGCGACTGGCCGACTGCTGTGAGCGCGTGGTGCTGGTGGTGGCGGGGCAGCCCGTCTGGGTGAAGGAGCCGTCGTGATGCCGTTCGGCGACATCCCCGTGCCCGACGGCCGAGTGGCCGCGGCGGCCCGCCGGCGCCAGGACCTGCTGACGAAGCCGCGGGGCGCTCTGGGCCGGCTGGAGGATCTGTCGGTGTGGGTGTCCTCGTGCCAGGGACTCTGCCCGCCAAGGCAATTCGAGCGGGCCAGAGTCGTGGTGTTCGCCGGCGACCACGGCGTCGCGCAGGCCGGGGTGTCGGCCTACCCGGCCGAGGTGACCGGGCAGATGCTCGACAACATCGAGTCCGGCGGCGCGGCGATCAACGTGCTCGCCGGTCTGGCGGGCGCGACGGTGCGCGCCGTCGACGTCGCGGTCGACCGGGACACCGTCTCCGGCCCGCATCGGGTGCGCCGCTCCAGCGGCAACATCGCCGTCGAGGACGCCCTGACCGCCGTGGAGACCCAGACTGCGTTGGAGATCGGCCGACGCATCGCCGACGACGAAGTCGACGCCGGCGCGGATCTGCTCATCGCCGGCGATATGGGAATCGGGAACACTACTGCCGCAACGGCTTTGATCGCACTGCTGACCGGCACCGAACCGGTTCTCGCCGTGGGCCGCGGCACCGGCATCGACGATGCGGGATGGTGCCGCAAGACAGCGGCGGTGCGCGACGCGATGTATCGCTCGCGCGCGGCGCGCACCGATCCCGTTGCGCTGCTGGCGGCCTGCGGCGGGGCGGATCTGGCCGCGATGGCCGGGTTCTGCGCCCAGGCCGCCGTCCGCCGGACTCCGCTGCTGCTCGACGGACTGGTCGTCACGGCCGCAGCACTGGTGGCAGAGCGGCTGGCTCCCGGCGCACGGCTGTGGTGGCAGGCCGGCCATCGCTCCACCGAGCCGGCGCACGGGCTGGCGCTGGCCGAGCTGAACCTGACCCCGATCGTCGATCTCGGGCTGCGCCTCGGTGAAGGCACCGGCGCGGCCGTGGCACTGCCCGTCGTCCGCGCGGCGGTGGCGACGATGGCGTCGATGGCCACGTTCAGCGACGCCGGGGTGTCGGGGCGGGACTAGCCGTGTTGTCCAGTCTGGCGAGCGCTTTCACCTTCGGCACCGTGCTCCCGCTGAAGCACGGCAGCCGGCCTGTTGCCCCCGGCCCGGGTGCCGGGATGGTGGCTGCGCTGCCGGTGGTCGGTGCGGCGCTGGGCCTGATCGCCGCCGCGGTGCTGTGGGCCGGGACGTGGGCGTTCGGGCCGCACAACCTGCTGACCGGCGCGCTGACCGTCACTGTGCTGCTGATCCTGACCCGGGGGCTGCACATCGACGGGCTCGCCGACACCACCGACGGACTCGGCTGCTACGGCCCGCCGCAGCGGGCGCTGGCAGTGATGCGGGAAGGCTCCGCCGGGCCGTTCGGAGTGGCCGCCGTCGTCGTCGCGGTGCTCATCCAGGCCGCCGCGTTCAGCGCGCTGACACCCGGTAGGACGGCAACCGCGGCGGCGGTGAGCGCTATTGCCGCAGGCCGGGTGGCCGCAGTGCTCGCTGCGCGCCGCGGCGTTCCGGCAGCCGAAGGCAGCAGTCTGGGTACCTGGGTCGCGGGGACCCAATCACCGTGGACCGTCACCGGGTGGACGGCACTGGTCGGCGCGGGCGCGGCGCTCGCCGCGCCGCAGCCGTGGCAGGGACCGCTGACGGTCGCCGTCGCACTGCTGGCGGCCGCGGTTCTGGTCCGCCACTGTGTCCGGCGCTTCGGGGGTATCACCGGCGACGTCGTCGGTGCGACGATCGAAGTCACCACGACGCTGGCGCTCGTCGGCCTCGCGATCCGTCCGTAACGAGGGGCCGGTGCTCGATGATGCGACAAGTGATGCGCGCGAGGGTGATCCACCGCCGATAAGCTGAGCGCACTACGGCGGCATGGACATCGATGGGCAGGTTGCTGATGGCACAACGCGGTATGAGACTCGGCGCAGCGGTCTTCGTCCTAGGATTGTCAATGGCGGGGCCACATGCCGTCGCGACAGCCGATGGAACCGCCGACGATGCGTCAGGGGCGGCAGCCGCCGGCCCGTCGGCCAATCCGGCGCCGGCGCGGGGCCCGCGGTCCGCCCCAAAGCCGGATCGGCCCCGGACACGGGGTGCCGCCGCGTCAACGGCCGCGCCGTCCTCCGACGAGGCGCCGATGGGGTCCGCGGTTCCCGAAGCGCTCGCCGCACCGGAAGCCGATGCGCCTCGCCCGGCAGCCGCCGGCCGAGAGACCTCCGAGCCGGTGGACCGCCAGGCTTCGTCGGGATCAACGGGCGCCGATAATGCTCAACCGCAAGCATTTCCGTCCGCGGCTGTGGTTGACGCGCCGCCGCCGGTTCAGGTTCAGGACGTACCCGGGCAGTCGTCCGGCCTCGGGTCGGGCACCACGGCAGAGACGGCGCCCGACGCGCTGGCGGCGCCGCCAGCGGTGGTGAGCCTGCCGACGCCAGGCCCTTCAGCAGCGAGCACGGTGCCGGACCAGACTGCGTCGGACAACGGCGGCTGCTCCGCCTGCTGGGGCGCCAAGGCGCCCACCATCGGCCAGGCCGTCACCACCGTGATCAACCACCTGTTCAATTCGACCTTCGACTGGGTTTCGACATTGCCGGCCAACCCGTTCTCGAATCTACTTGAGGGAACGTTGGTATTGGTACGCCGCAGTCTGTTCCTCATCCCCGACGGAGTGACGGCCCAGGTGTCGAACAACGAACTGACGGTGACGGTCGGCACCGGGAGTGTGGCGTATGTGCGTCAGAACGGGATCTATGTGGAGGTGTCCGGGGATCCCTCGTTCCAGGGATCCGACCGATTCAAGGTCGATTCCGTGCATGACGTTGTGGTCTCAAACCCGGGGAACGCCGGATGCGCCGGATTCGTCCTCGAATCCGGAACCGTGGCAGCCTCGTTGGAGACGAACGACATCGACCAAATCCGATTCGGTTCGGGGGCGGCATTCGGCGAGAAGGTGAGCGCCACGGTCACCGGCGGCCCGCTGACGCTCCGCGACGCCGTGCGCGGTCTCACAGGAGTGGACATCGACGCTGCTGTGGTGCTGGGCAATAACGTCGAAGTCGATGCCGGCAACGGCGACGCGATCTTCCGCGGAACCGTCGACGCGGCGAAATCCGGGCAGCAATCGTTGACCGTGACCGCGCTGGGCACAACGAGATTCAGTGCGCCGGTCGGTGGCCAGGCCGCTCTGGAGAGCCTTCTTACCCGAGGGATCACCCCGCTGACCATCAACCAGAACGCCGACACCAAGACCATCGCGCTGCACTACGCGCCCGAGGTCCAGACCAACGGCAAGGTTCAAATCAAGTACGGGATCGACGCGGCGATCGGGAACAATCCTTCGCAGCTGTACGAGTTCGACACCGGCGGCAATTCGTTCTTCGCCGGCTACAACCCGCCGTTCTGGGCGAACGTCCCGTTGACGACCGATGCGATCACCGTCGCCTTCACCTCCGGCAACACCTTCGATTCGGTCGTCGCCAACGGGACGGTGACTCTCGGTAGCGGCGCGCAGACGGTGTCGACCGACCGGCCGATCCGGGTCGGGGCGATCCTGAGCGGAAGCAACCCGAAAAAGGGCGAGCAGTTCGTCTTCACCAATCCCGACGCCCCGCCGGTCGACGGAAACTTCTTCGGCGACTTCGGCGCCTCGTTCGATGTGTTCAACGTCAAGCAGACCGGCCAGTCGATGGCCAGTCCCCTGCTGCAGCTTCCGGGAAACCTCTCTACCGGTTTCCTCGTCCGGCTGGGCCCGATCGGAAACACCGACCCGCAACTCACCGTTGGCGTCACCGATTCCCTGCGCGACCAGTTCCCCTACGCCATACCGGTTTCCGCGGCCACACCACCAGCGACGTATCCGGTCTCCGGCTACCCCGTGCTGGATCTCTTCGGATTCGCTCCACAGTATTTCGCTCAAGACGGCGACGGAGCCAAGATTCCCATCGGCACGGAGTCGGCATGCATTGGCGCGCAATGCCTTCCCACGGTGATCGACAGCGGCGCACCGTCGACCGGAATCAGGCTGAACGGCGAGAAGGGGCCGTTCGAACTAGATGGTGGGCAACTCGCGCCGGGCGTCAAACTGATTGCGCAGTTCCCGACGGTGGAGAATCGGGAGCCGCTGACATGGACCCTCACCGCAGGCGACACCCCGTCCGTCGACTACGTCCAATACCAGAAGTCCTCGGTGGCCGACACGAACCAGAACGTCAATACCGGACTGAATCTCTACAACACTTTTGACGTGATGTTCGACGCCCAGAAGGGCGTCATCTGGCTGCGTCCCAACGATGGTGCTGCGACGGTGATCGCCGGTTCGGTGACGACCACCGGTGACCAGATCTACAAGCAGAACGCGCAACTGGGGGGCACCTACACGACCGGCGGCGGCGCGTTCACCGTCGGCGGCGGCACCGAGCTGGTGGACAACACGGTGGTCGATGCCGGCAGCGGCGACGTCTCGTTCCACGGCGCGATCGACGGAACCACGGCCGGGAGCCAGACTCTGACCGTAAACTCCTCCGGCACAACCGCTTTCACTCGCGGGATAGGAGAGCAAGTCCCGCTGAACAGCATCACGACCGATGCCGGCGGCCGCACCGCCACCGCCGGTGTGTCCACCGTCGGCGATCAGCGATACGACGACGATGTCTCATTAAGCGGCTCCTACAGCCTGACCAACGGATCGTTCCTGGCGGCCCGGGACGCGACGCTCACCGGAGCGGTCACCATCACCAATTCCTCGCCCGGGCGGGATATCACATTCGCCGGCCGTATCGACGGGTCGCAGACACGCGGCTACACCCTGAGCTTGGCCGCGAACGGGGGCAGCATCGAGCTGGACGGCGACGTCGGAGCAAGCCGACCGCTCGGCGGCCTGTCCGTCGACGCGGTACCGGTTCCGGCCGGAAGCGCAACGACGTTCAGCGCCCGGGGAGCCATCAACCTCAACGGCGGCTTGGGCAATGCCCCCAAGACAGGTCTGTCCATCGGCACCAAGCTCCCGGACAACCCGACGGGCATCTCCTCGCTCGTCGCGAATGCCGCACACGGCGGCGTCATCGGGGGGTTCTCCGAGAACGGCGTGATCATCGGCTCCGCCAACGGTGGGCCGACCACCGGCGTTGTCACCGGACAGATCAGCGGATTCGCTATCAGCAACAACGGCAAGGACGGCGTATCAACTCGCAACACCAGTGGCCTCACCCTCGCCGACAACGTGATCCTCGGGAACGGGTCGGACGGGCTGCGGTCCACCACCGACACCGGCCTGACCGTCACCTCGACCACGGTCACCGGCAACGGCGCCGAGGGGATCAGAGCCACCGGGGACACCGCTGTGACGGTGATCAACAACACCGTCAAAGGCAACGTCGCCGGTGGGCTGCTGTCGACGGGCGGTACCGGACTGACCGTTACGGGAAACACCTTCGAGGGCAACGGAACCGCTGCGAACACCGCCCCTGGTATCGAACTCGCCGGGTCCAAGAAGTCGCTGATCGCGGATAACACCATCATCGGCAACGCCGGGTCCGGGATTCTGTCCACCGAACAGGACGGGAAGGATTCCGTCGACGCGGGCAACACCATCTCCGGAAACACCATCTCCGGAAACGCCCGCGACGGAGTGACCGTGGACAACAACTCCATCGGCAATGCAATCCTGTCCAATGCGATCTTCTCCAACGGCACTGCCGACAAGAAATTCATCGGCATCTCGCTGCAGAACGGCGGTAATGACGATCAGCCGGCGCCCGAGAGGGTCTCCGCCCAGTTCCTGCCCATCGTTGCTCCGGGCGTGGTCATCGTCCGGGGCCACCTGACGAGCTACTCCACCGACTACACGGGCACTTACCAGATCCAGGTGTTCGTGTCGCCGCCGAGCGATGCGCCCAACGTTCAAGGCAGGCAGCTGCTGGGAACGCACAACGACGTCCCGGCAGGTGATTTCAGCTTCGCCGTCAGCGCGGCCTCGCCGGGCGTCGTGGGCAGCCTGATCACGTTGACCGCCACACCCAGCGCCGGGCCGGCGAACACATCCGAGTTTTCCGAGTACGCCGTGATCACGACCTAGGCTCGGCCCTGCTATCCAGGCTTGAGGAGAACCATGCTGGGGGAACTGACGCAGATCCAGATCGAGGATCTGCTATGTGGCCAGGTCATCGCCCGGATCGGCTGCATCAGCGACGGTCGTGTGTACGTCGTTCCGGTGAGCTACGCCTACGACGGCACCTACATCTGGGGACACGGGATGGACGGTGCGAAGTTACGCGCCATGCGGGCCCACCCCGAGGTGTGCGTGGAGGTCGAGCACGTCGACGATATGTCCAACTGGCGCAGCGTGATTGCGTGGGGAACGTTCGAGGAATGCCAGGGACCGGACCGGGACGCGGGGATGGCGCTGCTCGTCGCTCGCATCATGCCGCTGCTGAAGTTCCCGCCGCACCAGCCGCCGCCGGACCCTTCTGGCCCGAAAGAGGGCACGGTTTACCGGATACGCTTGTCGCATAAGACGGGTCGCTTCGAGCAGGTCACACGTGCCTCAGGATGATGCCCCAACCGGCGAGGCTCCCGGAGCAGCGTGGTTCCAGCGGATAGCGGACGACGGCGGACTCGTGTTCTTCATCCTGCGGACCCGGCCCGATGTGGCGTTCGAGTTCGTCAACGGCGGAATGCGGACGCAGTTGGTGGGACGGCGCCCGGACTCCAGCCCGGCGTCCTGGCTCGCCGGCGCGGATGCTGCGCTCCACCAAGCGAAGCGCGCCGGTCGCAACGCCGTCGCGGGCTTTGTGACACCGGGTTCTGGAACGGCCGGCTAATTCAGCCGGGTCATCCACCCGTGCTTGTCGGCGAACGTGCCGCGCTGGATTCCGGTGAGGGTGTCACGCAGGGCCATGGTGACTTCCCCGGGCCCGCCGTTGCCGACGGTGAACTCGCCGTTGCCGTGCTTCACCTTCGCCACCGGGGTGATCACCGCAGCGGTTCCGCAGGCGAAGACCTCGGTGATCTCACCGGAGGCGACGCCCTTGCGCCACTCCTCGACGTCGATCTTGCGTTCCTCGACGCCGAATCCGGCGTCCACGGCCAGGTGCAGCAGCGAGTCGCGGGTGATTCCCGGCAGCAGTGAGCCGCTCAGTTCCGGGGTCACAAGCCGTGCCGAACCGCCCTTGCCGAACACGAAAAACAGGTTCATGCCGCCCATCTCCTCGATGTAGCGGCGTTCGATGGCGTCCAGCCAGACCACCTGATCGCAGCCGTGCTCGGCGGCTTCGGCCTGGGCCAGCAGGGAGGCGGCGTAGTTTCCGCCGAATTTCGCCGCCCCGGTGCCGCCGGGACTGGCCCGGACGTATTCGGTCGACAGCCACACGCTGACCGGTTTGATGCCGCCCTTGAAGTAGGCGCCGGCCGGGGAGGCGATCACCAGATAGCGGTACTCCGCCGCCGGGCGCACGCCCAGGCCGGGTTCGGTGGCGATGATGAACGGCCGCAGGTAGAGCGATTGCTCACCCCCGGCGGCCGGCACCCATTCGTGGTCGACGGCGATCAGCTGTCGCAGCGACTCGATGAACAGTTCGTCGGGAAGCTCCGGGATGGCCAGCCGCCGCGCCGAGGCCCGAAGCCGGGCGGCGTTGGCGTCAGGACGGAACGACACGATGGAGCCGTCGCCCCACCGGTAGGCCTTGAGCCCCTCGAAAACCTCTTGCGCGTAGTGCAGGACGATCGCCGAGGGGTCGAGTTCGATAGGCCCGTAGGGCAGCACCGCAGCGTCGTGCCAGCCGCGGGCGTGGGTGTATTCCATCGAGACCATGTGGTCGGTGCAGTACCGGCCGAATCCGGGGTCGGCCAGGATCTCGTTCCGTCGTGCAACGCTCGCCGGATGGGCGTTGCGCCGCACTGCGAAGCTCAGCGTGGCCTGGGACATGCCGCCATCCTACTAACAGGTTCAGCGGGTCTTGACGTCGACGAAGGGCGGCTTGACCACCTCGCAGTCCAGCAGCCGCCCACGGACGTCGACGCTGACCACCTCGCCGTCTGCGACGTCGGCGTCGGTGTCGATCATGGCCAGCGCAATCCCGGCGCCCAGGGTCGGCGAGAAGGTCCCCGAGGTGGTGACGCCGATCGGAACAGCGTCGCGCAACACAACCATGTCGGCGCGGGGCACGCCGCGGCCGACCGCCCGCAACCCTCGCAGCACGCGTTTCGGACCCGCCTGCTTCTCGGCCAGCAGTGCGTCGCGGCCCCAGAAGGCGTCCTTGAACCATCCGACGGCCCAGCCGCAGCGCGCCTGCAGCGGCGAGATGTCCAGCGACAACTCATGACCGTGCAGCGGGTAGCCCATCTCGGTGCGCAGGGTGTCGCGGGCGCCGAGACCGGCCAGCTGGCCGCCGCGGCTTTCGACCTCGGCCAGCAGGGCGTCGAACACCACCGGTGCCGAGTCCCACAGCGGCAGCAGTTCGTAGCCGTGTTCGCCGGTGTATCCGGTCCGGCAAACCCGGACCGGCACCCCGGCGCACTCGGCGTCGGCGTAGCCCATGTAGTCCATCTCGGTCGGCAGGCCGAGCGCGCTGAGCACCTCGGCTGCCTTCGGGCCCTGGACCGCCAGCACCGCATACGAGCGATGCTCATCGGTCACCGAGATTCCCGGCGGGGCCGCAGCCTGAAGGGCGGCCACCACCGCTGCGGTGTTGGCCGCGTTGGGAACCAGAAACACCTCGTCGGCGCTGACGTAGTAGGCGATGAGGTCGTCGATCACCCCGCCGTCGGGGGTGCAGCACAGGGTGTACTGCGCCTTCCCGGGCCCGATGCGCCCCAGGTCGTTGGTCAGTGCGGAGTTGACGAATTCCGCCGCGCCCGGACCGCTGACCAGCGCTTTGCCGAGGTGGCTCACATCGAACAGCCCGACCGCCTCCCGGGTGGCGGTGTGCTCCCCCACCGTGCCGGCGTAGGACACCGGCATCAGCCACCCGCCGAACGGCGCGAAGGTGGCTCCGGCGTCGCGGTGGCGGCTTTCCAGCGGGCCGTGCAGCAGTTCTTCGTCGGTCACGGCCACCAACCCTAATCCAAGTGTGCCCGACTCCTCCTCGTCGCTGCGCTCCGCATCGGTCGTCGGGCGAAACCGTCGCCGATTAGGGTGTCGCTGGTGAGCACCCAACCCGGTTACACCGCCCCGTCCGTCACCGTCGCCTCCGCTCTGCCCAAGCGCGGGGCCGGCGCTTCGGTCCTTCTTGTGCCGGTCGTCACCGGACCGGGAGATGAGGGTGCGCCTGCCGCCGACGGAGAAGACAATGGACCAAAAGTGGTCGGCGGGCCGTTCCTGGACGCCGAAGCGATCGGTGAGATTGAGGTCGCCCTGCGGGCGCTGGGCGCCAAAGCCGGAGCCGAGCAGGTCACCCGGTTGCACATCCCTTCACTGCCGGTGGGCAGTGTGCTGGCGGTGGGTCTCGGCGCACCCCGCGACGAGTGGCCCGCCGAGACGATCCGCCGCGCCTCCGGCGTGGCCGCCCGCTCGCTCAGCGGGGTGGCGTCGGTGGTCACGCTGCTCTCGGAATTGCACGCCGAAGCGGCGGTGGAGGGCCTGATCCTGGGCGCCTATCAGATGCATGAATTCCGCAGCGCCAAGACCGCGCCGAAAGAGCCCGGGCTGTCGAAGATCACCGCCCTGTCCACTGCCCCGAACGCCAAAGCCGATGCTGCACGGGCGGTTTCGATCGCGTCGGCGGTGGCTACCGCCCGCGATCTGGTAAACACTCCCCCAAGCCACCTGCACCCCGTCGAATTCGCCAGCCGGGCAAAGCTTTTGGGCACCGCAGCCGGGCTGACCGTCGAGGTGCTCGATGAGAAGGCCCTGGCCAAGGGCGGCTACGGCGGCATCGTCGGGGTCGGTAAGGGATCGGTGAACCCGCCCCGGCTGGTTCGGCTGACCTATAAGAGCGGCAGGAAGGGCGCCAAAAAAGTCGCACTGATCGGCAAGGGCATCACGTTCGACACCGGCGGCATCTCGATCAAGCCGGCCGCGCAGATGCACCATATGACCTCCGACATGGCCGGCGCGGCCGCGGTGGTCGCGACCATGGTGCTGGCGGCCGATCAGAAGCTGCCGATCGACGTCATCGCCACCGTTCCGATGGCCGAGAACATGCCGTCGGCCACCGCCCAGCGACCCGGTGACGTGCTTACCCAGTACGGCGGGACGACGGTGGAGGTGCTCAACACCGACGCCGAGGGCCGGTTGATCCTGGCCGACGCGATCGTGCGGGCCTGCGAGGACGAGCCCGACTACCTGATCGAGACGTCCACGCTGACCGGTGCTCAGGTCGTCGCACTCGGAGCCCGGATCCCCGGGGTGATGGGCAGCGACGAATTCCGCGACCGGGTGGCGGCGCTGTCTCAGCAGGAGGGCGAAAACGGTTGGCCCATGCCGATTCCCGACGAACTCAAGGACGACCTGAAATCCACCGTCGCCGATCTGGCGAACATCAGCTCGCAGCGGTTTGCCGGGATGCTGGTGGCCGGGGTCTTCCTGCGTGAGTTCGTCGCCGAGGGCGTGCAGTGGGTGCACATCGACATCGCCGGACCGTCCTACAACACCACCGCGCCGTGGGGCTACACCCCCAAGGGTGGCACCGGCGTTCCGGTGCGGACGATGTTCGCCGTTCTAAAGGACATCGCGGCGAACGGGTGAACGAGTCCTCAACAGCGAACGGGTGAGCCGCGAGCTCCTGGGCTGACGGGAGCACCACTCCGTGTGCCCGCCTACGAGCGACAACCATTGTGGGACAGAGCGTTTGTCGCTCTGATGCGGGCAAAGACATCACTACCCTGAGCCCAGTGACGGATGTGACAACCCATCCCGACGAACGTCCTAGAAGAACACCACCATCAGCTGCGCCAGGAAAACCTTCGCGATCATCGACACCGGGAACAGCACCGCATAGCCAACGGCGACCCGCTGATCGGGAACTTTGGACATCGCATACGCGAACGGCGCAGGATTCAACTGCGACCCGGTCAGACCGCCCAGCGCCCGCGCGGTGCCGTACTTGAGGATGAAGCGCAGACCGACCACGCAGACCAGGACGTGGGCGGCGGAGATGGCCAGGCCCAGCAGGACCAGCTGAAGTCCCTGGGTCTGGAGGGCTTTGACCAGTCCGGGACCAGCGCCGCTGCCGACGGCCGCCAGAAAGATCAGCAGTGAGAACTGGTTGATCGTGTTGTTGACGTTGCCGGGCAGGGTCCACACCACCGGGCCGGTGCGGCCGATGGCACCCAGGATCACACCCATCACCAGCGGAGCGGTCGCCGTGCCCAGCACCAGGGCGCCGCCGCCCGGCAGCGGAATCTTCAGGAACGCCAACAGCATTCCCAGCGCGAGGCCCAAGCCCAGGCCGACCGCGTTGATGTCGCCGGCCTGCCGCTCGGAATCGCCGAGTTCCTTGGCGATTTCGGCCAGGCGTTCCCGCGGAGCGGTCACCCGCAGCCGGTCGCCGCTGCACAGGACGAGATCGGGTGTCGCGATGATGTCGACGTCACCACGGCGAACCCGGCTGACCACGGCGTCGTACCGTTCCTCCATCCGAAGGTGCTGCAGTTCGCGGCCGACGTAGGCCGCGTTGGACAGGGAGATGCGCCGGAAGTCGATGCTGGAACGGTCCAGCCATGGCTCCCGCGGCGCCAGCCGGCCGAGGTCGCCGGTGAGCTTCTCACTCACGTCCTCGCGGGCGGTGATGGTCAGCAGGTCTCCGGGCTGCAGGTTTTCGGCGGCGTGGGCCACCACGGTCTGCCCGCCGCGGGTCAACCGGGAAACCACCGCGCCGTAACGCTCCTCCAGCGCGCGAATGGTCAAGCCGGGATCTGAGGTCAGTTCCACCGTCCGGATCATGATCGGCGACACCGTCTCCTGGTCTTCGGCGGTGGGTTTTCGCTTGCCCGCGCTGATCAGGTAGGTGCACGCCACGATGCAGAGCAGCACCGTGATCGGGTAGGCGACCGCGTAGCCGATGGCGGGTTGCGGCGGGATGTCCCCGCCGGCGGCGAGTTGCTGCTGCACCGCACCGAGCGCCGCGGTCGCTGTGCCTGCCCCGGAGAAGGCCCCGGCGATGGTGCCGGTGTCGAAGCCGAGCGCCCGGCCGACGAGGAGACCGGAGCCCGCCATGGCGAAGACGGCCAGCAACGAGACGACCACCGGGCGCCAGCCGGTCCGGATGGCCCCGATGAACGCCGGTCCGGCGGCGATCCCGACCATGTAGCAGAAGACGCCCAGCGAGAGGTTGGTGAGGATCGGGGGCAGCGCCGCCTTGGGCTGGATCGCCGACAGGGCCAGTGCGACGAACAACGCACCCGCCGGGCCGAAGGACACCGGCCCGAATTTGATGCGGCCTAAGACGCTGCCCAGTCCGATGCAGAAGAACAGGGTCAGCAGGGGACTCTCCGCGAACCAGCGCACGTCGGCTATCAGACCACCAGTTAATGCCCGGCGCAGGCCATTTTCGGCAGTTCCCCGTGCTGGTCACTGCTGACCGGTGTCAGACCACCTTCCCGCGGGCTGTGCTGCGCAGCGCCTGGGGCAGCAGCCGGGAGGTGCCGTAGAGCAGATACGCCTCCGGCGCCACCGGCCGGACGGCCTTGTTCTTCCGGACCGACGACAGGATCGCGGCGGCGACCTTCTCGGGTCCGTAATCACGGATCTGGAACATCCGCTCCAGTTGGGCGCGACGGCCCGGCACCTTGGCATCGCGGCCGTCGGGAGCGTGGAAGCCGGTGGCCGAGACGATGTTGGTGTTGATCACTCCAGGGCAGACGGTGGTCAAACCGACTCCAGCAGAGGCCAATTCAGCTCGCAGACAGTCGGAGAACATGTACACCGCCGCTTTGGAGGTGCAGTAGGCGTTGAGCGAACTCAGCGGCGCGTACGCCGCCATGGAGGCGACGTTGACGATGTGACCGCCGGTCCCGCGCTGCACGAGACGGCCGGCGAAGGCGCGGCATCCGTTGACCACACCGCCGAGGTTGACGTCGATGACCCGGTCGAACTGCTCGGCCGGGGTGTCCAGGAACGAACCGGCCACCCCGATGCCGGCGTTGTTGACCACGATGTCGGGCACGCCGTGTTCGGCGCAGACCAGGTCGGCGTAGCGCTCGACCGCGTCGGCGTCGGCGACGTCGACGACATAGGGGTGGCCAACTCCCCCGGAATCGGCGATCTCGGCTGCGGTCTCCGCCGCGGACGCCCCGTCGATGTCACTGACCACCACTTCGGCTCCCGCCGCCGCGAACGCCAGCGCGGTGGCCCGCCCGATGCCGCTGCCGGCGCCCGTGACCGCAACCAGCATGTCGCCGAACTCTTTTCGAGTCCGCTCGACCTGTGCCCGCAGCAGCGCTCGACTAGGCCGGCCACCCTCGAGGTGGCTGACGAGCTCGTCGACGGCTCCGGCCACCACCGCCGGATGCGACATCGGCAACCAGTGCCCGGCGTGGATGTCGCGGCGCCACAGTCGCGCCACCCAGCGCGGGGTGTCTTCGTAGACATAGGGGCGGACGAACTTGTCCTCGGTGTTGACCAGCAGTTGCACCGGAACCTCCACGCGGCGCTCCCGAACCGGACGGGTCAGCGTGGGAAGAAAGTTGGCCCGGTAGATCCGCAGACCGTTGGTGGCGTCGGCGACGAAGCTGCGCCCCTGGTAGCGGTGCTGCGGCGGAATCCCCGGGGTGATCAGGTACCGGTTGATCGAACGGGCCAGGAAGGTCCGCATCGCGGCCGGGGTGAACACCGGTATCGAGAAGGCGATCATGTAGCTGAAATGGGCCGCCTGCGCTAGGGCGTGGGCGAACCGCCGCGGCCGATACGGCCGCGCCAGGCCGTCGCGGAGGTAGCGACTCAGGTGTTCGGGATCGGGCCCGGAGATCGACGTGTAGGAGGCGACCATCTCGGATGCTTGGGGCCGGGTGACGTACTCCCACAGGGTGGCCGCACCCCAGTCGTGCGCGACGACGTGGACGCGGGTGTCCGGGCACACCGTCGAGACGACCGTCTCGAAATCATCGGCCAGGGTGGCGACGTTGTAGGCCGCAACGTCCGAGGGGACCGCCGACGCACCGGCCCCCCGGTTGTCATAGCGGACGATGCGGTACTTGCCGGCCAGCGATGCCACCACGCCGTCCCACAGCACGTGGGAGTCCGGCCAGCCGTGCACCAGCACGATCGTCGGCCCGTCGGGGTTGCCCTGTTCGTAGACCGCAAGCTGGGTTCCGTCTCGGGCGGCGATGTAGCGGGTCGGCATCCGTCGATTATTGCCGGGGCCGGTATGGGGATTGGCGGCCCCGTTGCACCGGGCATCCGTTGAGGCGGTATCGCGGGCAATTTCGGCTTGCCGGAGAAAACGATCGGCGCTTACGCGCCGGTACGGGTTCCGTGATGACAGGATGGGGTCACCGCGCTGCGGATAAGGCTGCGGTGAGTAAGAGGTCGACCGACGTTCGAGGAGTCAACACACATGGCCGTCTCCGTCCAGATGCCTGCTCTTGGCGAGAGCGTCACCGAGGGCACCGTCACCCGCTGGCTCAAACAGGAAGGCGACACCGTCACGGTCGACGAACCGCTGCTCGAGGTGTCCACCGACAAAGTCGACACCGAGATCCCCGCACCCGCGTCGGGCGTGCTGTCCAAGATCGTCGCCAAGGAGGACGACACCGTCGCGGTCGGCGGTGAACTGGCGGTGATCTCCGACGCCGGCGAGGCCCCGCCGGCCGACCCGGCTCCGGCGCCGGCCGAGCAGCCCAAGCCCGCAGCGCCGGCAGCGCAGGCCGCGCCGGCGCCCGAGCCGCCACCGGCCGCTGCGCCTGCCCCCGCCGCACCAGCCGCCTCGGCGGAGTCCGCGACCCCGGTGCTCATGCCGGAACTCGGCGAATCGGTGACCGAGGGCACCGTCACCCGCTGGCTGAAGAAGGTGGGCGACACCGTGGCGGTCGACGAGCCCCTCGTCGAGGTCTCCACCGACAAGGTCGACACCGAGATTCCCTCCCCCGCCGCGGGCACCCTGCTGAGCATCACCGCGGAGGAAGACGTCACCATCAAGGTCGGCGGTGAGTTGGGCCGGATCGGCACGCCCGGCGCCGCCCCCGCTTCAGCACCCGCGCCGGCTCCGGCTCCCGCGCCGGAACCCCAGGCTGCTCCCCCGGCGCCGGCCCCCACTCCGGCTCCCGCACCCGCGCCGGCACCCGCCCCTGTGGCGGCTCCGGCCCCGGCCCCGGCTGCGCCCGCTGCCGATGCCGACAGCGGCGATGCCCCCTACGTCACACCGCTGGTGCGTAAGTTGGCCGCGGAGAACGGAATCGACCTGGCCGCCGTCACGGGCACCGGGGTCGGCGGACGGATCCGCAAGCAGGATGTGCTGGCCGCGGCCGAGAGTAAGAAGGCGCCGGCAGCACCGGCGACACAGGCCGCACCGCCCGCCAAGCCGGCCGCTACCGCTCCCGCGGCCTCGCCGCTGGCGCACCTGCGCGGCACCACCCAGAAGGCCAACAGGGTCCGCAAGCTCACCGCCAAGAAGACCCGGGAGTCGCTGCAGACCACGGCCCAGCTCACCCAGACCCACGAGGTCGACATGACCAAGATCGTGTCGCTGCGGGCCCGAGCCAAGAAGGACTTCGCCGAACGCGAGGGGGTGAACCTGACCTACCTGCCGTTCATTGCCCGCGCCGTGATCGACGCACTCAAGGCGCACCCCAACGTCAACGCCAGCTACAACGAGGATGCCGGCGAGATCACCTACTACGACACCGAGAACCTCGGCTTCGCGGTCGACACCGACCAAGGCCTGCTCTCCCCGGTGGTGCACAACGCCGGCGATCTGTCGCTGGCCGGGCTCGCCCGGGCGATCAACGACATCGCCGCCCGGGCCCGCTCTGGCGATCTCAAGCCCGACGAACTGGCCGGCGGCACCTTCACCATCACCAACATCGGCAGCCAGGGCGCGTTGTTCGACACCCCGATCCTGGTGCCGCCGCAGGCGGCGATGCTGGGCACCGGCGCCATCGTCAAACGCCCGCGGGTCATCTCCGACGGGTTGGGCAACGAGTCGATCGGTGTCCGCTCGATCTGCTACCTGCCGCTCACCTACGACCACCGGCTCATCGATGGCGCGGACGCCGGCCGATTCCTCACCACGGTCCGCAAGCGGCTCGAGGAAGGCGCTTTCGAGGCCGAACTTGGGCTCTGATGTGAGCGGATCCGGAACAGCCGCACTGACCGTCGCGATCGCGGGTTCCTCGGGGCTGATCGGAGGGGCGCTCACCGCGGCGCTTCGATCGGCCGACAACCGGGTGCTGCGCATCGTCCGGCGTGAGCCGGCCAACCGGGACGAGGTCCGGTGGAATCCGGACAGCGGCGAGTTCGACCCGGCCGCGCTGGCCGATGTCGACGCGGTGGTCAACCTGTGCGGCGTCGGCGTGGGCGACAAACGCTGGTCGGGAGCCTACAAGCAGGTACTCCGGGACAGCAGAATCGACCCCACCGAGGTGATCTCGACGACGGTCGCAGAGGCCGGCGTTCCGGTGCTCGTCAACGCCAGTGCAGTGGGCTACTACGGCGACACCGGCAGCACCATCGCCGACGAATCCGCACCGGCCGGTTCGGGATTCCTGGCCCAGCTGTGCGTCGATTGGGAAGCGGCTACCGCGCCGGCCAGCGACGCCGGAGTCCGGGTGGTGCTGGCTCGCACCGGCCTGGTGCTCTCGCCCAGCGGCGGGCTGCTGGCAAAACTCAAGCCGATCTTCGCTTTCGGCCTCGGCGGCCGGCTCGCCGGCGGTCACCAGTACATGCCGTGGATCAGCTTGGAGGACGAGGTCCGGGCCCTGCTGTTCGCCATCAACAAGCCGCTGTCGGGACCGGTGAACCTGACCGGACCTGCGCCGGTGACCAACGCCGAGTTCACCGCCGCACTGGGCCGGGCGCTTAACCGGCCAGCGCCGTGGGCGGTCCCGGGCTTCGCGCTCAAGCGACTGCTGGGCGAGTTCGCCGAGGAAGGCCTGCTCGGCGGGCAACGCGCCATCCCCGCCGCGCTGGAACGCGCCGGATTCACGTTCCACCACAACACGATTGGCGAGGCGCTCAGCTATGCACTCGGCCCGTCCGGCCGGTAGCCGATGATTAGGGCGTCGATCCGCTCGCATGACGAACCGGTGACGGTGCGGCAGCTCGGCTCGATCGATTACCGGGCCGCCTGGGATCTTCAGCGCACCACCGCTGACGCCCGGGTGGCCGGCGGACCGGATACCCTGCTGCTGCTGGAGCACCCGCCGGTATACACCGCGGGCAAGCGCACCGAAGCCCATGAGCGTCCTGTCGACGGGACGCCCGTCGTCGACACCGACCGGGGCGGCAAGATCACCTGGCACGGACCCGGCCAGCTGGTGGGCTATCCGATCATCGGCCTGGCCGAACCACTGGATGTGGTGAATTTCGTTCGGCGCCTTGAAGAGTCACTGATCTCGGTATGCAGCGGATTCCGCCTCGACGCAGGCCGGGTGGAGGGCCGTTCGGGCGTCTGGCTTCCCGCCGACGAGCGCCGGCCGCCCCGCAAGATCGCCGCGATCGGGATACGGGTGGCCAGGGGAACCACGCTGCACGGCTTCGCCCTGAACTGCGACTGCGACCTGGGCGCATTCTCGGCGATCGTGCCGTGCGGAATCGCCGACGCCGGAGTCACCTCGCTGTCCGCCGAGCTCGGCCGACGGGTGAGTGTCGACGACGTCCGGGAGCACGTCGCCGAGTCGGTGTGCGACGCCCTGGACGGCCGGCTGTCGGTAACTTCGCCCAGTTCACGTCCCGTAACATCGCAGCCATGAGCGTCGAACCCGAGCTTGATGTCGCCGGCCGGGCGGGGCCGCCGGCTCCGGACGGACGCAAGCTGCTTCGGATCGAGGTCCGCAACGCCGAGACGCCGATCGAACGCAAACCGCCGTGGATCAAGACCCGCGCGCGGATGGGCCCCGACTACACCGCGCTCAAAGGGCTGGTCCGCCGCGAGGGGTTGCACACCGTGTGCGAAGAGGCGGGCTGCCCCAACATCTTCGAGTGCTGGGAAGACCGGGAGGCCACCTTCCTGATCGGAGGCGAGCAGTGCACCCGTCGGTGTGACTTCTGCCAGATCGACACCGGCAAGCCGGCCGAGTTCGACCGCGACGAACCCCGCCGGGTCGCCGAGAGCGTGGCGGCGATGGGCCTCAAATACGCGACCGTCACCGGGGTCGCCCGCGACGACCTGCCCGACGGCGGCGCCTGGCTCTACGCCGAGACGGTGCGGGCCATCAAGAGACTGAATCCGACGACGGGCGTGGAACTGCTCGCTCCGGACTTCAACGGCGAGGCCGACTTGCTGGGTGAGGTCTTCGCGTCGCGGCCGGAGGTATTCGCCCACAACCTCGAAACGGTGCCCCGGATCTTCAAGCGCATCCGCCCGGCGTTCCGGTATCAGCGCAGCCTCGATGTCATCACCGCCGCCCGCGACTTCGGTCTGGTGACCAAGAGCAACCTCATCCTGGGCATGGGCGAGACCATCGAAGAGGTGCACGTCGCCCTCGCCGACCTGCACGGGGCGGGGTGCGACATCGTCACGATCACCCAATACCTGCGGCCGTCCCCGCGACACCATCCGGTCGAGCGCTGGGTCCGGCCCGAAGAGTTCGTCGAACTGGCCGCCTACGCTGAGAAGTTGGGCTTTGCCGGGGTGCTGGCGGGGCCGCTGGTGCGCTCGTCGTATCGGGCCGGCCGCCTCTACACCCAGGCCGCGGCCGGCAAGCGGTCCGGCGTCTAATTGCGCTCCTCCTCCTCGGGACTCGTACCTCGTCCCGAATCGTGGCCGCGCTGCGCGGCAACTTCGTCCGGCACCTGACCAGGCTTCCGTATCCTTGTCTGCTATGGCGAAACCCCGCACTCCCGCCCAGACAAAGGCCGCCAAGGCCGAGGCGAAAGCCACCCGTAAAGCCGCGTCCAAGCAGCGCCGGGCACAGTTGTGGCAGGCGTTCCAGATGCAGCGCAAAGAGGACAAGCGGCTGCTGCCGTACATGATCGGCGGGTTCCTGGCCGCCGTGCTGGCTTCGGTGGCGCTCGGTCTGCTGATCGGCGGATTCACGAAGTGGCTGATGATCGTGCTGGGCATTGTGCTGGGTGTCCTGGTGGCGTTCATCATCTTCGGCCGCCGGGCGCAGAAGAACGTCTACCGCAAAGCCGAGGGCCAGGCCGGGGCGGCTGCATGGGCGCTGGAGAACATGCGCGGTAAGTGGCGGGTGACCCCGGGCGTGGCCGCGACCGGGCACCTCGACGCGGTCCACCGGGTGATCGGGCGTCCCGGGGTGATCTTCGTCGGCGAGGGCTCTCCGGCACGGGTCAAGACGTTGCTGGCTCAGGAGAAAAAGCGCACCGCGCGGCTGATCGGAGACGTTCCGATCTACGACGTCATCATCGGCAACGAGGAGGGCGAGGTGCCGCTGGCCAAGCTGGAACGGCACCTGACGAAGCTTCCGGTCAACATCTCCGTCGAGAAGATGGACAGCCTGGAATCCAAGCTGACCGCACTGGGCAGCCGTGTCGGCCCGGCGGGTCTACCGAAGGGCCCGCTGCCGCCGCAGGCCAAGGTGAAGGGCGTGCAGCGCGCCGCGCGCCGACGCTGAGGCCCCACGACGGAATACCGTCGAACGCAGTACAACGTCGAAAGAGAACTTGGCAGGCCTTGCGATCGAAGCGACGACCGGGACGCTGCTTGCCCTTGCGTGAGGCGGTGGTGGCTCACCTACCGCCTCACCACCGCCGTCGCCGTCAGCCGGTCCTGAAAGCCGCGGCCGTCGGTGTCGGTGAACAACGCCGGGATGACGATGGCGATGAGCAGACCTCGCACCGCCGCCCGCCCGGTCCCGACGTGCAACCGATTGTCGACTGAGGCGACCCGCAGGCCTAAGGCGTACTGACCGGGTGTGAATCCGAACAGCCGCACCGACACCACACCGAGGACGAACCAGACGAGCAGGACGGCGGTGGCTAAGAAGGCGCTGTCGTACAGGCCGACCGCCAGGCCGAGGCCGGCCAGTCCGTAGGAGATGAACCAGTCGATCAGCAGCGCGGACGCACGCCTGCCGAGGCCGGCCAAAGAACCGGGCCCCTCGGCGGGCAGACTCAGACGCTGACCGGGGTAGCCGTCGCGCGGGCTCAACGACTGCGGCCCGGAAAGCCATGATCCCAACTCGCGCGCCATAGGCCCAGGATAGGCATGCCGCCGGAGGTGGGGAAAACTCGTGGACACGTAACGTCGGCGAAACAATCGCTTGACGGGCGCGAAATAAGACCTCCATAGCGTCAGCCCGGGTTAATCAACAGACTGCACGTAAAGGAGCACTAAGTGGCGAAGCCCAAAAATGCCGACGACATCTTCAAGCAGATCAAGGACGAGAAGGTCGAATACGTCGACATTCGCTTCTGCGACCTGCCCGGTGTGGTCCAGCACTTCTCGATCCCTGCGACGGCGTTCGACGAGAGCGTGTTCGAGGACGGCCTGGCGTTCGACGGCTCGTCGGTTCGCGGCTTCCAGTCGATCCATGAGTCGGACATGATGCTGCTGCCCGATCCCGATACGGCCCGCATCGACCCGTTCCGGGCTGCCAAGACGCTGAACATGAACTTCTTCGTGCATGACCCGTTCACCCGCGAGCCGTACTCCCGCGACCCCCGCAATGTGGCCCGCAAGGCGGAGAACTACCTGGCGTCCACCGGGATCGCGGACACCTGCTACTTCGGTGCCGAGGCCGAGTTCTACATCTTCGACTCGGTGGCCTTCGACTCCAAGATGAACGGCACCTTCTACGAGGTCGACTCCGAGTCGGGCTGGTGGAACTCCGGCGAGCCGTTCGAGGCCGACGGCAGCCCGAACCGCGGCTACAAGGTGCGCCCCAAGGGCGGTTACTTCCCCGTCGCGCCGTATGACCATTACGTCGATCTGCGCGACGAGATGTCGACCAACCTGATCAACGCCGGGTTCACGCTCGAGCGCGGACACCACGAGGTCGGTACCGCAGGGCAGGCCGAGATCAACTACAAGTTCAACACCCTGCTGCACGCCGCCGACGATGTGCTGCTGTTCAAATACATCATCAAGAACACCGCGTGGGCCAACGGCAAGACGGTCACCTTCATGCCCAAGCCGCTCTTCGGCGACAACGGCTCCGGGATGCACGCCCACCAGTCGCTGTGGAAGGACGGCAAGCCGCTGTTCCACGACGAGTCCGGGTACGCGGGCCTGTCGGATATCGCCCGGCACTACATCGGCGGCATCCTGCACCACGCCCCGTCGCTGCTGGCCTTCACCAACCCCACGGTGAACTCCTACAAGCGTCTGGTTCCCGGCTACGAGGCCCCGATCAACCTCGTCTACAGCCAGCGCAACCGCTCGGCGTGCGTGCGTATCCCGATCACCGGCAACAACCCCAAGGCCAAGCGCCTCGAGTTCCGTTGCCCGGACAGCTCGGGCAACCCGTACCTGGCGTTCGCGGCCATGCTGATGGCCGGCATCGACGGCATCAAAAAGAAGATCGAGCCGCTGGCCCCGGTCGACAAGGACCTCTACGAGTTGCCGCCGGACGAGGCCGCCAATATCCCGCAGGCGCCGACCTCGCTGTCGGCCGTCATCGACCGGCTCGAGTCGGATCACGACTACCTCACCGAGGGTGGCGTGTTCACTTCCGACCTGATCGAGACCTACATCGCCTACAAGCGGGAGAACGAGATCCTGCCGATCCAGATCCGGCCTCACCCGTACGAGTTCGCTCTGTACTACGACGTGTAAGCACCAGGACGTCCAGCGATGCGACGAGCCCACCCGCGTAGCGGGTGGGCTCGTCTGCATTCACGGGCGCATTTCTGTTTGCGGGCTGGGCGGCGGGGTGTCTGCCGGCAGCGCGACTACCGCGGGGTGAATCGGATGGCCACCAGCTTGTTGTCCTCGACCGCCTCGCGGAACTGCTCCAGCGTGGGCACCCGCGGTTCGCGGAACTTCAGGCCCATCAGGCGTTGCGCCCGGCTCGGCCCGTACTGCGATGCGCACCGGTGGAACAGCTCGGCCACCACCGCCGCGTCCTCGATGAGCTCGCCGCGCATCGGCTTGGTCTGCCCGCCGTGGACCACCTCGGCGGGTGCTCCGGCGCGGAAGTTCAGCGTCCACGGCGAGCCGGCCAGCGCGTACAGCGTCCCGTCGAGGTGATGGGCGCTCACCGGGATCGAATACGGCCGCCCGGTTTTGCGGCCGGTGAAGTTCAGCACCATGAACCCTCGCAGGGGCCCGCCCAGGGGTGTGCGCAGCAGATATCGCAACGCCGGGTTCATCACCCTCATGACCGGCTCGGGGGGATGCGCCGGGACGACCGCGGCGGTGGGTTCTGCCATCTCCCCACAGTAAGTCTCCGGGCGGTCACCGGCACTTCGATGGACCGTTCCGGTCACCGACCCCGCTTCCTTAACGGGCCCCGCCCACCACGCCCACAGACCCCCAGAGTCGCGACGCGTTGGCTGGAACGTAAGAAGGCCAACTCGGCAGGTGAAGCCCCGCGCGCGCCGAGGGAATGGGCAAGCAGTCCCAGGCCCACGGCCCGGTCGAGAATCGGCGGGAATTCCGGCGTCGCAGCGGCGGCTAGGCCTTGGGCTCGTACTTGAAGTTGATCTGGCCGTCGGTGACGCTCGTGACGGTCAGCGTGAAGTCCTGGGTCTCATCGCCGGCCACGACCATGCAGTCAATGGTGTTGCCGGGTTTGCCTTCGAGGATGCCCGAGCAATCCGCGGAGTCCGGGCGCTGACCCAACCGCTCGGCGAGCTGGTCAAGCAGTGTGTTCTCGACGTTCTGTTTGGACAGCGATGGAATGACAGTGAAACTGATCAGCAGCCCGTCGACCTCGGTGACGTCCACGGTGCGCCGCGCAGTGACCCCGCCGGCCGTGACGTCACACTTCGTCTCGGAGCCTTTCTTGCCCTCCAGGCCCGATTCACAGGTGACCGAGTCCACTTTCTCCCCGGAGGCGTCCGACACGAGCTTCGACACCGACTTCGCCAACTGCTCTTTCGTCACCGCAGGAGTCATCTCGTAGCTGACGGTGGTGCCCTCGACCTTCGTCACCTTCACGACCGGTTCGAAACTGTTGGCGTCGGTCAGCACGACTTCGCAGTCGACGGTCTTGCCGACCTCGCCGCTCAGGTCGTCCTTACAGGTGACCGACTGCGGCTTCTGACCGGCTTTCTCAAGCCGCTCGGAGATGTCCTTCTGCAGATCGGACTTCGCGACGACAGGCGTACTGCTGAACGAACATCCCGTCAGGGCCCCTCCGGCGAACGCAATAGCGGCAACCGCGGCACCAATCACACGACATAAGCCTGCCGACTGCACCATGACCTCCATGAACTTTGGCGCGCGCACGGCGTCGCTCAGTTGTGCGGGCGAGATGACAGGAGTTTGCACCGTACCAAGAGTGGGACCATCCTGTGGGTGAATCATGAGGGCGCTGCTCCCCTGGGCACCGTCGAGCCGTCCCGACGATCTGAGGGCAGCGATACAGTCGGCCCGTCGTTGCCGACGACCTTGAGGTCGCGGTGGAGCCTAATGGTGGGTCGCCTTTTCCGCACCCACGCCGGTCAGTGAGCGCACCTCAATCTCGGCATTGAGTTCCGCATCGCCGGGCAGCATTGCGGTCTTCATGCCTGACACGGCGGGGGAGAAGATGATCAGCACTGCCGCGTTCATGAGTTCGAGTAAACGTCATCTATCGCGATACCCAGGCAGCCTGCCCGGTGGAATACCGCCCCCAGACAAGATGGCGTTGATGAACTTCTGGACGATTCCGCCTCTCGCTCCCCTGAGAAATGCTCGTCGTCAGCTCTCATCTACGGCTCGGTTCCCCGAGCGGTGGCAGACTTCCCGCATGGCTGCGGGCGGACCTCAAATCCTGCGTGAGGTAGGTGGTCTGGTGATCGCCGAGGACGGCGCACGGGTGCTGGTCGTGGATCGGGGCAATGGCCCGCCCGCGATCCTGGCGTTCGTGGCCGGGCTCGTCGCCCTGGTGTTCGGTGGGTTCGGCGCGATCAGCCTGGCCACCGTCGGGACAGGCCACGAGCCCGGAGCCCCGGTGGGGTTGTACGTTGCACTGCTCGCGGTCGGGGTGGCGGCAGCCACCGTCACCGTCGCGACGGTCCGGCGCATGAAACGGACCCGTTCGGTTCCAGTGACCGGCTATCGGCCGGTCGCCGTGTTCGACCGGGCGGCCCGGCTCTACTTCGACGGCGACGGACGGGTGGTGGCCCCGCTGGACTCGGTCACGTTCCAGCGCCGGATGCAGTGGGGATCGAGTTCGCTGAAGCTGGTGGCCCAGACCCCGTCCGGGGTGTATGTGCTGCTGCGTGGCAATCCCTTCACCGGCGGGCTGGGCGACCTCGATGCCGTGCTGACGAGTGCCGTCCACAGCAACCCGCGCTGACCCGGCTAAGGCTCTCTAGTTCAGCCCCACTGCGACGGCCGTCAAGTCCGGCGCGCCGGACTCAGTAGGCCATGAACAGGATGTGCTCCCGCTCGTACTGCCCGCCGACCTTCCCCCGCAGCAATCCACGTGGTGACACTCACTCCCCCGAGACGACTTACAACTGCTGAGGTAAGCGCGCCACTGCGATGTCCTCCACTTGATTGTCACCGCGGGCACTGACCTGTGCGATCCGAACACCGCACTCGACTCGTCTCCGGCAATGCGCACACGCGCGCCCCACAGGTAGACCAGGCCCTCAGCGCTCCATTCGATGTCGCAATCAATTTCCAGGTCGGCGGCCGGCACCGGGTTTGCGCCGGTGCGCAGGACGGCGGTGCCGTGGCGGATCATCGCAGCCCGCTGGGCAGCTCCGTCGAGTCGGGTGCGGGCATGGTCGCTGCCGCGATGGGAGACCTCGCGATGGTAGGTGTCGAAGAACTCGGGATCGGTGGTGTCCAGGCCGGCCAGCTCGTCAATGGTCGTGATCCCCATGCGCCGCAGGGTGATCCATTCGCGCACATCCAGTCCGCCGACGCTGAGCGCGGTGGAGGGTTCCTGCGGCGCCATCTGGTCTGCACAGGTCTGCTGATAGGGACAGGTGCGGCATTCGGCCTGCCCGACCGGCTCCACGATGAGCGTGCCCCTGTCGGAGGCGGCCCGGAGGGCGGCATCGGCGATCAGCACCCGGAAGTGGTGTTCGTGGTCGTAGCGTTCCAGCAGCGAGCGGCGGGCCTTGCCGCGGCTGCGCGAGTGGGTGAAGCCCAGCGGCTCGGTGAGGTCGTGCCAGGTGAGTGCCCATTCACGGTCAGCCCCGGTGGCGACGCGGTTGGTGCCCAGCACCGCACCCCACTGCCGGTGCGGGCCGGGGTGGCGGCCACATGCCTGCAGCATCCTCGTGTAGTGAGAAAGCTGCAGGCCATCGGCGACGCGGTAGGCGGTGGCGGCACTCCAGCCGTTTAAGCAAACTGCCGGAAAATAAACTTCTTTACAAACATTGGGTTGTTTTTGCATGATGGACGGCGTCCGTTCAGCCCGTCGCACCTCCCCCCTGTGCGACGGCTGAACGGCTTTTTAGCCCCGATCTCATCGCGGCGGCCCAGCAGCGCTCAACGTGCCCACGATCGAGCGGGATTACGGTGCGGACTGCGCGGCCACCCGCTGCACCAACTGCTCGAAATACCCGGCTGACTCGGCGGACACAGTTCCGCGCAGGTGGACCTGCCACAGCAACGCCAACCCCTCGATGGGGCGCTTGCCGGACGCCGCCGCCATCATGTTGTTGCCGACGAGGCTGCACCACATCGAATATCCGACCGTGCGGCCATCGACATCGCGCTTGAGATCGCCGGCAGCGACCGCCGCGACGAATGTGGTCTCAAACATGGACGTCCAGCGAGGCGCGACGTCCCGCATGGTGGTGTTACTGACCTGATCCCGCGCCAATGCCAGATAGAGGCCGACCGCGACCTTGGCGTCGTGCTGGACATATTCACCTGCGCGAAGCTGGACCGGATCAGATTCTCCAACGGCGATGCCGATTCTGAGGCCTCGCTGACGCCGCGTTCCATCATCGCTGTCTCGCAATATTCGATCAGCGCGGTGGCCAGCGACTCCTTGGTCGGGAAATGGTAATTGAACGCGCCCCTGCTGACCCCGGCCCGGGCCACCACATCGGACAGTTTGGCGTTGCCATAACCGGATTCGGTGAACACCTCCGCGGCGGCGTCCAGGATGAGCAGCCGAGTGCTCTCCGCCCTCTCCTGTACGACCACCGACAAGAAACCGCCCCTCGATCTTGCTCACGAATGCAGCCGCTTGCCGACTGCGGGCGGTGCAGTGTCTCCTCGACTCCTGCCACGCCGGGAACAGTTAGCCGCACCAGGCCGACCGCCGCCCCCGCTCCCTGACGGGGCCGGCACCGCCCAGCACCACGCCCACTCACGGGCGCATGGAACGCTGTGCGCATGACCAGAACCCGGTTGGCAGGGCTGCTGTGGGCCGCGCTGCTGTCCTGGGCCTGCGTCATCCTGTGGTTGTCGTCGTTGACCCCCAGGGACTTTCCCGAAGCGGCATTTCTGTTCTGGGACAAGCTCAGCCATTTCCTGGCCTACGCAGTAGGCGGATGGTTGGCGGCCGCTGCGCTGCGGACCTCCCGTCCACGGACTCCGGTGGTGCGACTTCTGCTCGTGGCAGTTTTGCTCATCGCGGCGTTCGGCATCCTCGACGAGGCTTTCCAGACCCTTACGCCCGGGCGGACCGGAGGCGATGTCGACGACTGGGTGGCCGACTTGTTGGGAGCCGCGGCCGGCGCCGCGCTCACGCTGCCGACGCAGCCCCGGCTATTGCGCTGAGTACGCGCGCGTCGGAATCGGTGAACGTCAGGAGCACCAGTGAGCAGTCGTCATCGGTGGCCGGCGGTCGGGCGATGAGATCTTCGATCTCAAACGACGGCTCCCCGACCAACTCGGTGCACAACGCATGGCAACGAAGCACACTCCAGCGGAACACCACCGACCCTGCGCTCCTGCACCGGCGACCGGTGGCCCGCCTGCCGGAGCCGGGGGCGCCGCAATGGGATACTCGCCCGAACCGACGAATCCCCTCGCGAGGAGTGTCATGAAACTGAATCCGATGGCGGCGGTGGCAGCCGTGATCGCAGGCCTGGTCGCAGCGGCGCCAGCCGGGGCGGCCGACCAGGATGTGTTCGGCACCTACTCGTTCACCGCGGATAACGGGGAGAGCTCGACCTGGCTGCTGAGCCCCTGCGCCGACAACCCTCCGGGCTGTGCCCGGGTCACCGCGTCGGGCAACGCCCAGCGGGCGCCCTGGAACGCCGAGGCGCACTTCTCGGTGGGATCGTGGATTCTGTTCGTCCAGCAGTCCGACGCCATCCGCTGCGAGGACGGCACGACGGTCCCCGGGATGAACACCTACTCGTGGGATGCGGCCAGCCTTGCGGGCAACGCGAGCATCCTGACCCACGGCGCCTGTGGAGCCACAACGGCGAACTTGTCCGTTCCGTTCCGGCTGGCCCGACTCGGAGCCGCTGAGACGCCGCCCGCCCCGTCAGCGCCGGCAGCCCAGGCCCCCGCCCCGTTGTCGACGCCTCCGCCGTTGCCGCCGGCCCCGTCGACTCCCCTGGCCGCCGAGTCGCCCGCGACGGCGCCGGCACCCGCCGCTGCCCCGGCCGGTTGATATGAGTTGAGGTAGTCCTTCACAAACGCCTCCGGGGGTGTCAG
>CAZVST010000031.1:0-52161 GCA_964629725.1 uncultured Mycobacterium sp.
CTCAGCACCGCCTGATTGCCCCACTCCGCCAAACGCTCATCCACCAGCGTCACAACTCAACACGCACCACTGAGCCGCCACCGTTCTTACACCAGATCCCGTCTCCGACCGCGTCACGTCGCGGATGACGCTGTCGTGGCGAGAATAGACCGAAGCTCTGGGACTGTCCGGAATTTGGTGTAAGGGGCGTTTGGTTGGATTTTCCGGTTCAGCGTTCTTCGGCGGCTGGCATGCGATCGGCGAAGCTGATCGCATGCGCGTTGAGCGCTGGTTTCCAGCGTACGGCACCCGCGTTAGTGAGATTTGTTGAGCCCTTGAAAGCAACCAATCCGTCGACAATGACTATCTTCTGATGCGGAGCGTCGTAGACGCCCTGAGCGGATGGAATGACGTTGGCATTCAAGTCGGGGCACTCTTACAGGATGTTCCGTCAACTTCGACCCGAGCATGCTGCTCGACGTTCGAAGCAAAGCCGAACACTGGAACGCGCATGCTCGCCATCTTTCAGCGCGCCAATCAATTGATGGCTAATCCCCCAAGTGGTGAAATGAACGAAATGGCGAGCCGGGAATCCACCTCAAAAAGGTTCGCAATGTTGGCCAGGGTGCAGTTCTAAGCCTAAGTTCTCGACCTTGCCGGCAAAGCCCATGCTGAATTTCGTTAGACCGGTTAGCTGGCGAAGTGCCCCACGTTCGCTGAAATGGCCATCGAGGCACAAGTCATCCTGCACCGGTGGGCGGTCGGGTTTCCTGTTCGGCAACGGCGGCAACGGTTTTGCCGGCGGTAACGGTCGGTGCCCTGTCCCTGTTCGGCAACGCAGGCGCCGGCGGGGCCGGCGGCGCCAGGTTGGGCTACGACGGCGTCGGCGGTGACGGCGGCGGGGGCGGCAACTCCGGTTTCCTCACCGTCGGCGATGGCGGCGCCGGCGGTTCAGGAGGCGCCGGGTAGGGGTTCGGGGGGCGGGCCGGCGCCGGTGGAGCGGCCGGGCTGATCGGTACCGGCGGCACGGGTGGCACCGGCGGAATGCTGCTCGGTGACGGCGGTTCCGGCGGTGTGGCAGGGGGCGGCGGCGCCGGGGGCTCCGCCGGTCTGCGCGGAAAGGGTGGTGCGGCGGGGGCGGCAGGCGCCGCACCGACGGTTGCGACGGAGTACTATGCCCAGCAGGCGAACATCAGCCTCCAGATCAAAGTGAACGGCCAGCCACTCAAGGCCGAGCTCGATACCGGATCCGCCGGTCTTATCGTCACCCTCAATAAGTGGACGAGAACAACTTGGGGCCCACGAACGGCGTTCAATACACCGGCGGATACGGAAACTGGGCGCTATTCACCTACACGGTCTACGAGATGCCGATCGACTTCGGCAACGGCATGGTGACAGCCGGAACGCCCGTCGGTGTGATCAATGACATCCTGGAATTGGTGGACGGCACGTGGGTATCGGTGCTCCGATCGAAGTGGTCGGAGGACAAATACTCGGTGATACTGCCCCAGCCCGTGTTGGGGGTGGGCCCGTACACCGGTTACCCGATCGCCAGCCCGCTGAGGACGCTGCCCGGTAGCCTCAGCGAAGGCTTCCTCGTCAACGGCCCGTTGTCCGTCGGCCGTCAGGTCCCGGACGACGGCGCCGCAAGCGCATTGACGTTCGACGCCAACCCGTTGCCCGCGGTCAACTCGGTTGACGGTTGGTTCTACACACCGGCTCTGACGTTGAAGGTGTCGTACGACTGCGACAATCAGCCGCTGGCGAAGTGCTCAACGGGGATCATCCCGGTGATCGGCACCATTTGACAGCGGTGGACTGGGCGGCGGTATCTCCCCGAGCATGCAGCCGGAAAGCATCACCGCCCTGGTAGACCAACAGCTGCCGAACGGCACGACCATCTCGGTCTACCAGCCCGATGGTGCGACGCTGATCTACACGACGACGGTGGATTCGAGCAACGGAATGCCGGTGACGGAGGTGTGGGACACCGACCTCCACTTCAACACCGGCATCATTCCCTTCTTCCAGGGACCCATCTACTTCTCCTACACCCCGACCTACACGCCGCAGGGTCCCCCGCCGAACGGTACGGGCTACGGGGGCACGGCGGTGTTCGACTACAACCCCGGCTAGACACACCCGGCCAGTCTCGCTTCGTTGACCTTTCTAGACGGGCAAGCTCAGCCCGGGACTGACAGCGAATCCGTCTGCGGTGGCAGATGGATTGGTGGGCAGCGAGATTCGCATGCCCTCGACGGTGAGCTCGCCCAGCGTTCGGTTCGATGCGAAGTCCGCCGACCAGGCGAGCAACTGCAAGGTGACGGTTTCCCCTGGACGCAGCGTGTGCGCGACCGGTTGCAGCGCGATGGTGGTGGTGTGGGTCTTGCCGTCCAGAGTCACCGGGATCGGGGTGACCTGATTGCCGAGCACCAAGCCGGTGGTGTCGTCCACCAATTGGGCGTACAGGTGGTCGCCGACGCCGGTTCCCGAATAGGTGAGGTTCAACTGCGGCTCGCCCACGATGTAGGTCGTGGTCGTGGCGACCGGAGTCGTGAGATCGATCGCGTTGAGCGCCTTGGTGCCGCCGATGGGCAGCGGACCCAACAACGGGCCCGAGCCGCCGACGAACGGAACCAGCGCCAGGGTGACATGTCCGTTGCGGGAGGCGACGATCGGGTCCTCGGCGGGGAGCGCGTACGTCGCCGTTGAGAATCGCTGGCCGCGTTGGTCGACCCACTCGAATCCCGGGCCGGTGGACACCTGCGTCTCCGCTTTCACATGGCGGTCGAGCCAACTCGATGGTGCGCTGATCGATCCACGCCGCCTCGCTGGGATCGAGAAGATGGTTGATGCATAGGCCATGGCCGCCGCAGAACCACAACACCTTCGTCGGAACCCCCTGGGCGATAAGGGTTGTCGCGGTGAGATCAGCCTCCTTGAGGCTGAAGAGGGTGTCGACGGTGCCCTGGATCAGCAGGGTGGGTGCGCCGATCTGACTCACCAGGTTCGTAAAGCCGTCGATCGGGCCGGGCCCGCACTGTGCGAGCAGAACCTGGTCCGCGGGGGCCAACCGGCCGGTGAGGTCAGCCTGAATCATCGCGGGCAGGACTCGGGAGTTCGTTCGCGCCAGGGTCAGCACGAGAACGGTCGCCAAGAGGGTTCCCCACCCGGACTTGATGGCGCCATTGGGGTCGAGTGCGTCGTTGAGCTTGTTCCACGCAATCGTGGGCACGATGGCGTCGACCCGGTGGTCGGCGGCCGCGGTTACCAACTGAATCCCGCCCCCGTAGGACGGTCCGACCATTCCCATCCGGGGGTCGCCGGGGCTGTCGAGTCGAGCTTCCGGTTGTGCCGCAATCCAATTGATGATGGCCGAGGCGTCCCGTGCTTCGAAGTCCGGGGAGTCGATCTGCAATCGCCCGCCGGAGGAGTGCTCACCGCGCGGATCCCAGGTGACGATGTTGTAGCCGGCGTGGCGCAGGGTTGCGATCCTGACTAGGCCGAAGAAGTCGGTGAGAACGCCGTCCAGGGGTCCTGCGGTGAGATTGGTGGCGCCCGACAGACCCAGCCCGGATCCGACCATGACGGTGGGTGCGGTCTGCCCGATCCGCAGGCCGGAAGCCGGCATGAAGTGGACGTTGATCGGTGTGCCGTCGAACGAGGCCATGCGCACATCGCGTGGCGCCGCGAGGCCGGCCGGCAGCAGCGGATACCCGAGGATCGGGTGCAGCAGGTCGCTCACGATCGGGATCTGGCTGACGACGGTGACGATCGGGGTGATCAGCAGTGGCCCGATGATCGGCACGCACTGCAACCGCAGGGCGGTGAACAGGGGCGTCTCGGGAGTCGTGAGCGCGGTCGTCGTCGACGGACCGGCGCCGGACGCGGCCGCCGCGGGGGCGAACGTCTCCCTGGATGCGGCCGCGAGCACCACCCAACCTATGGCCTCGGCCGGCACCGTCGGACCGTGTCCGGCCAGGTCACCAGCGAGTGGACCGCCCGCGTCGGAGACAGCGCGCAGGGCGGTGGCCGAAGCGGCTGGGCCGCCGGAGTCGGGGACACTGGCGGCCGGCTCCGTCGCCGCCGGCCCCAGTGCTGCGGGTGCCGCCGCGGCCGGCGTGACGGACGGAGGTTGGCCGACGCCCCCAGAACTGAGCGCCGGTGCCGACGGTGACGGTGACGGCAACAGCGACGGCGACGGCAGCGCTGCGGCTGCGGCGGCGGTGGTCGTGGTGTTCCGGCTGGGATCGGTGGTCGTCGTTGGTCGATCGACCGCCGTTGGATCGACGGCTCCACGGCGGGAGCGCACCGGTGCGGCAGAGAGGCTGATCCGTTGCGCCACCGCCGGAAAACTCGCCCGTCGGGCGACAGGGTCGGCCGCGTCCCCGGCGGCCCGCGGTGAACGGGCCGGGGACCCGGGTCCGCCACCGGACTTATCGGCGCTCGGCGTCCGCGAGTCCTGGCCGCCGCTGTCGGCAGCCGCCACGGCCGGGGCTTGCGGAGCGATCAGGGAGAGCCCGAGCGCGAACGCCGCCAGTCCCATGCCTGCTTTGGGGCTGACGTGGTGCGATCGGGAATTCGGCATCCCATCACCTACCCCGATTCGGCGGACACAAACCGGGGCGAACCTGCTTGGCGCAGGCGCGATTTCCAGCCGCCGCCCTCAGGGCCGCACCGACGGGACTGGCAGTCCGAACTCCCGCTTGAGCACCGTGCGGGCGGCGTAGTACCCGCTCATGCCGTGCACCCCGCCGCCCGGCGGGGTTGCCGACGAGCACAGGTACGCCTTCGGAACCGGTGTGCTCCACGGGTTCACCCGAGGGGTGGGCCCGAGCAGTGCGCGCAGCACGGAGTTTCCGCCTACTCCGATGTCGCCGCCGACGTAGTTCGCGTCGTGGCGGTGCATCTGTGCGGCCGGGATGCTGCGCGCGGCGACGACGACGTCGGCGAATCCGGGTGCGAACCGCTCGAACACCGCGGTGATGGTGGCGGTCTGGTCGATGGTCGACCCCGCCGGGACGTGGGCGTAGGTCCACAGCGGCCGACGGCCTTGAGCGTCAATTCGCCTCGGGTCGGCGGTCCAGGACTGCGCCGCGAGCACCATCGGCCACTCGGCGTGCCGGCCGGCGGCCACCGCGGCTTCGGCGTGGGTCATCTGGGCGCGGGTGCCGCCGAGGTGTAGCGTCGGCGCCGACGCCAGCCGTTTGTCGGTCCACGGAACATCCTCGGACAGAACGAAATCCACTTTCGCCACACCGGCGCCGAACCGGTAGCGCCGCAGCGCGGCGGCGTAGCGCTGCGGCAACGCGGACCCGTAGATGTCCAGCAGAGCTGTCGGCGCGGTGTCGTAGAGCACCACGCCGGGCGGCGGAGCGGTGACCTCGGCGCCGGTGTGCAATTCGCCGCCGTGGGCGCGAAGATCGGCGATCAGTGCGTCGGCGATGGACTGGCTGCCGCCCACCGGCACCGGCCAACCGCAGGTGTGTCCCAGTGTCGCCAGCAGTAGCCCGGCGCCGGCTGCCACCAGGGACGGCACCTTCGAAATGGTGTGCGCCGCAACGCCGGTGAACAACGCGCGAGCATCCTCGCCGCGCAGAACGTTCCACGCCGGTGTGCCCTGTTCGAGCATCCGCTGGCCCAACAACGCCGCCGTCGGAATATCCGGCGGCAGCGATCGTTTGTCACCGATGAGGAAAGCGACCACGTCGTCGCCGCGGGCCACCAGTGGGCCCATCAGATGCCGCCACGAGTCGCCGTCGGCCAGCCCGGCGCAGGTGCGCTCGAGGTCGTGAAAGCCGATCGCCGCCGGTCGGCCCGGTAGCGGGTTGGCGTAGGAGATGTCGGGCACCGCCAGGGCGACGCCGCGCGCGCTCAGGTCGAACTCGGCGAAGAACGGCGAGGCCAGCGCGAGCGGGTGGATCGCCGAACAGATGTCGTGGCCGACCCCGCCGAACTCGGGATCGGGCAGCGTGCGCGCCCCGCCGCCCAGTGTCGACTGTGCTTCGAGGACCTGTACGCGCAACCCCGCCCGGGCGCAGACGACGGCGGCCGCCAGCCCGTTGGGTCCGCTGCCGACCACCGTGACATTCATGGCTGTCTCTTTCCCGTCTGCCACCGAATTATTGGGCGCGGCCCGACACCACTAGTCTGTCCGCGTGAGCCTGCCCGTTGTGCTGATCGCCGACAAACTTGCCGAATCCACCGTCGCTGCTCTCGGCGACCAGGTCGAGGTCCGCTGGGTCGACGGTCCCGACCGCCCCAAGCTGCTCGAAGCCGTGGCCGACGCGGACGCGCTGCTGGTCCGCTCGGCCACCACCGTGGATGGCGAAGTGATCGCTGCAGCGCCCAAACTCAAAATCATCGCCCGCGCCGGCGTGGGCCTGGACAACGTCGACGTTCCGGCCGCCACGGCGGCCGGGGTGCTTGTGGTCAATGCCCCGACGTCGAACATTCACAGCGCTGCTGAGCACGCCCTGGCCCTGATGCTGTCCGCGGCCCGCCAGATTCCCGCCGCCGACGCGACCCTGCGCGAGCACACCTGGAAGCGCTCGAAGTTCAACGGCACCGAGATCTTCGGCAAGACCGTCGGCGTGGTGGGCCTGGGCCGCATCGGCCAGCTGGTGGCCCAGCGGGTCGCCGCGTTCGGCACCCACGTCATCGCCTACGACCCCTATGTGCCGCCGGCTCGCGCCGCGCAGCTGGGTATCGAGCTGCTCCCGCTCGACGACGTGCTGGCCCGCGCCGATTTCATCTCGGTGCATCTGCCCAAGACCAAGGAGACCGCCGGTCTGCTCGGCAAGGAGGCGCTGGCCAGGACCAAGCCCGGCGTGATCATCGTCAACGCCGCCCGTGGCGGCCTCATCGACGAGCACGCTCTGGCCGAGGCGATCACCAGCGGGCATGTGCGGGCCGCCGGACTCGACGTGTTCGCCACCGAGCCGTGCACCGACAGCCCGTTGTTCGACCTGCCCGAGGTGGTGGTCACCCCGCACCTGGGCGCCTCGACCAGCGAAGCCCAGGACCGGGCGGGCACCGACGTGGCCGCCAGCGTCAGGCTGGCACTGGCCGGCGAGTTCGTCCCCGACGCGGTCAACGTCGGCGCCGGCCCGGTCAGCGAGGATGTCGCCCCCTGGCTGGAACTGGTCCGCAAACTCGGCGTACTGGCCGGCTTCCTGGGCACCGAGGCGCCCAGCAGCCTGACGGTCCAGGTGAGCGGGGAGTTGGCGGCCGACGATGTCGAGGTGCTCAAGCTCTCGGCCATGCGCGGCCTGTTCTCGACGATGACCGATCAGCAGGTGACCTTCGTCAACGCGCCGGCGTTGGCCGTCGACCGCGGCCTGACCGCCGAGTTGAGCACGGCGAGCGAGAGCCCCAACCACCGCAGCCTCGTCGATGTGCGGGTGGTCGGGCCGGACGGCTCGGCCGTCAACGTCGCCGGCACCCTGACCGGGCCGCAGCAGGTGCAGAAGGTCGTCTCGATCAACGGCCGCAGCTTCGATCTGCGGGCCGAGGGCGTCAACCTGATCCTCCACTACGGCGACAAGCCCGGCGCGCTGGGCAAGATCGGCAGCCTGCTCGGTGAGGCGAACGTCAACATCGAGGCTGCCCAGCTCAGCCAGGACACCAGCCGTGGGGGAGCGACGATCATGCTGCGCCTGGACCGCGACGTCCCGGCCGAGGTGCGGGCGGCCATCCGCGACGCGGTGGACGCCAGCCTGGTGGCCGTGGTGGACCTGTCGTGAAGCAGCTCAAACTGGCGGTGATCCCGGGCGACGGCATCGGCCCGGAGGTGATCGGCGAGGCCCTGCAGGTTCTCGACGCCGTGCGGCCCGGTGTGGAGCGCACCGAATACGACCTCGGCGCCCGGCGGTATCACGCGACCGGAGAAGTATTGCCGGACGGCATGATTGACGAACTGCGTGGACACGACGCGATCCTGCTCGGTGCGATCGGCGACCCGTCGGTGCCCAGCGGTGTGCTCGAACGCGGACTGCTGCTGCGGACCCGCTTCGAACTCGACCACCACGTCAACCTGCGGCCCAGCCGGCTCTACGAGGGTGTGAACAGCCCGCTGTCGGGCGACCCGCAGATCGACTTCGTCGTCGTCCGCGAAGGCACCGAAGGGCCCTACACCGGTAACGGCGGTGCCCTTCGGGTCGGCACCCCGCATGAGGTGGCCACCGAGGTCAGCGTCAACACCGCCTTCGGTGTCGAACGGGTGGTGCGTTATGCCTTCGAGAAGGCGCGTGCCCGGCGCAAGCATCTGACTCTGGTGCATAAGAACAACGTTCTGATGTTCGCCGGCAAGCTCTGGTCACGGATCGTGGCCGAGGTCGGTGCCCAGTATCTCGACGTCGAGGTGGCCTACCAGCACATCGATGCCGCGACTATCCACATGGTCACCGATCCAGGCCGCTTCGACGTCATCGTCACCGACAACCTCTTCGGCGACATCATCACCGACCTGGCCGCGGCGGTTTCCGGCGGAATCGGCTTGGCGGCCAGCGGCAACATCGACGCCACCGGGACCAATCCGTCGATGTTCGAGCCTGTGCACGGCAGCGCGCCCGACATCGCCGGCAAGGGCATCGCGGACCCGACGGCGGCGGTGATGTCGGTGGCACTGCTGCTGTCCCACCTCGGTGAGGATGCCGCGGCCGCGCGGATCGACAAGGCCGTCGCCGACCATCTGGCCACCCGCGAGGGTGCCCCCCTGTCCACGGCCGGTGTAGGCCGGCGGATCCGGGAACGCCTCTAGCGCAACAGGTCCGGGTTCTCAGCGGGCGTTGCGGCGGGCGTGCGGTCAGGGTCGGGGGGCACCAGCGGGATGGCCACCAGCGCCAGCAGCGCGCACACCACGAACGCCGCTGGATAGCCCGCTGCCCCGATCAGCGCGCCGAACAGCGGCGGGGTCAATGCGGCGGTCAGGAACTGGCTGGTGTTCTGGGTGCCCAACGCCCGGCCGCTCCAGAACGGCCCGGCGAACTCGGCGATCGCGGTGAAAGCCAGACCGTTGTCGCACACCGTCACTACCGACGCCACGATCAGCATCGCCACGCTCCACGCCGAACCGAGAGCGTCGGTGAGAGCCAGCAGCAGCATCGCCGCCACGGCCGCGGCGCCGATCAGCCGGATGGGCTGCAGGCGGGAACCGACCCGGTCCGACCAGCGGCCGACGCTGACCCGGCCCAGCGCGGCGAGCACCTGCGCTCCGGTGATCAGGGCCCCCGCCGCTCCGGCCGACCAGCCGCGGTCGACCATCAGCCACACCAGGGCGAACGTCCACACCACCACCTGGGGGATCACCAGAAGCAGCGAGACCATGTGGATCCGCACCAGCAAGGTGGAACCCCGGTAGGGGTTGGCCAGTTGTTCGCTGGGCGCCTCATGCCGCGGCAGCCGGGGCGGGTCCTGCACGGCGACCGCGCACACCACCGCAGCGACCGCACACACGATCGCCGGAAACCACAGCGCCACATCCAGTCCGTGGTTCTGTGCGAGCCCGGGAATCACCAGTGCACCGACCCCGACTCCGAGGGGTTGGGCGGTCTGCCGAATACCCATCGCCAGGCCACGCTGCCGCGGTTCGAACCAGCCAACCACGAGCCGACCACTGGCCGAATTGCTGCTGGCCGCAGCCATTCCGCCGAGCACAAGGAATGCCGAGGTGCTCACCAGGGAATGCGACATGGCCGCGGCGCCGGCAGCGGCGGCGGTCAGCGCCGAGCCCAGGGCCAGCACTCGGCGCTCGCCGACCCGGTCGACGATGTATCCCCACAGGATCAGGGTGAGCACCGCACCGAAGCTCGGCATCGCCGAGATCAGCCCGGCGCGGGCCAGACTCAGTCCGTATTCGGTGTGCAGGCTGGGGATCATGAACGCCACACCGTTGATGAACACGTTGGCGCACAACGTCGCGAACAACCCGATGGCCAGCATCGACCAGCGCCGCACGGTGCTGACGGGGTGAGCCACCGGTCCATGATGTCAACACCGGGCGCGCGGTCGCCGACCCGCCCGCGCTGGTCGGCCGACAGTGTTTCACCCAGCACGCCTTAAGCTCTTACGAATGCGCCTGGGTCGTGTCGCCAGCCCCGACGGGGTGGCCTTCGTCAGTATTGAAGGGGACGGCATCAAGGGAGAAGGGGCCGCCCGCGACGAGTTGATAGCGCGGGAGATCAAGGAGCACCCGTTCGGCACGCCGACGTTCACCGGACGGTCGTGGCCGCTGGGCGACGTCCGGCTATTGGCTCCGATCCTGGCCACCAAGGTGGTCTGCATGGGCAAGAACTACGCAGCCCACATCGCGGAGATGAGCGAACTCACCGGACCGGCGCCGGAGGATCCGGTGATCTTTCTCAAGCCGAACACCTCGATCATCGGGCCCAACGCTGCGATTCAATTGCCCGCCAACGCATCTCCGGTACACCACGAAGGCGAGTTGGCCGTCGTGATCGGCCGGCCCTGCAAGGACGTGTCGGCCGCCCGGGCCGCCGATGTGATCCTGGGTTACACCATCGCCAACGACGTCTCCGCCCGCGACCAGCAGAAGGCCGACGGCCAGTGGGCCCGGGCCAAAGGTCATGACACCTTCTGCCCGGTGGGGCCGTGGATCGTCACCGACCTCGACCCGTCGGATCTGGAGATCCGCACCGAGGTCAATGGCCAAGTGCGCCAACGCAGTCGGACCTCGCTGATGATCCACGACATCGGGGCGATCATCGAATGGATGTCCGCGGTGATGACGCTGCTGCCTGGTGACCTGATCCTGACCGGCACCCCGGAAGGGGTCGGGCCGCTGGAAGACGGCGATACCGTCAGCGTCACCATCGAGGGCATCGGAACCCTCACCAACCCCGTCGTCCGGAAAGGCGCTCGATGACCCAGCCTGTGCGGGTGCGGTTCTGCCCCTCGCCCACCGGAACACCGCATGTCGGCCTGGTCCGCACCGCGTTGTTCAACTGGGCCTACGCCCGGCACACCGGCGGCACCTTCGTCTTCCGCATCGAGGACACCGACGCGGCGCGCGACTCCGAGGAGAGCTACGCCGCGATCCTGGAGGCGTTGCGCTGGCTGGGCCTGGACTGGGACGAGGGCCCGGAAGTCGGTGGCCCGCATGCCCCGTACCGGCAGTCGCAGCGCGGCGACATCTACCGCGACGTGATCGCCCGATTGGTCGAATCCGGTGCGGCCTATCCGGCGTACTCCACGCCCGAAGAGGTCGAGGCGCGTCACCTCGCCGCCGGGCGCAATCCGAAACTGGGTTACGACAACTTCGACCGCGACCTCACCGGCGAGCAGCGGGCGTCCTACGAGGCCGAGGGGAGACGGCCGGTGCTGCGCCTGCGGATGCCGGACGAGGACATCACCTGGCACGACCTGGTGCGCGGCGAGACCACCTTCGCCGCCGGCACCGTGCCCGACTTCGCGCTGACCCGGGCATCCGGAGATCCGCTGTACACGTTGGTCAATCCGGTCGACGACGCCACTATGCGGATCACCCATGTACTGCGCGGTGAGGACCTGCTGCCGTCGACGCCGCGTCAGATCGCTCTGCACCGCGCCCTGATCAAGATCGGTGTGGGGGAGGGCATGCCCGAATACGCCCACCTGCCAACGGTTCTGGGCGATGGCACCAAGAAGTTGTCCAAGCGCGATCCGCAGTCGAATCTGTTCCTGCACCGCGACCGCGGCTTCCTACCCGAGGGCCTGCTGAACTACCTTGCACTGCTGGGGTGGGGCATCGCAGACGACCGCGACGTCTTCACCCTGCCGGAGATGGTTCGTGCGTTCGACGTCATCGACGTCAACTCCAACCCGGCCCGGTTCGACCAGAAGAAGGCCGACGCGATCAACGCCGAACACATCCGGAAGCTTGAACCGGGTGACTTCGCGCACCGGCTTCGCGGGTTCTTCGACGCCCACGGCCACGACACCGGACTCGACGACGAGGGTTTCGCCGCCGCCGCCGAACTGGTGCAGACCCGAGTCGTGGTGCTCTCCGACGGATGGGGGTTGCTGAAGTTCCTCAACGACGATGTCTACGCCATCGACCCGAAAGCGGCGGCCAAGGAACTCACCGCCGAGGCGGTGCCGGTGCTCGATTCCGCACTCGGCGCACTGGACGGCACCGCCACGTGGACCTCATCCTCCATCGAGGAGGCGCTCAAGGGTGCGCTGATCGACGGTCTGGGACTCAAGCCGCGCAAGGCCTTCGGGCCGATCCGGGTCGCGGTGACCGGCGCCGCCGTCAGCCCGCCGTTGTACGAATCGATGGGACTGCTCGGCCGGGACCGCACCATGCGGCGGTTGCGGGAGGCCCGCGAGGGAGCTGAGCGCAATCTTTGGTAGTCTGCTCGTCGGTGTTCAACGCCCGTAACGGTTGGTCCTGACCAGCTGTGATCGGGTACCCCATGGGGTATGGTGTAATTGGCAACACAGCTGATTCTGGTTCAGCCATTCTAGGTTCGAGTCCTGGTACCCCAGCCAATTTCGTCGGCATTGCCGATTCGGCTATGCTGGCTCCGTTCTAGCCCCCGTCGTCTAGCGGCCTAGGACGCCGCCCTCTCACGGCGGTAGCGTGGGTTCGAATCCCATCGGGGGTACTCAGTCGCCCGGCGTAATGCCGGGCGCTTTGTTTTCCGGCGTGCGCCAGTCACCCGGCCGGCGCCGTAGACCCGGCCACCGGCATCGGCGGCAGGCCCAGCTTGCGGTGATCCCAGGAGCGCACCCGGTGGGCGGCGATACGCACCGCGACCCGCTTGTTCATCATCATGTCCACCGCGGGCCGCAGATCGTCGGTGTAGGGCCCGTTGTAACGCTCCCAGACACTGACTCCCACGGCGAAGATGGTGTCCGGGTCGTCGTGAATCTCGGCCACGCCCTCGAAGGCCACCCCGCGCAAGCTGTCGTAGGTCATGCCGTCCTCGATGAGGAAACTGACCTTCGGGTTGCGCTTGAGGTTGACCACCTTCTGCGACTTGACCTTCGTCTCCACCCAGATGTCGCCGTCGACGATGCCGTACCACATGGCCACCAAGTGGGGCTGGCCGTCGGGACCGACGGTGGCCATCGTCCCGGTGCGGTTGCGCTCGACGAAGTCGGTGATCTCCGCCTCGGTCATCACGATGTTGCTGCGCTGGTTGGTTCCCATGCCGCTCAGTGTCTCAGCCGCTCGATCCCGTACAGGCCTAAAGACGTCGGGACAACTCCTCGGATGCGGCCAGCAGATCGGCAGCCCAATGTGAAGCGGGGCGCCGGCCCATCCGGTCGATCGGGCCGGACACCGACACCGCGGCGATGACGGCTCCGCCGTGGTCTCGGACGGGGACCGAGACACTGGCCACCCCGGGTTCGCGCTCGGCAGCGCTCTGCGCCCACCCGCGCCGGCGGACCTCGGCCAGCGTGCGTTCGGTGAACGCCGCGGAGGGCAGCACTGCCCGCTGGGTGTCCGGATCGCTGTAGGCCAGCAGCACCCGGGCGCCGGAGCCCGCCGTCATCGGGAGCCTGGCGCCGACCGGAACAGTATCCCGAAGTCCTGCAGGCGGTTCCAGCGCGACGACGCAGACCCGGGTGGTCCCTTCGCGCCGGTAGAGCTGCACGCTCTCGCCGGTGGTCTCGCGCAGCCCCGGCAGGACGGCCGCCCCGGCGGCGAGCAGGGGATCGGCGACCCCCGCGGACAGCTCGTTCAACGCCGGGCCGAGCCGCCAGCGGCCGGCGGTGTCGCGGGCGAGCAGGCGGTGGACCTCCAGCCCCGCGGCCAGCCGGTGTGCCGTCGCCCGGGGCAGATCGGTGCGTGCGCAGAGATCGGCCAGCCCGCAGGGGGACTCGGCAATCGCGTGCAGCACGGCCACAGCTTTGTCGAGTACGCCGATGCCGCTATCCTGTCTCACATATAGATACTAACGTCCCACGATGTGAGATGGCGGCGTCGCCGCGGAGAACGAGACGAAATGAGCGCAATGGGAACTCCAGATACGCCCGGCCGGCCCCGCACCCTTGCGGAGAAGGTGTGGGCAGACCACGTCGTCGTCCCCGGGGCCGGTACCGGCGCCGGCCGCGAACCCGACCTGATCTACATCGATCTGCACCTCATCCACGAGGTCACCAGCCCGCAGGCCTTCGACGGTCTGCGTCTGGCCGGGCGCCCGGTGCACCGGCCCGACCTCACGCTGGCCACCGAGGACCACAACGTCCCGACCATCGACATCGACAAGCCGATCGCAGACCCGATTTCGCGCACCCAGGTGGAGACGCTGCGGCGTAACTGCGCGGAATTCGGCATCCGGCTGCACCCGATGGGTGATCCCGAACAGGGCATCGTGCACGTGGTCGGACCGCAACTGGGCCTCACCCAGCCCGGCATGACGATTGTCTGCGGCGACAGCCACACCTCCACGCACGGCGCCTTCGGTTCCATCGCAATGGGAATCGGTACGTCGGAGGTGGAGCATGTGCTCGCCACCCAGACGCTGCCGCTGCGCCCGTTCAAGACCATGGCCGTCAACGTCGACGGCGAACTGCCCGTCGGAGTGACCGCCAAGGACATCATCCTGGCGGTCATCGCCAAGATCGGCACCGGCGGCGGGCAGGGCCACGTGATCGAATACAGAGGCAGCACCATCGAATCGCTGTCGATGGAAGGCCGCATGACCATCTGCAACATGAGCATCGAGGCCGGAGCCCGCGCCGGCATGGTGGCCCCCGACGCGACCACCTACCAGTATCTGCGTGGGCGGCCGTATGCGCCGACGGGAGCCGACTGGGACGCCGCGGTGGCCGCCTGGGATCGCCTGCCCACCGATGAGGGCGCCGAATTCGACACCGAGATCTATATCGACGCCACGACTCTGAGCCCGTTCGTCACCTGGGGCACCAACCCGGGCCAGGGCGTGCCGCTGTCGGAGTCGGTTCCGGATCCGGAGTTGATGGGCAGCGACAACGAGCGGCAGAGCGCGGAGAAGGCGTTGGCGTACATGGGCCTTCGTCCGGGCACGCCGATGCGGGATATCCCGGTGGACGCGGTGTTCGTGGGTTCCTGCACCAACGGCCGCATCGAGGACCTGCGCGCCGTCGCAGAGGTGTTGCGCGGCCGTACGGTCGCCGACGGCGTCCGGATGCTGATCGTGCCGGGTTCGATGAAGGTGCGGGCGCAGGCCGAAGCTGAAGGCCTCGGAGAGGTTTTCACCGCAGCCGGCGCCGAATGGCGCCTCGCCGGGTGTTCGATGTGCCTCGGGATGAACCCCGATCAGCTGTCATCCGGGGAACGCTGCGCTTCGACGTCCAACCGTAATTTCGAAGGCCGGCAGGGCAAGGGCGGCCGCACGCATCTGGTCTCGCCTGCGGTCGCCGCTGCCACCGCGGTCCGTGGCCGGCTGTCCGCTCCTGCCGATCTCGCCTGCGCCGACCTGAACGGCGCCGACCACCGAAAGGAAGCGTAAAGCCATGGAAGCCTTCGAGACCCACACCGGAGTCGGCGTTCCTCTGCGCCGCTCCAACGTCGACACCGATCAGATCATCCCGGCGGAGTACCTCAAGCGTGTCTCCCGAACCGGTTTCGAGGACGGTCTTTTCGCCGCTTGGCGCACCGATCCGGCCTTCGTGCTCAATCAGAGTCCCTTCGATCGCGGTTCGGTTCTGGTCGCCGGGCACGACTTCGGCACCGGATCTTCACGCGAGCACGCGGTCTGGGCGCTGATGGACTACGGCTTCCGGGTCGTCATTTCGTCGCGGTTCGCCGACATCTTCCGGGGAAACGCCGGAAAGGCCGGGCTGCTGGCCGCAGAGGTGACCCCCGACGATGTCGAACTGCTGTGGAAGCTGATCGAACAGCACCCGGGGCTGGAAATCACTGCCAATCTTCGGGATCGGACGATCTCGGCCTCAACGGCGGTGCTGCCGTTCACGATTGACGACTACACCGCCTGGCGGCTCCTTGAAGGGCTTGACGATATAGGCCTTACCCTGCGGAAACAGTCGGAGATTGCGGAATTCGAGGCGATTCGTCCGAAGTGGAAGCCGCACATTTCCGTACTCGGCTGACCGTCGGCAAGCCGGAGATACTGTGCCCGGCAGGGCAGTTGCCGGTCGATAATCCGGCCCTCAAGGGCGGCAAGCGGATTGGGCAAGCGTCGGTATCATTTTGCTGAAATTGTTCGTGGCGCATGGAATTTTGCGCTGCAAACGTTTACCGTATCTCCCAGTCGGTCCAAGCGTGGACCGCTGTTTCGGAGGATTTGAATGAACAAAGCAGAGTTGATCGAGGTTCTAACCGAGAAGCTGGACACCGACCGGCGCCACGCTAACGACGCGGTGGAGCACCTGATCGACGCCATCGTTCGTGCTGTGCAGAAGGGCGAGAGTGTAACCATCACCGGCTTCGGCGTGTTCGAGCGTCGTCGTCGCGCCGCTCGGGTCGCCCGCAACCCCCGCACCGGTGAGACGGTCAAGGTCAAGCCGACGGCGGTTCCCGCGTTCCGTCCCGGGGCACAGTTCAAGGCGATCGTTTCCGGTGCGCAGAAACTTCCGGCCGAAGGGCCGGCGGTCAGGCGAGGCGCCATCGGCGGCGCAGCGAGGAAAGCTGTGGTGAAGAAGGCTCCGGCCAAGAAGGCTGCCGTCAAGGCTCCGGCCAAGAAGGCTCCGGTCAAGAAGGGTGCCGCCAAGACGGCCGTCGCCGTCAAGAAGGCTCCGGTCAAGAAGGGTGCCGTCAAGAAGGTCGTTGCCGTCAAGAAGGCTCCGGCCAAGAAGGTCGTCGTCAAGAAGGTGGCCGTGACGAAGGCTCCGGCCAAGAAGGTCGTCGCCGTCAAGAAGGCTCCGGTCAAGAAGGCCGCTGTGAAGGCGGCTCCGGCCAAGAAGGTTGCCGTCAAGAAGGTGGCCGCCGTGAAGAAGGCTCCGGCTAAGAAGGCTCCGGCCAAGAAGGGCCGCCGCTAACCGTCGGACTCATGAATGCGCCGCGGACCGAAAGGTCCGCGGCGCATTCGTTTTCCAGGACTGGCCCTTTCGGGGACAGCGCTTTTCGGGTTGCGGATGACTACGCCTTGTTGGCCAGCGGGCTGGGCATGTGGTCGGCGGCGATCAGCCGATCGCCGGAAAGGGACAAGACCCACGTGCTGCCCTTGCGGTTGCGGGACTTGTCCGGCTCGACGCCGTCGCGCTCGCACCACCAGTCGATCAGGTAGGGGATCACCCTGCCCTGGCTGCAGATCGCCGGAGTCCCACCGCCGGTGACGATCTCCATCAATCTCTGCCGTGCCGCCTCGGGGTCGGCTGCATACGCCTCCTCGGTCAGCGTCGGCTCCACCGCGATCGGCAGGTCCAGGTTCTTGGCCAGCGGTTCGATGGTCTTCACGCAGCGAAGGCGGTCGGCTGCGAACAACGAGGAAGCGCCGAAGGCCGTCAGTTGCGGCACCAGTGATTTCGCCTGGGCCCGGCCATTGCGGTCGAGCGGGCGATGGGTGTCGTCGCCCTTGTAGCGCGCCTTTCGGCCGGCGGTGGCATGTCTGATGATCAGTACGGTTCGGGTATCGGCCGGCTTCTTGGTGAACTGTCCGGTCACTTTCCGGTCATGGGGGTGGGTGAGCCGTTGGTTCGCCTCGTCGGCCGGCAGCCACAGCATCTGATCCACCTCCCGGGTGGGCGTGAAGTCGCCGCCGAGTCCGCGCGCCACCCAATAGTGAACGACCTTGGTGCCGATGGGAATCGGATAGGTCACCTTGCACAGGCGCCGGCCGAGGTGCGCCTGCTGTCCGGTCTCCTCGTAGATTTCCCGGACCGCCGTCACCGGTTCGGTCTCGCCGGGATCGACCTTGCCTTTGGGCAGCGACCAGTCGTCGTAGCGGGGCCGGTGGATGACGGCGATCAGCGGAACGCCGGAATCGGGATCCGGGCGCCACAACACCGCTCCCGCGGCGTACACCGTAACCGGAGCCTTCTTCGACTTGGTCTTCGTCTTTTTCGTGGTGGTTGCCGATTTGGTCGCCATCGTGTCTCGGCTTTACCCGTGCCGGTGCTTTTCCATGAGCCACACCTGATGGTCGCGAACTTCGCGACCGTCGCGCGGCGCTGCGGTCCAACTCCCGTCTGATCCGAGCTCCCAGCAGCGCGTGGACGGATGCATCGCCGACTCGAACACCTCATCCAGATAGTCGGTCAGCCGTCGATCCTTGACCTGCGCCATGACCTCGACGCGGCGGTCGAGGTTGCGGTGCATCATGTCGGCGCTGCCGATCCAGAATTCGTCGATCGCCCGGAAATGCATGACCCGCGAATGCTCCAGGAACTGACCGAGAATCGAGCGCACCGCGATGTTCTCCGAGAAGCCCTCCACGCCCGGACGCAGCGCACAGATCCCGCGGACGACGACCTCCACCCGCACCCCGGCCTGCGAGGCCCGGTACAGACCGTCGATGATCTGCTCGTCGACGATCGCGTTGGCCTTCACCCGGATCCGGCCGTTGCCGGTGCGCTGGTGTGCAGCGATCTCGGCCTCGATCCGATCCAGGATCCCGGTCCGGATACCCCGCGGAGCCACCAGCAGATTGCGGTAGCTCACCTTTCGCGAGTAGCCGGTCAGCGAGTTGAACAGGTCGGTGAGATCGGCGCCGAGATCCGGCGCGGCGGTCAACAGTCCGACATCTTCATACAGCCGTGCGGTTTTCGGGTTGTAGTTGCCGGTGCCGATGTGACAGTAGCGTCGGATCGTCGACCCCTCCCGGCGCACCACCAGGCACGTCTTGCAGTGGGTTTTCAGGCCGACGAGGCCGTACACCACATGGACTCCGGCATCTTCGAGTGCACGGGCCCACTTGATGTTGGCCTGTTCGTCGAAGCGGGCCTTCAACTCGACCAGGGCGACCACCTGTTTGCCGGCGTCGGCCGCCTCAATCAGCGCGTTGACGATCGGCGAGTCACCGGAGGTGCGGTAGAGCGTCTGCTTGATCGCCAGGACATCGGGATCCGCGGCCGCCTGCTCGATGAATCGTTGCACGCTGGTCGAGAACGACTCGTAGGGGTGGTGGAGCAGAATGTCGCCGTCGCGCAACGTGGCGAAGATGCTCTTGCCCGTCTCGCCGAAGGCCGGGTGGGTGGCTGGAACGAAGGGTGGCTCTTTCAGCGCTGGCCGGTCCACCGCGTAGATCTGCCACAGCGCCGAAAGGTCGAGCAGGCCGGGCACCTGGACCACGTCGCCGGGATCGACGTCGAGTTCGCGCAGGAGGAGTTCCAGCATGCTCTCCGACATGTCGTCGGAGACTTCGAGCCGAACAGGGGGGCCGAAACGGCGCCGTGCCAGTTCACGCTCGAGTGCCTGTAGCAGGTCCTCGTCCCGGTCCTCGACGTCCATGTCGGCGTTGCGCGTGATCCGGAAGGCATGGTGCTCAACGATTTCCATGCCGGGGAACAGGGCCGACAGCTGGGCGGCGATCAGCTTCTCCATTGGCAGGAACCGGACGGTCTGGCTCTCCTGGCCGGTGCTCCGCAACAGGACGAACCGGTCGACGTTGTCAGGTACCTTCACCCGCGCGAAGTGCTGAATCCCGTCCTCGGGCGAGCGCACCGCAACCGCCATATTCAGGCTCAGCCCGCTGACGAACGGGAACGGGTGTGCGGGGTCGACCGCCAGCGGCGTCAGGACCGGGAAGACCTGTTCGTGGAAATATGAGGACAACTCACTGCGTTCGGCGTCGGTGAGCTCCGGCCAGGTGACGATGTGAATGCCGTGTGCTGCCAGGCCGGGCCGCACCGAATCGGCGAACACATGCGCGTGCTGAATCGCCAACTGCTGGGTGCGTTCTCCGATCAGACGCAGTTGCTCGCGGGGAGACAGCCCGTCTGCCGAGCGCACCGACAGCCGCATCTCGTCGCGGCGCTTCAGGCCCGCCACCCGGACCATGTAGAACTCGTCGAGGTTGGAGGCGAAGATGGCGAGGAACTTCGCCCGCTCCAGCAATGGCATCGAGGTGTCCGCCGCCAGGGCCAGGACCCGGGTGTTGAAGTCCAGCCAGCTCAGTTCGCGGTTCAGGTACCGATCCGGCGGAAGGCCGCCGTCGGCGACGGGCGCGGCGGTGGCGGCGGGGGGCACCGCAGGGGCCGATGCGGGGGCTGGTCGGTCGTTCTCCGTCGCTCGGGCTTCGGTCTCCGCCTCGGTCATGCGGCCATCATTCCTCATCGGTCGGCACTGTGTTGGGCTGCTGCGCAATACGGTGCGACATGTCGCGTGGCACCCCGGCGGCTCGCCCGGGTGACGGCGATCGCGGCTATCCGACGGCGCGGGCGGTGGCGGCCCCCAGACCCAGGATCCGAGCCTGCGCGAGGTCGTCGGGAGTGTCGATATCGCAGCGCAGACCCGGCCATGTGCCGTGCAGTTCCACCGCGCCGGAGGTCCGGTGCCGGTCCGCCGAACCGGTGCCGAACAGGGGGTCCAGCGGTACCCCGCAGGCAAACAGCGCCGACGTGCCGGTGCCCTGGCGGTCGGCGACGAAGCTTCGCGGGTGCGCGACTGCCGCCAGCAACGCGTCCGCAAGCTCGCTGGGCCGGAGTGCCGGCAGATCCCCCTGGAGCACAACCAGATTGGGCGTGGCGGCCGACACCAGGCCGGATGCCGCCAGGATGGCGTTGTTCAGCGGGTCGGGATGGCCCTGCGGTGTCGGGTCCGCAACCACCGCTGCACCGAGGTCGCGGGCCGCGCTCGCGGCCGCCGGGTCGGGGGTCACCACCGTCACTGACCCCACTCCCGCCACGTCCCGGGCCGCGGCGATGGTGTCCACCAGCATCGCCAGCACGAGCCGTTCGCGGGCGTCGGCGGCCAAGAGTGCCGCAAGCCGGCTTTTCGCGGCGCTGAGTTGCTTGACCGCGATGATCAGCCCGACTCCCGCGCTCATGGGCAACCATCCTGCCAGCGCCGCGTGATTAGGTTGAATTCCACGCGGCAAGCGCTGGGCCGGAGGCTGCCGCCGGCACCGAAACGGAGGTCGGATGGACGGATCGCTGGGAACCGCGGCGGTGATGGGCGCCGGCGCGTGGGGCACGGCGCTGGCCAAGGTGCTGGCCGACGCGGGCAGCGAGGTCCGGCTGTGGGCGCGTCGACGGGACGTCGAGCATGAGGTCAACACCGCCCACACCAACAGCCGGTACCTGGGCGGGATCACCCTGTCGGACGCGGTCCGGGCGACCACCGACCCGGCGGCGGCGCTCGACGGCGTGACCACCGTCCTGCTGGGCGTGCCCTCCCAGACGCTGCGGACCAACCTTGAGGCATGGCGCGATCACATCGCCCCCGGCGCGACACTGGTCAGCCTGGCCAAGGGCATCGAACTGCACAGCCTGATGCGGATGAGCCAGGTCATCCTCGCCGTCACCGGGGTCGATTCCGGGCAGGTCGCGGTCGTCTCCGGACCAAATCTCGCTGCCGAGATCGCCGACCAGCAGCCGGCGGCCACCGTGGTGGCCTGTCCGGACTCGGGCCGGGCGGTGGCGCTGCAGCGCGCGCTCAGGACCGGCTATCTGCGGCCGTACACCAACTCCGACGTCGTCGGCACCGAGATCGGAGGGGCCTGCAAGAACGTCATCGCACTAGCTTGCGGAATGGCGTCGGGGGTCGGGCTGGGGGAGAACACCGCCGCCGCCATCATCACCCGCGGACTGGCCGAGATCATGCGGCTGGGAATTGCCCTCGGCGCCCAGCCGGCGACGCTGGCGGGGCTGGCCGGAGTCGGTGACCTGGTGGCCACCTGTACGTCTCCGCATTCACGCAACCGCACCTTCGGTCAGCGACTCGGCCGGGGCGAGACCCTGGCGATGGCCCAGCAGGCCACCGACGGCCACGTCGCCGAGGGTGTGAGTTCCTGCGCGTCGATCCTGTCGCTGGCCTCGAGTTACGACGTCGAGATGCCCCTGACCGACGCGGTGTACCGGGTCTGCCACCGAGGGTTGTCCATCGACGAGGCCGTCGCATTGCTGTTGGGCCGCAGCACGAAACCGGAGTGACAGCAATGACTCTCGTAGAGGCGAATCTCGTGACCCTGGATCTGGTGAAGACGTGACCGCGCGATACGGCGATTCCACTCGCACCGTCAAGGCCGTCGACACCGCTGCGGTCGCCGGACAGCCGGTGGCGCATACCCCGGTCCCCGCGTCGGCCTTTCATCTGTCCGCCGAGGAGGGCAGCGAGGCCCACGTCTACGGTCGCTACTCCAATCCGGGGTGGTCGTCGCTGGAGGCGGCGCTCGCGCGGCTCGAGGATGCCACCGGTGCACTGCTTTTCGGGTCGGGCATGGCGGCGATCACCGCCGCGCTGCGGGTGCTCGTCACACCCGGGGCAGTGCTCGTGGTTCCCGCCGACGGCTACTACCAGGTGCGGCGCTACGCCGCAGAAAGCCTTGCGCGGCTTGGGGTGACGGTGCACGAGGCGACAGCTGACCAGATGTGCGACGCCGCAGCAACGGCGGATGTCGTGCTGGCCGAGACGCCGACGAATCCCGCCCTGGACGTGGTTGACCTGCACCGGCTGGCCGTCATCTGCCACCAACGCGGCGCCCGGCTGCTGGTCGACAACACCACGGCCACGCCGCTGGGCCAGCAGCCGCTGTCGCTGGGTGCCGACCTGGTGGTGGCCAGCGCCACCAAAGCCCTTGCCGGACACAGTGATCTGGTCGCCGGATATGTCGCCGGGAGTCATCCCGAGCTGATGGCCGCCGTCGAGAGGGAACGGCTGCTCGCCGGACCGATCCTGGGTGCGCTGGAGGCATGGTTGCTGCTGCGCAGCATCGGCAGCTTCGGTTTGCGCTTCGAGCGGCAGTGTCAGAACGCGCTGGCGTTGGCGACCGCCCTGAGCGGCCATCCGGCGGTGCGCTCGGTGCGTTATCCCGGGCTGCCGGGTGACCCGTCACATGCGATCGCGGTCAACCAGATGCGTCACTTCGGCGGCTTGGTGTCGGTGGAGCTGGACAGTGCCGACGCTGTGCACGCGTTGGTGCGGCACAGCGAACTGCTGGTCGCCGCCACCAGCTTCGGCGGCATCCACACCTCGGTGGACCGCCGGGCCCGCTGGGGCGATGCGGTGCCGGACGGGTTCGCCCGGATCTCGGCCGGTATCGAGGACACCGATGACCTGGTGGCCGACGTCGTGGCGGCTCTCGACGCCGCCGGACGGTAGCCTCTCTTGCTTGTGACGAAGCATTCCCGGATCCGTGTTGCCGTCGTCTACGGCGGCCGCAGCTCCGAACATGCGATTTCGTGCGTGTCGGCGGGCAGCATCCTGCGCCACCTGGACCCGGCGCGGTTCGAGGTGGTGCCGGTCGGCATCGCCCGCGACGGATCCTGGTTGCGCACCGACGTCGACCCCGACAAGCTGACCATCGCCGACGGCCAGTTGCCCGAGGTCACCGGCGTGGCCGATACGCCGCTCGCGCTGGCCGCGGAGATCCTGTCGTCGGTGGACGTGGTCTTCCCGATCCTGCACGGCCCCTACGGGGAGGACGGCACCATCCAGGGGCTGCTGGAACTGGCCGGCATTCCCTACGTCGGCGCGGGCGTCCTGGCCAGCGCGGCGGGGATGGACAAGGAGTTCGCCAAGAAGCTGATGGCCGCCGACGGACTGCCCATCGGCGACTACGTCGTCCTTCGCCCCGGTCGCGACGAGCCGACGGCTGAGGAGATTGCGCGCCTTGGTTTCCCGATGTTCGTCAAGCCCGCCCGGGGCGGCTCGTCGATCGGTGTGAGCCGGGTCGGCGAACCCGGCGCCCTGAACACGGCGATCGCCGAGGCGCGCCGCCACGATCCCAAGGTGATCGTCGAGGCCGGCATCCTCGGCCGCGAGCTGGAGTGCGGGGTGCTCGAATTCCCCGACGGCACAATCAAAGCGAGCACCATCGGCGAGATCCGCGTGGTGGGTGCCGTTGGCGACGACGACGGTTTCTACGACTTCGAGACGAAGTATCTCGACGACGCGGCCGAACTCGACGTCCCGGCTGCGGTCGACGACACGACGAAGAAGCTGTTGCAGGACTTGGCCATCCGCACGTTCAATGCGCTGGATTGTCAGGGTCTGGCCCGGGTGGATTTCTTCCTCACCGAGGACGGTCCGGTGGTCAACGAGATCAACACCATGCCGGGCTTCACCACGATTTCGATGTATCCCCGGATGTGGGGCGCCAGCGGCGTCGACTACGAAACTCTGGTCGGCACCATGGTCGAGACCGCGCTGGCCCGGGGGACCGGCCTGCGCTGAGTGCCGGTCAGCGCGCCGGGCCGGGCCGGATCGGGATGGCCGGCATGGTGCGGTCGATGACCCCGGACAACGCTTGAATCGGGCCCGGCCCTGCCCCGGAGGGCAGGGTCAGCGCCACATACCTCGCCCGGTCGACGCACAGCCAGGTGCTGCTCGGTGCGTCGGGGTCATCGAGCCGGAACCATTGGACATCGTTGACCATCTGGATCGGCGCGCCGACGACGAACTCGGCCGGCCGGCCCAGCCCGCAACGCAGGATGATCGGCCCGCTGTCGGCCCGCCACGCGGCCGTGCCGGATGGGGTGGGGTCGGCCGTTGCGGCGCGCGGATAGTCGCCGAGACGGTCCGGCAGGGTGCCCAGTAGGGCCTGGCATTCCTGACTCTGGGCGTCCGGCGCGGGGACCGCGCCGATCGCCACTGGTGCCGGCGGTGTCTGCCGGGACGCCGCGAAGGCGAACACGCCCGCGAGCGCCGCTACGCCGAGCGCCAGGGCGGCGATCATCAGACCGCGGGGTGGCCCGTCGTCACCAGCTGCGGCGATCGGAGTGTCGGTGTGGTCGGCCTGCACCGTCGTCTCCTCTTCCGCCTGCGGTCCTAGACTGGCGTGCTCAAGTTACCGCAGCGCAGCGGCCGGAGTTCGCAGGAGAGGAGCACCGGTGGCCCACGACGACAGCCCCACGTTGCACGAGGTGGGGGAGTTCGCTGTGATCGACCGGCTGACGACCGGGCGGGCTCATCCTGCCGGGGTCGCGGTCGGTCCCGGCGACGATGCCGCCGTCGTCGCCGCCCCGGACGGCAGGGTGGTGGTGACCACCGACATGCTGGTCGAAGGGCGGCATTTTCGGTTGGACTGGTCGACACCGCACGACGTCGGCCGCAAGGCGATCGCGCAGAACGCCGCCGATATCGAGGCGATGGGTGCCTGCATCACCGGATTCGTCGTCGCGTTCGGGGCGCCCGCCGGCACCCCGGTGGCCCTGGTCGCCGAACTCACCGACGGCATGTGGGCCGAGGCCGCCAAGGTCGGCGCCGGCATTGTGGGCGGCGACCTGGTGGCCAGTCCCCAGTGGGTGGTCTCGGTGACCGCGCTGGGTGACCTCGGTGGCCGCGACCCGGTGCTGCGCAGCGGCGCACGGCCCGGCTCGTTGGTCGCCGTCACCGGGGAACTCGGCGGCTCGGCGGCCGGATATGCCGTCCTGCGCGACGGCGTTTCCGGTTTCGACGAGGTGCGGGCCCGTCATCGCGCCCCCTGCCCGCCCTACGGTCAGGGCCGGGCGGCCGCCGAAGCCGGAGCGCAGGCGATGACAGACGTTTCCGACGGACTGCTGGCCGACCTCGGCCACCTGGCCACCGCCTCCGGGGTGGTGATCGATGTCCGCCGTACCGCGCTGACCTGCGACGTCGAGGCGGTACGCCCGGCCGCGCAGGCTGCCGGGGTCGACCCCTGGTCGCTGGTGCTCGCCGGGGGCGAGGACCACGCCCTGGTGGCCTGCTTCCCGGACTATCCGCCGCACGGGTGGCGGGTGATCGGCGCCGTGCAGGCCGGGCGGCCGGCGGTCCTGCTCGACGGTGCACCGCGATCCGGCCCGGCGGGGTGGCAGTCCTTCGACTGATCCGGCGGCTGGGTTAGGTTGTGGGCCGTGACCGCCCGGCCCCTTCGCGAACTCGTCGACGACGGCTGGGCGCGCGCGCTCGAGCCGGCTGCCGGTCAGGTCGCCGCGATGGGGGATTTCCTGCGCTCGGAGGTGGCGGCCGGCCACCGGTATCTGCCGGCCGGACCGAATGTGTTGCGGGCGTTCACTTTTCCGTTTGACGACGTCCGGGTGCTGATCGTCGGACAGGATCCCTATCCCACTCCCGGGCACGCTGTGGGACTGAGCTTCTCGGTGGCGCCCGACGTTCGGCCGCTGCCGCGCAGCCTGGCGAACATCTTCACCGAGTACAGCGCCGATCTGGGGTTTCCGCAGCCGTCCACCGGTGATCTCACGCCGTGGTCCCAGCGCGGCGTCATGCTGCTCAACAGGGTGCTCACGGTGCGGCCGGGCAGTCCGGCGTCGCACCGGGGCAAGGGCTGGGAAGCTGTCACCGAGTGTGCGATCCGGGCGCTGGCCGCCCGCGACGTGCCACTGGTCGCGATCCTGTGGGGCCGCGACGCCTCGACACTCAAACCCATGCTGGCGTCGGAGCGGTGTGCGGCCATCGAGTCGGCGCACCCGTCGCCGTTGTCGGCGAGTCGAGGGTTCTTCGGATCGCGGCCGTTCAGCCGTGCCAACGAACTCCTGGCCGGGATGGGCGCTGAACCGGTGGACTGGCGCCTGCCCTGATCGGGGGTAGCCCGGTGAGCTGTCCTTCTACGGTCGGGCCGGCACGCGTACTTCTGCCGGCCGTGCGAACGACAACAACGCCCGCTGCCGGTGAAGGCAGCGGGCGAGGAGGTAGTTGTCGCTACTGGGCGGGCACAAGAAGTAGGCCCCCGAAGCGGGAGCTATCCCGAGGTTCGGCGCCCGCTCAGAGCAGCAGCGTCAGCCGCGAACGATCTTGCCGGCCTTGATGCACGAGGTGCAGGCGTTCACCCGCTGCTTGTTGCCGCCCGGGCGGGTGGCCGCGTGGACGGTCTGGATGTTCGGGTTCCAGCGGCGGTTGGTCCGGCGGTGCGAGTGCGACACCGACTTGCCGAACCCGGGGCCTTTCCCGCAGATATCGCACACGGCAGCCATGTCACTACTCCTCAAATCGACTTGGGGTCACGGGCGCTTGTCGCGCGTGGTGCGCGGGAGAATCGCCCAGCCGGCGAACCGGCAACCCGACCAGGATACCGGCGCAGTGAACCGAACGCCAAAACGGGTCGTGATGGTCCCGCTCCTCTCCGTATGGTCCCGCGACGGTCGGTGAACAGGCGGGTGTCGTGCCGACACTTTCCGTCGGCAGCTCTGGCTAGGCTGAGCCGACGGGTGACGAGCGAATCGGAGGGCGCCGATGCCGCAGCGGCGGCTGGACGCGACGGTCCTGCGGGACTGGGCGCATACCTCCGTCGGCCATTTGATCCGGCACACCGACGAGATCAACGGCCTTAACGTGTTTCCCGTCGCCGACTCCGACACCGGCACGAACATGCTGTTCACCATGCGCGCTGCCCTGGCGGAGGCGCAGTCCGCCGACTGCGGCGACGACGTCGCCGACGTGGCCGCAGCGCTGGCGCGGGGCGCCCTCAACGGTGCCCGCGGCAACTCCGGGCTGATCCTGTCGCAGATCCTGCGGGCGCTGGCCGAAGTCACAGCCGACGCCGCCCGGCAGGCTGACCGTGCCGATATCGACGCAGCGCTGCTCGGCGCGGCGCTGCGGCACGCCGTGGCCCTGGTGGTGTCGGCGATGGGCGGGGACGTGGTCGCCGGCACGGTGGTGTCGGTGCTGCAGGCGGCCGCCGCCGCCGTCGAACACTGTGCCGACGCGGGCACCGGCCTGCCCGAGGCGCTCACCACGGCCGGTGACGCCGCCGCCACCGCTCTGGACCACACTCCCGATCAGCTTGCCGTCCTGGCCGAGGCCGGGGTCGTCGACGCCGGCGGCCGCGGTCTGCTGGTTCTGCTGGACGCCCTGACCGCCGCGGTCACCGGGCATCTCCCGCCGCGTCGGGCCTACCTGGCGGCGGCGCCGGCCGCCTACCACGACGTCACGGATGCGGCGACCCCGCAATTCGAAGTCATGTACCTCGTCGGCGGCTGCGACCCCGGGGCGCTGACCCGCCTGCGGGCCGACCTCGACCGCCTGGGCGACTCGGTGGCGCTGGCGCCTGCCGCCGGAGACCGGCATTCGGTGCACGTCCACACCGACGACGCCGGCGCCGCCGTGGAAGCCGGGATGTCCGCCGGCGCGGTGAGCCGCATCCGCATCTCGGCGCTGGCCACCGGACGGGTCGCCCCCGGCGGCTGGACCCGTCAACGCGCGGTGCTGGCGGTGGTGGACGGCCCAGGCGCAGAACAACTCTTCGGGGGCGAGGGCGCGGCCGTGGTCTGCCCCGATCTCGAATTGGTGGACCCGGTCGACGGGGTGAGCGCCGATCGGCTGCTGCGCGCGCTGGTCGACACCGGCGCCGCCCAGGTGATGGTGCTGCCCGACGGCTACGTCGCCGCCGAGGATCTGGTGGCTGCCTGCACGGCGGCCATCGGCTGGGGTATCGACGTGGTGCCGCTGCCGTGCGGTTCGATGGTGCAGGGTCTGGCCGCGCTGGCCGTGCACGATGCGGGCCGCCAAGCCGTCGACGACGGATACACCATGGCCCGCGCCGCCGCGGGTTGCCGGCACGGATCGGTCCGGATCGCCACCGAGCGGGCGTTGACCTGGGCCGGGTCGTGCGCTCCCGGTGACGGATTGGGGATCGCCGGCGCCGAAGTCGTGGTGGTCGACCCCGCCCCGGTCGTCGCCGCCGCCAGACTGATCGACCTGCTGCTGAGCTCAGGCGGTGAGTTGGTCACCGTGCTGGTCGGTGCTGCCGCTGAGCAACCGGACGCGCTGGTCGACAGCCTGGCCGAGCACGTGCACCGACGGCACCCGGGCACCGACTTCACCAGCTACCGCACCGGCCACCGCGGCGATGTGCTGCTGATCGGTGTCGAATAACCCGTGAGATCCTCTGGAGTCACCCTGACCGACCGGCTCGACGCCGTCCTGGGCGCGAAGGCCGCCAACGCGCTTGAGGAGTTCTTCGGCATGCGCACGGTCGACGACCTGCTGCGCCACTACCCCCGCAAATACAGCCAGGGCAGCAACGTGCAGGGCGAGGACGACGACCCGCCCGAAGAGGGCGAGCACATCACCTTCGTCGGCGAGATCGAGAAGGCCGACGTGCGCTGGACCAACCGGCAGCCCCGGCGCGAATACCTGGTCATCACACTGAAGAACCGGCGGCCGAAGGTCACCGCGACGTTCTTCAACGCCAAGTACCTCAAGTCCGGGCTTGTCCCGGGGACCAAGCTGATGCTGTCCGGGGAAGTCGGTTACTTCAAGGGCGTGATGCAACTGACCCACCCGGACTTCCTGGTGCTGGGCGACAAGAGGTTCGGCTCCAAATCCCTCAAGACGATCGCCGCGACCGCCGGCGGACAGGGCGGCGAGGTCGACATGTCGGTGTTCGAGCGGGACTTCTTCCCGATCTACGCCGCCAGCGCCAAGCTGCAGAGCTGGGACATCTACGCCTGTGTGCGCCAGGTGCTCGACGTCCTGGACCCGGTGCCCGACCCGCTGCCGGAAAAGATTGTGCGCCAGCGGAATCTGGTCAGCGAGGACACCGCCCTGCGGGCCATCCACACCGCCGAGAAGGAAGCTGAACGGGAGTGTGCGCGCGAGCGCCTGACGTTCGACGAGGCGGTGGGCCTGCAATGGGCGCTGGTTCAGCGTCGGTACGGTGAGCTCTCGCAGTCCGGTCCTGCCGCCCCGAGGCGCAGCGACGGCCTTGCCGAGGCGCTGAATGACCGGCTGCCCTTTGAGTTGACCGGCGATCAGCGCACAGCCCTCGCGGTGATCTCGGATGAGTTGGCCTCCACCAAGCCGATGCACCGCCTCCTTCAGGGCGAGGTGGGCTCCGGGAAGACCATCGTCTCAGCGTTGGCCATGGCGCAGATAGTCGACGCCGGATATCAGTGCGCGCTGATGGTGCCGACGGAAGTGCTTGCCGTCCAACATGCGCAGTCGATCCGGGCCGTGTTGGGGCCGCTGGGCATGGCCGGACAACTCGGCGGAGACGACGTCGCCACCAGGGTGGCGCTGCTGACCGGGTCGATGACGGCAGCCCAGAAGCGTCAGGTGCGCGATGAGGTGGCGTCCGGCGCGGCAGGCATCGTCATCGGCACGCATGCGTTGCTTCAGGATTCCGTCGAATTCCACCGTCTGGGCCTGGTGGTGATCGACGAGCAGCATCGGTTCGGGGTCGAGCAGCGAGATCGCCTGCGCGCCAAAGCTCCCGACGGCACCACCCCGCACCTTTTGGTGATGACCGCGACGCCGATACCGCGGACCATTGCGCTGACGGTGTACGGCGATCTCGAAACCTCGACCATCAACGAGCTTCCTCGCGGCCGTCAGCCCATCGACACCAGGACCATCTACGTCAACGACAAGCCTCAGTGGCTCAACCGTGCGTGGGAACGCATCACCGAGGAGGTCGCCGCCGGCCGGCAGGCCTACGTGGTGGCTTCCCGGATCGATGAGAACGACAAGGCCGACGGCGAGCAGAACGGCCCGCCGCCCGTCACCGTCGTCGAACTCAATGAACGGCTGCGCAACGGACCGCTGAAAGGTCTGCGATTGGGGCTCATGCACGGACGGCTGCCCGCCGAGGAAAAAGACGCCGTGATGGCGGCGTTCCGTGCCGGCGAGATTGATGTGCTGGTCTGCACCACCGTCGTCGAGGTCGGAGTCGACGTCCCCAACGCGACGGTGATGGTGGTGATGGATGCCGACCGGTTCGGCGTCAGCCAGTTGCATCAGTTGCGCGGCCGGATCGGGCGCGGTACTGAGCCCAGCCTGTGCCTGCTTGCGACCCGGTTGCCCCCGCACTCGAAGGCCGGCGAGCGCCTGGAGGCGGTAGCAGCAACGTTGGACGGCTTCGCGCTGGCCAACCTCGACCTGCAGGAGCGCCGCGAGGGAGATGTGCTGGGGCTCAACCAGTCCGGCCGCCGAATCAACTTGCGATTCCTCTCCCTGCTCGAGCATCTCGACATCATTCTCGCCGCCCGCGATATCTGCGAGTCGGTCTACGCCGACGACCCGAAGAGCCGCGGAATGGCCGTCCTGGCAGGGCAGTTCACCGGCAATGACCGTATCGACTACCTGGACAAGGCGTGAAGCGCCGCACGCTGCTGTGGCTGGCAGCCGCGGCCCTGCTGTCCGTCATCGTCGCCGCGCAGGTGCTCTCCGGGGCGGGAAGCGCCGCACTGACGGCGCGAGCGGCGGCGCCGGTCCTCGCGGCCGGCACCGACGTGCTCGCAGGAGTCCGGGTGGTGCCCAGTCGTGTGCGCGGAAACGATTACCGCCGAACGGCTTTCGGCGAGTCCTGGGACGACGACACAACCGCCCCCGGCGGCCACAACGGCTGCGACACCCGCAACGACATCCTGGCGCGCGACCTGGTCGACATGACGTTCGTCAGCACCAAGCGCTGCCCGCAGGCGGTGGCGAGCGGAACCCTTCGTGACCCATACACGAACGACACGATCGGCTTCATGCGCGGCGAACAGGTGGCGGCCTCGGTCCAGATCGATCACATTGTGCCGCTGGCCTTCGCCTGGGACATGGGCGCCTGGTCCTGGCCCGATGCCGTTCGCAAGCGCTTCGCCAACGACCCGGCCAATCTGCTGGCCGTGGATGGGCAGACCAACCAGGACAAGGGCGATCTGCCGCCGGGGGAGTGGATGCCGCCCAATAGAGCCTTCTGGTGCCAGTACGCGATCCAGTTCGCGGCTGTGGCCCGCGGTTACCGGTTGGCGGTGGACGAATCCTCCGCCCGGGAAATACGAAACGCGGCGGCCAGTTGCCGGAGCAACTGACCGCCGCGTTGGGGGTTATCGGTTAGGCAGCGCCGCGGTGGCCGTGCCCGCCTGAGTTCCCGCCGTTGTTGTCGTTGCCTCCGCCGCCGCGATGTGCCGGTGCCGGGGTGTCGGCGACGGCCGCCGGTGCCTTGGCCGGGGCTTCGGTCAGCGCGGCCGGGATCGCCGGTTCGGCGGCGGGGGCTGGTTCGGCGGCGGGGGCTGGTGCAGACGCCGGAGCCTCGACCGGGGCCGGTGCGGTGTCGACCGGTGCGGCGGGTGCGTCGACGGCGGCCGCGGCGGCGCGCACTGCTGCGGCGACCTTCGGCGCGGCAGCTGCTGCCGGGACGGACGCCCCCGGTGCCGGCGGAGGCACCACCAGCATCTTCTCGCCGAGGAACTGGCCCAGGCCGACCACTGACCCGAACCAGCCGTTGGGCAGGCCGGGGAACTCAAGCCCAAACGTGGTAGCGACGCCGTCGAACCCGACCCCACCCGACCACTGCGTGGGGGGAGTCGATTCGGGGCTGTTGGGGTTCAACGACCCGTTGAAGGGAACTGCGTTGAGCAGGCCACCCAGATTGACGCCGATGTTGTCGACCGGCAGCGGTGCGATCTTGCTGACGATCGCGGTCAGGTCCAGGTAGCCCGCGCCGTTGAGGAAGGCGTTGGTCGTGTTGGCCGGGATATTGATGAGTTCGTTGATGGCCCCGAGGACGTCGCCAGCTTTGAAGAACTCGCCGACGACGGTGAAAGTCTTGACCAACTGCACCACCGGGGAGAGCGCCGGCCCCAGCAGACCGAGCAACTGACCGCTGTAGGGGGTATTGAGGAAGTTCAGGATCGTAGCAGTCTTCACAAAGAGGCAGTCGCCGTTATCCTGACACGCCGGTGTAAACGCCTGTTGGACGAGCTCTTGCCGAAGACCTGCGTACAAGCCGTCTGGCGAGTTACCGGCCTTGGGTACGGTTCTGGAGACGTATTCGCCATCGGCAATGTTCGTCGGATCTGGTGCGCTGGGCGCAAGGGGGGCGAAGTTACTCTGGGCCCCCGGGTCCCACGGCGCCTGGAAGAACGTCTTGAGGTTGTTCGAGATCTGCTGGGGGATGAGGGTGGCCTGACCGTTGGTGAGTTCCTTGAAGTAGGCGCCGAAGTTCGCACCGACGGTCTGCAGCAGCGGGAACGGCTTCTCCAGGTAGAACTTCACCAGCGTCTCGACGTTGGCGAACGAGGTCTTGAAGGTGTCGACCCAGGGGGTGATGGGGTCGATGGACGCGGCGAGGTTGACCGCGAGGCCTTCGATGGCGCGTTGCGGTGCCGCCAGGTGGTCGGGCAGTGGCTGGACCGGTGTGAGAGCGATGGCCACTGCGCCCAGTACGGCGATTCCGGAAGTGAGATATGTCCTGGCTGAGACGCTCACAGCGCGTTCCTTTCGGTGGCTCGGGCCCATGCGGGTAGGCCGACCTTAGATGAGAATTAGCTGAGTCGAGTGTTTTCGCTGTCATTCTTTACAGTCCTCGACGCGTTGCTGCACAACGCAAAGCGGCGGCCAGTTGCCGAAGCAACCGACCGCCGCAGTCGGGGGTTATCGGTTAGGCAGCGCCGCGGTGCCCGTGGCCGCCGGAGTTCCCGCCGTTGTCGCTGCCGCCACGATTGCCACCGCCCCGATGGGCTGGTGCCGGAGTGTCGGCGACGGCCGGAGGTGCCGCATCCGCCGGCGCTTCGGCGACGACCTCATCAGGGACCTCCACCGGAGCGGGAGGAGCCTCCACCGGAGTGGCAACCGGCGCCGCTTCGACGGCGGCGGCCTTGGGGGCGATGACTGCCGCACCCGGCGGTGGAGGCGTCACGAGCAGGTTCTTGCCGAGGAACTGGCCGAGGCCGATGACCGATTGGGCCCAGCCCACCGGTAGGCCGGTCGTTTGGGCGCCGATACCGGCGACTGAGGCTTTTGCCGAGACCGAGTCGAAGAGGGTCCCGCCGGTGAATACCGTCGGCGGATTATTGGTCACGGCCAACGAGCCGTTGAAGGGCACCGCCGGGGTGATTGCGCCGCCGAGGTTCAACCCGAACGCCTGGATGAGTGGAGCAATCGCGGGAGGAAGGATGTTCTGCACGATCGCGGTCAGGTCGAGAGCGCCGGCGCCGTTGAGCGAGGCATTGGTGACCTTCGTCGGGATGTTGAGGAGTTCGTTGATCGCCCCGATCAGGTCACCATCCTGGACGAACTGGTCGACCGCGGTGAAGCTGCGGACCGTTTGGACCAGCGCCGACAATACGGGACTGAGCAGGCCCAACAGCTGACCGCTGTAGGGAGTCGCGGTGAACTCCAAGATGGGCGTGAGGTTTGGTGCCTGCCCGGCGACGAGCGGCGCGGCGACGCCGTAAACGCCGCTTTGACTTCCGAACAGCACCCCTAATTTCTTGACGGTTTGCGTGCTGGAGATGTAATCCGACGGGAACGTGGCGGGGTCCGGGTTGGGAATGGTCTTGCCGGGGCTGTTCCACCACGGCGAATAGAAGAACGTATTGATGTTTTTCTGGATCTGGCCGGGGATGAGGTTGGCCTGTCCGTTGGTCAGTTCCCCGAAGTAGGTGCCGATGTTGGCGCCGACCGTGCGCAGCAGCGGGACGGGGTCTTTCGAGTAGAAGTCCGCCAACGCCTTGAGATTGGCGACGGATGTATTGAAGGTGTCGACCAACGGGGTGATCACGTCGATGGAGGAGGCGAGATTCACCGCCAGGCTTTCGACCGCGCGTTGCGGCGGCGCCGCCGCGTGATCGGGCAGCGGCTGAACCGGCGAAAGGGCTATGGCGCCCGCGCCGATAACAGCGATTCCCGCAGTCAGAGAGGAGCGAATGGCGATGTGCATGACAAGGATCCCTTCCCTATGATTTGGCTCACATTGGTCTGAATGTTAGCTGGCAAACAGGTAAGCGGGATGGTTTCGGGCCAAACTTGCCACAAAACGAAAACGCGGCGGTCAGCTGCTGAAACAGCTGACCGCCGCGCTTGGCGTTACGTACTAGGCAGCGCCGCGATGACCACGGGCACCGGAGTGCCCGCTGTTGTCGCTGCCGCCGTTGTCACCGCCGCCGCGGTGCGCCGGAACCGGGGTGTCGGCGACGGCCGGCTCCGGAGCTGAAACCGCCTGCGGCGCAGGCGCTTCCACTGCCGGGATGTCGACGACGGCAGGGGCCGGCGCCTCGGGAGCGACGGCCGGAGCCTCGGGAGCGACGGCCGGCGCCTCGGGAGCGACGGCCGGAGCCTCGGGAGCGACGGCCGGAGCGGATGCTTCCGGAGCGCTGACCGCTGCCGCCGCCGGAGCCGGCTTGGCCGCGGCCGGAGCGGCTGCTGCGGACGGAACGAACGGACCCACGTCGATGGCCTCGCCGATCTGCCTACCCAGCAAGATCGAGGACGTCAGGATGCCGGCCGGCACACCCGGGATCGCAACCGTCGGCGGCGCGGGAGCGAACGGCTTGGTCACCAGATCCAGCGCGTTGAAGGCCGACCCGCCGGGGCTGAGCAGCCCGCCCAAGGCGATGCCGATCTTGGTGATCTGCTTGGGCAGCAGGCTCGACACGATGTTGGTCAGATCGAGGACCTGCCCGCCGTTGAGGAAGGCGTTGGTCGTATTGGCCGGAATGTTGAGGAGCTCGTTGATGGCGCCGATGACATCACCGTTCTTGAAGAACTCGCCGACGGCGGTGAAGCTCCTCGTCAACTGAACCAGCGAGGCGAGCGGCGGAGTGAATAGGCCGAGGAACTGTCCGCTGGACCACGTGGTGGTCAGGTCAAGAAGGGGCTGCAGGTTCGGCGGGATGGTGATGAAGGACGGCAGGAGGCCCCACGCCACGTTGTGAAGGCCGTCCAGGGTGTTGAGGTTCACCTGCCGCTGGACCTCGAAGAACGTCTTGAAGTTGTTGGCGATCTGGCCGGGAATCTTGGCGCCCTGGCCGTTGAAGAGCTCTTGTGCGTAGGTGTACTGGTTGAAGATGATGCTCGAGATGATCGGGAACGGCCCCGGGACCGGCGGGGTTTCCCAGTAGGCGAAGTGCATGATCTCGATGTTCTTGGCGGCGGCCTTGAAGGTGTCGACCCAGGGAGTGATCGGGTCGATCGTCGAGGCGAGCGTGACCGCGATATTGCTGACGGCCCGAGTCTGAGCCACGGTGTCCTGGCCCGGCATCGGCTGAACCGGCGTGATAGCGATGGCGCCGGCGCCGACCGCCGCGACCCCGGCGGTGAGATAAGAACGAACGGTGACGTGCATGGTTACAGGCCCCTTCCTGTGATTTACCTGATAACCTGCCGAACTTAACTTAAAGTGACCTCGCCGTCACTATCTATCGGCCGATTAAAGCCGGTGTCGCCGGATTTTTAGGATCTCCACAGTTACATGGCCGGGTTCGGCCGGAAGCGGGTGCCGTCGTGGAGGCCGCTGAGGGCCTCCATCTCGGCGGGACTGAGTTCGAAATCGAAGACGTCCATGTTCTCGGCGAGGCGGGCCGCACCCGAGGTTCGGGGGATCACCACGTTGCCAAGCTGGACGCTCCACCGGATCAACACCTGCGCCGGGGACTTCCCGTGCGCGTCGGCCACCCCCGTCACGGCGGGATGCTCCAACAGCTTTCCGGTGCCGAACGGACAGTAAGCCTCGGTGATGATCTCGTGCTGGGCGTGAACGTCGCGCAATTCAGCCTGGTTGAGCAGCGGGTGCAGTTCGAGCTGGTTGACCGCCGGGGTGAAGAATGACAGGTCGATGATGTTCGACAGGTGCTCGGGGGTGAAGTTGCTGACGCCAATCGAACGGGTGTCGCCGACCTCCTTGGACTTCATGATTCCGCCCCAGGCGTCGATGTACTTGCCGTTCTGCTCGGCCGGCCAGTCGATGAGGTAGAGGTCGACGTAGTCCAGTCCCAGCCTGGCTAGGCTCGCTTTGCAGGCATCCTGCGAGGACTGAAAGCCCTGGTCGGCTGTGGCCAGCTTCGTCGTGATGTACAGGTCCTCACGGGCTATCCCCGACGTGGCGACCGCCCGCCCGACGGCTTCTTCGTTCCCGTCGGTCGATGTGGTGTCGATCAGGCGGTAGCCGGCTTCCAGAGCGGCCGTCACCGTCGCTTCGACGTCGGAGGGCGGTACGTCGGCGACGCGCAGGCCCAGCACCGGGATGGTGTGACCGTCGTTCAGCGTGACCGTTGGGATGGCCGCCATCTCACCTGCCTGTGCATAGAGGGTTCCGTTGGACCGGGTTCGGGTGAGGATAGTACCGAGCCGGGCTGGCAGTTCGGGCGCACCGCCGAAGCGGATCACCGGCGCTGCGTCCTCGACTGCGGCCGTGATCGCCGGGCGTAGGCTGCTGACCATGACAACCGTCAAGGATCGCGCACTGGCCCTAGGTAATCGCTTGGGCGTCAAGGTGATTCCGCGCCTACCCGATACCGCCAAGCGACTGATGTCCGGCGGCAGGGCGGTGTGCATCGACGGAAACACCTTGGACCCGACGCTGCAGGTGTTGCTCGCTGCCCGGAAGGCGACGGGTGCCGACGATATCGACGCCGACGATCCGTTCGTCAGAAGGGCGACGTTCGATGCTCTGTGCCGGGACCTCGATGACCGCGATGTCCGGGTGGCCGAGACCAGATCGGTGGCGATTCCTGGTCCGGCCGGCGTCATCCCGGCGCGGCATTACCGACCGCCGAACGGCGGATCGGCTCCCTTGGTGGTCTATTACCACGGCGGGGGATGGGTGTTGGGCGGCGGATTGGACGCCTACGACGCGGTGTGCCGGCTGATCTGCCGGGACGCTGGTGTGCACGTGCTGGCCGTTGACTACCGGTTGGCGCCAGAACACCCCGCGCCCGCCGCTGTCGACGACGCTTACGCCGCCTACCGGTGGGCCCGGGAGCATGCCGTCGAACTCGGCGCCGACCCGCGGAGGGTGGCCGTCGGCGGCGACAGCGCCGGCGGCAATCTGGCCGCCGTGGTCACCCTGCGTGCCCGGGACGCCGGGGATCCGCTTCCGGCGCTGCAGTGGCTTATCTACCCGGTCACCGAATTGCGAGGCAACACTCGGTCCCGATCGCTGTTCTCCTCAGGATTCCTGCTCACCAAGCACCTCATGGACTGGTTCGAGGACTCCTACCTCAACGGTTCGGGGCTGGACGCCGGTGATCCTCTGGTCTCACCTCTGCGGGTCGGGGACCTGTCCGGGCTTTCGCCGGCTTTGGTCGTAACGGCCGGGTTCGACGTTCTCCGCGACGAGGGCGACCATTACGCGACGCGGTTGGCGGAGGCCGGCGTCGCCGTCGACCACCGCCGGATGTCGTCGATGACGCACCTCTTCATCAACCTCGACGTCCTCGGCGGCGGACTGGCACGTGCCAACGCCGAGATGCTCTCGGCGCTGCGGGCCCACTTGACGCACCCTTAGAAACAGTTCTCTGCATCCTCGCCGGTACTCTGGAGGCGCAATATCGCGCGAGACCGAACAGCAAGGATCAGCCGACCCGTGGCCACCAACAAGAAAAGCGCGCCCCGCTACGACCTGAATGCCCAGGACCGCAAGCGCGACATGTTCATCAAGATCGGCCTGACTGCCCTGGTGGTGCTCTTCGCCGTCGGTCTGGTCTTCTACATCGTGAACGGCCACGACAAGAAGGCAGCCGCCGGCGATACCAAAGCGGTGCGCGTCAGCTCCGGCGCGCTGATCAAGAAGCCGGGCACCGACGAGCCCAAGGCCGTGCTGTCGATCTACGAGGACTTCCAGTGCCCGCACTGCCGCGACTTCGAGAAGAACTTCGGGCCGACGGTGAACAAGCTCGTCGAGACCGGGGCGGTGGCCGTGGACTACTACATGGTCGCGCTCCCGGGCCTCGACAAGAGCAACAAGGGCTACTCCACCCGCGCCGCCAATGCCGGCTACTGCGTCGGTGATGAGAACAAGGATGCTTTCGTGCGGTTCCATTCCGCGCTGTTCGCCCAGCAGCCCGAGGAGGGTTCGGGCACCGGGCCCGACAACGCGGCCCTGATCGAGACCGCCCGGCAGGCCGGGGTGACCGGTGGCGTTGCGGACTGCGTCAACCGGGGTAAGTACAACGACATGATCAAAGGCCTGGTCGCGGCCGCCAAGATCAGTGCCACTCCGACCATCCGGCTCAACGGCGAAGACATCAGCCCGGCCAAGCCCGAGGAACTGACCAGCAAGGTCGTCTCCGTCGTCGGGCCGGTGCCTGCGCTGACGCCGACCCCGTCGGAGGCGCCGCCGGCGCCCCCGGCGCCAGGGCAGTGAGCCTCACCGCGCCGGCACCCGCGGAGGCGGGTCCCCGGGAACGCGATGCCAGCCAGGGTGTCGCGGTGCGACGCGCCAGCGCCTGGTGGATCCTGATCGCCGGTGTGGTCGGGCTGCTGGCATCCTCGGACCTTCTCGTCGAGAAGATCGAGATGCTGAAGAACCCGAAATACGTGCCGTCGTGCAGCATCAATCCGGTGTTGGCGTGCGGTTCGGTGATCAACACCCCGCAGGCCTCGATTTTCGGACCGCCTAATCCGCTGTTCGGAGTGATCGGCTTCACGGTGGTGGTGGTGAGCGGGGTGCTGGCCGTGACCCGGGTGCGGCTCCCGCGGTGGTACTGGATCGGTCTGATGACTGGCACCGGTCTGGCGGTGGTGTTCGTGCACTGGTTGATTCATGCGACCCTGTACGAAATCGGCGCGCTGTGCCCGTACTGCATGGTGGTCTGGTCGATGACCATCCCGCTCTTCGTGGTGGTCTCGTCAATTGCGTTGCAGCCCTTGGCCGGAAATCGGATTGCCCATGTGCTGTATGGGTGGCGTTGGCCCCTGGTGGTGTTGTGGTTCACGGCCGTCCTGCTGCTGATCCTGGTCCGGTTCTGGTACTACTGGTCGACCCTGATCTGATGTCGGCGACCGGAGCGATCTCACTGCGGTGACCCGGATCGTCGCCGGTGCGGCGGGCGGCCGCCGGCTTGCGGTGCCGTCCTCGGCGCGCCCCACCACCGACCGGGTCCGGGAGGCGTTGTTCAACGTGCTCGCCGCCCGTCTGGACTTCGACGGCATCAGGGTGCTCGATCTCTACGCTGGATCGGGGGCGCTGGGCCTGGAGGCGCTGTCCCGCGGCGCGGCATCGGTCCTGCTGGTCGACAGCGACCGCCGGGCCGCCGAGGTGATCAGCCGCAACATCGCCACCGTGGGCCTGCCCGGCGCGACGGTCCGTCGCGGTGCGGTGTCTACGGTGCTGGCAGCCGGGGCGACGGCGCCGGCCGATCTGGTTCTCGCCGATCCGCCCTATGACGTTCCGGCCGCGCAGATTCAGGACGTACTGGCCGGGTTGGTCGATCGGGCGTGGGTCGGACCGGGCAGCGTGGTGGTGATCGAACGGCCGTCCGCTGCGCCTGAGGTCGTTTGGCCTCCCGGTTGGGTGGCTTGGCCGTCGCGACGGTACGGCGACACCCGCTTGGAGGCCGCCGACGTCGGCTGAGCGCTGCTAGCGTCATCGCGCATGAGCAACAGCGAGAAGCCGAAGGCGGATCGCGCATGAGCGGCGCAGTCTGTCCCGGGTCTTTCGATCCGGTGACCCTCGGGCACATCGACGTCTTCGAACGAGCCGCCGCGCAGTTCGACGAGGTGATCGTCGCCGTCCTCACCAACCCGAAGAAGGCGGGGATGTTCAGCCCGGAAGAGCGCATCGCGATGATCGAGGAGGCGTGCGCCCACCTGCCCAACCTGCGGGTCGAATCAGGGGAGGGACTCGTGGTCGACTTCGTCAAGGCGCGTGGATTCACCGCGATCGTCAAGGGTCTGCGTACCGGAACGGATTTCGAATACGAACTTCAGATGGCGCAGATGAACAAGCACATCGCCGGGGTGGACACCTTCTTCGTCGCCACCGCGCCGAAGTATTCGTTCGTCTCGTCGTCACTGGCCAAAGAGGTGGCCGGGTTCGGCGGCGACGTCACAGCGCTGCTGCCGGATTCGGTGAACCGGCGTCTGCAGGAGAAACTCGGCCACGCCTGAGCCGGCGCGGGAACTTCGCCGTCGGCCCGTTCGCGTCGATGGTGGACCGGGCCCGCGACGTGATCTCAGCGGCCGCCAGCAGGCATTGACGAGCTATTGGCGATGCGACACACCGCGCGTCCACCACCGTCACACACGTAACACCAGGCACACTGGTCACTACCAACGTGCAAGCTGGAGGGTGGCCCCGTGTACCGAGTTTTTGAAGCGCTGGACGAGCTGAGCGCGATCGTCGAAGAAGCCCGCGGTGTGCCGATGACGGCCGGTTGCGTGGTTCCGCGCGGTGACGTGTTGGAGTTGATTGACGACATCAAGGATGCGATTCCCGGCGAACTGGACGACGCCCAGGACGTGCTGGACGCCCGCGACACCATGCTGCGCGAAGCCAGCGAGCACGCCCAGTCCACCGTCTCGAGCGCCAACGCCGAGGCCGACTCGGTACTCAGTCACGCCCGCGCCGAGGCCGATCGCCTGCTGGCCGACGCCAAGTCGCAGGCCGACCGGATGGTCGCCGAGGCCCGCTCGCACAGCGAGCACATGGTGACCGAGGCGCGCGAGGAATCGGTCCGGCTGGCCACGGCGGCCAAGCGCGACTACGAGGCGGCGACCACCCGGGCGCGGGCCGAGGCGGACCGTCTGGTCGAGAACGGCAACATCTCCTACGAGAACGCCGTGCAGGAAGGCATCAAGGAGCAGCAGCGGCTGGTGTCCCAGACCGAAGTGGTGCAGTCTGCGAACGCTGAGGCGACCCGCCTCATCGACGCGGCGCACGCCGAGGCCGATCGGCTGCGGGGCGAATGCGACATCTACGTCGACAACAAGCTGGCCCAGTTCGAGGAGTACCTCAACGGCACGCTGCGCTCGGTGAGCCGTGGCCGGCATCAGCTTCGCACTGCCGCCGGGACACACGACTACGTCCAGCACTAACCGGCTGTTCGTTCGCCAGCGGCGTAGCTGAGTTTCGGCCCTGACGCGCCCAACCCCGTCTAGCGGTGAAACGTGTCACGGCCCAGTGTTTGCTATGCGCCGGAACCGCGATTACATTCACAGGCGTGCCGTCCATCGGGCGCACGCAAGCCGAACGACAGGGGACCGCCCAAATGAAGTGGAAGATCGCGACTGCCTCGGTGGTGACCGCTGCGATGGTGTCGGCTCCGGTCGCCGCCGGCGCTCCGTCCGACAACGCGAACAATGTGGGCAACAACGTGGCCGGTCAGGTCATCGGTTCGGTCACCGGGACTGATCCCGCCCTCATCGTCAATGCGCTGTCTGGCTTGCAGGGCCTGCTGAGCAAGCTGGGGTTCGGCGGTAAGGACCGTGGTAACGGCAATGGCGCCGAGTTGCAGAAAGCCACTCTCGACAACGTCGGCAAGACGCTGAAGAAGCCGTAGATCTCCGACGCTACGCGGCACCCGCGCCGAGCGGACAGCCGTCGCTCCGCAGCAACGTAGGATCGCCGTTATGGCAACCCGCCGTCCAGGGTCACCGAACGCGGCAGTCGATCCGCGCTCGCCGCTCGTTTTCGACGTATCCCGGCTCGGCCGCCGGCCCGGCACCATGCAGGAGATCAGTCAGACGGTGCCCAGTCCTTCGCGAATTGGCTTGGACCTCATAGCCATTGAAGAGGGAGCCCCGCTTGATCTCGATCTGCGGCTGGAATCGGTGTCGGAGGGCGTGCTGGTTTCCGGCGCCATGCACGCCCCCACCCGGGGCGAATGCTCGCGCTGCCTCGGACCGGTCACCGGGGACATCGACATCGCGCTGACCGAGTTGTTCGCCTACCCGGACAGCATGACCGAATCGACCACCGAGGACGGCGAGGTCGGTCACGTCGTCGACCACTGCGTCGACCTGCAACAGCCGATCGTCGACGCCGTCGGCCTCGCCCTGCCGTTCGCCCCGGTGTGCGCCGAGGACTGTCCCGGTTTGTGCCCGCAGTGCGGAGTGGCGCTGGCCTCGGCGGAGCCCGGCCACCACCACGACCTGATCGACCCGCGCTGGGCCAAGCTGTCGGCGATGTTGCCCCCGGACGGGAGCGGCGACGACGGGGCTCCGGCATGACGCGGCGGCTCCTCCTCGATGCCCTCGGTGTGGAGCTTCCCGACGACCTGCTGACGCTGGCCCTCACACACCGCAGCTACGCCTACGAGAACGGCGGCCTGCCGACCAACGAGCGGCTGGAACTGCTCGGCGACGCGGTACTGGGCCTGGTGATCGTCGAGGAACTGTTCCGGCGGCATCCCGACAACACCGAAGGTGACCTGGCCAAGCTGCGCAACAGCATCGTCAACAGCCAGGCGCTGGCTTCAGTGGCGCGGGATCTGACCGACGACGGCCTCGGCGAGTACCTACTGCTGGGCCGCGGGGAGGTCCACACCGGCGGCCAAGCCAAGGCCAGCATTCTGGCCGACACCCTGGAGTCTCTGCTGGGTGCGATTTACCTCGAACACGGCCTCGGGGGCGCCCGGGCCGTGATCCTGCGGTTGTTCGACGACCTTCTCGACACCGCTCCGACCCTGGGGGCGGCGCTGGAGTGGAAGTCCAGCCTGCAGGAGTTGACTTCTGCCCGCGGTCTCGGCGTGCCGCGCTACGACGTCAGCTCCGAGGGGCCCGACCATGACCGGCGGTTCACCGCAGTGGTCTACGTCAACGGCGAGCCGATGGGCAGCGGTGTGGGCCGGTCCAAGAAGGCAGCCGAGACCGACGCCGCCGCTCAGGCCTGGACCGCTCTGGACGCCGAGGCTGACGGGGACGACCGGGCCGATGAGGCCCAGCCTGCGCACACCGAGCCGGATGCCTGAGCTACCCGAGGTCGAGGTGGTGCGCCGCGGACTGCACGCGCACGTCGTCGGAAAGGCCATCACCGGGGTCCGGGTCCATCATCCCCGCGCGGTACGCCGCCATTCCGGCGGTGCCGCCGACCTCACCGCCCGGCTGCTGGGAGCCCGGATCACGGGCACCGACCGGCGGGGAAAATATCTGTGGCTCACGCTCGATCAGGACGAGGCCGCGCTGGTGGTGCATCTCGGGATGAGCGGGCAGATGCTGCTCGGGCCTGCGATGAGCGCTCGCGCGAAGAGCGATCAGCAGATGGGCGCTCGCGCGAAGAGCGATCAGCACCAGCCCAACACCAACCATCTCCGGATCGCCGCGGTGCTCGACGACGGGACGGCCTTGAGCTTCGTCGATCAGCGCACCTTCGGTGGGTGGCAACTGGCCGATCTGGTCGGTGTCGACGGAAGCCTCGTGCCGGAGCCGGTGGCCCACATCGCCCGCGATCCGCTGGATCCGCTTTTCGACCGGGATGCCGTCGTGAAGGTGTTGCGGGGCAAGCATTCTGAACTCAAGCGTCAGCTCCTGGACCAGACCGTGGTCTCGGGTATCGGCAACATATACGCCGACGAGGCGCTGTGGCGGGCCGGTGTCAACGGAGCGCGGATCGCCGAGAAGCTCACCCGGCGGCAGTTGGCCGCGGTGCTCGACGCGGCCGCCGAGGTGATGCGCGAGGCGCTGGGTCAGGGCGGGACGTCCTTCGACTCGCTCTACGTCAACGTCAACGGCCAGTCGGGCTACTTCGACCGCTCGCTGAACGTCTACGGCCGGGAAGACGAGGGCTGCCGGCGGTGCGGCGCGGTGATCCGGCGGGAGAAGTTCATGAACCGGTCGTCGTTCTACTGCCCGGTCTGCCAGCCGCGGCCGCGTGCCGGAAGGTGAGAAGGTAGAAACACCTCATGACTGAACTCTGGGTGGAACGCACCGGTATTCGCCGCTACACCGGCCGCAGCGACCGCGGGGCGCAGGTGCTCATCGGCTCGGTGACCGACGACGGCGTCTTCACCCCCGGCGAGTTGATGAAGATCGCGCTGGCCGGCTGCAGCGGCCTGAGCAGTGACGAGCCGTTGCGGCGCCGGCTCGGGGACGACTTTCCGGCTGTCATCCGGGTCTCCGGCGACGCCGACCGGGAGCAGGAGCGCTACCCCGCACTGCGTGAGACCTTGAAGATCGACCTGTCCGGGCTGACAGAGCAGGAGAAGGAACGCCTGCTGGTGGTGGTCAACCGCGCCATCGATCAGGTGTGCACCGTCGGGCGGACCCTGAAGTCGGGCACCGACATCACCTTCGACATCGCCGAGGTGGAGCCATGACCGACCCGGTCCGGCTGACCGCCTGGGTGCACGGGTACGTCCAGGGCGTGGGTTTTCGTTGGTCCACCCGCTCGCGCGCGCTGGAACTCGGGCTGACCGGCTATGCCAGCAATCAGCTCGACGGGCGGGTGCTGGTGGTCGCCCAGGGATCCCGCCAGGCCTGCGAGCAGCTGCTGGAATGGCTGCGCAGCGGGTCGACACCCGGGCGGGTGGACACGGTGGTGGCTGACATCGCTCCTGGCGGCGAACCCATGACGGGATTCCGGGAACGCTGAGCGTCGCTGAATTTCAGGGCAAATTCGGGCGACTGTAGGCTCACCCGACGTGTACCTCAAGAGTCTGACGCTGAAGGGCTTCAAGTCCTTCGCCTCTGCGACGACTCTGCGGTTCGAACCCGGCATCACCTGCGTGGTCGGCCCCAACGGTTCGGGTAAGTCCAACGTCGTCGATGCGCTGACCTGGGTGATGGGGGAGCAGGGCGCCAAGACGCTGCGCGGCGGCAAGATGGAGGACGTCATCTTCGCCGGGACGTCCTCGCGGGCGCCACTGGGCCGCGCCGAGGTCACGCTGACCATTGACAACTCCGACAACGCTCTTCCGATCGAGTACTCCGAGGTGTCGATCACCCGCCGGATGTTCCGCGACGGCGCCGGCGAATACGAGATCAACGGCAACAGCTGTCGGCTGTTAGATATCCAGGAACTGCTCAGCGACTCCGGCATCGGCCGCGAGATGCACGTCATCGTCGGACAGGGCCGGCTGTCGCAGATCCTGGAGTCGCGCCCGGAAGACCGTCGGGCCTTCATCGAGGAAGCTGCCGGGGTCCTCAAGCACCGCAAGCGCAAGGAGAAGGCGCTGCGCAAGCTCGACGCCACCTCCGCCAACCTCGCCCGGCTGACCGACCTCACCACCGAGTTGCGCCGGCAACTCAAGCCGCTCGGCCGTCAGGCCGAGATGGCCCGCCGGGCGGCCACCATCCAGGCCGACCTGCGTGACGCCCGGCTGCGGCTGGCCGCCGACGATCTGGTCAGCCGGCGCAAGGAATTCGTCGGCGCGGACACCATCGAGACCACACTGCGCCGTGAGCATGACGAGGCCGCGGCCCGGCTGGCCGAAGCCTCCGCGCAGCTGGCCGCCCACGAAGCCGCGGTGGCCTCGCTGTCGGAGCGCACCGACGCCGCCCAGCAGACCTGGTTTCGGCTCTCCGCCCTCGCCGAACGGGTCAGCGCCACCGTCCGCATCGCCAGCGAGCGGGCCCAGCACCTGGACAGCGAGCCGACCATCGGCACCGGGCCCGATCCCGATGCCCTCGAGGCGCAGGCGGAGCAGGTCGCCGAAAGTGAACGCGAACTGCTCGCCGAACTCGGGCGGGCGCGCGCCCGGCTCGAGGCGGCACGCACGGAACTGGGCGAAAAGGAAAGAGCCGCAACCGAAGCCGAGCGCGCGCACCTGGCGGCCGTGCGGGCCGAGGCGGACCGGCGAGAGGGGCTGGCCCGGCTCGCCGGGCGGGTCGAGACGGGCCGGGCGCGGGTCGAGTCGGTCGACGAAGGTGTCGCCCGGCTGACGGCAGCGATCGAAGAAGCCGCCGCCCGGGCCGAAGCGGCCAGGGCCGAATTCGAGACCGTGCAGAACCGGGTCGGCGAACTCGACCAGGGCGAAGTAGGCCTCGACGAACACCATGACCGCAGCGTGTCTGCGCTGCGACTGGCCGACGAGCGGGTGGCCGAGTTGCAGACCGCCGAGCGTGCCGCCGAACGCGAGGTCGCTTCTCTGCAGGCCCGCATCGATGCGCTGTCGGTGGGCCTGGATCGCAAGGATGGCGCCGCCTGGCTCATCCAGAACCGGAGTGGAGCCGGACTTTTCGGAACCGTTGCCAAGCTGGTCAAGGTGCAGCCGGGTTATGAGACGCCGCTGGCGGCGGTTCTCGGTCAGGCTGCCGACGCGGTGGCGGCGGACGATTTCAGCGCGGCCCGGGCGGCGGTCCGGGCCCTCAAAGACGTCGACGGCGGCCGAGCGGCCATCGTGCTGGCCGACTGGCCCGCGCCGTCACCCCGAGATATCGAGCCGCTGCCCGACGGGGCCCGCTGGGCGATCGACCTGATCGAGGCGCCGGCCCGACTGCAGGGCGCGATGACGGCGATGCTGGCCGGCGTCGCGGTGGTGCAGGACCTGGCCGCCGCACTGGATTTGGTGTCCGTCCGTCCGGCGTTGCGTGCGGTCACCCCCGACGGGGACCTGGTGGGCGCCGGCTGGGTGGACGGCGGGTCGGACCGCAAGCCCAGCACGCTGGAGATCGCCGGCGCGATCGAGACCGCCCGTACTGAACTCGCCGCAGCCGAAACGCAGGTGGCCGAACTGTCCGCTGCGCTGGCCGGCGCGCTGTCCGAACAAGCCGGCCGGCGTGACGCCGCCGAGCAGGCACTGGCGGCGCTCAACGAGTCTGACGCCGCTATTTCGGCCATTTACGAGCAGCTGGGCCGACTCGGGCAGGACGTCCGCACCGCCGAGGACGAATGGCGCCGGCTGACGGCGCAACGCGACGAACTCGAAGCGGGTCGCAGCACCGCGATCGACGAAGTGACCGAACTGGAGAACCGGCTGCGCTCGGCGCAGGAGACCCTGACCCTCGTCGAGGCGCCTCCGGCCGAGCGCCAGGAGATCCAGGCCGCCGCCGAGGCCGCCCGCGCCACCGAGGTCGAAGCCCGGCTGGTGCTGCGCACCGCCGAGGAGCGCGCGAATGCCGTTCGCGGCAAAGCGGATTCGCTGCGGCGGTCGGCGGCAGCCGAACGCGACGCACGGGTGCGCGCCCAGAAAGCCCGGGCGGCGCGCCAGCACGCCGCCGAGGTCGCGGTGGCGGTCGCCGACAGCGGACGGCGGCTCGCGGCGCATCTTGGCGGGATTGTCGTGGCGGCTTCCCGCGCCCGCGACCGCCTGGCCGCCGAACGTCAGCAGCGTGCGGCCGCGATGACTGCCGTTCGCGAGGAGGTCGGCGCTCTCAACGCCCGCATCGCCGAGCTGACCGACTCGCTGCACCGCGATGAGGTGGCCAAAGCCCAAGCGGCCCTTCGCATCGAGCAACTCGAGCAGACGGTCCTGGACCAGTTCGGCATGACCGGCGACGACCTGGTCGCCGAGTACGGTCCCGATGTCACACTGCCGCCGTCGGAGTTGGAGATGGCCGAGTACGAGCAGGCCAAGGAGCGCGGGGAGCTGGTGGTCGCGCCGACGCCGATGCCGTTCGACCGGGCCAGCCAGGAGCGTCGCGCCAAACGCGCCGAACGCGAACTCGCCGAACTGGGCCGGGTCAACCCGCTGGCCCTGGAGGAGTTCGCCGCGCTGGAGGAGCGCTACAACTTCCTGTCCACCCAACTGGAGGACGTTAAAGCGGCCCGCAAGGACCTCCTGGACGTCATCGCCGGCGTCGACGAGCGGATCCTTCAGGTCTTCGCCGAGGCCTACGCCGACGTCGAGCGCGAGTTCTCCCAGGTCTTCGCCGCGCTGTTCCCGGGGGGAGAGGGCCGGCTGCTGCTCACCGACCCCGCCGACATGCTGACTACCGGCGTGGAGGTGGAGGCCCGCCCGCCGGGCAAGAAGGTCAAGCGGCTCTCGCTGCTCTCCGGTGGCGAGAAGTCGCTGACGGCGGTCGCCATGCTGGTCGCAATCTTCCGGGCCCGGCCGTCGCCGTTCTACGTGATGGACGAGGTCGAGGCGGCCCTCGACGACGTCAACCTGCGCCGGCTGATCGGACTCTTCGAACAGTTGCGTTCGCAGTCGCAGCTCATCGTCATCACCCACCAGAAGCCGACGATGGAGATCGCCGACGCTCTCTATGGGGTGTCGATGCAGGGTGACGGCATCACCACGGTCATCTCCCAGCGACTGCGCGGGGAGACTCTGGTGAGCGTCCAGACCTAGCCGGAACGCTAGGAGTTCCCAGGCTCCACCGTCACCTTGATCGCCTCACCACTCTTGACGATCGCGAACGCATCCAGCACGTCCTCGAGCGGGATGTGACGGGTGATCAGGTCTTTCACCGGCACCTGACCGGTGGAGATGTACTCCAGGGCGCGTTTGTTGTGCGCGGGCGCGGAGCCGTTGGCGCCGTGGATGTGCAGCTGACGGTAGTGCACGATGTTGGAGTCGCAGGTGATGGTCGGGTTGGTCTTGGGCAGCCCGCCGAAGAACGAGATGCGCCCGTTACGGGCGGCCATCGCGATGGCCTGTTCCTGGGTGACGTTGGCCGCGGTCGCGGTGATGATCACGTCAGCACCCCGGCCGCCGGTTAATTCCATGACCCGCTCGACCACGTCGACCTCGGCGCCGTTGATGGTCTCGTCGGGGGAGACCGCGTCGGCCGACATCCGCAGCCGGCCTTCGTTGACGTCGACCAGGTAGACCGGTCCGCACGTGTGGACGCCACGGGCGATGCGGATGTGCATGCAGCCGATCGGTCCGGCGCCGAACACCACCACGGTGTCGCCCTCCTCGATACCGAGCAGTTCCTGGGCGTTGATCGCGCAGGCGAACGGCTCGGCGGCCGAGGCCTCGTCGTAGCCGACGTTGTCCGGGATGCGGTTGAGGCCGTCGACCTTGAGCACTTGGCGCGGAACGATCATGTATTCGGCGAACCCGCCGTCGTACTGGTAGCCCACCGACGTCTGGTTCTGGCACACCGCCATCCAGCCTTTGCGGCACTCGTGGCATTCGCCGCACGGCACCGCCGCGATGACCTGAACCCGGTCGCCCACCTTCCAGTCCGACCCGTAGGTCGCATTCACCTGGTCTCCGACCTCGACGACCTCGCCGGCGATCTCGTGGCCGATGATGCGCGGCGGGGTCAGATTCTGGTGGCCGTTGTAAAAGATCTTGACGTCGGTGCCGCAGGTGGAGCAGTTGCGCACCCGGATCTTGACCTCGTCGGGCGCGCAGACAGGTTCCGGCACATCCTCGAGTCGGACATCCTCGGGGGCGTAGAAACGCAGGGCCTTCATCTGATCCGTCCTTTCAGCGGCATGACGTCAGTCAGCACGGTAGCGGGAAAACGGGTGTAAAACCACGCATTGACGTGTCTGTTTCTGCCCGAATTAGTGTGAACATGCCCGTTTCGCGGGTAATACTGAGGGGCCGCCGTTGTCGGGGCCACGCTATGGACTGGTAACCAGGCCATCGGTCTTTCGCAGAGGGGAGTGACGGTTGTCCACCACCGACGCTACGACGTCCACCACTGCCGCCGCCGCGCGCGGCGGTGCCCGAGTGCACGTGCAGAAACTGGGCACGGCGCTGTCGAACATGGTCATGCCCAACATCGGTGCTTTCATCGCCTGGGGACTGATCACCGCCCTGTTCATCAAGACCGGGTGGTTGCCGAGCATCTTCAGTTCGCTGCGCGACCCGTCGGGATGGGTGGCCCGGATCGGCGGCTGGGGCGACTTCGACGGCGCCGGCATCGTCGGCCCGATGATCACCTACCTGCTGCCGATCCTCATCGGCGCCACCGGCGGCCGGATGGTCTACGGGATTCGCGGCGGGGTGGTCGGCGCGATCGCGACGATGGGTGTGATCGCCGGCACCGACATCCCGATGTTCATGGGCGCGATGATCATGGGGCCGCTCGGTGGCTGGGTGATGAAGAAGGTCGACGCCATCTGGGACGGCAAGATCCGTCCCGGCTTCGAGATGCTGGTCGACAACTTCTCCTCCGGCATCGTGGGCCTGATCCTGGCCTGTTTCGGCTTCTTCGGCATCGGTCCCATCGTGTCGTCGTTCAGTCGTGCCGCGAGCCATGTCGTCGATTTCCTGGTGGCCCACGATCTGCTGCCGCTGACGTCGATCTTCATCGAGCCCGCCAAGGTGCTGTTCCTCAACAACGCGATCAACCACGGCATCCTGACCCCGCTGGGCACCACCCAGGCCACTCAGACCGGCAAGTCCATCCTGTTCCTTCTGGAGGCCAACCCCGGCCCCGGCTTGGGGCTTCTGTTGGCCTACACGGTGTTCGGCAAGGGAACCGCCCGCGCCTCGGCACCCGGTGCGGCGATCATCCAGTTCTTCGGCGGCATCCACGAGATCTACTTCCCGTACGTCCTGATGAAGCCGAAGCTGATCGCTGCGACGATCCTCGGCGGTATGACCGGGATCTTCATCAACGTGCTGTTCGGGTCGGGTCTTCGCGCCCCGGCAGCGCCCGGTTCGATCATCGCGGTGCTGGCCCAGACCGCCTCCGACAGTTATGTCGGCGTGATCCTGTCGGTGATCGGGGCGGCCACGGTGTCGTTCCTGGTGGCGTCGTTGCTGCTGAAGACCGACCGTTCCGAGGACGACCCCGACCTGGCGGCCGCCACCGCCGAGATGGAGGCCATGAAGGGCAAGAAGTCCAGCGTGGCGGCGGCCCTGGCCGGCGGCGCCACCACCGGCCCGATCACCAACATCGTGTTCGCCTGCGACGCCGGCATGGGTTCCTCGGCGATGGGGGCATCGGTGTTGCGCAAGAAGATTCAGGGCGGCGGGTTCACCGACGTGAAGGTCACCAACTCGGCCATCTCCAACCTCACCGACACCTACGGACTGGTGGTCAGCCACCGCGACCTGACCGACCGGGCGCGCCAGAAGACCCCGTCGGCGCTGCACGTCTCGGTGGACAACTTCATGAACAGCCCCCGTTACGACGAGATCGTCGAGTTGCTGGGCCGGGTCAACGCCGGAGCCGTCGCGGCCCCGGCGGCGGCTGTTGCCGTGCCCGTTGCCGCCGGCGTAGTCTCCGCGGCTTCTTCGGCGGGATCCGGCGACGTGCTCGACAGCGACTCCATCGTGCTCGCCGGCACCGCCACCACGCGCGACGATGCGATCACCGAAGCGGGACGCCTGCTCGTCGAGTGCGGAGCGGTCGAGCCGTCCTACGTCGACGCCATGCACGAGCGAGAGTCCTCGGTGTCGACCTTCATGGGCAACGGATTGGCCATCCCGCACGGCACCAACGAGGCCAAGGACTCGATCCGCCGGACGGCGATGTCGTTCGTCCGCTACCCCCAACCGATCGAGTGGAACGGCAAGCCGGTCGAGTTCGTGGTCGGCATCGCCGGCGCCGGCCAGGACCACATGGCGCTGCTGACGCAGATCGCCCACGTCTTCCTGGACAAGGATCAGGTCGAGCGGCTCCGAACCGCGCAGAGCCGCGGGGAGATTCAGGCTGTCATAGCCGCGGGCGGCTGATCAGGCATCAGCCGCGGGCGGCTGATCAGGCATCAGCCG
>CAZVST010000032.1:0-13378 GCA_964629725.1 uncultured Mycobacterium sp.
GCGCAGGGTGACGAAGCGTGGGGAGAGGTGCTGGCGCAGGCGCCCGACGCCGGCACCCCGGGGATGCGGGCGCAATTCCTGTGTCACTGGCGCTTCGCCGAATTCGCCGAACCGGGGAAGCTGAGCTGGGACCTCGAACCGTGGCGCCCGGTCGTGACCGACAGCGTCATGCTGGCCGCCGGGTGCAACCCCGGCGGGGCGGAACTGGGCTAACCGGGGCTAACCGGACATCGGTGGCCGGCCGGCGGTCACAGCCCGGCGAAGCACGGATCCTGCTGGCCGTTCGGGATCGTGGCGTTGCGGGTGGCGAACCGCGCATCGACGCCGTTGTCGGTGACCTGCACGCTCTCGGCGTGAATACCCATCGGCAGATTCTTGGTCAGCTGATCGGTGAACACGTCCAGCGCCGGCTGCACGCTCTCGCTGGGCAGCCGCATCCCCAGACCGGTCACCTTCAGGACGTTGAGTCTGAGGTTTCCGTCGATCGCCTCGGGCTTGATCGTCACGGTGCCCAGCGGGCCGTCGACCTGCAGCGTGCCGTCGGACGGGCTGGTGCTGACTCCGCTGACGAGGCTGCCGATCAGCGGGATCATGCCCGCGACGGTCTGCTTGATCCCGTCGGAGGACCAGGTGACGTCGGCGTCGAGCGATCCCAGGGTGCCGGCCGATTCCGCGGCGTGGTGCATCCGCACGTCGTCGAGGCGAAGCTTCATCTTCATGCCCTTGGCTTCGCGGATCTGGTTTCCGCCGGTCTCGATCCGCATGTCGCGATAGCTGTGCGTGAAGTGCTGCAGCAGGAACGGTCGCATCCCGAAGGAGGCCGACGCGCTGTCCCGCACCACACAACCGACCGCTTTGGCGACTATCGAGTCGGCCTTGTGGCGGGCGTAGACCTCCCCGCCGAGCAGCGCGGCCAGTGCCAGCGCCCCGGCGATGACGAGCGCGAGGACGACCGACAGCGGGTCGCCGCGCAGGCCCCGCCGGTGCGACTCCTCGGGCTCCGGCGCCTCAATGTAGGGCGGCGGGGGCGCAAGGGGCGGCTGCGCCGGCGGTGACGGCTGCGGGATGCGCTGGGTCGGCGGCGCCGGGGGTGCGGGCTGCTGGGGAATCCGCTCGGTGGGCTGCGCCGGGGGTGCGGGCTGCTGTGGAATCCGCTCGGTGGGCTGCGCCGGGGGTGCGGGCTGCTGTGGAATCCACTGGGTGGGTTGCTGTGGATATGGCTGGGGGATGCGCTGCGTGGGGGGCTCCGGCTGTCCGGGGCTGAACGGCGGCTGGCCCGTTGGCGGCGTCGTCACCTGGGCGATTGTGCCCTACGAGTCTGTGGGAAGTCTAACGCGATTGCGCAGCACACCGACGGTGTCGCGCACCGCGGGCACGGTGTCCACCGGTAGATCGCACAGCACCAACGCCGGATCCGGGCCGGCCGAGGCGAGGACCACGCCCAGCGGCGAGGCGGCCAGGCTGCCGCCGACACCCGTCGGTGCGGCGGCGGCCAGTTCCGGTCCGGGGTAGGCCTGCCCGACGGCGACGACGAAGCACCCGGAGTCCAGCGCCCTCGCCCGCGCCAGCAAGGCCCACTGGTCCAGCTTGCCCGGCCCGGCGCCCCACGATGCGCTCACGGTGATGACCGACGCGCCCCGGTCGGCGAGTTCGGTGTACAGCGTGGGGAATCGGATGTCGTAGCAGAGCGTCATGCCAATGCCGACGCCGTCGACGTCGACCACCACCGGTTGGTGGCCGGGAGCCACCGTCTGGGACTCGGTGAAACCGAAGGCGTCGTACAGGTGGATCTTGTCGTAGCGGGCGTCGACGCCGGGGCCGGTGGCCAGCAGGGTGTTGGTCACCCGGCCGTCGTCGGCGGGAGTGAACATCCCGGCGAAGACGGTCACGCCGTAATCGGCGGCGATCCCGCGCACCGCGTCGGCCCACGGCCCGTCGACGGGCTCGGCGACGCCGCTCAGCGGTACCCCGAACCGGCACATAGTCGCCTCGGGAAAGACCACCAGCCGGGCGCCGGCGTCGGCGGCGCGGCGGGTGTTGTCGGTGACCAGCGCGAGGTTGGCGGCCGGATCGGTGCCGGCCAGGATCTGCGCTAACGCCACCCGCATGATGCTCAGCCTAACGGGGCTACGGTCGCCCACGGCACCGTGAGCACCGCATCGCGGGAGTTGCGGCGCTGCGGCTCGATGGGTACGCCGGCCGCATGCAGCGCCTCCAGCGTGGCGCGCCATCGGGCACGGGGGCCGAACACCGACTGTCCCGCTGCCGCCGCCCAGGCCTGGTCGGCCGACTCGAGCAGCCGGTGGATCGGCTGTCCCGCAACGTTGTGGTGGATCAGCGCCTTCGGCAGTCGTTCGGCCAGGTCCGACGGCTTCTCGATGGCACCGGGGTCGCAGGCCAGCGTCAGGCTCACCGGGCCGTCGCCGTCCAGCAGCACCCAACAGCTGCGACGGCCCAGTTCGTCGCAGGTGCCGTCGAGGATGAGCCCGCCCGGCGCCAGCCGGGACCGCATGGTCTGCCAGGCGTCGAGCACCGCGTCTTCGGGATATTGGCGTAGAACGTTGAAGGCGCGCACCAGGATCGGGTGCAGGCCGGCAAGTTCGAATCCGCCCAGCCGGAATTCGGCGGCGCCGGGGGAACCCTGCGGGTGGACGCGGGCCGCATCCACCCGCTGCGGGTCGATCTCCAGCCCGACCACCCGGACACCCGCGCGCACCGTCCGCAGCCGGGCGGCGAGCTCGAGCGTGGTGACGGGCAGGCGCCCGTAGCCCAGATCCACGACCACCGGATCGGCGGCCGACTCCAGGGCCGAGCGCACCCGGGCGGAGTGCACCATCCACCGGTCCGCCCGGCGCAGCCGGTTGGTTCCGGTCGTTCCCCGGGTCGGCATTCCGACCGGCCGGTGCGGCCTACCGATGGCGGGCGACCCATTCCGCGGTGAACTCGCCCTCCTGGGCGAACAGCATCTTCAGCCCACCCATCAAGAGCTTCTCGATCTGTCCGCCGACGATCGGCACCCGGGCCCGGCACGTGCTGTCCAGGCGCATCCTGCTGCCGCGCTCGGTGTCGTGCAGCAGGTAGTCCCCGGTCACCTCGACGGGGGCGGGAATCTCGGCGACGTAGCGGCCGATCGCCTGGTTGGTCGGTTCATGGAAGGGATCGAAGTGCTGGACACGGGTGACGACGAACGTGCCCGGCAGCACCGGTCGGGCGACCGGCGGCAGGTCCTGCCCCGACATGACGTGGCGGAAGGAGACGTCGGTGCCGGTGCCGTCGGAGGAGAAGTGGGCTATCTCGGTCCGGGAGCCGTTGCCCAGGTAGAACTCCACCAGGTCCTCCCAGTAGCCGATCGCGCTGAAGTGGCGGTACATCTGGACGGCGGGGACGTCGACGTCGACGTCGTAGACCATGCTGCGCGGCATGAGGCAAACCTAACCGCTCTGCGGTTGGCGCCCAACCTGACGGCTCACCGGTTTTCGGCGATCCACCTGGTGGTGAACTGCTGCTCGTTGTTCAGCAGGTTCATCAACTGGGTGCCGATGAAGTTCTCCATCTTGCGGCCGACCAGCGGGATGCGCACCTCGACGGTGGCCCGGAACGCCAGTTTCGAGCCCCAGTCGAGCGGTGTCAGCAGGGCGTCGCCGTTCAGTGCGACGGGGGCGTGGTCGATCGAGCTGGCGATGGTGGCTTCGGCGAAGTCGCCGGCCAGGCCGGTCCAGGTTTCCGCCCGCCGGATGTGCAAGTCGCCGCGGTGGAACTGGTGGACGATCGCGGGGAGCCGGTCCGCCCGCAGTAGCTGGGTGGTTTGCACGTCCACGCCGCCGTCGTGTCCAACGCGGAAGACATCCAGAATCGCGTCGTCGGCGCCGGACTCGGCCAGCCGCGCCTCCCAGTAAGCCCGGTCGCAGAAGGCGTCGTGCACCTGGGCGACGGTGCCCTGGTACTCGGTGGCCATGTCGAACGAACGTGGCATAGCGGTTGAGGCTACCGTTACGCGGCGTGGCACGAGGGCAGGATTTCGTTGGCGCCGAGGGGCGGGATTTCGCCGGTGCACAGGTCGCCGAGCAGGTGCCGCTGGCCACGCTGACCACGCTTCGGGTCGGCCCCGTCGCGCGCCGCGTGATCACCTGTGTCACCACCGAACAGATCGTCGCGACGCTGGGTGCCCTGGACAGCGGCGGAGTTCCGGCACTTGTGCTCGGCGGCGGATCCAATCTGGTGATCTCCGACGAACTGACCGATCTGACCGTGGTACGGCTGTGCAGCACCGGGGTCACGGTGGACGGCGCGATGCTGCGTGTCGAGGCCGGCGCGCAGTGGGACGCCGTGGTGGCTCAGGCCATCGATGCCGATCTGGGTGGCCTGGAATGTCTTTCGGGCATTCCCGGGTCGGCCGGCGCCACCCCGGTTCAGAACGTCGGGGCCTACGGTGTGGAAGTCGCCGACTGGCTGACCCGTGTGCTGCTGCTGGACCGCGGCACCGGCGAGGTGCGGTGGGTTGCGGCCGCCGATCTGAATTTCAGCTACCGACACAGTGTCCTGAAGAACTCGTCGGCCGCAACGGTGCTCGAGGTGGAGTTCGCACTCGACGCCGATGGCCGCTCGGCGCCGGTTCGCTACGCGGAATTGGCCGGCACACTGGGGGTGAATGCGGGCGAGCGCACCGATCCGGCGCGGGTACGTGCCGCCGTCCTGGCGTTGCGCGCGGCCAAGGGGATGGTGCTCGACGACGCCGACCACGACACCTGGAGCGTGGGCTCGTTCTTCACCAACCCGGTCGTCGACGAGGAACACTTCGCCCGCCTGTGCGCCGCCGTCGACGGGCCGGTGCCGCACTACCCGGCACCCGACGGAGTCAAACTCGCCGCCGGCTGGTTGGTCGAGCGGGCCGGATTCGACAAGGGATTCCCCGGCTCCGGCCCGTGCCGGCTGTCAACGAAACATGCACTGGCACTGACCAACCGCGGATCGGCGACCACCGCCGACGTCCTCGCGCTCGCCCGCACCGTACGCGACGGCGTGCGGGCCGCCTTCGGGGTGAGCTTGGTTCCGGAACCCGTGATGGTCGGCTGCGCGCTGTAACTTGGTTTTCTGTGAGCCCGCGCCCTCTGCCGAAGCTGAACCGGCGGCAGGCGCTGGGCGCGGCCGCTCTGCTGGCGGCGCCGCACCTGCTGGCCGCCTGCAACAAACGCCCAGGCGATACCGCGGCTGCACAACCTGAACCGACCGTGACGTTCACCCCGGCCGACGGCGCCAGCAAGGTCGTGCCCACGGTGCCGATCAGCATCGCGGTGAAGGACGGCTGGTTTCAGCACATTTCGCTGACCAACCGCGCCGGCAAGACGGTGGCCGGTGCCCTCAACCGGGAACGCACGGCCTTCGCGGTCACCGAGCCGCTCGGCTACGACGCCACCTACACGTGGAAGGGTTCGGTGGTCGGGCGGGACGGCCAGGCCAACCCGGTCAGCGCCACCTTCAGCACCGTCACACCCAACAAGGTCGTCAACGGCTGGTTCCAGCTGACCGACGGCCAGACCGTCGGCGTCGCCGCACCGATCATCCTGCAGTTCGACGCTCCGATCACCGACAAGGCGACCGTCGAACGGGCGCTGACCGTCACCACCGACCCGCCAATCGAGGGCGGTTGGGCGTGGCTGCCCGACGAGGTCGCCGGCGCGCGGGCGCACTGGCGGCCCCGGGAATATTTCGCTCCCGGCACCAAGGTCCACGTCGGAGCCAAGATCTACGGGGTGGCCTTCGGCGACGGCAACTACGGCGCCGACGATCTGACCCTCGACTTCGAGATCGGACGGCGGCAGGTGGTCCGGGCCGAGGCGGCGTCGCACCACATTCAGGTGGTCACCGATGCCGGCATCATCATGGACTTCCCGTGCAGCTACGGCCAGGCCGACCAGCCCCGCAACGTCACCCGCAGCGGCATCCACGTCGTCACCGAGAAGTACTCGGACTTCTACATGTCCAACCCGGCCGCCGGCTACAACCACATTCACGAGCGCTGGGCGGTGCGGATTTCCAACAACGGGGAGTTCATCCACGCCAACCCGGCAAGTTCCGGGGCGCAGGGCAACACCAACGTCACCAACGGCTGCATCAATCTCTCCGATGCCGCCGCCCAGCAGTATTTCGCCTCCGCGATCTACGGCGACCCGGTTGAGGTGAGTGGGACCAACATCCAACTGTCCTACGCCGACGGTGACATCTGGGACTGGACCGTCGACTGGACGGAGTGGGCGTCGATGTCGGCGTTGGCGTCGGCGTCGTCCGGCCGGTCGAAGGTTCCCCTGATCGCACCGGCGACGCCGACCGACGCCCCGACCCTGTCCGGCACCCCGACCTCATCGGCGCCGACATCCTCTGCGGGGGTCAGCCCCGGCGGTTGAACCGGCTGGCGCTGGCCTGGTCGCGCGGCCGGATGACGATCTGGTCGATGTTGACGTGCGAGGGCCGGGAGGCGACGAATCCGATCACCTCGGCGACGTCGTGCGCGGTCAGCGGGGTGATGCCGGCGTATACCTTCTCGGCGCGCTGCTCATCGCCGCCGAAACGCACCAGCGAGAATTCGGTCTCGACCGCACCGGGGGCAATCTCGGTGAGCCGCACCGGCTTTCCCAGCAATTCGCCGCGCAGGGTCCGGTGCAGCGCACCCTCGGCGTGCTTGGCGGCGGTGTAGCCCGCGCCGCCGTCGTACACCTCCAGGGCGGCGGTCGAGGTGACCGTGACGATCAGGCCGTTGCCGGACGCGACCAGCTTGGGCAACAGCGCCCGGATCACGCGCAGGGTGCCGATGACGTTGGTCTCCCACATCCAGCGCCAGTCGTCGAGGTCGGCCTCGGCCACCGGTTGCAGGCCCCTGGCGCCGCCGGCGTTGTTCACCAGAACGTCGACCCGCGGCAGCCGGCCGGCCAGCGCGGCCACCGCGTCGGGGTTGGTGATGTCGGCGGCCACCGCCGTCCCCCCGATCTCGGTGGCCAACCGTTCGATCCGGTCGGCGCGGCGGGCCACCGTGACGACGTGAAAGCCAAGGGCGCCAAGCGTTCTCGCGGTGGCCTCGCCGATGCCCGAGCTGGCACCGGTCACCACGGCGACTCGGGAGTGTGCGTCTGGAATTGCAGTCATCAGGCTCGACTGTAGTCAGCGTGTTATGTTCTCTGTCGTGTTCCCCACGGGTCTGACCAGCTGTCTGGTCTCGCACTGCGCGTGTTGTTGTCACGCGTTCTGCTGCGCCTGACCCGACGGACCAGCTGTCCGACTGGATTCACGGGCGCGGCGTCTCCGCCACCACCGCCCGAATTCCATGAAGGACACATTCATGACCAGCACTTTTTCTCCTCGCGTCGGCAGCCGTCCTGTCGCCCACCCGCCCGCCCCTGCCAGGGTGCACCCGCTGCGCACCCGCCACCACGTCGTCGCACCGTCGCTGCAGATGCCCGATGGAGCTCCGGGATCGGTCTTCGCCGCGATCCGCCAGCGTGGACCGGTCGCCCGCGACGCCATCTCCACCCTGACCGGACTGTCCATCGCGACGGTCAACCGGCAGGTCGCCGCCCTCTTGGATGCCCAATTGCTGCGCGAGCGGCCGGACCTGGCGGTCGCCGGCGCGATCGGTCGTCCCCGTATCCCGGTCGAGATCAACCATGAGCCGTACCTGACTCTGGGCGTGTACATCGGGGCGCGCACCACCAGCATCGTGGCCGTCGACCTGTTCGGCCGAACACTGGACGCCGTGGAGACCCCCACCCCGGGCGGCTCCCCGGCGGTGGCGCTCGCCGCGCTGGCCGACAGCGCGCGTCGCTACCTCTCGCGCTGGCACCGCCGGCGCCCGCTGTGGGTCGGGGTGACTACCGGCGGTGTCGTCGACAGCGCGGCCGGACTGGTGGACCACCCGCGACTGGGCTGGTCGCAGGCTCCGGTCGGCGCCGTTCTCGCCTCGGCGCTGGGCGTACCGGTGTCGGTGGCCTCGCACGTGGACGCGATGGCCGGCGCCGAACTGCTGCTGACCGCCCGCCAGGCCCGCCGCGCCGACCGCACCAGCAGCCTGTACCTGTACGCCCGGGAGACCGTGGGCTTCGCGCTAGTGATCGGCGGGCAGGTGCACACTCCGGCCAGCGGTCCGGGCACCATCACCGGGTTGCCCGTGCATTCCGACCTGCTCGCGGGAGGCTGCGTAAGCCTGGAGGCGGCGGTCAGCGACGAGGCGGTGCTGGCGGCTGCCCGCGGGTCGGGCATCCTGCCCGCTGCGGGGCCCAACTCGACGATCGCGGCGCTGGCCCGGCTGGCCCGTGAGGACCGAGACGGGCGCAGCGCCGGTGCCCGTGAACTGCTGGCGGAGCGGGCCCGGGTGCTGGGCGGTGCGGTGGCACTGTTGCGGGATCTGCTCAACCCCGACGACGTGGTGGTCGGTGGTCAGGCGTTCACCGAGTACCCCGAGGGTCTGCCGGACGTCCGCGCCGCTTTCGGCGAACACTCGGTGTTGGGTTCCCGTGACGTCCGTGTGACGGCGTTCGGCAACCGGGTGCAGGAGGCCGGCGCGGGCGTGGTGTCGCTGAGCAGCCTGTATGCGGATCCTCTGGGGGCGCTGCGGCGCTCGGCCCACCGCCGGCCGGAGGTTTCGGCCTGAGCTGTACCGGCGGCGCCGGGTGAAGCGCGGTGTAAAGATGGAACGGTGCGGCATCCCCGGGACCTGACCGACGCCGGTGCGGTGCCGCGGCGCGTGGCCGTGTTGTCAGTGCACACCTCCCCGCTGGCCCAGCCCGGTACCGGTGACGCGGGCGGGATGAACGTCTACGTCCTGCAGACCGCCCTGCACCTGGCCGCCCGCGGGGTCGAGGTGGAGATCTTCACCCGGGCGACGTCGTCGGCGGACCCGCCGACCGTCGCGGTGGCACCCGGTGTGCTGGTGCGCAACGTGGTGGCGGGGCCATTCGAGGGACTGGACAAATGCGACCTGCCGACGCAGTTGTGCGCGTTCACCGCCGGGGTGTTGCGTGCGGAGGCCAACCACGAGCCGGGCCACTACGACGTCGTGCACTCGCACTACTGGCTGTCCGGTCAGGTGGGTTGGCTGGCCCGCGATCGCTGGGCGGTTCCCCTGGTGCACACCGCGCACACCCTGGCGGCGGTCAAGAACTCGGCGCTGGCCGACGGCGACGCACCCGAACCGCCGCTGCGGTCGGTGGGGGAGCAGCAGGTGGTCGATGAGGCCGATCGGCTGATCGTGAACACCGAAGAGGAAGCGCGACAACTGGTTTCGCTGCATCACGCCGACCGCGCCCGGATCGACGTCGTGCACCCCGGGGTCGATCTGCAGATGTTCACTCCCGGCGACCGGACTGCAGCCCGCGCGGAGCTGGGGCTGCCCGCCGCCGAGCGAATCGTCGCTTTCGTCGGACGGATCCAGCCGCTCAAGGCGCCGGATGTGCTGCTGCGTGCCGCGGCCCTGCTGCCGGCCGATGTCCGGGTGCTGATCGCCGGGGGCGCCTCGGGCACCGGACTGGCCGCTCCCGACAGCCTGGTCGGGCTCGCCGCCGAATTGGGTATCTCCGAGCGCGTGACCTTCCTGCCGCCGCAGCCCCGCGAATCGCTGGTCAACGTCTTCCGGGCCGCTGACCTGGTGGCTGTCCCGAGCTATTCGGAGTCCTTCGGCCTGGTCGCGGTCGAGGCGCAGGCGTGCGGAACCCCGGTGGTGGCCGCGGCGGTCGGCGGGCTTCCCGTCGCAGTCGCCGACGGGCGCAGCGGATCCCTGGTGAACGGGCACGCCCCGCAGGCATGGGCGCAGGCCGTCGCCGCGCTGCTGGCCGGCGATGCGGCGGCGCTCAGCCGGGCGGCCGTCGCGCATGCCGCGCAGTTCTCCTGGGACCACACCGTGGACGGCCTCCTCGGCAGCTATGGCCGAGCGATGGCCGACTATGCCCGGACCCATCAGCGCAGCCCGGCGCCCGACCTCGCCGCGCGCCGGGCCGGCCGGCGGTGGACCATCCGAAGGGGTGTGCGGGCATGACACCAGCGAGTAGCGGAGCGGATCGCGCATGACACCAGCGCAGACCAGAATCCAGCAGCTCATCGAAGAGACCCTCGCCGAACACGGGCTGAACTTCACCCGCTACGAGGCCGAACAGGGCGGGCTGCCCGGTGTCATCGTGGAATTGCCGGGCGAACGCAAACTCATCACCAACACCCTGCTCACCATCGGGGACCATTCGGTGCGAGTGGAGGCGTTCGTCTGCCGGCGGCCCGACGAGAATCACGTGGGCGTCTATCGTTTCCTGCTCCGGCGCAATCGCAAGCTCTACGGGGTGTCTTACACCCTCGACAACATCGGCGACATCTACCTGATTGGCCGCATGGCCCTGGACGTCGTCAACGCCGACGAGATCGACAGGGTGCTCGGTCAGGTGCTCGACGCGGTCAACAGCGATTTCAACACATTGCTCGAACTCGGCTTCGCCTCCTCGATCCGCAAGGAGTGGGCGTGGCGGGTGGCCCGCGGCGAGTCGCTGAAAAACCTGACGGCGTTTCGTCATCTGGTCGAAGACCACGATGCAGGCCCCCCGCAGCCTGATGAGGAGTCGAGTAGTTAGTCGCTATCACGAGGGTGACGAAGACGCCAATCAGTGAGCGCCGATCGTGAGAGACTCTCCCACTATGGCTGACGGTGACTCCACGCTCATTCTGCTCCGCCACGGCGAAAGCCAGTGGAACGCGCTCAATCAGTTCACCGGCTGGGTGGACGTCGACCTCACCGACAAGGGACGCGCCGAGGCCGCCCGCGCCGGTGAACTGATCGCCGGCCTCGATCGGCTCCCCGACGTGCTGTACACCTCGTTGCTGCGCCGGGCGATCAACACCGCCAATATCGCTCTGGACAAAGCCGATCGGCACTGGATCCCGGTGCACCGCAACTGGCGCCTCAACGAGCGCCACTACGGCGCCCTGCAGGGTCTGGACAAGGCTGCGACCAAGGAGAAGTACGGCGAGGAGCAGTTCATGGCCTGGCGGCGCAGCTATGACACGCCGCCGCCGCCGATCGAGCGGGGCAGCGAGTTCAGTCAGGACGCCGATCCGCGCTACGCCGACATTGACGGCGGCCCGCTGACCGAATGCCTGGCCGACGTGGTGGCCCGGTTCGTCCCGTACTTCGAGGGGACTATCGCGCCCGACCTTCGGTCCGGCAAGACGGTGCTGATCGCCGCGCACGGCAATTCGCTTCGCGCACTGGTGAAATACCTCGACGGAATGTCCAACGACGACGTCATCGGATTGAATATCCCGACCGGCATCCCGCTGCGCTACGACCTTGATGTGAATCTCAAGCCGATCGTGCCCGGGGGGGCCTATCTGGATCCGGAGGCAGCGGCAGCCGGCGCAGCGGCGGTCGCCAACCAAGGCTCCAAGTAGAACCGGTGGTGAACACTCGCTGAACGCGATGCCGCGGCCCGGCATTGGTTTTGGCGGTGTCCGTCGGATGCGTACGCTTTCGGCGTGAGTGTTAGCGCGATGGCGCTCGGGGGCCTCGCGGGCCTGGTGGGGCTGGGGCTGGGCTTTACCGTCGCCAGAGCGCCCATGCTCCATCTGCGCCGTGCGCCCGGCGACGACCGCGCAAGCGGGATGACGGAGTCCGAATTGCTGCAGCGGGCCGTCGACAATGCTCCGATCGGCGTCCTGGTGGTCGACGCCGGCCGCTTCGTCCAAGTGAGCAACCATCGCGTCACCGAGATGGGCCTGGTGCGCGACGGTGCGCTCGACGACCGGCTCTGGACCGCGGCCCAGCGGACGTTGGCGACTGGCGAGGACGCCGAGGTCGATCTGTCCGCGCCGCGGGGCCTCGCCGGGCGGCGCGCGGGTCTGGCGGTGCACGGCACCATACGGCTGCTCGGCGAAACGTCGCCCAGGCTGGCTGTGGTCTATCTCAACGATCAGTCCGAACAGGCCCGGATGGAGGCCAGTCGCCGCGACTTCGTCGCCAATGTCAGCCACGAACTCAAGACGCCGGTCGCGGCGATGGCGGTGCTGTCCGAGGCCCTGCTGGAATCCACCGACGACCCGAACACCGTGCAGCGCTTCGGTGGCATGATCTACGACGAGTCCCAGCGGCTGGCCAACATGGTCGGCGAGCTGATCGAACTGTCCCGGCTGCAGGGTGCTGAGCGGCTGCCCGATCTGGTAGCCGTAGACGTGGATACATTTGTGCAACAAGCGATTTCACGCAACAGGGTGGTCGCCGACAAGGCGCGCATCGCGATCAATACCGACGATGGGAAGGGGCTGCAGGTGCTGGGCGACGAGGCGCTGCTGGTCACCGCGATCGACAACCTGATCTCGAATGCGGTCGCCTACTCGCCGGAGGGTTCGACGGTGTCGATCAGCCGTCGCCGGATCGGCGATATGGTCGAGATCGCGGTGACTGATCGCGGCATCGGAATCGCCCAAGCCGATCAGGAGCGGGTGTTCGAACGGTTCTTCCGGGTCGACAAGGCCCGGTCCCGCGCCACCGGTGGAACGGGGCTTGGCTTGGCCATCGTCAAACACATTGCCGCAAACCACAACGGGAGCATCCGGTTGTGGAGCAGGCGGGGAACTGGTTCGACATTCACCCTGTCGATTCCCGCATACACCGATCCGGAAAACCAAATCAGTCGTGAAACGGAGGAACTGTGACCCGGGTACTGATTGTCGAGGACGAAGAATCGCTGGCTGAGCCGCTGGCATACCTACTCAACAAGGAGGGCTTCGACACCACCGTGATGGCCGACGGGCCCTCTGCGCTGGCTGAATTCGACAGAGCCGGCGCGGACATCGTGCTGCTGGACCTGATGCTTCCCGGGATGAGCGGCACCGAAGTGTGCAAGCAGTTGCGGGTCCGCTCGGGGGTGCCGGTGATCATGGTGACCGCCCGGGACAGCGAGATCGACAAGGTCGTCGGCCTGGAGTTGGGGGCCGACGACTACGTCACCAAGCCGTATTCGGCGCGTGAGCTGATCGCCCGCATCCGGGCGGTGCTGCGGCGGGGCGCCGAGGCCGAGGGCATCGGCGCGGACACTGTGCTGGAGGCCGGCCCGGTCCGGATGGACATCGAACGCCACACCGTCAGCATCGACGGAGGGCACATCGCGATGCCACTCAAGGAGTTTGAGCTCCTGGAGTATCTGATGCGCAACAAGGGACGGGTGCTGACCCGCGGGCAGCTGATCGACCGGGTGTGGGGGTCGGACTACGTCGGTGACACCAAGACCCTCGACGTCCACGTCAAACGGCTGCGATCCAAGATCGAAGCGGATCCAGCCAATCCGGCCCGGCTGGTGACCGTGCGGGGCCTGGGTTACAAGCTGGAGGGCTAGCCGGACGACGATGCGGCGCAGCG
>CAZVST010000032.1:13478-51766 GCA_964629725.1 uncultured Mycobacterium sp.
GAGCGAGCCGCTGAGGAGTCTGGCGATCGGGTTCAGCCGGACGACGATGCGGCGCAGCGGAGCGAGCCGCTGAGGAGTCTGGCGATCGGGTTCAGCCGGACGACGATGCGGCGCGGCGGAGCGGCGCAGCGGCGGCTCAGCAGCCGGCCGGCCCGGGGAAACCCGGAGCAGACCCCGGAGAGGACTTACCCCTCGGCGGCCCACGTAGCCGGGTGCACGGCGATCAGGGGAAACCCGCTGCGGCGCTTGCACATCGCCGCCAATTCCGCGTAGGCAGCTTCGCCGAGCAGTTCGGTCAGTTCCGCGGCGTAGGACTGCCACACCGGTTTGGCGCCGACGTGCGCGGCCGGGTCGCCGGTGCAGTACCAGTGCAGATCCAGCCCGCCCTCACCCCAGCCGCGGCGGTCGTACTCGGTGATCGTGGTCTTGAGGATGTCGCTGCCGTCCGGCCGGGTGACCCATTCCTGGCTGCGCCGTACCGGAAGTTGCCAGCACACTTCGGGTTTCATCGTCAGTGGTTCGACGCCCAGCTGCAGCGCCTTGCTGTGCAGGGCGCAGCCGATGCCGCCTTTGAAGTCCGGGCGGTTATGAAAAATGCAGGCGCCCTTATACTTTCGGGTCCGAAGGTTGGGTTTGTCCTCGTACTCGTCCATTTCCAGATAGCCCTTGGGGCCCAGGCCCTTGTCCCGGAACTGCCAGTCGTCGGCGGTCAGCTTCGTCACGGCGTCGTCCAGCTTCGCGCGGTCGTCGTCGTCGGAGAGGAACGCGCCGTGCGAACAGCAGCCGTCGTCCGGGCGCCCCTCGACGGTGCCCTTACAGGCCGGGGTGCCGAACACACAGGTCCACTTCGACATCAGCCAGGTGAGGTCCGCGGCGATCAGATGCTCGGGATTGGTCGGGTCGTAGAACTCGACCCACTCGCGGGGGAAGTCGAGTTCCACCTCTCGGGGGTGCCTGCTTGTCACGGAGTGCAACGGTAGACGACAACGACCGCTAGGTTGGATCGCGTGCGATTGGGTGTTCTCGACGTGGGCAGCAACACTGTTCATCTGCTGGTGGTCGACGCGCACCGCGGCGGCCACCCGACACCGATGAGTTCCACCAAGGCCCCACTTCGGCTCGCTGAGTGCATCAACGACGACGGCAAGCTCACCCGCAAGGGCGCCGAGAGGCTGATCGAGACCGTCGACGAGTTCGCCAGGATCGCGCGCAGTTCCGGCTGCGAGGACCTGATGGCCTTCGCGACGTCAGCGGTCCGAGACGCCCGCAATTCCGACGAGGTGCTGGCCAGGGTTCGCGCCGAGGCCGGCGTGGACCTGCAGGTGCTCTCCGGTGGGGACGAGGCGCGGCTGACGTTCCTGGCGGTGCGACGCTGGTTCGGCTGGAGCGCCGGCCGGATCACCGGCCTTGACATCGGCGGCGGCTCTCTGGAGTTGTCGACCGGGGTGGACGAGGAGCCGGTTGTCGCTTTATCCCTGCCGCTGGGCGCCGGCCGGCTGACCCGGGAGTGGCTGCGCGACGATCCGCCCAACCGGCGTCGCATCGACATGCTGCGCGATTGGCTCGACACCGAACTCGCCGATGGCGCCCGGGCAATGCTGGACGCCGGTCCGCCCGAGTTGGCGGTGGGCACCTCCAAGACCTTCCGGTCGCTGGCCAGGCTCACCGGTGCTGCGCCGTCGGCAGCTGGACCGCGGGTCAAACGTGTCCTTACCGCAGACGGTCTGCGTCAACTCATAGCTTTCATCTCTAGGATGACCACCGAGGACCGCGCGGAGTTGGAAGGGGTCAGTGCCGAACGGGCGCCACAGATCGTGGCGGGCGCCCTGGTGGCCGAGGCGAGTATGCGAGCACTGTCGTTGGAATCGGTGCAGATCTGCCCGTGGGCGCTGCGTGAGGGCATCATCCTGCGCCGCCTCGACAGTGAGGCCGACGGGACCGCCCTGGTGGCCTCGGCGCGCCGATCGGAAGGCGGAAAATCATGAGCGACGACGACACCCGGCCGGTCTCGGTCGCGGAGTTGCTGGCCCGCAACGGAACCATCGGGTCTCCGCCGGTCGGCGGTCACCGGCGCCGCAAGCGCCGCAACGCCGTCTCGGTGGCCGAACTGACCGGCGAGCTTCCCGTCATCCGTACCGGGGAGATCCCGGTCGTGGACGCCGACGAGCCGGCGGAATTCGACGAGCCGGAATCCGCCGGCGAGCAGGTCACGTCGGAGACCGTCGTGATCTACTCGTCGGCCACCGAGGTGTCGGACACCTACATCGACGAGAAGTCCGCCGACGCCGCGCCGGATTACTCGGACTACCGCGACTACACGCCCGGTTACGACGAGACGCCTGACTACGGCGCCACCCCTGAGTACGGGGAGACGACAACGTACGTCGAAACCAACAGTTACGCGACCAGCTACGTCGTGGCGCCAGCCGAACCCGAACCCGCGCCCTGGAGCGAGCCCGAGGCCGAGGTGTCCCACCCGGTGCTGCCCGAGGCCGTCGCGGTGAGCGACGAGGTGGTCGCGGTGAGCGACGAGGTGGTGGCGGTCAGCGACGAGGTGGTCGCGGTGAGCGACGAGGTGGTGGCGGTCAGCGACGAGGTGGTGGCCGAACGGCTCACCGAGCCGCGGATCGAAGCCGTGCGGTTGCCGCTGTCGAGCATCCCCCTGCCGCGCCGTCGGCGCGGACCCGAGCGCAGCCACGACCCACGGGCACGCCGGCGGTCATCAGGGCCTGCCCCGGCGCCGGCTTCCCGGTCCTCGGGGGCCGAACAGATGTCGCCGGACCCGGTCGACGAAGCGGTGGATCTGGCCGAACTCGTCGCTGAGCAGGCACCCGACCCGACCGATCTGCGGTCGTACCTGAAATCGTCGACGGCCACCCTGTTCTTCGGCGAGACGGTCGCCGACGACCTCGCGCGCCGCGGCGAGGTCGCCGAGTTCGACGACTACGAGGGGGAGGGTTACGACACCGGCGGCGGCGAGTATGACCTCGAAGACGTCGACCGCGCCGACGCCCCGCGCCGCGGCACGCTCAGCGTGCTGGGAACCTCGCTGGTGGCGGTCCTGCAATCCCTGCTCGCGGTGGTGTTCGGCGCCGGCCTGTTCATCGGCTTCGACCAGTTGTGGCGGTGGAACAACATTGTGGCCCTTGCGCTTTCGGCTCTCGTCATCGCGGCGCTCATGATCGGTGTCCACGTCGTCCGCAAGACCGAGGATTTTGTCAGCATCCTGATCGCCGCACTGGTTGGGATCCTGGTGACCTTCGGTCCGCTCGCTCTGCAGTCGACCTGATTCGTCAGTGCGCCCAGCGATCAAGGTCGGTCTGTCGACTGCTTCGGTCTATCCCCTGAAGACCGAAGCGGCTTTCGAGGCGGCTGCTGAACTCGGTTATGACGGTGTCGAACTCATGGTGTGGGCCGAACCGGTCAGCCAGGACATCGGTGCCATCTCCCAGATGTCACGCAACTACGGCATGCCGGTGCTGTCGGTGCATGCGCCGTGTCTGCTGATCTCCCAGCGGGTGTGGGGATCGGACCCGGTGCTCAAGCTGGATCGCAGCGTGCAGGCGGCCGAACGACTCGGTGCGCAGACCGTGGTGGTGCACCCGCCGTTCCGCTGGCAGCGCCGTTACGCCGACGGCTTCAGCGATCAGGTCGCCTGGCTGGAGCAGCGCAGCGACGTCATGGTGGCGGTGGAGAACATGTTCCCGTTCCGCGCCGACCGGTTCTTCGGGTCGGGGCAGTCCTCGATCGAGCGGATGCGCCGCCGCGGCGGCCACCCCGGGGCCGGCGTCTCGGCCTTCGCGCCGTCCTATGACCCCCTCGACGGCAACCACGCGCACTACACCCTGGACCTGTCGCACACCGCGACCGCCGGCACCGACGCCTTGGACATGGCCCGCCGAATGGGCGACGGACTGGTGCATCTGCACCTGTGCGACGGCAACGGCGCGTCCACCGACGAACACCTGGCGCCGGGACGGGGCACCCAACCCACCCACGAAATCTGCCAGATGCTCGCCGGCAGCGACTTCGCCGGCCATGTGGTGCTTGAGGTCACCACCTCCAGCGCTCGCTCCAAAGCCGAACGCGATGGCCTGCTGGCTGAATCCCTAGAGTTCGCCCGCACCCACCTGTTGCGATAGAAGGGCCGCTGTGACATTCCCCGAGTCGCTTCGCTCCTGCCCGCCGGAGGACCACACCCCGCTGTTCTCCGATGTGATGGCACTGCAGGCGGTCGCCGGTGCCCCTGGGCAGTTCGACGCAGACCTGAACGCGCATTGGACGATCGGGCCCAAGCCGCACGGCGGGGTGATGATCGCGTTGTGCGCCAACGCGGCTCGTACGGCCTATGCCGACGGCGCCAGCGACGGTCAGCACGCCCACCCGATCGCGGTGTCGGCCAACTACCTGGCGGCTCCCGACCCCGGCCCGGTGCGGCTGGTCACCACCATCCGCAAACGCGGCCGCAGGATCGGTCTGGTCGACGTCGAACTGGTCCAGGGAGATCGTGCCCCCGGCGGCCAGGAGCGCAGCGACAGGGGGATGAAGACATGCGTCCACGCCGTCGTCACCCTGGGCGCGCCCGAACACGACGCCGAACCCCTCTTTACGGCTAACCCGGTAACGGCCCTGATGGGCCTGGAACCGCCGGCCGACGTCCTGGCCATCGGCCCCGGTCATTCGGCGGCCGAGATCAACAATCTTTCCCGCGGCTGCGACATCCGCCCTCTGGTGGTCGAATCGGTGTCCGACGGCGCGGCGCCGACGTTCCAGGTGTGGGTGCGGCCGAAGGTGGGGCCGGTCGATGAGCTGTTCGCTCTGATGTGCGGTGACATCTCGCTGCCGGTGCCCTATGCGGTCGGGCGCCGGGGCTGGGCGCCGACCGTGCAGTTGACGGCCTACCTGCGCGGAGTGCCCGCTGACGGCTGGCTGAGGGTGGTCTGCACCACCACCGAGATCGGCCAGGACTGGTTCGACGAGGATCACACGGTCGTCGACAGCACCGGGCGCATCGTGGTGCAAACCCGCCAACTGGCACTGGTCCCACCTGGGTAGGGTTTTCAGTCATGGCGAGGATCGCGATCATCGGCGGCGGCAACATGGGCGAGGCCCTGCTCGCCGGAATCCTGCGAGCGGGACGGAGAGCCAAGGACGTCGTTATCTCCGAGAAGGTGGCCGACCGCGCCGACTACCTGTCGCGCACCTATTCGGTGCGGGCGGTGTCGATCGACGAGGCGGTGGAGAACTCGGCGTTCGTGATCCTCGCGGTCAAGCCCGGCGACATCGATTCCGTCGTCGCCAAGATCGCGTCGGCAGCCACCCAGGCCGAGCGCAGCACCGTTGAGCAGGTCCTGGTCAGCGTGGCCGCGGGGGTGACGACGGCATTTTTCGAGTCCCGGCTGCCCGCCGGGTCGCCGGTGATCCGGGTGATGCCCAATGCACCGGCTCTGGTCGGGACGGGCATCAGCGCCCTGGCCGGCGGCCGGTTCGCCACCGCCGAGCAGGTCGCGGCAGCCGCCGAGTTGTTCACCGGGGTCGGGCAGGCGCTGGTGGTGCCGGAGAGCCAGATCGACTCCGTGACGGCGGTGTCGGGCTCCGGGCCGGCCTACTTCTTCCTGTTCGTCGAAGCACTCGTCGATGCCGCCGTGGCGGCCGGGCTCTCCCGCCCGGTCGCCACTGATCTTGCGGTCCAGACGATGGCCGGTTCGGCCGCGATGCTGCTGGACCGGCGCGAGTCGGCGACGGCCGGACGGCCCGACACCTCGGCGGCCGAGCTGCGGGCGATGGTCACCTCTCCGGGCGGGACCACGGCAGCTGGCCTGCGGGAACTGGAGCGCGGTGGCCTGCGGGCCGCGGTCGCCGCTGCGGTGGACGCCGCAAAAACCCGCTCTGAGCAGCTCGGAATTACATCCGAGTAGTTTGAGAAATCTCTGTTGGATTAACAAACACCCGTCGCAGTAACCCCACCCGCCACGCTATTCTCCTCGTGTATGCGCGAGTCTGGTGCCAGCGGTGGGGAAGCCGCTGGAACTGCCCGCGCCCGACGGAATGGGTTGCGATGACGTCTATGAACGGGCCCTCGGGGCGGGATTCCGCCGCCGGAAAATCGGCACGCGAAGCCGGTCCCGGCGAAGCTGCGCCGGTCACCCGAACGCAGTTTCTCACCGTCGCTGAAGTGGCCGCGCTGATGCGGGTGAGCAAGATGACTGTCTATCGCCTGGTGCATAACGGCGAGTTGCCGGCGGTCCGGGTGGGCCGGTCGTTCCGCGTGCATGCCAAAGCCGTCCACGACCTGCTGGAGACCTCGTACTTCGATGCCGGCTGACGCGATTTCCGACGCCGGATAACCCGCGAATTGGGGGGCGGGCGGCACTTCGGTAAGGTAGTCCCCCGGCACGCGGTCAGCTGTGTGTCCTCGATACAGACACGCCCGGACGTCGGGCATCTCGGTCCTTAGGTAGCGGAGTTCATGGGTTCAGTCATCAAGAAGCGTCGGAAGCGCATGTCGAAGAAGAAGCACCGCAAGTTGCTGCGTCGCACCCGGGTCCAGCGCAGAAAACTCGGCAAGTAGTCCCCTGCCGCACCGGCACCCGGCTAGCGCCGATGTGCCGGTGTGTGCAATGGCCGATAGGCTCTAACGCATGGATCCCGGCCGGCCCGGCGCAGAGGCGCCGCACTACCCCAAGGTTGTGCTCGTCACGGGCGCGTGCCGTTTCCTCGGCGCCTACCTGACCGCACGTCTGGCGGCCAACCCGCTCATCAACAAGGTCATCGCAGTGGACGCCATCGCGCCGAGCAAGGATCTGCAGCGGCGGATGGGGCGCGCTGAGTTCGTCCGCGCCGACATTCGTAATCCTTTTATCGCCAAGGTGATTCGAAATAGCGACGTCGACACCGTGGTGCACGCCGCAGCCGCTTCGTACGCCCCACGCTCCGGTGGACGGGCCACCCTCAAAGAGCTCAACGTCATGGGCGCCATGCAGCTGTTCGCGGCGTGCCAGAAGGCGCCGACGGTGCAGCGGGTCATCCTCAAGTCCACCTCGGAGATCTACGGGTCGCACCCGCACGATCCGGTGGTCTTCACCGAGGACAGCAGCAGCCGTCGTCCACCCGGTGAGGGCTTCGCCCGCGACAGCATCGACATCGAGGGTTACGCGCGCGGTCTGGGCCGTCGCCGTCCCGACATCGCGGTCACCATCCTGAGGCTGGCCAACATGATCGGCCCGGCCATGGACACCACGCTGGCGCGCTACCTGTCCGGACCGGTGGTGCCGACGGTGTTCGGCCGTGACGCGCGTCTTCAGCTGCTGCACGAGCAGGACGCGTTGGGCGCGCTGGAACGGGCCACCATGGCCGGTCGGGCCGGCACGTTCAACGTCGGGGCTGACGGCATCATGATGATGTCCCAGGCGATCCGCCGGGCGGGGCGACTGCCGTTCGCCGTCCCGACTGCCGGCGTTCGACTGGTGGACTCGGTACTCAAGGCGACGGCCAACAGCGAAGTCAATCGCGACCAACTCGACTACCTGAGCTACGGCCGGGTGATGGACACCACGCGGATGCGCACGGTGCTCGGGTTCGAACCGAAATGGACCACGCTGGAAGCCTTCGACGATTTCGTCCGCGGGCGGGGGTTGACGCCCATCATCGACCCGGAGTGGGTACGCTCAGCGGAAGGTCGCGCGCTTGTCTTTGCGCGTCGATGGGGTGGGGCACTGGAGAGGTTGGGGGTGTAGCAGTGGCTGGCGAGAAGGCAAAAGTTATTCCCCTGCATGGTGATTCGGTTCGGGCCGGGGCGCGTGCGTCGCAGCGGGCCGACGCTGCGCGGCGGCATCCGTCGGCGAGTGCGGCGGCGGAGTCCGCTGAGGGTATCGAAGCCGTCATCCGCGAATTCGACCAGCGTCGCGGCCCCGAGCCCGACCAGAACGATCTCGTCACCCGCATCGCCGGTCTGGCCGACTTCCTGCGCAAGCGACTGACCGGCGACTACGCCGTCGACGAGTTCGGCTTCGACCCCGAGTACAACGACGCCGTGGTGCTTCCGGCGCTGCGGTTCTTCTACGAGAAGTGGTTCCGGGTCGAGGTCAGCGGCATCGAGAACCTGCCGGCCACCGGGCCGGGCCTGGTGGTCGCCAACCACGCCGGGACCCTGCCGTTCGACGGCCCGATGCTCTCGGTGGCGGTCCACGACCACCACCCCGCACACCGCAACCTGCGCCTGCTGGTCGCCGACATGGCCTTCGACATGCCGGTGTTCGGGCCGATCGCCCGCAAGGCGGGACACACCATGGCCTGCAACACCGACGCCAACCGCCTGCTGGCCGGAGGTGAGCTGACCGCGGTGTTCCCCGAGGGCTACAAGGGTCTGGGCAAGCCGTTCCGGGACCGCTACAAGCTGCAGCGCTTCGGCCGCGGCGGCTTCGTGTCAGCCGCGCTGCGGGCCAAGGCGCCGATCATCCCCTGCTCGATCGTCGGCTCGGAGGAGATCTATCCGATGCTGGCCGACGTGAAGGTGCTGGCGCGGGTCCTGGGGGTGCCGTACTTCCCGATCACGCCGCTGTTCCCGCTGGCGGGCCCGGCCGGGCTCATTCCGCTTCCGTCCAAGTGGCACATCGCTTTCGGCACACCCATCGACACCTCCGCGTACGACGAGCATGCGGCTGACGACCCGATGGTGACCTTCGAACTCACCGATCAGGTGCGCGAAACCATCCAGCAGACGCTGTTCGGGATGCTGACCCAGCGGAACAACACGTTCCTGGGTTAGAGCGGGTCAGCGGTTACGGCCCAGTGCGGCGGCCGCGATCGCGGCCACCTGCGCGTTGTCCTCTTCGGACCCCGCGGACTCACCGAACATCGTGACCAGCGTCGTCATCACCGGCTTGCCCTCTTCGTCGGTGACCTCGGTGCGAAGCGTGCTGATGACGGCGCCGAATGACTCCACCACCGATTCCAGCCAGGAATCGAAGTACAGCTTGTCACCGGCGCAGATGGGGCGGTGGTAGGTGATCTTCTGGTCGCGGTGGATCACCCGGGCCAGATTGATGCCGACGTCGAAGTTGCGGAAGATGTCCAGCTGCACCTGACGACCGGGGATCGCGATGAACGTCAGCGGCGCAACGACGTTGGGGTAGCCGGCGGCGCGGGCCGCCTCCTCGTCATAGTGCAACGGATCGTCGGACTGGATCGCCTGGGCGTACTCCCGGATCTTTTCCCGGCCGACCAGGTAGTAGTCCGGGTAACGGTAGTGAGTGCCGATGATGTCACTGGCGAACGACATTGGGGCAGCCTATCGCGTGCGGGTTGGCCGCAGTGAGTCCGCCATAGCCGTACCAGTGTGGGCAAACCGCACGCGTCGCCCGGCGTGTCGGTGAGCCAACACGCACGCTCGCGGGGTTCGGCCCGGGCTATTCGTGCTCGTGGCGTCGCGAGACTGCCGCAGCGACCGCGCCGCCAACCGCGCCGATCGCGATGGCCGATGGCACACCGATCTTCGCTGCCTTGCGGGCGGTGCGGAAGTCCTTGATCTCCCAGCCTTTTTCGCGCGCCAGCTCCCGCAGATCGGCGTCGGGATTGACGGCGACGGCGGTGCCCACCAGCGACAGCATCGGGACGTCGTTGAAGCTGTCCGAGTAAGCGCTGCAGCGTTTGAGGTTTAGGCCCTCGCGGACGGCCAGGGCGCGAACGGCGTGTGCTTTGCCCAGGCCGTGCAGGATGTCGCCGACGAGCCGGCCGGTGAACACGCCGTCCACCGACTCCGCGACGGTGCCCAGCGCGCCGGTCAGGCCGAGCCGCTTGGAGATGATCTCGGCCAATTCGTAGGGGGTGGCGGTGACCAGCCACACCTGCTGGCCGGCGTCGAGGTGTTTCTGGGCCAGCGCGCGGGTTCCGGCCCAGATCTTGTCGGCGATGATCTCGTCGTAGATCTCCTCGCCGAGTGCGCTGAGTTCGGTGGTTGGGCGTCCCTCGATGAAGGCCAGCGCCTTGCGCCGCCCCTCGGCGACGTCGTCGCTGTTCTCACGGCCGGTCAGCTGGAACTTGGCCTGGGCGTAGATGAACTTCCACACCTCGCTGTAGCGGAAGTACTTGCGGGCCGCCAGGCCGCGGCCGAAGTGCACCAGCGACGAGCCCTGCACCAGGGTGTTGTCGACGTCGAAGAACGCCGCGGCGGTCAGGTCGACGGGTGCCGGCGGGGGAGCGGGGGATTCGTTCAGGCCGTCGACGGCGCGCTGGGCGCTCGCTTCGCCGGCCTCACGCTCGGCCAGCTGGCCGCTGGCCTCGCCGGCTTCCAACTCGGCCAGTTCATCGTCGGCACCCACGCCCATCACCCTATCGACGGGTGCAAAACTTGCCATGATGAGTCGGGCACATGTCGAACTACTCACCCGCGCCGGGTGCGGTATCTGCGAGCGGGTTTACCGGAGGCTGGCCGATCTGGCCGGCGAATGGGACTTCGAGCTGTCGAGCACGGACGTCGACGCGGCGGCCGCCGGCGGGAATTCCGCGCTGCGAGCCGAGTACGGCGATCGCCTGCCGGTGGTGCTGCTCGACGGCCGTGAGCACAGCTACTGGGACGTCGACGAGGACCGCCTGGAGGCCGACATCCGGCGCCGCCGCGGAAGCTGAGATCCGGGCGCGAATTTGTCCGGCACGCTGCGCACCAACTACCGTTGGGAGTAGTTTCTCTCCCCGGAACACTGCCAAGAACGTCCGGAGCACCCGCCGTAAGGGAGTCAGCCAGGTGATCGTGCCGTGAGCGTCCTTTTATTCGGGGTGTCTCACCGCAGCGCTCCGGTTTCGGTGTTGGAGCAGCTGTCCACCGATGAGCCCGACCAGATCAAGCTGGTGCAGCGGGTTCTGCAGTCGCCCCTGGTCACCGAGGCGATGATCCTCTCGACCTGCAACCGGGTCGAGGTCTACGCGGTGGTCGAAGCGTTCCACGGCGGTCTTCAGGCGATCGGGCAGGTCCTCGCCGAGCATTCCGGGATGCCGATGGGCGACCTCACCAAGCACGCCTACGTGCGCTATAGCGAGGCGGCTGTCGAGCATCTGTTCGCGGTGGCCAGCGGGCTGGACAGCGCTGTCGTCGGCGAACAGCAGGTGCTCGGCCAGGTGCGCCGCGCCTACGCCGCCGCCGAGGCCAGTCGTAGTGTCGGCCGGGTTCTGCACGAGCTATCCCAGCGGGCGCTGTCGGTGGGCAAGCGCGTCCACTCCGAGACCTCCATCGACGCTGCTGGAGCGAGCGTGGTGTCGGTGGCCCTCGACATCGCCGGCGCCCGGCTGGCCGGGATCGCCGGGCGCAGCGCGACGGTGATCGGCGCCGGGTCCATGGGCAGCCTTTCCGCGGCGCACCTGGTGCGCGCCGGGGCCGGGCACGTCAACGTCGTCAACCGGTCGCTGCCGCGGGCGCAACGGCTCGCCGAGATCATCGCCGAGCAGGGCGTGACGGCCACGGCCATGACCCTCGACGAGCTCCCGGCGGCGCTGGCCGACGCCGATGTGGTGATCAGCTGCACCGGCGCGGTGCGGCCGGTGGTGACGCTGGCCGACGTGCATCACGCGCTGGCCGCCAGCCGCCGCGACGAGTTCACCGAACCGCTGGTGCTGTGCGACCTGGGCATGCCCCGCGACATCGATCCCGCGGTCGCCGGGCTGCCCGGCGTCACGGTCGTCGACATGGAGCGGGTGCAGCGCGAGCCGTCGGCCCGGGCGGCCGCCTCCGACGCCGAGGCCGCCCGCCGGATCGTCGCCGCAGAGGTGGCGGCCTACCTGGCCAGCCAGCGGATGGCCGAGGTGACGCCCACGGTGACCGCGCTGCGGCAGCGGGCCGCCGATCTGGTGGAGGCCGAACTGCTCCGGCTGGAGAACCGGCTGCCCAATCTGGACGAAGGTCAGCGCGAGGAGGTCGCCCGCACCGTGCGGCGGGTGGTCGACAAGCTGCTGCACGCCCCGACCGTGCGGGTCAAGCAGTTGGCCGGTGCGCCCGGCGCCAACACCTATGCGGAGGCTCTGCGGGAGTTGTTCGAACTCGACCAGCAGGCCGTCGACGCCGTCGCGTCGAGCGAACTTGCTTTGCCCCCAATCGAATCCGACGGCGGGACGCTTTCCAGCCGGTTCGCCGGCAGCGAGTAGCCCTCGTTGGCCCACGGCGACGACGCGGTGATCCGGATCGGCACGCGGGGCAGTCTGCTGGCCACCACCCAGGCCGGCGGCATCCGCGACGAGTTGATCGCCCGGGGCCACCCGGCCGAACTGGTGATCATCAGCACCGAGGGTGACCGGTCCAGCAAGCCGGTCGCCGAGATCGGCGTCGGGGTGTTCACCGCGGCGTTGCGCGAGGCCATCGCCGACGGCCGGGTCGACATGGCCGTGCACTCCTACAAGGACCTTCCCACTGCCGCCGACGACCGGTTCGTCATCGCCGCCATCCCGCCCCGGGCTGACGCGCGCGACGCCCTGGTCGCCCGGGACGGCCTTGTGCTGGGTGAATTGCCGACCGGGTCGGTCATCGGCACGTCGTCCGTGCGTCGGGCGGCGCAGCTTAGAGCACTGGGTCTCGGTTTGGAAATCCGCCCCCTAAGAGGCAACCTTGACACCAGGTTAAACAGGGTAAGTAGCGGTGATCTCGATGCCATCGTGGTTGCCCGGGCGGGCTTGGCCCGCATCGGACGACTCGCCGATGTCACCGAGACGCTGGAGCCGGTGCAGATGTTGCCAGCGCCGGCTCAAGGTGCGCTCGCGGTGGAATGCCGCGCCGGCGAAACCGCGCTCGTGGCGCTTTTGGCGGAGTTGGACGACCCCGACACCCGCGCCGCGGTCACCGCGGAACGAGTCCTGCTGGCCGACTTGGAGGCTGGCTGTTCGGCGCCGGTGGGTGCGATCGCTGAGGTGGTCGAGTCCATCGACGACGACGGCCGTGTCTTCGAGGAGTTGTCGCTACGCGCCTGCGTGGCGGCAGCGGACGGGTCCGACGTGATCCGTGCGTCCGGCATCGGCACTCCCGACCGGGCCGCAGAGCTTGGGCTCGCGGTCGCGGCGGAGTTGTTCGAGCTGGGTGCGCGCGAGGTCATGGCGCACGGACGCGATTGAGCGCTGGATGCGACAGACCCCGCCGCGTGGCGGGGAAGAGCGGAGAACGTATGACTGGTCACCTGACCGGGCGGGCGCGCAAGGCCAAGCCGGGGCATATCACGTTCGTCGGTGCGGGCCCCGGGGATCCCGGCCTGCTCACGACGCGCGCCCGCGCCGTGCTGGCCAATGCCACGTGTGTGTTCACCGACCCTGACGTTCCGCAGGCGGTGCTCGACGTCGTCGGCATCGATCTGCCGCCTGCGGCCGGACCGGTTCCGAACAGCGTCGCGACGCCGGGTGACGAACCGTCCGCCCCGCCGGCGGTCGCCGGGGGCGCCGATATCCGCCCCGCTCTCGGCGAGCCTGCCGAGGTGGCGCGGGTCCTCGTCGCCGAAGCGAAGTCCGGCGTGGACGTCGTCCGGCTTGTCGCGGGTGATCCGCTGTCGGTCGACGCGGTCAACACCGAGGTGGCGGCGGTCTCCAAGAGTGCGCTGCCGTTCGAGATCGTTCCCGGTCTGCCGGCCACCGTCGCCGTGCCGACCTACGCCGGACTGCCGCTTGGGTCCACCCACACCGTCGCCGACGTGCGCGGCGAGGTCGACTGGGCGGCGCTGGCCGCCGCCCCCGGCCCGCTGATCCTGACCGCTACCGCGTCGCATCTCGCCGACGCCGCGCGGTCGCTGATCGACTACGGACTGGCCGACGGCACCCCGTGTGTGGTGACCGCCTCGGGTACCACCTGCGCGCAGCGCTCGGTGGAGTCCACCCTGGCCGGGCTGACCGACCGCACGCTGTCGGGCTCCGGCGACCTCCTCGGCCCGTTGTCCGGGCAGTTGGTGGTGACCATCGGCCGCACCGTCACCCATCGCGCGAAGCTGAACTGGTGGGAAAGCCGGGCCCTGTACGGCTGGACCGTCCTGGTGCCGCGCACCAAGGAACAGGCCGGGGAGATGAGCGATCGGCTGGTTGGACACGGAGCCCTGCCCATCGAGGTCCCGACCATCGCGGTCGAGCCGCCGCGCAGCCCCGCCCAGATGGAGCGGGCCGTCAAGGGTCTCGTCGACGGGCGCTACCAGTGGGTGGTGTTCACCTCCACCAATGCGGTGCGCGCGGTGTGGGAGAAGTTCGCCGAGTTCGGTCTGGACGCCCGCGCCTTCTCCGGGGTCAAGATCGCCTGCGTGGGCGAGTCGACCGCGGACCGGGTCCGCGCGTTCGGCATCAGCCCGGAACTGGTGCCCTCCGGTGAGCAGTCCTCGCTCGGCCTGCTCGACGAGTTCCCGGAGTACGACAGCATCTTCGACCCGGTGAACCGGGTGCTGCTGCCGCGCGCCGACATCGCCACCGAAACCCTCGCCGAGGGTCTGCGCGAGCGCGGCTGGGAGATCGAGGATGTCACCGCCTACCGCACGGTGCGCGCCGCACCGCCGGCCGCCGAGACCCGCGAGATGATCAAGACCGGCGGCTTCGACGCGGTCTGCTTCACCTCGTCGTCCACCGTGCGCAACCTGGTGGGCATCGCCGGCAAGCCGCACACCCGCACCATCGTGGCGTGCATCGGTCCCAAGACCGCCGAGACCGCAGCCGAGTTCGGTCTGCGCGTCGACGTCCAGCCCGAGACCGCGGCCGTCGGGCCGCTGGTCGACGCGCTGGCCGAGCACGCGGCCCGGCTGCGGGCCGAGGGCGCGCTGCCGCCGCCGCGTAAGAAGAGCCGGCGGCGGTAGTGGCGGTCGCAAGCGCGGCGAAGCCGGGCGCAGCGGGCCGCCACAACAAGGCGAAGCCGGGCGCAGCGGGCCGCCACAACAGGGCGAAGCCGGGCGCAGCGGGCCGCCACCAAAGGATCTGAGGCGCGTCGACGATGTCGTTTCCCCGGCAGCGGCCGCGTCGGTTGCGCTCCACACCTGCGCTGCGCCGACTGGTGGCACAGACCTCGCTGGAGCCCCGGCACCTGGTACTGCCGATGTTCGTCGCCGACGGCATCGACGAGCCACGCCCGATCGGCTCCATGCCGGGCGTGGTGCAGCACACCCGGGACTCGCTGCGTCGCGCCGCGGCGGACGCGGTCGCAGCCGGGGTCGGCGGGCTGATGCTTTTCGGCGTCCCGCGGGAGGCCGACAAGGACGCCACCGGCTCGTCCGGGCTGGATCCGGACGGGATCCTCAACGTCGCGCTGCGAGACCTCGCTAAGGATCTCGGCGATGCCACCGTGTTGATGGCGGACACCTGCCTGGATGAGTTCACCGACCACGGGCATTGCGGAATTATCGACGAGTCGGGCTGGGTTGATAACGACGCCACCAACGCTCAATACGTCAAACTCGCTGTGGCGCAAGCGGAATCGGGCGCCCACGTCGTCGGCCCCAGCGGGATGATGGACGGCCAGGTCGCGGCGATCCGGGACGGACTGGACGACGCCGGGTACGCGCATGTGGCGATCCTGGCCTACGCGGCGAAGTTCGCCTCGGCGTTCTACGGACCGTTCCGCGAGGCGGTGGCCTCCACCCTGACCGGAAACCGGCGTACCTACCAGCAGGACAGCGCCAACGCCCGCGAAGCGTTGCTCGAGATCACCCTGGACCTCGATGAAGGCGCCGATATCGTGATGGTCAAGCCGGCGATGTCCTATCTTGACATCGTGGCCGCCGCCGCGGACATCTCGCTGGTTCCGGTCGCCGCCTATCAGGTGTCGGGCGAGTACGCCATGATCAGCGCCGCTGCCGCCCACGGGTGGGTGGATCGGCGCGCCGCGGTGCTGGAGTCGCTGACCGGCATCCGCCGCGCCGGGGCCGACATCGTCCTCACCTACTGGGCCGCTGAGGCCGCCGGTTGGCTGGCATGAACCCGTACCCGCCGCCGAACTGGCTCCCGGTCCAGCCCCCGCCGCCTACCCCGCCTCGCCCCGAGCGTCCGGACGACGTCGTCACCGGCTTCTGGCTGTGGCTGCTCGCCGTGCCACTGCTGGTCGCCGGGCAGTTCGCCGACGGCTACGTGGTGTCGCGCAGCACCAACACCCCGGCCGTGCTCGTCACCAGCGCGATGCTCGCGGTGATCATCGGCGTGGTGGTCGTGACGTTCGTCGTGCTGATGCGGTCGGGCTACCGCTGGACCCGCACGGTGCTGACCGCCGGTGGGGTGGCCACCATCCTCTACACGGCCGCCAGCCTGTTCGGCACCCCGCGGCCGGTGCTGCCCGCGGTGATCTACGCCGTTACCGGCATCGTGGGTTCGGTCCTCATCGGCGGCGGGATCTACCTGTTGCACCGGCCCGACTCCACCAAGTTCTTCGAGCGCTGAAGCAGCGCCGTAACCCGCGGCCGCTAGGCTGGCCGCCATCATGAGTAGCACCGATGATCCGCCCGGCGGCGTCTCCACCGCGATCTGGGTGCTGGTGGCCGGCGCCGTTCTCCTTATCGTCGGGGGTCTGATGGCCGCCACGGTGAGCTTCGACGCCCTGCGGCATGCGGCGCCCCAGACGGTCTCCGATGAGGTCGTCCGGCACTACGGCCTGTTGTACCGCGGCGCCGGTCTGCTGTTCGGCGTCGCCGGGGGCGCACTGGTCGTAATGGCGGCGCGGGCCCGCCGTCGCAATCCCCGGCTTCGCCGGGCGGTCATGACCCTCGGCCTGACCATCGTCGTGCTGGTCGGTGTCGCGGCGGTATTTGCCGGCACCCATATTCTCGCGCTGCTCAGCCTGCTCCCCATCGTGGTCGGCACCCTGTTGCTGAGCCGCCCAGCCATCGTCGAGTGGTACGCCGGTGACTGAACTGCCGAACGGAAGGCCGCTGTACGCCGAATCCGGCGCCAGCTGGCTGTGGCTGCTGGCCGGTCCGGCTGCCGGGTTGGTCATGGTGCTCGTCCAGTACCGGGCTGGCGTCGGGTTGCAGTTCGGGGTCCCGCTGATGTTCATGGTTCTCGTCTCCGGGTTCCTCGCACTGCAGGTCAAAGCTGCGCGGGTGCACACCAGCGTCGAACTGACCGCCGATGCGCTGCGGCAGGGCACCGAGACCCTTCCCCTGACCGAGATCTTGTCGATCTATCCCGAACCGGAGAACACCGTGAAAGCGGCGGGATTCCTGGACAAGTGGCAGGGCCGCGCGCTGGGTATCAGCGCCTCCGGGCCGCTGGAGAAGTGGCAGACCTCCCGTGCGCTGGGCGAACTGTCCGGGGTGCCCAAGGGGCGCACCCCGATCGGTCTGCGGCTCACCGGCAACCGCTACGTCCAGGCCTGGGCGCGCAACCCCGACGCGCTGCGCGCCGAGCTCTCCCGGCTGGGGACGGGCGAGGTGTCGTGAGCGCATCTGGTCGGCCCAGCGGGGTGGGCACGCGCCACATCGTGCAGCTGGTTCTGGCGGCCGTCGCCGCCGTCGGGGCGGCCGTGGCCTGGTCGCAGGTCCGCAGCTGGGTCGACGTCCCGCCGATCACCGAAGGCCAGCCGGCCACCGTATCGGTGGTCTACGACCCGCCGCTGATGATGCTGTCCTGGGTGCTCGCCACCGCGGCGGGTGTGCTGCTCGTGCTCGGGGTCAGCGGTCTGCGCCGAGCGCGCACGAACATTGAAGAGCATACCCCCTAGGGGTATGCTTGGGGCCATGACGACGACGGATCTGAAGCTCACCGGGATGAGCTGTGCCTCGTGCGCGGCCAAAATCGAGCGCAACCTCAACCAGCTCGATGGGGTGCAGGCGTCGGTCAACTTCGCCGTCGAGCAGGCCCACGTGGAGCACGGCCCGCTGGTCAGCGCCGACGACCTGGTCCGTGCGGTGGAATCCACTGGCTACCAGGCGGCCGTGGTCGATCACTCGCGGCATGGCGTCGGTGGTGGACATGGGGACCATGACGACCACATGAGCCACGACCTGCCAGAGAACCAGCTGCGCCCCCGGCTCATCGGCTCGGCGATCCTGGCCGTGCCGGTGCTGGCGCTATCGATGGTGATGGCCTGGCAGTTCCCCGGCTGGCAGTGGCTGGTACTCGCGCTGACCACCCCGATCGTCTTCTGGGGCGGCTACCCCTTCCATAAGGCCGCGCTGCGCAGCGCCCGGCACGGGGCGTCCACCATGGACACCCTGGTGTCGTTGGGCACGTTGTCGGCCTATCTGTGGTCGCTGATCGTCCTGATCACCGGGCTGGGCCACGGTCACGGTCACGGGGCCGGCCAGGAGGGCGGGCATGTCTACTTCGAGGTGGCGGCCGCGGTGACGGTGTTCCTGCTGGCCGGCCGCTACGCCGAGGCCAAGGCCAAGCGCTCCGCTGGGTCGGCGTTGCGGGCCTTGCTGTCGCTGGGTGCCAAGGACGCCACCGTGCTGCGCGACGACGCCGCTGACGGCGGTGCCGTCGAATCGGTCGAGGTCCGGATCTCCGCCGACGCCCTGACGGTCGGCGACGTGATGGTGGTGCGGCCGGGCGAGCGGTTGGCCACCGACGGTGTGGTCGTCGACGGCGCCTCGGCGCTGGACACCTCGGCGATGACGGGTGAATCGGTTCCCGTCGACGTTGGCCCCGGCGACGAGGTATTCGGTGGATCGGTGAACACCTTCGGCCGGCTCCAGGTGCGCGCCACCAGGGTCGGCGCCGACACCCAGTTGGCGCGGATGGCCCGCATGGTCGCCGACGCCCAGAGCGGCAAGGCGTCCATCCAGCGGCTCGCCGACAGGGTTTCGGCGGTGTTCGTCCCTGTCGTGCTGATCATCGCCGCGCTCACGTTGGCGGGCTGGCTACTCACCGGACACTCTGCCGCCGCGGCGTTCACCGCCGCGGTGGCCGTGCTGATCATCGCCTGCCCGTGCGCGCTGGGACTGGCGACGCCGACGGCGATCCTGGTCGGGACCGGCCGCGGGGCGCAGTTGGGTGTGCTGATCAAGGAGCCTCAGGTGCTCGAATCGGTCAGCGGCATCGACACCGTCGTGCTGGACAAGACCGGCACGGTGACCACCGGCGCGATGACCGTGGGTGATGTGCAGGCCGAACCGGGGGAGGACGCCGACGTCGTGCTGGCCCGCGCGGCTGCGGTCGAGGCAGCCTCCGAACACCCGGTCGCCGCCGCCGTCGTCGCCGAGGCCCGTTCGCGCGGGCTGACCGTCGCCCCAGTCGCCGACTTCGTCAACGAGCCCGGCACCGGGGTGCGCGGAATGGTCGACGGTATGGACGTGCGGGTGGCGCGGGCGTCTGACGACGACGGCCGGACCAGCGTGGAGGTCAACTGGGAGGGCCACCGGCGCGGCGTGATCCGGATGGCCGACGCTGTCAAGCCCACCAGCGCCGTGGCGATCGCCGAACTGAAGGCGATGGGCATCACGCCGATCCTGCTGACCGGGGACAACCAGGCCGTCGCCGCGCGGGTGGCAGCCGAAGTGGGCATCGCGCCGGCCGACGTCATCGCCGGAGTGCTGCCGTCGGACAAGGCCGAGGCCATCGCGCGGTTGCAGGCCCAGGGTCGCCGCGTGGCGATGGTCGGCGACGGCGTCAACGACTCCGTCGCGCTGGCCACCGCCGACATCGGCATGGCGATGGGAACCGGCACCGACGCCGCGATCGAGGCCGGCGACATCACACTGGTGCGCGGCGACCTGCGCACCGTCCCGACCGCACTGCGCCTGTCGGCCCGCACGCTGCGCACCATCAAGCAGAACCTGGTGTGGGCGTTCGGCTACAACGTCGCGGCGATCCCGCTGGCCGCGCTGGGCCTGCTCAACCCGATGATCGCCGGTGCGGCGATGGCGGTGTCCTCGGTGCTGGTAGTCACCAACAGCCTGCGGCTCAAGCGGTTCCGCTAGCGCTCCGGCTTCACGAAACGGGTGAGAAACTCGACCTGGTCAGCCTTGGCCTGGGGGTCGTGATAGATCTCGAAGTGTCCGTAGGGGTAGCGGCGAAGTTCGCCTTTCGGGGCCCGCCGCGCGGCCTTGATGGAGGGGTTCGGCGGCGTGGTGGCATCTGCGTCGCAGACGCAGAACAACACCGGCATCCTCAGGCGCGCCGCGGAGCGCCCTGGCCGGAATCCGGTGATGTCGAGGATCACCCGCGCGGCGACTTCGTTGCGCCAGTGCGACTCCGGGCCGACCAAGGCGTCGAATCCCGGCTTGGCCTCCGGTGCGGTCATCGCCGCGAAACTGCCAGGTTCTCCCACTGCCGGGATGTAGCGCGGTTCCCGCCCCAGAAGTGCTCCGGCCCGGTCGATGAGGGCCTCGACGCTGGCGCGAATCACGTTGCGCACCGGCATGGCGAGGATGGTCGCCACACTGTCGGTGAACGGCGCTTGCGCAATGACGGCCGCGATCTGCGGATCTTCGGCAGCCACCTCGAGTACCAGGCCACCGCTGAAGGAGGAGCCCCACAACACAATGCGGTCAGGATCGATGCCAGCGGTCTTGCGGGCCCAGGCGATGACCGCGCGATAGTCGTCCTTCTCGGCGGCGATGTCGAGGAGTTGGCGCGGCTCGCCGGTGGAAGTGCCGAAGCGGCGGTAGTCGAACAGGATCACCGCAAAGCCGGCACGCCGGAAGGCTTCCGCGTAGGGAATCAGGCCGTCTTCCCGGGTTGCGGAAAATCCGTGTGCCATCACGACGCAGGGCGCTGCTCCAGCGCTGTCGGGCCGAAAGAGATATGCGGCCAGGGTCTCGCCGTAGGCGGGAATCCGAATTTCGTGACTGCTATCGGTCATGCTCATGGCACCTTTCCGTGGGGCGCGATGCCGTTGCCTGGCGGTGAAGAGAATTATCCACCTCCACGATTTGATACAAAGTTCGAAATCTGTAACATTGTTGCCATGACGGAGCTTGCGCAGCCCACGACCGCCGTTGCCGTGACCAGACCCGACGCCCTGCCGTTGGGTCCAGACTCGCTGATCTGGAAGTACTTCGGCGACCGCCGCATCGCGCTCATCGGGCCGCGTCCGGCGGTGCTGCAGAACATGCTTGCCCAACTCGGCCAGGGTGTGGTCGACCACTCGGTGTTCTTCGCCGACACCTCAGCGCGCATCAAGCGTTCCCTGCCGCCGATCTATCGCACCGTCTACGGCAGCGAGGACAGCAACGCCGGTGCGATGGTGCGTGATTTCCACACCAACATCAAGGGCGAGATGCCCGAGGAATTCGGCGGGGGCCGCTACCACGCACTCGACCCCGACACCTACTTCTGGGCGCACGCCACCTTCTTCGACCAGGTTCTCTACTTCACCGACACCTTCGTTCGCAGACTCTCCCGCGCGGAGAAGGAGCAGATGTACCTGGAGTCCAAGACGTGGTACCGGCGCTACGGCGTCAGCGAACGCCCGGTGCCGGCCGACTACGCGGAGTTCGAGAAGTACTGGGACCACATGATCAACGACGTTCTGGTCGCCCACAAGACGGCCAGGTACGGCGTCGGTTATGTCACCAAGGGCTTTCCCCGCCCCAAAGGGGTTTCGCCCTTGGCGTGGAAACTCGTTGCGCCGGTGTTCAATCCGTTGGCGGCCTTCCTCACCACAGGTGGGATGCCGCCGCGCACCCGGGAGATCCTCGGCCTGCCCTGGGATGACCGCAAGGAGCTTCGCTACCAGCGTTTCGCTGCGCTGTGCCGCACTCCGGTAGTGAACTGGTTGTGGGCGCGAGTGCCGGCAAAAATGCGCCTTGTCCCTTACGCGCGTGAGGGTTTCGCGCGGTATGCCTGATGGCGTGTCAACTCGTGACGCCGCCACCGAGGCGATCCTCGACGCCGCGCTCGCCGAGTTCGACCGGCACGGCATCCGCCGGGTTGCGCTCGACGACGTCGCGCGCCGCGCCGGGGTGAGCCGCACGACGATCTACCGGCGCTTCGCCAATCGCGACGACCTCGTCGCCGCTGTCATCGACCGGGAGAACGCCCGGCTCTTCGCTGACATCGCCGTTGAACTGAAAACTGCACGCCCGCAATCGAATTACTGTGTCGAGGCGTTCACGTCGGCGATGCTGCGCAGCCGCGGGCACCGGGTGCTCAACCGGATGATCGCCGACGAGCCGGAATTGACGCTGCAATTGGCCCGCCGGCATTATCACGCGGCAGTCGGCCGCATCGAGCAGGCACTCCAGGTGATCTTCCCGCCCGGCTTCGCCGACCGGATCGGCAGCGACGCCGTGCACGAACTGGCCGAGAACACCTGGCGCTACGCCATGATGCTGCTGCTGTTGCCCAGTGGCGAGCCGATTGAAACGGCCGACCAGATCAGGGCGTTCGCCACCAAGCACTTCCTGCCCAGCCTGCCCGAAGCGATGCGCGCCGTACCGGTCTAGCGGGATGGGACGCAGACACTCCGGACAGTTGTCGGGGCGATCGCCACGGCACTAGGTTGGCCGGGTGGATGCGGATGCGAGTGTGGCGGTCGATGCGTCGGCGCCGTTTCGGGAAGCTGCCGACGCCCTCGTTGCCGCGATGCGGCAATCCCGCATCCCGGGTGGGGCGCTCGGGATCCTGGTCGACGGCCGGGAGGAGCATGCCACCTTCGGGCAGGCCAGTCTCGCGTCCCAGCGGCCGGTCACGCCGGCGACGCTGTTTCAGATCGCCTCGATCACCAAGACCTACACCGCGACGGCGATCTGGCGGCTCATCGACCAGGGGGCACTCGCTCTGGATGCGCCGGTGCGGCGCTACATCCCGGACCTGCATCTGTCTGACCACGCAACCCTCGCGGAGGTCACGGTGGCCAACCTGCTGGAACACACCGCCGGGTGGTTCAGTGACGAAGTCTTCGACGATGGGGACGACGATGACGCACTGTCCCGGTTCGTCGAGCAACGGCTACCGCGCCAGCCGCAACTGTTCAGGTGCGGCGAGTTCTTCTCCTACAGCAATTCCGCCTTCCAGCTGTTGGGCAGGCTGATCGAGGTCGTCACCGGCGAGACGTTCCACGCCGCCGCGCAACGCCTGCTGTTCGACCCGATCGGGGCGCACGACACCATGCTGGACCGGGCGGCCGTCCTCGGCCGGCTCTACGCCGACGGTCACACGGCTATGCCGGTGAACGGCCAGGACGCGGTGCTCGTGCAGACGCCGGTGTGGTTGCCTCGCTGCGTCGACCCGGCCGGCGGCATCTGGTCAACCACGCGAGACCTGTTGCGCTACGCTCGAATTCATCTGAGTGATCCTCCTGCCGGTGTGCCCGAGCTGCTGACGCCGGACAGCTTGAGGGCGATGCAGGAGCCGGCGGTGGAGATTCCGGGACTGGGCCTGCACATGGGACGCAGCTGGTTTGTCGAAGAGGTGGACGGGCTGCGGGTCATCTCGCACAACGGCGACACCTCCGGTCAGCACGCCGTCCTTCTCGCGGTACCCGAATGCCGGTTCGCGTTCGCTGTCCTGCTCAACGGCCAGCCGGGAGCCGTCGCGGCGCTGGCTGCGCTGGATGCGGCGTTGAGTGGCCATCCCGCGTTGGCCGGGCTCTCGGGGCGGGTCGGGGTGATGCGATCGCTGCTGGCCCCCGCCGACCTGGACACGATCGCGCTCGGCGACGAGCAGTTGGACGCCTACGCGGGCCGCTTCGTCGACCCCGGCCAGACCACCACCTTCAGGATCGTTGGGGAGTCCCTGGAGAAATCGGCCCAACTCACCCCTGCGCCGGGAGCATGGCGGCCGGCCTTTGCATCGCCACCTGCCGAGCCGGTCGCGGTGACGTTCACCGAACCGGACGTGGCGGTGGCCGGCGGGGTGCGAATCCCGTTCGTGCGCAGAGCTGACGGCAGCGTCGGCTGGCTGGCGGAAGGATTGCGGCTCCGGCCGCGCTCAGGCGACGCCGAGAGCCTCCAACCGGACGCTTAACTGTCAAGCGCCAGGGTCAGCTGCCTGCCTCCCCGGTCGATCTCAATAAGGTCGGGACAGCGGTTGCGCAGTTCACCGATGAGTCGTCCGCGCAGTGTCAGCCCTGCCGCGGGGCAGTGCTCGCAGGCCCCGCCGAGGGCCACCGTCACGGTGTCGCCGGACCGCTGGGCACTGACCGAGCCCCCGTGTGACCGGATGAACTCGCCGACCGAACCGGCGAGCAGGTCGGCGGTGACGTGCTCGAGAACCTCACCTGGGGCCGTCTCCACCACCCAGCTGTGCGGGTCGGCCAATGCTTCGCGGAGCGCCGACTGCACGGCCGCCCCCATATCCGGCCAGGGCATGTCCTCGCGAAGCCACAGCCATACCGCGGCGTGCTCTACCAGGGCGCCGGAAATCGTTCCCTCGCACAGCATGTCGCCGAGCCGGCCCGGTGCCCGTCGCACCCGTCCCGTCGACAGCAGCCCCGCGGGCACCACCCAGCGGACCACCCGGTCGTCGCCGGCGACCCGTTCGGCATGGATGCCGATCACGTCACACCAACGCAGCGACGATGTTCCTGGCGGCGAACGCCAGAACCCAGGCGAGCACGAACATGTAGCCGAATGCCAGCGCCGGCCACTTCCACGACCCGCTCTCCCGGCGCAGCACCGCCACCGTCGACATGCACTGCAGCGCATACATGAAGAAGACCAGCAGAGCGGCGATGGTCGGTGCGTCGAACAGCACGCGGCCGGCGTCCGGGCCGTCCTGAACCGTCATCTGCTGCAGCGCCTGTGCCGGCTCCTCGGGGTTCTCCGCCGCGGCGACCTGGCCGAGGGTCGCGATGAACACCTCCCGTGCGGCCAGCGACGACAAGATGCCGATGTTGATCCGCCAGTCGAAGCCCAGCGGCTCGAAGACCGGATGCACCGCCTTGCCCACCGACGCCGCGTAGGAATGGTCGATCACGTACGACGACATGGACGCCTCGTTCCCGGTGTCGACACCGGCCGCGGCCATCTCGGCCTCGCTGCGCATCGGCAGGTTCAGCAGAACCCATAGCGCCACCGTCGTCGCAAGGATGATCGACGTGACCTTGCGCAGGAAGGCCGACGTCGCCGTCCACACCTCGGCGCCGACATTGCGCCAGCGCGGCAACTGGTAGGGCGGCATCTCCATGTAGAACGGCAGCATCGGGCCGCCCCGGGAAGTGATCTTCTTGAACAGTGCCGCCGTCAGCATTGCCGACACCGCGCCGAACAGATACAGCGCGAACATCACCACGCCGCGGCCGTTGAACACCCCGACCTTGGCATCACCGGGCAGCAGCAGGCTCACCAGCAGGATGTAGACCGGCAGCCGGGCTGAGCAGGTCATCAGCGGTGCGCCCATCATGGTCGCCAGCCGGTCTTTGGCCGACGGCAGCGCGCGGGTTGCCATGATGCCCGGGATCGCGCAGGCGAAGGAGGACAACAGCGCCACGAACGCCCGGCCCTCCAGCCCGGCCCGGGCCATCACCCGATCCATCAGGAACGCCGCCCGGGCCAGATACCCGGTGCCTTCCAGCAGTGCGATCAGCACGAACAGCAGCGCGATCTGCGGAACGAACACCAGCACGCTGCCCACGCCGCCGATCACCGCCTGGGACAGGAACGCCGACAGCCAGCCGATGTGCACATGGTCGGCCACCAGGCCGCCGAGCCAGCCGAAGAACGACTCCACATAGCCCTGCAACGGCGCGGCGACAGCGAAGATCGTCTGGAAGAACACGAACATCGTCAGCAGGAAGATCGCCGTGCCGATCACCGGATGCAGCACCAGCGAATCGATGCGTTGCGTGCGTTTGTCGATCTCGGGCAACTGGTATCCGGATGACGCCAGCACCGAGTCGACCCAGCCGGTCACTTCGGCGGGGTCGGTGGGCGGCGGCACCACCGGCCGGGACCACGAGTCCACCCGGGCCATGACGTGGCGCAGGTCGGCCAGGCCGTCGCGGTGGCCGGCCACCACCGTCACGACGGGGACTCCGAGCGCGCGGGTGAACGCTGGAATGTCCAACCGGCCGTTGCGGCGGGCGAGGTCGTCGGTGAAGGTCAGCACCACGCAGATCGGCAGCCCGGTCTGCTGAAGTTGCGCCAGCAGCGCCAGCGACCGGCGCAGCGTCGTCGCGTTGAGGGTCACCAGCATGGCGTCCGGAACGTCGACCCGCTCGTTGTGATGATCGGTGTCGAGGACGTCGACGACGATCTGCTCGTCCGGGCTGATCGGGTCCAGGCTGTAGGTGCCCGGCAGGTCCTCGACGACGACGGTCTCATGCTCGCCGAGTCGGGTGGTGCCCTCGTATCGGGCCACCGTGACGCCCGGGTAGTTGCCGGTTTTGGCATGCAGGCCGGTGAGGGCGTTGAACAGCGTGGTCTTGCCCGAGTTGGGGCTGCCGACGACGGCGAAGCGGGTCAGACCGGCGTGGACGGTGGAGACACCGCCGGCACGGCCTGCGCAGTGGTCGTGGGTGCCGCTCATGGCGTCACTTCCACGTGGATGCCGCGGGCCTGCACGCTGCGCAGGGCGATCTCGTAGTCGCCGACCCGGAAGATCACCGGATCGCGCAGGGGTGCCCGGCGAACCATGGTCACGACGGCGCCGGGAATCAGGCCGAGGTCGAAGAGGCGGCGGGCCGAACTGGGCTCCACCTCGTCGCCATAGCCGATCACCCGGGCCCGCTCGCCGTGTTGCAGGTCGGCCAGCGTCGGGCCGTTCGCCGCGGACCCATGGCCACCGGCCAGCACGCGCGCACGCATCCGATCGGATACCTGGGACATGAAGTTAGGGTAGCTTAACCAACCCTGAGGTGTCGCCCTCCGTTCCGCATAAAGGGACCAAAGTCCCACAGTTCCGCATAAGGGGACCAAAGTCCCACAGTGACCGAAGGGCACAGCGACCCTGCCGCCGGGCGGTCCCGTCACGCTGGGACACTGTTCTCATGATCAAGCAGGCGGCGCCTCCGACCGCCTCGGCGAGGTTGTTCGCCGAGGCCTGCGCGGTGATCCCGGGCGGGGTCAACTCGCCGGTGCGGGCGTTCAACTCCGTGGGCGGCACGCCCCGGTACATCACGTCGGCGCAGGGCTGCTGGCTCACCGACGCCGACGGCAACCGCTACGTCGACCTGGTGTGCTCCTGGGGCCCGATGATCCTGGGCCATGCCTACCCGGCCGTCGTGGAGGCGGTTCAGCGCGCCGCGGCCAACGGGCTGTCCTTCGGGGCTCCGACGCCCGGTGAGACGGAGTTGGCCGCCGAGATCGTGGCTCGGGTGGCTCCGGTGCAGCGGGTCCGGCTGGTCAACTCCGGCACCGAGGCCACGATGAGCGCGGTCCGGCTGGCGCGCGGTTTCACCGGGCGGTCCAAGATCGTCAAGTTCTCCGGCTGCTATCACGGCCACGTCGACGCGCTGCTCGCTGATGCCGGCTCCGGCGTGGCCACGCTGGGCCTGCCGTCCTCACCCGGGGTCACCGGCGCGACGGCCGCCGACACGATCGTGCTGCCGTACAACGACGTCGCCGCCGTCGAGGAGACGTTCGCGAGATTCGGCGACGCCATCGCCGCGGTCATCACCGAGGCCTGTCCGGGAAACATGGGTGCTGTCGCACCGCTGCCGGGCTACAACGCCGCGCTGCGCCGCATCACCGCCGAGCACGGTGCGCTGCTGATCGTCGACGAAGTGATGACCGGCTTCCGGATGAGCCGATCCGGTTGGTACGGAATCGATCCCGTGGACGCAGATCTGTTCACCTTCGGCAAGGTGATGAGCGGCGGACTGCCGGCGGCGGCTTTCGGCGGGCGCACCGACGTCATGGAGCGGCTGGCTCCGCTGGGGCCCGTCTACCAGGCGGGGACATTGTCGGGGAACCCCGTCGCCGTGGCGGCCGGCCTGGCGACGCTGCGCCACGCCGACGAGGCCGTCCACGCCACGCTGGACGCCAACGCCGATCGTCTCGCGGGCCTGCTATCGACGGCGTTGTGCGACAGCGGTGTTGCCCATCAAGTCGCTCGGGGAGGCAATTTCCTGTCGGTGTTCTTCGCCGAGCAGCCGGTGACCGACTTCGCCGCGGCGCGGGCCAGCGAGACGTGGCGGTTCGCGCCGTTCTTCCACGCCCTTCTCGACGCCGGCGTGTACGCCCCGCCAAGCGCGTTCGAAACCTGGTTCGTCTCAACCGCTCTGGACGACGACGCCTTCGAGCTGATCGCCGAAGCCCTGCCGGCAGCCGCCCGCGCCGCCGCGGAAGCGAAGCAGCCATGAGCGATCGCCGCACCCAGGCTGGAGGGCCGGGCGCAAGCGCCCGAACCATCGTCCACGTCATGCGCCACGGCGAGGTACACAACCCCGAGGGCATCCTCTACGGGCGACTGCCGGACTACCACCTCTCCGAGCGCGGGCAGGCGCAGGCCCAGTCGGTCGCCGACTGGCTGGCCAAGCGGGACATCATCTACGTCGTCGCCTCGCCGCTGGAGCGGGCTCAGGAGACTGCCGCGCCGATCGCCGCCGCGCACGGGCTGATCGTCGACGTCGACGAATCGCTCATCGAGTCGCACAACGTCTTTCAGGGCGAAAAGGTGTCGCCGGGCGACGGCGCGCTGCGCGATCCGCGCAACTGGTGGCATCTTCGCAACCCCCGGACCCCTACCTGGGGTGAGCCCTATGCCGAGATCGCGGTGCGGATGCGCGCCGCCCTCGAGCGGGCCCGGATGAAGGCAGTCGGTCACGAAGGCGTGTGCGTCAGCCACCAACTGCCGGTCGAAACCCTGCGCCGGGCGATGAATTCCGAACCGCTGCATCACTTCCCGACCAAGCGGATGTGCAATCTCGCGTCGGTGACGTCGTTCTACTTCGACGGTGATGACTACGTCGGCTGGGGATACTCGGAGCTCGGCGGACAGTGAGGCGGCGGCTGGCGGTCGTGCTGGTGGCAGCGGCGTGCGCGGCCGGCTGCTCCACCGGCGACGACGCCGTGGCCCAGGGGGGCACCTTCGAGTTCGTCGCCCCGGGCGGCAAGACCGACATCGTCTACGAGCCGCCCTCCAGTCGGGGGCGCCCGGGGCCGGTGTCCGGCCCAGATCTGATGGACCCGTCGAAGACCATCTCGCTGGACGACTTCCGCGGCAAGGTCGTCGTCCTCAACGTCTGGGGTCAGTGGTGCGGGCCCTGCCGTGCCGAGATCACCCAGCTGCAGGAGGTCTACGACAAGACCCGCGACGACGGTGTGGCCTTCCTCGGAATCGACGTGCGCGACAACGACATCGACGCCCCGCGTGACTTCGTCACCGACCGCAGGGTGACCTACCCCTCTATCTACGACCCGGCGATGCGCACCATGATCGCTTTCGGCGGCAAGTACCCCACCACGGTGATCCCGTCGACGGTGGTGCTCGACCGCGAGCACCGGGTGGCCGCGGTGTTCCTGCGGGAGCTGCTGGCCTCCGATCTGCTTCCGGTGGTGCAGCGGCTGGCCGCCGAACCGCCGCCGGGGCAGTCGTGACCGGTTTCACCGAGACGGTTCCGATTGGTCTCACCGAGACGGTTCCGATTGGTCTCACCGAGACGGTTCCGATTGGTCTCACCGAGACCGCGGCGACCGGCCCGCTGCTGGCCGCTCTCGGGCTGTGCCTGCTGGCCGGACTCGTCTCGTTCGCCTCGCCGTGCGTGGTGCCGCTGGTGCCCGGGTACCTGTCCTACCTCGCCGCCGTCGTCGGCGAGTCGGACGGCCCCGCAAGCCTCGCCGGCCGATCACGGCGCTGGCGGGTGGCCGGGTCGGCACTGCTGTTCGTCGCGGGGTTCACCACCGTCTTCGTTCTCGGGACCGTCGCCGTCCTCGGAATGACGACGACTCTGATCACCAATCAAGTCGTGCTGCAACGGATCGGCGGGGTGGTGACCATCGTCATGGGGCTGGCGTTCATCGGCTTCATCCCGGCCCTGCAGCGGCAGGCCCGCTTTACGCCGCGTCAGTGGGCCGGGCTGGCCGGCGCTCCGCTGCTGGGCGCGGTATTCGGGCTGGGCTGGACCCCGTGTCTGGGGCCGACACTGACCGGGGTGATCGCCGTGGCGTCGGCCACCGACGGGGCGAGCGTGGCCCGCGGTGTGACGCTGGTGATCGCCTACTGCGCCGGGCTGGGCATCCCGTTCATCCTGCTGGCGCTGGGATCCGGCTGGGCGGTCGGCGCGTTCGGGTGGCTGCGGCGCCACAGCCGCGCCATCCAGGTGTTCGGCGGTCTGCTGCTGATCGCGGTCGGGATCGCTCTGGTGACCGGTTGGTGGAACGACTTCGTCTCCTGGGTGCGCGACGCCTTCGTCAGCGACGTCAGGCTTCCGCTGTGATCACCCAGCCCGCCCCGGTGAGCACGCGTCCGATCCAGCTGCTGGCCGGCCGGGCTCGCCGGCCCTGGCGGGCACTGACCTCGATGGGCACCGCGCTGGTGCTGCTGTTCCTGCTGGCCCTCGGGGCGGTGCCCGGCGCGCTGCTACCGCAGCGCAGTCTCAACGAATCCAAGGTGGCGCAGTACCAGGCCGACCATCCGGTCATCAGTCCGTGGCTGGACCGGCTGCAGATGTTCGACGTGTTCTCCAGCTTCTGGTTCACCGCCATCTACGTTCTGCTGTTCATCTCGCTGGTGGGCTGCCTGACCCTGCGGACCATCGAGCACTTCCGCAGCATGCGTTCCACGCCCGTGCCGGCGCCCCGCAACCTCAGCCGGCTGCCCCGGCACGCCGCCGGGACGGTGGCCGGCACGCCTGAGGAGGTCACCGCGCGGATCAACGCCGAACTGCGCGGCTGGCGCCGGACCACCCGAACGACGGGCGAGATCACCGAGATTTCTGCCGAGAAGGGCTATCTGCGCGAGTTCGGCAACATCGTCTTCCACTTCTCGCTTTTGGCGCTGCTGGCCGCCATCGCGGTCGGCAAGCTGTTCGGCTACGAGGGCAACGTGATCGTCGTCGCCGACGGCGGGCCCGGCTTCTGTTCGGCCTCGCCGGCTGCGTACGACTCGTTCCGGGCCGGTAACAACGTCGACGGCACCTCGCTGTTTCCGATGTGTGTGCGGGTCAACGACTTCCAGGCCCGCTATCTGCCCACCGGTCAGGCGACCTCGTTCGCCGCCGACATCGACTACCAGGCCGGTGCGGATCTGACGACCGGCACATGGAAGCCCTACCGGCTGGAAGTGAACCACCCGCTGCGGGTCGGCGGGGATCGCGTGTATCTGCAGGGCCACGGGTATGCGCCCACCTTCATCGTCGTATTTCCCAACGGGCAGAAGCGGACTCAGACCATCCAATTCCGGCCGGACAACGCCCGCACCCTGCTGTCGTCGGGAACGGTCCGGGTCGACCCGCCCGCCGGGCTGTATCCGGCCGACGAACGCCGCAAGCATCAACTGGCCATCACCGGTCTGTTCGCGCCGACCCAGCAGATGGACGGCAAGCTGCTCTCGTCGAGCTCCCCGGCGATGACCAACCCTGCCGTGGCCATCGACATCTACCGCGGTGACGCCGGCCTGGACACCGGCCGTCCGCAGTCGCTGTTCAGCATCGACACCAGGCTCATCGACCAGAAGCGGCTGACCAAGCTCAAGCGGGTCAACCTCGCCCTGGGGCAGGAAGTCCGGCTCGACGACGGCACCGTGGTCCGCTTCGACGGCGCCAAAGAGTTCGTCAACCTGCAGGTCTCCCACGACCCCGGCCAGGTGTGGGTGCTGGTCTCGGCGATGACGATGATGGCGGGCCTGCTGGTGTCGCTGGTGGTGCGCCGACGGCGGGTGTGGGCGCGCGTTACGCCCGGCGGGCAGGAGAATTGCTCAGCGCAGACGGGTACCGTGAACGTCGAGTTCGGCGGGCTGGCCCGCACCGACAACTCCGGTTGGGGCGAGGAATTGGATTCCCTCAGCCAGAAGATACTGAACAGCGAGCGCAGATGAACACCGAACACATTGACATCGGCCTGGCCCGGTACTCGGACTGGGCGTTCACGGCATCGGTCATCGTTATGGTCCTGGCCCTGCTGATGCTGGCCGTGGAACTGGCCTCCAGCCGGGGACGCCGCGTCGAGCAGGGTGAACTGGTCGGAGCCGCGACATCGGGCAGCGCGGCCGGGGGAGTGCCTACGGTCTTCCCGGGCCAAGACGGTCCGGGCGTCGTCGTGGACACCTCGGCTGTCCCGCTGGCCGAACGGATCGGCAAGGCCGGTCTGGCGCTGGTCTATCTGGGCATCGCGCTGCTGTTCGGTTGCATCGTGCTGCGTGGCCTGGCCACCGCACGGGTGCCGTGGGGCAACATGTACGAGTTCATCAACCTGACCAGCTTCTGCGGTCTGGTGGCCGGTGCGGTCGTGCTGCGCAAACCGCAGTACCGCGCCCTGTGGGTGTTCGTGCTGGTGCCGGTGCTGATCCTGCTGACGATCTCTGGCAAGTGGCTCTACACGAACGCCGCGCCGGTGATGCCCGCGCTGCAGTCCTACTGGCTGCCGATCCACGTCTCGGTGGTCAGTCTCGGTTCTGGGGTGTTCCTAGTCGCCGGCGTAGCCAGCATGCTGTTCCTGCTCCAGACGTCCAAGTACGCCCAGCCCGGCCCTGAATCCGATGTCGCCGGCCAAGCGGCTCCTGTCGGCGCCCTTTCGCGCATCGCGGCCAAGCTGCCCGACGCGCAGACTCTCGACCGGATCGCGTATCGCACCACGATCTTCGGGTTCCCGGTGTTCGGTTTCGGCGTCATCTTCGGGGCCATTTGGGCCGAGGAGGCCTGGGGCCGCTTCTGGGGCTGGGACCCCAAGGAGACCGTGTCGTTCATCGCCTGGGTCGTCTACGCGGCCTACCTGCACGCCCGTTCGACGGCGGGGTGGCGCGACAGGAAGGCGGCGTGGATCAACGTCGTCGGTTTCGTGGCGATGGTGTTCAACTTGTTCTTCATCAACCTGGTCACCGTCGGTCTGCACTCCTACGCCGGCGTGAGCTGACGGCGCCTGAAAAAGGAAAAGGGCCGAGCCGCTAGCGCGGGTTGTTGTTGTCCCCGTGGCTGAGACGCCACAGGAAATCGGGATCGTCGTCGGGGCCGATCACTCGCGTCGGCGGCCGGTGGGCGTTGGCCCGGATGGCCCGCATGGCGATATAGGCGAGTGTCGCGACGACCACGATGAGCAGCAGGTAAACCACCAGAACCTCCTTGGTCTGAATATACGCGCGTCGGTAGGCTTCCCGCCGTGACGGAAAATCAGGCAGGCGGCGGCGGGCGCATGGTCCGCGACGTGGTGATCTATACGTTGGCGCGGCTGCTGCTGGTGGTCGCGCTGACGGCGGTCATCTTCTCTGCGGCGCACTTGTTCGGCCTTCGGGAGTTCCCCCTCGTCATCGCGATGCTGTTCGGGATCATCCTGGCCCTGCCGCTGGGTATCTGGCTGCTGGCGCCGCTGCGCCGCCGGGCCACCGCCGGTATCGCCGCGGTCGACGAGCGCCGCCGCACCGACCGGGAGCAGCTGCAGGCGCGGCTGCGCGGTGAGAAGGACTAGTCGAGTCGACCGATGCCGCCGAGGGACGAGGCGGAGGAGGAGCGAGACATTCGGACTAGCCGCGCTTCCAGGCGTCAACCTCGATCTCGACCAACATCGTCGGATCCACCATCGACACGCCGGCGACCATGGTGGCTGCCGGCCGGATGTCGCCGAACACCTCGCCGTGCGCTCTGGCCACCGCATCGACATCGGCAGCGTGGACGAGGTACACGCGCGAACGTACGACGTCGGCCAGCGTGTAGCCGACTTGCGCCAGCGCGGGCGCGATGACCTGATTCAGTGCCACCAGGGTCTGACCGTAGGCGTCGCCCTCATGCTGCACTTGGCCGTCGACACTGGCGGTGCAGCCGGAGACATGCACGTAGTCGCCGGCGACTGTCGCCCGGGAATAGCCGATCGTGGCTTCCCACGGGCTGCCGCTAGAGATCAGCTTGTCTGCTGCCATCGTCAGCTCCCTTTGTCTTGGTTCCGTCTGCCATGTGAGGGCCGGTCAGTCAGTGCAGGGCCAGAGCGGCCGCCACCGCAGTTGTCCACACCAGCATCGTCAGCCCGGTGTCACGCAACACCGGGATAAGGTCACGTCCGCCCCTGCCGGAGCGCACCGGACGGGCGGCTTTCACCGCCAGCGGCACCGCGATGAAACCCAGCGCACACCACGGGGTTGCCCGAATCAGCACGAGAGTCAGCACCCCGGCCACGCCGAGCAGAGCCAGATACAGCATCCGGGTGCGCTGGTCACCAAGGCGCACCGGCAGGGTCACCTTGCCGGCGATGCGATCGGTGGGGATATCACGCAGGTTGTTGGCCACCAGGACCGCCGACGACAGCGCCCCGACGGCGACGGCCGCGGCGACGCCCACCCCGTCGATGCGCAGAGCTTGGGTGTACTGGGTTCCCAGCACCGCGACCAGGCCGAAGAACACGAACACCGCGACCTCGCCGAAGCCCGCGTACCCGTAGGGCCGGGAACCGCCGGTGTACAGCCAGGCGCTGGCGATGCACGCGGCGCCGACCGCGATCAGCCACGGCGCGCTCACCCAGGCCAGCGCGACCCCGGCCACCGCCGCAACGGCCAGGCCCAGGACCGCCGCGGTCAGCACAGCGCGCGGAGCGGCCAGCTTCGAGCCCACCAGACGAAGCGGACCGGACCGCTCGTCGTCGGTGCCCCGTATTCCGTCGGAGTAGTCGTTGGCGTAATTGACCCCGATGATCAAGGCCAGCGAAACAATCAGCGCCAGCAGGGCTTTCCACCACACCGCAGACCCGAGCCAGGCCGCCGCGCCGGTTCCGGCGATCACCGGTGCGACGGCGTTGGGAATCGTGCGCGGGCGGGCGCCTTCGATCCACTGCCCGGCGGTGGCCATCAGCCGGCCAGCGTCAGGACGAGGTTGATGGTGCTCGCCAGGACCACGGCACCCAGCAGGAACGACACCAGCGCCTGCGTCAGCACCGATCCGCGGATCCGCGGGCTGCCCAGATCGGTGTCGGACACCTGGTAGGTCATTCCGACGGTGAACGCGAGGTAGGCGAAATCCTTGTAGCAGGGCAGGTATTCGTTCTGGTGGTAGCTGATGGGCTCGGATGCGTGGTCGCTGTAGAACAGCATCGCGTAGCGCAGCGTGAAGGTGGTGTGGACGGCGAACCAGGACGCGATGACGCTGAGGATGCCGACCAGCGCTTCACCGATGTGGCGCTGGCCGTCCGATTCGGCGGCGAGCAGGTAGCCCACCCCCGCCAGGCCGGCGATGCTGGCCACGAGCACCACCAAGTGGGATATCCCGGCCTTGCCGTCTTCCCGGCGCTGACGCACGTGGGCGAGGGTCTGTTCGGCGTTCATCGGCAGCACCAGCGACCAGGTCCACACCAGATAGACGGTGGCCGCGACGATCCAGCCGACGGCGGGGGCGAAATGCCATTCGTCGCGAAGCAGTCCGGTCAGCACCGCGGCGACAACCCCGAGCACCAATGCGACGCTGACCCGGACCATGTCGCGAGCGTAATGCCCACCCCGGCCCGGGCACTCGACCTGCCCTACCGCCCGTCCAACCGGTTGGTCATACTGGGCTGGTGAAGACACCGATCTGTGAGCAGTACGGCATCGAGTTTCCCCTGTTCGCCTTCAGTCATTGCCGGGACGTGGTCGCCGCGGTGACCAACGCCGGCGGCCTGGGCGTGCTGGGCGGCGTCGCGTTCCGCCCGGACCAGCTCGAGCAGGAGCTGTGCTGGATCGACGAGCACGTGGGCGGCAAGCCGTACGGCGTCGACATCATCGTGCCGGCCAAGTACGAGGGCAAGGGCGAGAACCTCACCTTCGGCCAGCTCGCCGACCGCATTCCGGCCGAGCACCGCGACTTCATCAACCAGTTGCTGACCGACCACGACATCGAGGTCGAGGAGGTCCGTATCCGGTCGTCGGCGCTCGCCGGCGACACCGGTCAGAGCCTGCTGGAGGTCGCGCTCAAGCACCCGATCGCGATGATGGCCAACGCACTCGGCGTGCCGCCGGGCTACATGATCGAGGCCGGCAAGGAGCGCGGTATCCCGGTCGCGGCGCTCGTCGGCGCCAAGGAGCACGCCATCAAACAGGTGCACGCCGGCGTCGACCTGATCGTCGCGCAGGGCACCGAGGCCGGCGGGCACTGCGGCGAGGTCAGCACGCTCGTATTGATTCCCGAAGTGCTGGAGGCGATTTCGGAGATCCCCGGCGGTAGGGACATCCCGGTTCTGGCCGCCGGCGGCATCGTCACCGGCCGGCAGATGGCCGCCTGCATGGCGATGGGTGCGGCCGGAGCGTGGACCGGATCGGTGTGGCTGACGACCGAGGAAGCCGAGACCGCGCCGCACACCAAGCAGAAGATGCTGGCCGCCTCATCGCGGGACACCGTGCGCTCGGCGGGCCGTACCGGCAAGCCGTCGCGGCAGCTGCGATCGGACTGGACCGACGCGTGGGCACCGAATCCCGGTGGGCGCCAACCGTTGCCGTTGCCGCTGCAGTCGATGGTGGCTGAGCCGGCGCTGCGCCGGATCGACAAACTCGCCGAGAGCGGGCACCCGGGTGCCCAGGCGTTGTCCACCTACTTCGTCGGGCAGGGCGTGGGCCTGATGAACAAGATCAAGCCTGCCCGTGAGGTGGTGCTGGAGTTCATCGAGGACTACGTGGCGGCAGCCGAACGGTTGAGCGCGACACTGGAAGACTGACTTCTGCGGAACTCGTGGTGTTTCGTAAATAATTCCGCGGTCCGCCACGGTGAGTTACGGGTGGCTTAGATTCCACCCGTGAACACAATCTTCACTGCCCGCAGGATCGTCACGATGAACCCGACCAACCCGGAGGTGCAGGCGGTCGCGGTGCGCGACGGCCGGATCATCTGCGCCGGCACTCTCGAGGCGTGCCAGAGTTGGGGCGAGTCGACCGTCGATGACCGGTTTGCCGACCACGTCCTGATTCCGGGTTTCGTCGAAGCGCACGGCCATACGATGGACAGAGCAAGCGAACTCGCACCGTACGTCGGGTACTACCCCTACCCGCTGTCGGATGGCACCAGCAACGCGGCATCCGACAGCTACGAGGATCTCATCGCGCGGCTGAAGGAGGAGGACGTCAAGCTCTCCGGCCGGAGAGCCGTTGGTGGCCAACGGTTTCGATCCCATCTATTTCCCGGGCCTGCCGCGGCTGTCCAAGCGGGAACTGGATCAGGTGTCGACCACTGGACCGGTGTTCGTCCGGCACGCCAGCGGACATCTGGCGACGGTGAACACCGCACTGCTCGACGCCGAAGGCATCACCAAGGACAGCCCGACACCCGGTGTCAGACGGGATCCCGACGGCGAACTCACCGGCGAACTCCAGGAAGCGCCGGCGATGATGCTGGCCAAGGCCGCCTTCCAGAAGATGTTCGCCGACGCCCTCGGGCCGAAGCCGATCCAGATTCATGCCGCGATGTGCCGCAACGCGGGCGTGACGACATCCACTGAACTGGTCGGAGCGTTGCTGATCCAGCCGGATCAGGTCTCACGGTGTGGCAGGAGACTGTCAACGACGCGGCGTTCCCGGCCCGAATGGTGCTCTACAACCTGCCCACCATGCCGGGCGGCACCGCGGACTACGACGCCGTCGCTGAGGCCGCGGTCAAACTGCGCGACATCGAGACCGACAAGTTGCGCGTACCCGGCATCAAACTGGTGGCCGACGGGTCCATCCAGGGCTGGACCGCCGTGGTAATGGAGCCGGGGTATTTCAGCGGCGAGGACCACGGCCTGCTGCTGTTCTCCCCGGAGGACCTGTTGGCGGCGGTGAAGGCCTTCCACTCCCGCAAGCTCAACGTCCACTGCCACTGCAACGGCAACGGCGCGGGCGAGGTGTTCATCGACGCCGAAGAGGTGCTGCGCACCGACGCCTGGCTGGACCATCGGCACGTTCTGCAGCACTCGCAGATGGCCACCGCCGCCCAGTACCGCCGGATGGGCCGGCGGGGCATCTGCGCCAATCACCCCGATCGGGCACCTGATGACGATGTGGTGCGCGGTGAACCGGGTGACGCCCAGCGGCCAGGTGCTCGGCGAGTACGAGAAGATCACCGCGTACGAGGCACTGCACGCCGCCACAATCGGCGGCGCGTTCCAGTTGCACATGGACCACGAGATCGGCTCCATCGAAGCCGGCAAGTTCGCCGACTTCGCGGTGCTGGACAATTCGCCGTTGGACGTCGATCCCATGGCGATCCGCGATATCAAAGTCTGGGGAACCGTCGTCGGCGGCATCACCTTCGAGGCCGCGCACGGGTGACGGCACCCATCCCGGTCACCGTCGTCGCGGGCTACCTGGGCTCGGGCAAGACCACCCTGCTCAACCAGGTGTTGCGCCAGGCGGACGGACGGCGAATCGCTGTGCTGGTCAACGACTTCGGGGAGGTCGGCATC
>CAZVST010000033.1:0-51739 GCA_964629725.1 uncultured Mycobacterium sp.
CATAAAGCGTGAACCACGCCAGATCCGAAGTCCACCACTCCACGGGACGCTATCCGCCGGCGCGCCACCGAGTGTCCCGCCTGCGCGGCTCCGGGGTTCGGGCGGGTGGATTCCGAACCGGGATTGCCCTGCCGGGTCTGCGCCACTCCGACTCCGTTGATAGCCAGCGAGATATACGGGTGCGCGGCGTGTGCCCACCGGGTCAGCCGGCCGGTGCCTGACCTTGCCGACCCGGCCGACTGCCCGTTCTGCAACCCCTGAGGCGGCAGGCTGTCTAGTCGTCGACGGCGAAGTCGGCGTGAAAGCGCCGCATGCCCTCGATTTTCTCGCTCAGCGACGGGGTCGGACCGCAGTAGAACACCCACGGCATGGTCAGCACCGCGTCGATGCCGGCGTCGGACGCGCGACGGTACTGGTCGCGGGTGAACGCGTCGACTAGCGGTGTGATGACGGTGAAATCGTCCATTCCCAAGCCATTTTCGGCCCGCAGCTGCCGGATGCGTTGCACCGACGCGGCGGCCTGATCCAGACCGATGAGATCGCCGATCCAGCCGTCGCTGCGGGCCGCCCGGCGCAACGCGACATCGGAGAGCCCGCCGGCGTAGATCGGTATGCGGGGCGGGGTCGGAGTCATCTCCAGGCGCGGCATCCGGTAGAACTCGCCGTCGAATTCGCGCCACCCGGGCTGCCACAGGGATTTCATCAGTTCCAGCATCTCGTCGGTCCGCTTGCCGCGCCGGGCGAAGGACTGTCCGAGCAGGTCGAATTCCTCTTCGCACCAGCCCACCCCGACGCCGAGCTCCACCCGGCCGCCGGACAATAACGCCGCGGTCCCAACGGCTTTGGCGGCGGTGTACGGATCGCGCATGGCGGGGATGTAGACGGTGGTGACGAACTTCAGCCGCGTGGTGACCTGCGCCATCGCGCCGACGAGTACCCACGGGTCGGGCCAATCGGTGAACGGCTGCCAGCGCCGCTCACCGTCCGCGGTGTACGGATATGGGGTGCGCAACGTCTCCAGATTGACGACGTGGTCCGGAATGGCGATGCCCTCGTAGCCGATTTCGTCTGCCGCGTGAGCGATCTCGACGATCTCCCGGGTGTCGAGGAAGGCACTGCTGACGTAGAACTTCATGGCCGCTCCTCGCCGTCTCTGGCCCACGCGGGCGTGATGAACACACCTTCGGCCTCGACGGATACGCCGTCGGCGTCGCTGATGAAGCCGCGCGCATAGGTCTTGTGCCCGTCGATCCGGTCGAGGTGGGCCTCGGCGTGCTGCAGGCCAAGCGGAGTCCGGCGCAGATAACGCAGGGTGATCGTGCCGGTGAAGCGAGCTTTGGTCAGCCCGCTGCTGGCGGCCTCGCCCAGCAGTTGGTCGAGCACCAGAGCGCCGATCCCGCCGTGCACCGTGCCGGGCGGTCCTTCGTAGGCCGCGCCCAGGGTGAAGTCACTCCAGCAGCGACCGTCGGCGTCGTGGTGGATGACCATCGGCGGGGCGATCGGATTACGTCCTCCCGCAGCGGGATTGGTGAACAGGATCGGCCGGCCGGTGTCGGCGTGCCGAAGGGGCTGCCACCCACGGCAGCGCAGCGGGGCGAGTGTCTCGGTCACCGCCTCGATGTTTTCGGCCACCGCGCTGATGGTGGCCTCGTCGGCATCGGTGCGCACGGTGGCGTCGATCAGGTTGCGGACCGCGTGGGCCAGCGGCTGGTACAGGTCTTCGAGCCGGTTGAATTCCTCGGCGCTGATGAACTCGCCTTCCCAGTTCTCCACCAGCCCTCAGCCTCCGAACACTTTGTTCACCACGGCTTTGGCCCGGCGGGTCACCCGCAGGTAGTGGTCCAGGAACTCCCCGCCGTCCCCGCTGGACCAGCCGGCGGCGACTGCGACGGCGTTGAGCTGACGGCCGGGTCCGGGCAGCTGGTCGGTGGGCCGGCCCCGCACCAGCACCAGCGCGTTTCGGGCCCGGGTGGCCGTGAGCCACGCCTCCTTGAGTTGGGCGGCGTCGTCGGCGGGCATCAAGTCCGCCTCCGCGATGAGGTCCAGCACCACCAGGGTGGCTGGATTCTGCAGTCCCGGAACGGCATTCGCGTGCTGCAATTGCAGTAGCTGGACGGTCCACTCGACGTCGGCCAGCCCACCGCGGCCGAGTTTGGTGTGGGTGTTCGGGTCGGCGCCGCGGGGCAGCCGCTCGGCGTCGACCCGGGCTTTGATCCGCCGGATCTCCCGCACCGCCTCCGGGGAGATCCCACCCTGCGGGTAACGGATCCGGTCGGCCATCGCCTGGAAGCGCAGGCCCAGATCGGGGTCCCCGGCGACCGGCCGCGCCCGCAGCAGAGCCTGGACCTCCCACGGCTGCGCCCACTGTCCGTAGTAGGCGCTGTAGGACGCCAGTGTCCGCACCAGCGGTCCGTTGCGGCCCTCGGGGCGCAGGTTGGCGTCGACGTCCAGCGGCGGGTCGTCGCTGGGCGAGCCGAGCAGCGCACGCACCTGCTCGGCCACGGTCACCGACCACTTCACCGCTCGGGTCTCGTCGACCCCCTCGGCCGGCTGGCAGACGAACATGACGTCGGCGTCCGAGCCGTACCCCAGTTCCCCGCCGCCGAGGCGACCCATCCCGATCACCGAGATGGCCGCCGGCGCAACACCGCCGGTCGGCATGTTCGCCCGGATCACCGCGTCCAGTGCACACTGCAGCACCGCCACCCAGACCGACGACAGCGCGGCGCACACCTGCTCGACGTCGAGCATCCCCAGCAGATCGGCGGAGGCCACCCGGGCCAGTTCGCGCCGGCGGAGCGTACGGGCGGCGGCGATGGACCGGGCGGGGTCGCGGTGGCGACCGGCCGACGCGATCAGCGCCCGGGCCACACCCTCGGGGTCGACGTCGAGCAGCTTGGGCCCGGTGGGGCCGTCGGCGTACTGCTGGATCACCTCCGGGGCCCGCATCAGCAGGTCCGGCACGAAGGCCGAGGTGCCCAGCACCCGCATCAGTCGCTTGGCCACCGCACTCTCGTCGCGCAGAGTGCTGAGAAACCAACGCTGGTCGACCAGTGCCTCGCTGATCCGCCGGTAGGCCAGCAGACCGGTGTCGGGGTCGGGGGTGTCCGACAACCAGTCCAGCAGGCGCGACAGCAGCACCGCCTGCACCCGCCCGCGCCGCCCGCTGGAGTTCACCAGGACCGACAAGTGGGTCAAAGCACTTTGCGGCCCTTCGTATCCCAGCGCCGAAAGCTGACGTCCGGCGGCCTCTGCCGACATGCCGTTCGCGAAGCCGAGCGACGGGTCCACCGACTCCAGCAGCGGTTGATAGAAGAGCTTCGCATGCAGTTTCGAGACCCGGACGTTCTGCCGCTTGAGCTCTTCACGCAGGACGCCCAGAGCGTCGTGCGTGCCGTCCGGCCGCAAGTGCGCGGCCCGGGCGAGCCAGCGCATCGCCTCGTCGTCATCCTCGGGCGGGAGCAGGTGGGTGCGCTTGAGCCGTTGCAGCTGCAGGCGGTGTTCAAGCAGCCGCAGGAACTCGTAGGACGCAGTGAGGTTCGCGGAGTCGTCGCGGCCGATGTAGGCACCGGCTCCCAGGGCGGCCAGCGCGTCGACCGTGGAGGCCACATGCAGCGCGGAGTCGGTGCGGCCGTGCACCAACTGCAGCAACTGGACGGCGAACTCGACGTCACGCAGCCCTCCGGGGCCGAGCTTGAGTTCCCGGTCGCGGTGGCCGGCGGGCACCAGCGATTCCACCCGGCGGCGCATGGCCTGCACCTCGGGCACGAAATCCTCACGCTCGCAGGCGTTCCAAACCATCGGCATGAGGGCGTCGACGTAACGCTGCCCCAACTCAGGGTCCCCGACAGCGGGCCGGGCCTTCAGCAGTGCCTGGAACTCCCAGGTCTTGGCCCAGCGCTGGTAGTAGGCGATATGCGATTCGAGGGTGCGTACCAGCGCGCCGGCCTTGCCCTCTGGGCGCAGCGCCGCGTCCACTTCGAAGAACGCCTCGGACGCCAGGCGCATCATCTCCCCCGCCACCCGCATGGTGAGGGGTTCGGCGTCCTCGCCGACGAAGATGATGTCGACGTCGCTGACGTAATTCAGTTCTCGCGCGCCGCATTTCCCCATCGCGATGACGGCCAGTCGCGGGGAGGTGCCGTCCTTGCAGACTCCTGCCACCGCCACGTCCAGCGCCGCGCCGAGCGCTGCGTCGGCGAGGTCGGACAGGTGCGCGCCGACCGTCCGGAACTGCAGCACCGGCTCGTTCTCGACGGTGGGTGCGAGGTCCAGCGCCGCCAGGACCATCAGCTGGTCGCGGTAGACCTTGCGCAGCGCCGGCACGATATCGGCCGGTGCAGTGCCGAAGTCGGCGATGCAGTCGGCGAAAACACGACGCAGAGCTTCGGGGTCGGGCAGCCGGAGCGGACCGGCCAGCAGCGCGACGGAAAGCGGGTTGGCGACCAGATGATCGCCGAAGGACAGCGACGAGCCCAGCAACGCGAACAGCCGTCCGCGCAGCGAGCGGTCTGTGCGCAGCGCGGCGTCCAGCCGCGGCCACTCCGGCCCCAGCACCTCGGAGAGCCGCACCACGGCGTGCAGGGCTGCGTCAGCGTCCGGCGCCCGCGACAACGACCACAGCAGTTCAATGTGCGCCTCGTTGTCCCAACCCAGAGCGGCCAGGTGGCCCGTCGCCGAAGGGTGCACCAACCCCAGCCGCCCGACACTGGGCACGCGGGGTCGCGACGTCGCGGGCTTGGCCACGTCCATAGACGCTAGTCCAACAGGGCTTTGACCACCGTCGGAGTCACGCCTAAAGCGACAAGTACTTCTTCAATTCGTACGGGGTCACGTTGCTGCGGTATTCCTCCCACTCCGCGCGCTTGTTGCGCAGGAAGTAGTCGAAGACGTGCTCACCCAGGGCCTCGGCGACCAGCTCGGAGTTCTCCATCTCGCCCAGGGCAACGCCCAGGCTGGACGGCAGTTCCCGGTAACCCATCGCTCGGCGTTCCTCCGGCGTCAGGGTCCAGACGTTGTCCTCGGCCTGCGGCCCCAGGACGTAGTTCTTCTCGATGCCGCGCAGCCCGGCGGCCAGCAGCACCGCGAAGGTCAGGTAGGGGTTGCAGGCCGAGTCGGGGCTGCGGACCTCGACGCGGCGCGACGCCGCCTTGCGCGGGGTGTACATCGGTACGCGCACCAGCGCCGAGCGGTTGGCCGCACCCCAGGACGCGGCCGTCGGCGCCTCGCCGCCGTGCACCAGCCGCTTGTAGGAGTTCACCCACTGGTTGGTCACCGCGCTGATCTCGGTGGCGTGCTCCAGAATCCCGGCGATGAACGACTTCGCGACGTCGGAGAGCTGCAGCGGGTCGTCGGCGCTGTGGAAGGCGTTGGTCTCGCCCTCGAACAGGCTCAAGTGGGTGTGCATGGCCGAGCCGGGATACTCGGCGAACGGCTTGGGCATGAACGATGCCCGCACGCCCTCGGCCAGCGCGACCTCCTTGACCACGTAGCGGAACGTCATCACGTTGTCGGCCATCGACAGCGCGTCGGCGTAACGCAGGTCGATCTCCTGCTGGCCGGGCGCTCCCTCGTGATGGCTGAACTCCACCGAGATGCCCATCTGTTCCAGCGCGTCGATCGCGTGACGGCGGAAGTTGGGCGCCGAGTCGTGCACGGCCTGGTCGAAGTAGCCGCCGTTATCCGCCGGGACGGGCACGCTCCCGTCGTAGCCCCCAGGTTCGAGGAGGAAGAACTCGATCTCGGGATGGACGTAGCAGGAGAAGCCGAGGTCGCTGGCCTTCGCGAGTTGGCGGCGCAGCACATGGCGGCTGTCCGCCCACGACGGCGACCCGTCGGGCATGGTGATGTCGCAGAACATCCGGGCCGAATGGTGCTGGCCGGAACTCGTGGTCCACGGCAGCACCTGGAACGTCGACGGATCAGGGCGGGCCACGGTGTCGGATTCGAAGACCCGGGCGAAACCCTCGATCGACGAGCCGTCGAACCCGATGCCTTCTTCGAAGGCGCCTTCCAACTCGGCCGGCGCGATGGCCACCGACTTGAGGTATCCGAGCACGTCGGTGAACCACAGCCGGACGAACCGGATGTCGCGTTCCTCCAGCGTGCGGAGCACGAATTCCTTTTGGCGGTCCATGACGCGAGCGTAGGCAGCAGGTGTTAACTACGTGTTACGCGGCCGTGTCGACGGTTGGTCTGATTCTGCCCTCTGAGCAGGGAAGATCGTCCGGGCTCAGCAGGAGATATCGCCGGGCACCACCCGGTCGACGAAGTAGTTCACCACCGCGCCGTCGACGCAGTCGTTGCCCTCGAAGACCGCGGTGTGCTGGGTGCCGTCGAAGGTGATCAGCGGAGCGTGCAACTGCCGGGCCAGGTCCACCCCGGCCTGGTAGGGGGTGGCCGGGTCGTGGGTGGTGGAGACCACCACCACGCTGCCGGCCGGCGCCGGCGAGACGACGTGCGGCGCCGACGTCGGGGGCACGGGCCAGAACGCGCACAGGTCACGTGGGGCGTAGCCGGTGAAATCCCCGTAGGACAGGAACGGGGCGCGCTGGCGGATCTGCTTGTCGACCTGTGCCCACACCGCCGGATCGCTGGAGGTCGGCGTATCCACGCAGCGGATCGCGTTGAAGGCGTCCTGGCCGTTGCTGTAACGCCCGTTGTCGTCGCGTCCGTCGTAGTCGTCCGCGAGCATCAGCAGATCACCGGCGTCGGACCCGCGCTGGAGGCCGAGCAGGCCACTAGTCAGGTACTTCCAGTACTGCGGCGTGTAGAGGGCGTTGATCGTCCCGGTGATGGCGTCGGAGTAACTGAGGCCCCGCGGGTCAGACGTCGGGCCCGGCTTTTTCACCAACGGGTTGACGAGTTGGTGGTAGCGGTCGACAAACTTGGCCGGATCGGTGCCCAGCGGGCAATCGGGCGACTTCGCACAGTCGGCGGCGAAATCGTTGAACGCCACCTGGAAGCCGGCCATCTGCTCGACGAGCGAGTCCAACGGGTTCTGGTCGGGGTCGATCGCCCCGTCGAGAACCATGGTCCGCACCCGGTTCGGGAACCGTTCGACGTAGGCCGTACCCAGTTGCGTGCCGTAGCTGTAGCCCAGATAGTTGATCTGGTCATCGCCTAGCGCCTCGCGGACGGCGTCCATATCCTTTGCCGCCGAAGCGGTTCCCACTCCAGCGAGGAATTCCTTTCCCATGCGGTCGACGCACTTCCGGGCCAACGTCCGGTTGAGATCCTCGATGTGAGCGACCCCGGCCGAGCTGTAGTCGACCATCGGCTCCCGGCGCCAGGCGTCTTGCTCGGCGTCGCTCAGACAACGGATTTCCGGAGTGGAATAGCCCACGCCGCGCGGGTCGAACGCCACCAGATCGAAACGCTCGGTGATCGGGCTGTCGGCCAGCGTGTCAGCGAGATTGACCACCGCGTCGACCGCCGACGCCCCCGGGCCGCCGGGGTTGATCATCAGCGACCCGATCCGGTCGCCGCGCGCCGGGATCTTGATGACGGCCAAATTGGCTTGCGGCCCAACGGGATTCGCCGGATCAATCGGCACGGGAACTGTGGTGCATTGAGCGGTCGGCAGGTAGGTGTGAGAGACGAATCGCTCACAGCCTCCCCACGTGGCGGCTGCCATCTGCCCGACGCCGGGGGCGGCGTCAGCGGGTCCGGGTGCGGTCAGCGCCGTCAGCAGGGCGCACAGTGCGGTGACCGACAAGACCGGAGAGGACATCACGAACACGGCTGAGCCGGCCCGACTCGAGCGCGTCATGGCCGCCATAGTGACACGCCCGCCCGGGCTGCGGCGGTGCCGACGGGTTACACCTCGGTATCAGAACCGCTTCATCCTGATCGGCCGACTCCTCCTCCTCGCGCCGGGGGCGCTCGGCATCGTCGTCAGCCGCGTTTCAGCAGGTTGCGCCCTTCGGGGGGAGCTTGAGGTCCACCAGGTAGGCGGCGACGTAGTCGTCGACGCACTGCTCGCCTTGGAAGGCGACCGTGTGCTGGGTGCCCTTGAAAGTCAGCAGCGCTCCCCCGAGTTGCTTGGCCAGGTCAACACCGGCCTGATACGGCGTCGCCGGATCACCGGTCGTGGAGATCACCAGCACCGGCGGCAGGCCGGGAGCCGACGCGCTGTGCGGGCTGCTGGTAGCCGGAACCGGCCAGAATGCGCAGGTGCTCATCGGAGCGTTGCCGGTGAACTCCCCGAAACTCATGAACGGCGCGACCTCGCGCAGCCTGCGGTCCTCCTCGATCACCTTGTCGCGATCCTTGACCGGAGGCTGATCGACGCAGTTGATCGCCACCCGCGCATCGGTGGCGTTGCTGTAGTGGCCCTCCGGATCGCGGCGCATGTACATGTCGGCCAGGGCCAGCATGGTGTCGCCGCGGCCCTTGGTCATCTCGGTCAGCGCCTGGGTGAGATGTTTCCAGAGGTTCGGTGAGTACAGCGCCATGACGGTGCCGACGATCGCGTCGCTGTACGCCAGTCCGCGAGGATCCTTGGTCTTCAACGGTTTCTGCACCAGCGGGTCGACCAGGCTGCGGTACACCGCTACCGACTTGGCCGGATCGGTTCCCAGCGGGCAGCTCACGTCCTTGGCGCAGTCGGTTGCGTAGTCGTTGAAGGCCTTCTGGAAGGCCTCGGCCTGGTCGATGTCGGCCTGGATGGGATCGGCGTTCGGATCGACGGCGCCGTCGAGGATCATGGCGCGAACCTTGTCCGGATAGGCCTCGGCATAGGCGGCACCGATCCGGGTGCCGTAGGAGTAGCCGAGGTAATTCAGCTTGTCGTCGCCGACCGCGGCGCGCAGAGCATCGAGATCCTTTGCGACGCTGACGGTTCCGACGTTGGCGAGGAAGTCGTTGCCCATCTTGTCGACACAGCGCGCGATGAATTCCTTCGTCGTCTTCTCGATGTGCTCCACACCGGCGGGGCTGTAGTCGACCTGTGGGTCGGCCCGCAGCCGGTCGTTGTCCTCGTCGGAGTTGCACCACAGCGCAGGGGTGGACGCGCCGACACCGCGCGGGTCGAAGCCCACCAGGTCGAAGCGCTCGCGGACCGACTGCGGAAGGCCCTCGACCAGGCTGGCCGCGGCTTCGATCCCGGACTCGCCAGGGCCGCCCGGGTTGATGAACAGCGATCCGATCCTCTGCTGGCCGGTGGCCGGGAATCGGATCAGGGCGAGGGTGGCCTGGGAGCCGTCGGGATCGTCGTAGTTGACCGGGACCGCGATCTTGCCGCACTGGGCACTGGCCGGGATGGGGAGCGCGTCCCCACCGCCGCCGGACTGATGGCACGGGCCCCACGAGACCGGTTGGCCGACTCGCGGCTCGGCGACGACAGCGGTCCCTCCCACCACGGTGCTGCAGCCAGCGCTGGTGGCCAGCAGGGCGGTGACGGCGGGAAGCACCAGAACGGTGCGCAGATTCCGGGCGCGCGGAGAGAGCCTCATGGCCACAATGCTGCCATGATCGCCGGACTTGGCTGGTAGGGCGACCCGGGGCAAGCTCAGCGGGGTTCCGCGGTGGCGGCGGCCAGCAACGCGGCGATGCCGGGGGCGAACCCGTCGGCCATGTCCCACAGGTCGGGCAGCAGTTCCGGGCAGGAGATCAGGCCCACATTGAGGCGGCCGTTGAGCGACATCACGGTGACGTTCAGACCCGCACCGTGGAAGATCGGGCCCAGCGGATACATCGCCTGGACCTCGGCACCCAGGAAATAGAGCGGAACCTGCGGTCCGGGGACATTCGAGATCACCAGGTTGTGCACCGGGCGCGATTCGGTGAGCCGGGTCCGCGCGTACACCCGCATCGCCACCCCGAAGACCGCCGGGCCGGCGAACTGGCTCCAGTCCTGCAACAGAGTCGCACCGATGGCCGAACTGTGTTCTTTGGCAACGGTATTGGCCTCCGCGATCGCCATCAGCCGCTCGGCTGGATCCTCGATCTCGGTGTGCAGGCTGGAAAACATGCCGGACACTTGATTGCGTCCCGGGCGGTCGGAGCGGTCATGCACCGAGACCGGGACCATGGCCACCAGGCTCGATTCCGGCAACTGGCTGCGGTCGAGCAGGTAGGTGCGCAGCACCCCCGACACCAGGGCCATCACCACGTCGTTGACCTTGACGCCGAAATGGTCTTTGACGGTCTTGATGTCATCGAGGTCGAGCTGGGCGAACGCCACGTTGCGATGCGCTGTGATCCTGCCGTTGAACGGGCTCTGCGGCGCGGCGAACGGGTTGGCCATCGCGCGTCCGCCGGCCGCTCGGCGCACCGTGTCGACCACCGTCGTCACGGTCGTCGGCAGCACATTGGTGGCCAGGTCGATCGGCCGGCTGACAAACCTGCCGAGTCCACCCAATGCGATCCGCAGCGGGTTGACTCCGCGGCCGGCGACCTCGACCGGGGCCGGCAGAGGAGGATCCGGCTCGACGCTGCACAGCTGCGACATGAGGTTCGCGCCCGTCACCCCGTCGACAGCCGCATGGTGCACCTTGGTCATCACCGCCAGCCGGCCGCCCTTGCGGGCGTCGCTGCCGTCGAGTCCCTCGATGGCCCACATCTCCCACAGCGGGTGCCTGCGGTCCAGCGGCAGTGAGGCCAGATGCCCGCAGATCTCGGCCAGTTCCACCCGGCCGCCGGGGGCGGGCAGCCCGATGCGGTGCACATGGCGGTCGACGTCGAATTCCTCGTCCTCGACCCATACCGGATGGTCGAGGTTGAGGAAAGTGTTGCTCAGCTTCTCCCGGAACGACGGAATGGCCGCGATCCGCAGCGACAGCTCATCGCGCAACCGCTCGAAACTGTATCCGCCCGGGATCGTGGACGTGTCGAGTTCCAAGACGGAGCAGACGTGCAAGGGCTGCGTCGAGGTTTCCAGGTAGAGAAAGCTGGCGTCAAATCCACTGAGCCGCTGCAGATGCTCCATTCCGCCGATCTTAGACATATTCGCTGTGATCAAGGGCACTCTCCCGCCGATTCCTCCAGCCTGCGCGCAGTGGCAGACTGACAGAGTCACGCGAACCCGGGGACCCGGATGGGCCTCGAGGATCGATCCGACGAGCATCTGGGGACAACATGTCCGATGGGACGCAGCAAGAACAGTCCGAGCAGTCGCCCTACGGCGCGCCCGCAAACCCACCCACCCTGACCAAGATCCGCACTCATCATCTGCAGCGGATGAAGTCCGAGGGGCACAAGTGGGCGATGCTTACCGTCTACGACTTCTCCACAGCCCGGCTTTTCGATGAGGCGGGCATCCCGGTCCTGCTGGTGGGCGACTCCGCGGCCAACGTCGTCTACGGCTACGACACCACCGTCCCGGTAACCCCCGATGAGCTCATTCCGCTGGTCCGCGGCGTGGTCCGGGGCGCCCGGCACGCGCTGGTAGTCGCCGACCTGCCGTTCGGCAGCTATGAGGAAAGCCCTCGCCAGGCTCTTTCCACGGCGACCCGGTTCCTCAAGGAAGCCGGCGCCCACGCCGTCAAGCTGGAGGGCGGCGAGCGGGTGGCTGAGCAGATCGCCACGCTCACGGCCGCCGGCATCCCGGTGATGGCCCATATCGGCTTCACTCCGCAAAGCGTCAACAGCCTCGGCGGATTCCGCGTGCAGGGCCGCGGCGACGCCGCCGAACAGACCATCGCCGATGCGATCGCCGTCCAGGAGGCCGGCGCCTTCGCCGTCGTCATGGAAATGGTGCCCGCCGAGCTGGCGACCCAGATCACCGGCAAACTCACCATCCCCACGATCGGCATCGGCGCCGGCCGAAACTGCGATGCCCAGGTACTGGTCTGGCAGGACATGGCCGGCCTCACCAGCGGCAAGACGGCTAAGTTCGTCAAGCGGTTCGGCGACGTCGGTGGCGAGTTGCGCCGGGCGGCGATCGACTACGCCGCCGAGGTCGCCACCGGCGCCTTCCCGGCCGAGGAACACAGCTTCTAAACGGCTCCTCCACGCCCAACCTGCGTTTGGTATGACACGCTGAGGTGATGGGGAAGTCGGGCGACGCGACGCGGGTCGTCGAGTGGGAGTTGAAGTTCGACGCACCTGAAGCGGGCGTCACGCCCTGCTTCGACGGCCTCGCCGTCGTGTCGCGTATCGACAGGCCGCCGATGGAACACCTGGACGCGGTCTATTTCGACACGGTCAACCACGACTTGGCCGTGAACTGGATGACGTTGCGGCGCCGCACCGGCGGGCATGACGAGGGCTGGCATCTCAAACTCCCCGCTGGTGAGGCCCGGACCGAGATTCGCTTGCCATTGGGCGCCGGCGGGGATGCCGACGGGGTGCCCGAAGAACTACTCGAGGTCGTGCGGGCGATCGTGCGGGACCGGCCACTGGTGCCGGTGGCGCACATCTCCACCGTCCGCGACGTCACGATGCTGTACGGCACCGACGGCAAGGCCCTGGCCGAGTTCTGCGCCGATACGGTCACCGCCTGCCGGCTCAATCCCGACGACGGCAGTGCCGAGGCCGAGCAGCAGTGGCGCGAGTGGGAATTGGAACTGGTCGACGCCGGTATCGAGGACGCAAGCGGGGTCCTGAAACGGCTCGCCAACCGGGTCCACGACGCCGGCGGCAGGCCCGCCGGGCACGGCTCCAAGCTGGCCAAGGTGCTCGGTGAGACCACACCCGCGCGACCGGAGCCGCCGTCGGACCCGGTGCACCGCGCCGTCGCCGAACAGGTCGCAGAACTGGTGGCCTGGGATCGCGCTGTCCGGGCCGATGCCGATGACGCCGTCCACCAGATGCGGGTCACGATCCGGCAGATCCGCAGCCTGCTACAGGCCTCCGAGGAGGAATTCGGACTCACCGACGAGGCGACGATCCTCACCGAACTGCGGGAGTTGGCCGGCGTGCTCGGGATCGCCCGGGACGCCGAGGTGCTCACTGAGCGCTATCGCGAAGCGTTGGACGCCCTGCCCCCGGAACTGGTGCGCGGGCCGGTTCGGCACCGTCTGGTCGACGGCGGCTGGCTGCGCTACAAGGCAGGACTGAACCGATCGCTGAAGGCGATGCGGTCGGCGCGGTATTTCCGTCTTCTCGACGCGCTGGATGAGGTGGTCGTCAGCGCTCCCCCGCCCGACGACGATCAACCGCACGCGACGATCCGTGCCGGCTACAAGCGCGTCCGCAACCGGGCCAGGGCCGCCGAAGATGCCGTCGACGAGCGCGCGCTCGACGAGGCCCTGCATCGGGTTCGCAAGGCCGCCAAGCGGCTTCGCTATGTCGCCGCAGCGACCGGAAACACCGCGGTGTCGGCCGACGCGAAGACCATCCAGGGCGTGCTCGGGGACCACCAGGACAGCGTCGTGAGCCGGACATTTCTGCTGTCCGAGGCGGCCGCGGCCCATGCCGCCGGGGAGGACACCTTCACCTACGGCGTGCTGTACCAGCGCGAAGAAGAGTTGGCGCTGCGGTGCCGGGAGCAATTGGGCGACGCGCTCAAAGCCCTGCGCCGCAGCGTGCGCGCATCCCGCTGAAACTCGATGTGCGGGCGTCCCCGCGGGGAGGCGGACGAGCTGGCCTGTAAGCCGGATTCTGTTCCGCAGCGCCGGGTTACGGCGATGCGGCGGCGACCATCCATCTGGGACACCCGTCGCCGGGTGCCTCATGCGGCCCACCCGCAGGCTCGGGCGAGCAGCCCTCGAACACCTGCGCAGCCGCACCGGGTGCGGCCTCTTGGCCTTGCTTCGGGTGGGGTTTACCGAGCCACCCCGGTCACCCGGGATGCTGGTGCGCTCTTACCGCACCGTTTCACCCTTACCACCGGCCCTGGGGCCGATGGCGGTCTGTTCTCTGTGGCACTGTCCCGCGAGTCACCTCGGATTGCCGTTAGCAATCACCCTGCTCTGTGAAGTCCGGACTTTCCTCGACCCGCTGTCACCAGCGCGCCGCGGCCGCCCGGCCAACTCGTCCGCACCGACCAACGTACTGCCTGTCGGTTGTCTTCCCCGAGCGCGGGGCCTCACCAAGCCTTGCGATAGACCAGCCAGCGCATCTGGACCGGACTGCTTTCCCGGCGCAGATCGAATACGTCCTGGCCGCTGACCCACCCGGCGTACCAACTGGTCTGCGGCCAGGAGCCGGCCGGGAGATTCGCCTGCTCGTAGTCGTAGACCGAGTCATCGGCGACCAGGTGCAGCGGCAGATTTGCGGCCGCTTCGGCCAGCTCGGCGTAGGTGAAGATCGACGTGTACAGCTGCTGGCCCAGCTCCCGTGCCGCCGCGTCGGGCACGTACCCGTCCTTCTCCAGAAAGACGTTGAAGACCAGCTGTCCGCCGGCCGCCAGCGACCGCGCCGCCACCTCGAAGACCTCCCGCACCTGATCAAGAGTGCGGAAGTCGGAGACCACCTCGGACAGGATGATCAGCTGGTAGTCGTTGCGCAGTTCATGGCCCGCCTTGCTGATGTTCCGTTCGATGACGCGGACGTTCAGGTGATCCCGCTGCGCTTCGGTGCGGATGATGTCGGCGAACCGGGGACTCATCTCCACCGCGTCGACCGGATGACCGCGCCGGGCCAGCGCGAGGCTGTTGCGCCCGGTCCCGGCTCCGATGTCGAGCACGGGGAAATTCGCCGGATCGGAGGTCTCGGTGGCCAATCGCCAGACCCGGGCGTCGGGTTCGGTGCCGAACAGCGGGGGTTCACGAGTGGCGACCCAGTTGTCATAGGCGGCTTCGATGGTGGACCAGCGTGCGGCGACGGTGTAATCCAACGTGCTGAATCCCCATTTGGACTCGTAGGTGATCACGATCTCCGACCGCGAGGTGGACTCGAAGGCACGGGCCAGTTGCTCAGCGAGGATGCCACGCAGCCGTTCCAACTCCTCGTCGCTGAAGTACACCCCGGCGGCCTTGAAGGTGTCGTCACACAGCGTCACGTACTCCTCGAGCATGCCGGGCGCCGCTGCGATGACTATCGTCCCGTTGACAGCGGCGTGGCGCTTGAGCCGCCGTCCCAGCGCCTGCCGTATCTCGTCTGAATCAGCCACCTTGTCCATTCGGGTTGTGTACACGATGCCGCGGCCCGGGGCCAACTCGGGGCTGAGTGGACGGCACCGCTGCAGCGCGCCGAAGCCAAATGACGTTGTCCACCACAGTCACCGGCTCGCCGTCGGGAGCCGACGCCGAGCGGGTGACGGCCTCCACCCGCTGCGCACGCCACCCGGTGTCGTCGAGGTCCAGCCCGGCGACAACCTCCTGCGGACTCGGAAACTGGTGATCGTGAATCTTCGTCGCCCACGGCGGGGCCGCGGCGTGGTCGACGATCAGCAGCGCTCCCCCGGGGGCCACCGCGGCAGCGGCCCGGCGCAGGATCGCCGGCCGGTCCATCTCGACGGTGCTGTGCAGGAAACACGCCGATACCAGGTCGAAGAAGCCCTCGGGGAAGCTGCTGGTCAGGTCATGCTGAACGAATTCGATACGGCCGGCCACGCCATGGTCGGCGGCGGCCGACCGCGCGCGGGCCAGCGCGGTGTGCGACACGTCGACCCCGACGACCGTCCATCCGTGCTCGGCGAGCCAGATGGCGTCGCCGCCCTCTCCGCAGCCGAGATCCAGGGCGCGCCCGCCGCTCAGGCTCGGGGCGATCGCAGCCAGTTGAGTGTTCACCCGACCGCTCCAGACCTGGGGCTTGGTCGAATAGTGCTCCTCCCAGGTGGCGTGGTGGTCGTTGCCGGATACCGGGTCGTTGGCGGGCATTCATTGGCTCCTGGGCGGGAAGGGCGGACCGACGTCATGCGCCAGCAAGCTTTCCACGATGGCCGTCAGCCCCGCAGGTAGGACGTGTCGTTGACCAGGCGCACCGAGGCGCCGTTGTCGGGATAGAACTCCGCGATGCTCAACGACGCCAGGTCCAGGTGCAGGCGGAAGAGCACCGACGTTCCCGCAGCCAGGGCCATCCGGAGCAGGGTCTTGATCGGCGTCACATGCGACACCACCAGAACCGTCGACGGGCCATGGTCGGCGATGATGCGGTCCCGCGCACGTTCCACCCGCAGTGCGACGTCGTCGAAGCTCTCGCCCCCGGGAGCGGGCAGGGTGGTGTCGCGCAGCCAGCGGCCGTGAACGTCGGGGTGGCGTTCAGCCGCTTCGGAGAAGGTGAGCCCCTCCCATTGCCCGAAGTCCGTCTCGGTGAGGTCGTCGTCGACCTGAACGGCGAGGCCGAGGGCGTCGGCGGCCGCCGTGGCGGTGTCGTAGGCGCGTTGCAGCGGCGAACTGACCACGGCGCTGATTCCGCCTTTAGCCCCGAGATAGCGGGCGGCGTCGGCGGCCTGGCGGCGGCCGGTGTCGGTCAGTTCGGGATTGCCGCGGCCCGAGTATCTACGCTGCCGGGACAGGTCGGTCTGTCCGTGGCGAAGCAGCAGCAGACGGGTCGGACCGCCCCGGTTGCCGGTCCACGTCGACGGCGGGACCGCGACGGCGGTGGGCGGCGGGTCCCCGGCTGCCGGGGTCGGATCGAGCTGGGCCCGCTCGCCGGCCTGTTCCCCGTCGGCTCCGCGATCCATGGCCTCGTTCGCGAGCCGGTCGGCGTGCTTGTTCTGCTCACGGGGGATCCACGCGAACCTGATGTGGCTGAAGGTCGACGCCAAAGCCCTTGCCTGCTGGTGCAATTCGGCCATGGCGGGATGCTTGACCTTCCAACGGCCGGCCATCTGCTCGACGACGAGTTTGGAGTCCATCCGAACCGTGACATCGTCGGCGCCGAGCCGCCGCGCTTGCTCCAAGCCGGCGATCAGTCCGCGGTACTCGGCGACGTTGTTGGTGGTGACCCCGATGAACTGTCCGTGCTCGGCGAGCGCGGTGCTGTGGTCGTGCGACCAGACGACGCAACCGAATCCGGCCGGGCCGGGGTTGCCGCGCGAGCCTCCGTCGGCCTCGACGATCACCTTCATCGCACGCTCACGCCGGAGCGGTGAGCCGCAGCAGGATTGCCCGGCACTCCGGGCACTGCAGCACCTCGTCTTCGGGGGCGGAGGAGATCCGGGCCAATTCGCCCCGGTCGAGTTCGATTCGGCAGGCCCCGCAGCGGTGTCCTAAAAGCCGCCCGGCACCGATTCCCGACGCAGTGCGCTGCCGCTCATAGAGATCCAGCAGGACGCTCTCGAGAGCGGCGGTCACCTGAGCCCGTCGGGCACCCCGCTCTACGCGGGCCCGCTCGACCTCGGCGAGCGACTCGTCACGCGCCTGTCCCGCGGTCGCCAGGTCCTGCCCCAACGACTCCACCGCGGCCTGTTCACGCTCCTGATCACCGGCCAGTCGTTCCCGGCGTTCCATCACCTCCAGCAACGTGTCCTCCAGGCTGGACTGCCGACGCTCCAAGGTGCCGAGTTCGTGCTGGATCTCTTCGAGTTGCCTGGAGTTGGTCACCGATCCCGAGTCCAGCAGGCCACGGTCGCGGTCTTCTCGTTTGCGGACCGCATCCACCTCGGATTCGAGCTTGGCGATCTGCGCGTCGAGATCCTCCAGCCCGATCCCGAGGATGGCGGCACGATCGACGGCGGCGCGATGATCGGCCTGCACCCGGTCGTAGGTCTGCTGTTCGGGCAGGTGGGTGGCGCGGTGCGCGAGCCGGCTGAGTTCGGCGTCGATGTCGGCCAGTTCCAGCAGCGAACGTTGTTGTGCCGCGTCGGCTTTCATCCTTCACTCACTCCTTCAACTCGATGTTCCACGGATCGGTGCGCAGCGGTGACACCGTCACCGACAGCGCATCACCGAAACGGTCCCTGATCAGACCGGCCGCCTGAGTGCACCAGGGGTATTCGCTGGCCCAGTGGGCGACGTCGACCAGTCCTACGTCGCTGGCCCGGCGGTGTTCGTCGGCGGGGTGATGGCGCAGGTCGGCGGTCACGTAGGCCTGCACCCCGGTAGCCCTGGCCGCCGACAGCAGGGAATCGCCGGACCCGCCGCAGACCGCCACCCTCGACACGGTCGCGTCCGGATCACCGGCAGCGCGCACCCCCCAACTGGTCTGGGGCAGAACCGAACCCACCCGCGCGGCGAACGCCGCAAAAGACAGCGGCTTCGCCAGCGTCCCGATCCGGCCGATGCCCACGCCGCCGGGCATCGGGGTACGTGCGAACACATCGAAGGATGGTTCCTCGTAGGGATGCGCCGCCCGCAGCGCGGCGAGCACGCGCGCCCGGATGGCAGCCGGCGCGATCACCTCGACCCGCTGCTCCGGACCCCGATCCAGCGTGCCCACCGAGCCCACGGCCGGGTTCGCGCCGGGACCGGGCAGGAACTGGCCGGCGCCCTCCACGCTCCAGCTGCAGTGCGTGTAGTTGCCGACTGTTCCCGCTCCCGCGGCGAACAGGGCCTGACGGAGGTTCTCGGCATCCGCCGGCGGCACGAGGATCACCCACCGTTCCTGCGGCGGCGCGCCGACGGCCGGGTCCAAGATCCCCTCGACGGTCAGACCGAGGACCGCGGCCAGGGCATCCGATACCCCCGGGCTGGCCGCGTCGGCGTTGGTGTGTGCGGTGAAAAGCGCTGCACCGGAACGGATCAGCCGGTGGATCAACGCCCCCTTCGGGGTGCTGGCCGCAACTGTGTCCACTCCCCGCAGCAGCAGCGGGTGGTGGGCCAGCAGCATTCCCCGCGGGCCGACGGTGTCGACGACGGCGGCGGTGGCGTCCACCGCGACCGTCACCGCATCGATGGACTCGTCCGGGTCACCGCAGACCAGGCCGACGGAATCCCAGGCATGAGCGAGATGCGGGGGGTACGCCTCGTCGAGGACGGCGATGATCTCAGCCAGCCTGGCGCTCATTCCAGCGCCTCCCCGACCGCGGACACCAATGCCGGCCACTCCGGCCGCACCGCCGCCCTCAGGTAGTTCTCCCCCAACCCGACGAAGGTGTCGCAGCGGCGCACCGCGATGCCGTTGGCCGCCAAGCGTTTACGCATCAGCGCGGCATCCGGGACGGCGAAGAGCACGAAAGGTGCGCACCCGTCGACCACGTCGAGTCCGAGGGCGCGCAGCGCCGCGACCATCGGCGCCCGTAGTTCGGCCAGTCCTCGGGCCCCTGCGCGGGCCTCGGCGACGGCATCGGGTGAGCAGCAGGCGGCGATAGCCTCCAGTTGCAGCGTTCCCAGCGGCCAGTGCGGCCGGCGGGCGGCCAACCGGGCCAACACGTCGGGGGCGCCGAGTGCGTACCCCACACGCAGGCCGGCCAGCGACCACGTCTTGGTGAGGCTGCGCAGCACCAGCACATCGGGCAGGCCCACCCCGGCCATTGACGGGGACTCATCCGTCACCGCGTCGGCGAACGCCTCATCGACCACCACGATGCGGCCCGGCCGGCGCAGCGCCAGAACGTCGTCGCGCGGGTGCAGCACTCCGGTGGGGTTGGTCGGGTTGCCGATCACCACGAGGTCGGCGGCCTCGGGCACCGCGGCTCCGGCGAGGGTGAACGGCGGCGGCAGCACCACCTGGTCGACGCGGACGCCGGCGGTGGCGAGGACGGCTTCCGGCTCGGTGAACGACGGCGCGATCAGCGCGGCCCGTCGCGGGCCGAGTTCGGGCAGCAGAGCGAAGCCCTCCGAACCGCCGCCCAGCAGCAGCACGTTCTCCGCGGCGACGCCGTGCCGGGCGGCCACCGCACTGACCGCGAGGTCGTGGTCGCGGGCGCCGGGGTAGGCGGCCAGGTCGGCGAGCCGGACGGCCAGGCGCTGTTGCAGCCACTGCGGAGGCTGGGCGTGGCGGACGTTGACGGCGAAATCCAGCATCCCGGGGTGAACGGCCTGGTCTCCGTGGTAGCGCGCGGCGGGGCGCACCACCGGTCGGCCAGACTGCTCGGTCACCCGTAGAACAGTAGTCCCGCCGGGCCGACGACTCGGCCGAGGTACAAGGCCGAGGAGGAACGAGGCAGCCAGTCCGGCGGAGCGCGGCAACCCGTTCCCGCCGTCAGCCACAATGAAGGTGTGACCTCCCTTGCCGCCGACACCCCTGAGTTGGTGATCTTCGATCTCGACGGCACGCTCACCGATTCGGCGGCGGGCATCGTGGCCAGTTTCATTCACGCACTGGAGGCCGTGGGCGCCGAGGTGCCTACCGGAGACCTAACCGCGCGGATCGTCGGCCCGCCGATGCACCACACCATGGCCTCACTGGGGCTCGGCGACCGCACGGAGGCCGCGGTCGCGGCGTACCGCAGTGACTACACCCGGCGCGGCTGGGCGATGAACACCATGTTCGACGGCATCAGCGAACTGCTCTGCGACCTTCGGGCCGCCGGTGTCAGGCTTGCCGTCGCGACGTCCAAAGCGGAGCCGACGGCGGCGCGGATACTGCAGCACTTCGGCATTCTCGAGTGTTTCGACGTGGTCGCGGGGGCAAGCGTGGACGGCACCCGCGCAGCGAAATCGGAGGTTCTGGCGCATGCACTGCAGCAGCTCGGTCCACTGCCGGACCGCGTCGTGATGGTGGGCGACCGCGCCCACGACGTCGAGGGCGCGGCCGAGCACGGTATCGCGACCATCGTGGTCGGCTGGGGTTACGGTCAGTCCGATTTCGACGGGCCGGTGTCGGCCGCGCCGGCCGCCCACGTCGCCACTGTCGCCGAACTGCGGGAGGTGCTGAGTGTCTGATCCGCAGGAGCCGCTGCTGCACGTGGCGTTCGTGTGCACCGGCAACATCTGCCGCTCGCCGATGGCCGAGAAGGTGTTTGCCCACCAGATCGCCGAGCGCGGCCTGACCGATGTGGTCCGGGTGTCTAGCGCAGGGACCGGCAGCTGGCATGTCGGATCGCGCGCCGACGAGCGCACCGTGCGGGTATTGCGCGACCGCGGGTACCCCGCCGAGCACCGCGCCGCCCAGGTGGACGACGACCATTTATCGGCCGACATGGTTGTGGCCCTGGACCGCAATCACTTTCGCATTCTCACCGGACTGGGGGTGGAGCCGGCCCGGCTGAGGATGCTGCGGTCGTTCGATCCCCGCTCCGCCGCTCATGCCCCCGATGTCGAGGACCCCTATTACGGCGACCACACCGACTTCGTCGAAGCCTTCGAGGTGATCGACGCGGCCCTGCCCGGCCTGCACCGGTGGGTCGATGGGCAACTCGCCACCCGGACGGTCGGCTGATGCGCCGGTTGCCGTTCCTGCTCAGGCCGGGCTGGATCGCCCTGGCGCTGGTGGTGGTGGCCTTCGCCTACCTGTGCCTGACCGTGCTGGCGCCGTGGCAGTTGGGCAAGAACACCAGAACCTCGCGGGAGAATCACCAGATCGAGGCGTCGCTGTCGGCCGATCCCGTACCGGTGACGTCGGTGCTGCCGCATCAGGATTCGTCGGCCGCCGATGCGCAGTGGCGACGGGTCGCCGCGACCGGGCGCTACCTACCCGGGACCGCGGTGTTGGTGCGCCTGCGGGTGATCGACGGCGCACCCGCCTACGAGGTCCTCAACGCGTTCGCGGTGGACGGCGGACCGACGGTTCTGGTGAACCGGGGCTACGTCCACCCCGATCAAGGCACCGATGTCCCGGCGATCCCGCCACCCCCGAGCGGGACAGTGAATATCACCGGGCGGCTGCGTGATTCGCAGACCGCCGGCGACAAGAAGCCCTTCACCGAGGCGGGCTACCAGCAGGTGTACGTCATCGACACCCAGCAGATCGCCTCCCTCGTCAAGACGCCACTGACCGGGTCCTACGTCCAGTTGGTCGAGAACCAGCCGGGCGTCCTGGCACCGCTGGCGCTGCCGCAACTGGACGCCGGGCCGTTCCTGTCCTATGGAATTCAATGGATCGCGTTCGGCATCGTCGCCCCGCTCGGCCTGGGCTATTTCGTCTACTCGGAACTCAAGACCCGCCGCCAGGAAGCCGCCCGCAAGGCCGACCAACAGGCCGCCGCCGAACCGCTCACCCCCGACCAGAAACTCGACGACCGCTACGGCCGACGGCGCTGATCGCCAGCGCTACGGCCGACGGCGCTGATCGCCAGCGCTACGGCAAGGGCGCCGGTCTGCACCATCCGCGACAGCCGCACCGCGCGGCGCAGATCCGCCGGCCCCGGAACGGCGCCGTCACCCAGCGTGGGCCGGATCTCCAACTGGTAGCGGTACTGCGTCGGGCCGCCCAACCGCACGGCGAGGGCCCCGGCGAAGGACGCCTCCGCCACTCCGGCGTTCGGACTGGGATGACGGGCGGCGTCGCGCCGCCAGGCCCGCGCCGCCCCGACCGGTGAGCCCCCGCCGAGCGGGGCGCAGGCCAGCACCAGCGCGCCGGTCAACCGGGCCGGAATGTAGTTGACGACATCGTCCACACGCGCGGCAGCCCAACCGAATCGGGTGTAGCGCTGGGACCGATGGCCGATCATGGCGTCGAGGGTGTTGATCGCCCGGTAGCCCAACACACCGGGCATGCCGGCGACCGCAGCCCAGAACAGCGGAGCAACCTGGGCATCGGAGGTGTTCTCGGCGACCGATTCGCATGCCGCCCGGGCCAGACCCGCGCAGTCCAGAGCGGCCGGGTCACGGCCGCACAGCGACGGCAGCAGCGCCCGGGCGCCCTCCAGGTTGCCGGCGTCGAGGAAGTCGGCCATCTGCGTGCCTGTCCGGGCGAGTGTCGTCCCGCCCAAGGCCGTCCAGGTGGCCGCCGCCGTCAGCGCCACTCGGAGCCACCCGGACCGGACCCGATGCTGCAGCACGGCGGCTGCTGTGGTGACTCCCCCTGCAAGCAGCGCGGTATGCAGCACGCCGGCGGCGCGGTTGTCGCGGTAGTCGAACCGCTCAAGACCTGTTGCCAGCGAGCCGAATCCAGCGACGGGGTGGCCGCGTCGGGGATCGGCGAGCACAAGATCGGCGAGAGATCCGGCCAGGATTCCGGCCGGGAGCGACGCCCTGAGCGCAGTCACGACGGCAGCCTCTCACACCGGTTAAGCCGGATCGTTCCACGCTCGACTACTCGGGTCGCGGTAACCACTGATATCGATGATCTGGCCGATCATGTGCTCGACCGAGCCGTCTGGACGGCGGATACAACTGAGCGACAAGTCGGCCAGGAACCGGTGGCCGTCGGCGTGTAGATACTCCTTGACGGCCCGGTAGGTCTCACGTTCGCCGGCCTGGATATCGGCCACCACCTGAGCTTGTTGCTCGATGTACTCCGATGGGGTGAAATCCTGCCACCGTATGGTCAGCAGTGTCTCGATGGCGTAGCCCAGCATCGTGGCCATCGCCTGGTTGACCGATACCAAGCGGCCGTCGGGATCAGCCAGCAGCGCCGGAACAGCGGACAAGTCCATCAATTTGCAATAGCGCTCGTCACGTTTGTCAACAGGGGGTCGGAACACCGCCTTTCTAGGTCTAACGGGGCTTCGCCCCAGCCCGACAAGGCATGGCGTGGCCGGTTCTGTTTTCGGCGCAGGCTCACGCAGGGACTCGCGGTCAGAGTGGCCGACCGCCACCACTCGCTACGCCTATGAATGTTGACCATGACGCGGAGTGCGTATCGGCAGGTCAGGTGCGCTGTCATTGCGCTGTGGAGCGAGCAGGTTCCACGCTACGCGGTCGACGCCGACCTGAGAACACCAAACTTGACTCAAAATTCCGGCTTTGCCGGATCTAGCCGAACTGCCTGCCCCCGTACTGGCGGATCTGCTCGCGGTCGATATCGTCACCGCGACTCGATGGGCACTCTACGCCAAGCGCGAATGGGGCGACTACTTGACACGCAAGGCGCGGGCACTGAGCGAACTCCTTCCAGCGCCCCACTAACAACACTGAACTCCAATCTCTTTGGGGAATAGCCGATCTGCCGAGACCATGGAGTCGATTTCCGTCGGAGTCTCCGGCTAGCGTACGAAACCGTGCCAGGTGCGAGGCGGTGGATGAGTATGGTCGCCTTGCGGCGGACGCGTCGCGGCTACGAAGAAGTTGCGCCCAAGCGGTGCGCTTCCTGCGGGGCTGACTTCGAACCGGGCCGTTTTACGGTCGGAATTCAGCACTGCGCCTGTGAGATCAATATGCACCGGGCGCGGCGATGCCACTGCGGGCAAACCACGTTGACGCCGCCGGCCGGCGAACGCTGCCGACCTCGCAGCCTCGACGGCCGCTGAGGCGACTTGCCCGACTGACGGGCCCATCAAGCCAGTAACAGCATCGACTGACGATGTTGGGGAAGCTGGCGATCAGGGGCACCAGCTTTGGAGTGGGATTGGCCGCTCCCGACTTGACCCTCGACTCGGCCCGGTGTTGATGCGGTGGTGGTGAGCGATTACCGGTGATGATGCTCACGGCCACTAGGACGCTGCTGTTTTAGGACGCTGCTGTTTTAGTCACCGGGTTTCGGCGTGGCCGAGCGGCTTTGGCGGTCGGGGGCGGCGAGGATCGCTGTGTGGCTTTGGGACGGGAGGATCGGCAGGTCCGGTTCGATGATGCGATGGGGCTGGTCGGTGATCAGCTACCGGCGGGCAGCATCTATCGGTTGCTGGCCGAGCATGGCGGGGCGCTGTTCGACGATGAGCATTTCTCCGATCTGTTCAAACGCTCGACGTTGGACGCCCGACGGTGCCGGCGCGGGTGATTGCCACGGTGATGTTGTTGCAGGCATTCGAGGGGTTATCGGATCGGGAGGCCTGTGACCGGTTGACCTTTGACCTGCGGTGGAAGGCTGCGGCGGGGTTGACGGTGGCCGCCTCGGCGTTTCACCCCACGGTGTTGGTCGGGATGCGCAACCGGCTGCGTGCCTCGGATCGGCCACGGCGGTTGTTTGAGGATGTCAACACCACCGCCCGGGCGGCGGGCCTGCTGCGGGGCCGGCGGCGGGTGCTCGATTCGACGCCATTGTTGGATGCGGTGGCCACCCAGGACACGGTGATCCAGCTGCGGGCGGTGATCCGCAAACTGCTGGGGGTGGCCGATCGTGTCGATCCGATAGTGGCCGAGGCGGTGCGGGCGGTACTGAAACGCGAAGATGACTACCCCAGCCCGGGGAAACCCCCTGTGACTGGGATGACCCCGCAGCGCGGGAAGCCTTGGTCGATGCCCTGGTGCGCGACGGCACAGCGGCCCTGGAAATCCTTGACGGCCGCGAAGTGGACGGGGCATTGACCGAGGTGGTCGAACTGCTGGCGCTGGTGGCCGGCCAAGACGTCGCCGCCGGGCAGGACGGGGTCTTCCGGACAGCCGGGGAGTCGCCAAAGACCGGATGATCTCCACGATCTCCACGGTGGACACCGAAGCCCGCCATGGGCATAAGTCGCGGGCGCGGACCTTCGATGGCTACAAGTCCCATCTGGGGATCGACCCCGACGACGAGCTGATCACCGGCGTGGCGGTGACCGCGGCCAACACCGCCGACCGCGAGGTCATCGACGATCTTCTCGACACCCCCGCGCTCACCGAGACCGCACCCGACGCACCCTCAACCGACACCGACGCACCCTCAACCGATGGCGATGCCGACGCCGATGGCGATGGCGACGCCGATGGCGATGGCGATGCCGGTGGCAGGATCGCTGAGCGCGGCCGATGCCTCAGCGAGGGTGCGGGACCGAAAGGCTATGTGGTGTATGGCGATTCGGCGTATGCCGATGGGGCCACATTGGCCCAGCAGACCGGTCGCGGCCATGACATGCGCGCCAAGGTTCCCCCGGTGCGCAACCCCAACGGCTACTCCAAAGACCGGTTCCGCATCGATCTGGACGCCGGCACCGTCACCTGCCCGGCCGAACACACCGTGGCCATCGGCACCGGCGGGCGTCAACAAACAGCCCGTTTCGGTGCGATGTGCCGGTCATGCCCGTTACAAGCGGCGTGCACCAAAGCCCGCACCGGTCGGGTCATCACGATCCACCCGCACGAGGCGGCACTCCAGCACGCCAAAGCTCGCCAAGCCGACCCGGACTGGCACCAGGACTACCGCACCTACCGACCGATCGTGGAACGCAAGATCAGCCACTTCACCCGCCGCCCCTGGGGCGGTCGCAAAGCCCGTTGCCGCGGACAACACCGCATCTTCACCGATGCCCTCGCCCGCGCAGCGGCGATAAACCTCGCCCGACTGGCCACCCTGGGCCTACACACCAACCCCACCGGCTGGGCGGTGGCCTGAACCCGGACCACTACCCGGCCACTCGGCCACGCGGCCTGACCGGCCCATCTCTGGCATATCGACCAACCGAAACCACTCGGCGCAGTCCCACGGCGGCACCGCAAATCTCCGCCCCGCCACACGCCCACTACATCAGCAGCGTCCTAGCCGCCTTCCGTTCGGTTGGCAGGTCACTCTGGCTGGCCGCCCACGATGCGAGCAGTTTGAGGGCGTCAGCCGAAGGTGTGCCCGCTGCAGCGGTGTAGATGTTGAGCTGCAGTCCGGGTTCCGACGGCAGTTCCATGGCTTCGAAGTCGAGGTCGAGTCGACCGACGATGGGGTGGTGCAGGCGTTTGCGGCCGGAGCGGTGGAAGCGCACATCCTGGGCTGCCCAACGTTGTCGGAAAAGTTCACTGCGCGTGGATAGTTCGCCGATAAGCGTGACGAGTTCCTCATCATGCGGTCGGGCGCCTTCCTCACGAGTCGATCCGTGAGTCGAGCGAACCTGCCTACGAGGCCCACGAGCGACTGCCACACCGCCCGGGTGGCGGAATTACGTGACAGACGGGGTGGGGGAATTACGTGACGGACAACCCCTCAAAGTGGGGGAATTACGTGACCGCTGACCCGCAGGCACTGGACGGCCGGCCCGGCGGTTGAGGCCAGGCTCCGGCTGTTTGTCGAGTGGGCGCGGAGGGTTTCGAACCCCCGACCGCTGGTGTGTAAAACCAGAGCTCTACCACTGAGCTACACGCCCCGATGCGCAGGTACCGCTACCCGTGCCCCAGGCAGGGTACCCGCCGAAAGACGAGGTTAGGAAATCTGGCTAGGCCGCCAGGGAGGCCAGCGCGTCGCTCCACACCTTCTGGTCGCGCGCCTCGCCGGGCTCTTTCATCTCGGCGAACCGGACCACACCCGAGCGGTCGATGACGAACGTCCCCCGATTGGCAAAGCCCGCATCGGAATTGAACACTCCGTAGTCCTGCGCCACCGCGCCGTGCGGCCAGAAATCCGACAGCACCGGGAAGGTGAATCCGCTCTCGGTGGCCCAGATCTTGTGCGTGGGCGGCGGGCCCACCGAGACCGCCAGCGTCGCGGTGTCGTCATTGTCGTAGCTGGGCAGATTGTCGCGGATCTCGTCCAGCTCGCCCTGGCAGATGCCGGTGAAGGCCAGCGGGAAGAACACCAGCAGCACGTTCTTCTTGCCGCGGAAGTCGCTCAGGGTCACCGGTTGACCGTTCTGGTCTTTGAGGGTGAAGTCCGGAGCCTCGCTGCCGACTGCCAGTGTCATGAACGCCTTCCTGCCGCTTTGGATTTCGGTTGCACCAGCCGGCTGCCGATCCAGTCCCCCAGGTTCGCCGACGACGTCTGCATCAGCCCCGCGGTCGGCGCGGCCTCGGCGATGTCGGCTGGCAGCACGTGACCCGGTTTACCCGTTTTCGGCGTGAGCACCCAGATGACTCCGTCTTCGGCGAGCGGCGCGATGGCGTCCATCAACCGGTCCACCAGGTCGCCGTCGTCCTCGCGCCACCACAGCAGAACGACATCGATGACCTCGTCGGCGTCCTCATCGAGCAGATCGCCTCCGCAGCCATCTTCGACGTCGGCGCGGATGTCGTCGTCGGTGTCCTCGTCCCAGCCCAACTCCTGGACCACCTGATCGCGATTGATGCCCAGCCGCTGGGCGTAGTTACGCTCGCTGTCACCCGCGGCGACCACCGTCGGAACCTCCTTCAAAATTCGCCGACTGTCGTGCGCCTAATAGTCGCATGCCTGCACTTCCTCCGGCCCTACGGTCGGTTAATCAGTATGTGGCGTCGCAGACGCGCAACGCATCCGAGCGGGCTTGGTTCAGATCGTCTACAGCTTTGTTGAACTCCGCGGGCGGCGCTTTGCCGGATATCGCCTCCGCCGTGGCATCGGCGCCGTCCACCCACTTCGCGAAGACGTCCTTCATCTCGTTGGGAACGATGTCGCTGATGCTGGCCTGCACCGCCTCCGCGCTCTGATTGAGCGCATCGACGGCCGGCCCTTGTGTCGCGTCGACCTGGGCACCGCCCTCGTTGTGGGCCTTGACGTAGGCGTTGACGGCGTCGATCGCGTCCGCACTCGTCGTCGACAAGGTCTCGCAGGTGTCGTGCACCGCCCTGGTCGTCATCGACGCCTGCCGTTCGGATTCCCGGGCACTGGACGCCGACGCCGATTGCGACGACGACAGCGAAACCGACGTCCGGTAGGCCGGGGCTTCCGCGGAATTGGCTGCCGCATCGCCTCCGGTGACCGTCGTGCAGCCCACCGCCCCCAGGAGTACCGTCGCGGCGCCGGCGGCCAGCAATCTGGCCACGCGCACCGCACGCGGATTTGGGCTCAGCACGCATGCAGACGTTACCGGGTGCCCGCTGGACCTCGCGCGCCGCGCGGAATTGTGCGCCCTGGACGCTCGGCCGGAATTTTCCTCGATCCGCTCTCACTCACTCTCGGTCCGTGATCGGCACAAGTGCGGCACGATAGGGACCGTATCGGCCCCCAGCACGACGTCAGCCCATGAGGAGCGGAAGTGACGACCCAGTTCACGCGCGATCAGCCCACGCAAAGTCCCGGCAGCCCAACCGGAACGGACCGGGTGCGGGTGATCCGGGAGGGCGTCGCGTCCTATCTGCCCGACATCGACGCCGAGGAGACCTCCGAGTGGCTGGAGTCGTTCGACGCCCTGCTGAGTCGCTCCGGTCCGGCCCGGGCGCGGTACCTGATGCTGCGCCTGCTCGAACGCGCGGGCGAGCAACGGGTCGCCATTCCGGCCCTGACGTCGACCGACTACGTCAACACCATCCCCACTGAGCTGGAGCCGTGGTTCCCCGGCGACGAGGACGTCGAGCGCCGGTACCGCCGCTGGATTCGCTGGAACGCGGCCATCATGGTGCACCGGGCACAACGTCCCGGCGTAGGCGTTGGCGGTCACATCTCCACCTATGCGTCCTCGGCCGCGCTCTACGAGGTGGGCTTCAACCACTTCTTCCGGGGCAATTCCCACCCGGGCGGTGGCGACCAGGTGTTCATCCAGGGCCACGCCGCACCGGGCATTTATGCCCGCGCCTTCCTGGAAGGACGACTCAGCGCAGACCAACTTGATGGCTTCCGCCAGGAGCACAGCCATCCCGGCGGTGGGCTGCCGTCGTACCCGCACCCGCGCCTGATGCCGGAATTCTGGCAATTCCCAACCGTTTCCATGGGCCTGGGGCCGATGAACGCCATCTTCCAGGCCCGGTTCAACCACTACCTGCACGACCGCGGCATCAAGGACACCTCCAGCCAGCATGTCTGGGCGTTCCTCGGCGACGGGGAGATGGACGAACCGGAAAGCCGCGGGCAGATCCAGATCGCGGCCAACGAGGGGTTGGACAACCTGACCTTCGTTGTCAACTGCAATCTGCAACGTCTCGACGGGCCGGTCCGCGGCAACGGCAAGATAATCCAGGAGTTGGAGTCCTTCTTCCGCGGCGCGGGCTGGAACGTCATCAAGGTGGTGTGGGGCCGGGAATGGGACGCCCTGCTACAAGCCGACAAAGACGGCGCGCTGGTCAACCTGATGAACACCACCCCGGACGGCGACTATCAGACCTACCGCGCCAACGACGGCGCCTATCTGCGGGAGCACTTCTTCGGCCGGGATCCGCGCACCAAGGCGCTGGTGCAGAACCTCTCCGACGCCGATCTGTGGAACCTCAAGCGCGGTGGGCACGACTACCGCAAGGTCTACGCCGCCTACCGGGCCGCGATGGAACACAAGGGTCAGCCCACATTGATTCTGGCCAAGACCATCAAGGGCTACCACCTGGGCGCCCACTTCCAGGGCCGCAACGCCACGCACCAGATGAAAAAGCTTGCGCTGCAAGACCTCAAGAACTTCCGCGACGCGATCCGCATCCCGATCAGCGATGCCCAGCTCGAAGAGAACCCGTATCTACCGCCGTACTACCACCCCGGCCCGGACACCCCGGAGATCCGCTACCTGCTGGACCGGCGCACCGCCCTGGGTGGCTTCGTGCCGCAGCGCCGCAATACGGCCAAACCCCTAACGCTGCCTCCGCGCGACGTCTACAAGCCGCTCAAGGGCGGCTCGGGAAATCAACAGGTGGCCACCACCATGGCGACCGTCCGGGTGTTCAAGGAACTCCTTCGCGACAGCAACATCGGTCACCGGATCGTGCCGATCATTCCCGACGAAGCCCGCACCTTCGGCATGGACTCGTGGTTCCCGACGCTGAAGATCTACAACCGCCTCGGCCAGCTGTACACCGCCGTCGATGCTCAGCTGATGCTGGCCTACAAGGAGAGCCCGCAGGGTCAGATCCTGCACGAGGGCATCAACGAGGCGGGATCCTGCGCGTCGTTCGCCGCCGTCGGAACGTCCTACTCGACGCACAACGAGCCGATGATCCCGGTCTACATCTTCTATTCGATGTTCGGCTTCCAGCGCACCGGCGACAGCTTCTGGGCCGCCGCCGACCAGATGGCGCGCGGCTTCGTGCTCGGCGCCACCGCCGGCCGGACCACCCTCACCGGGGAAGGTCTGCAGCACGCCGACGGCCACTCCCAGCTGCTGGCCTCCACCAACCCCGCGGTGGTGGCCTACGACCCCGCGTTCGCCTACGAGTTGGCGTTCATCGTGGAGAGCGGCCTGGCCCGGATGTTCGGAGAGAACCCGGAGAACATCTACTTCTACATCACCATCTACAACGAGCCCTACGCCCAGCCGGCCGAGCCGGAGAACCTCGTCGTCGAGCATTTGTTGAAGGGCCTGTACCGGTTCCGCCCGGCCCCCGAGAAGCGCACCACCGTCGCGCAGATCCTGGCCTCGGGCGTGGCGATGCCCGACGCCCTGCGGGCCGCCGAGATGCTCGCCGAGCGCTGGGACGTCGCCGCCGACGTCTGGTCGGTGACCAGCTGGAACGAACTGCACCGCGACGGACTGGAGGTGGAGAAGCAACTGCTGCGCCACCCGGACCAGGAAGCGCGGACGCCGTTCGTCACCGAAATGCTGGCCAAGACGGCTGGCCCGGTGGTGGCGGTGTCGGACTGGATGCGAGCGGTGCCAGAGCAGATCCGCCAGTGGGTGCCCAACACCTACGTCACGCTGGGCACCGACGGCTTCGGGTTCTCCGACACCCGCCCGGCGGCGCGGCGCTACTTCAACACCGACGCCGAGTCGGTGGTGGTCGCAGTGCTCGAGGCGCTGGCCCGCGACGGGGAGATCGACCCGTCGGTGGCCATCGCGGCAGCCAAGGAGTACCGGATCGACGACGTGATGGCCGCGCCAGAGCAGACGTCGGACTCCGGAGTCGCGTAGTCGAGTCGACGATGCCGCCGAGGGACGAGGCGGAGAAGGAGCGAGACGAACACGGTAAGCGACGACATCAGATCGCGCGTCGCCTTCATCCCGTTTGGCGCTTTTCTATAAATGAAGGCGTAGCTTTTAGAGGTGCCCGACAACACAGCGCTGGAGCAGGGCCGCTCGCCGCTGGAGCTGCTCGACGAGATCCCCGAAGCGACGCTGCGTCGACTCAAGGGCCGCTCCGGGCGGCTGGCCACCGAGGCGGTGCAGGCGATGGAGAAACGGCTGCCGTTCTTCGCCGACCTGGAGGCCTCCCAGCGTGCCAGCGTGCAATTGGTGGTCCAGGCTGCGGTCGTCAACTTCGCCGAATGGGTCCGTAACCCGGCAAGCCAGGTGGGCTACACCGCCCAGGCCTTCGAACTGGTGCCTCAGAACCTCACCCGCAAGATCGCGCTGGCCCAGACCGTGGACATGGTCCGGGTCACCATGGAGTACTTCGAAGAGGTCGTCCCGATGGTGGCCCGCAACGCCGAGCAGATGACGGCGCTGACGGTGGGCATCCTGCGCTACAGCCGCGACCTGGCATTCGCCGCGGCCAGCGCCTACGCCGACGCGGCGGAAGCCCGCGGGGCCTGGGACAGCCGGATGGAGGCCAGCGTCGTCGACGCGGTGGTCCGCGGGGACTCCGGCCCCGAACTGCTGTCCCGGGCGGCGGCCCTGAACTGGGACACCACCGGTCCCGCGACGGTGATAGTCGGCAGCCCGCGCCCTGGCCGGGAGGAACTCGCCGGCCAGGACGTCCGCGACATCGCCCTTCGCCACGATCGTGCGGCGCTGGCCGACGTCCACGGCACCTGGCTGATCGCGATCATCTCCGGCCCGCTGTCACCCACCGACCGCTTCCTGGGCGACCTGCCCACCGCCTTCTCCGACGGTCCGGTGGTGATCGGACCGACCGCGCCCATGCTGACCGCCGCGCACCACAGTGCCGCCGAGGCGATCTCCGGGATGAACGCGGTGGCCGGCTGGAGCGGCGCCCCACGACCGGTCCATGCCCGCGAACTACTGCCCGAGCGTGCGCTGTTGGGCGACACCTCTGCGGTCACCGCGCTGTACAACGAGATCACCCGGCCGCTGGCCGACGCCGGCCCGGCGCTGTCGGAAACCCTCGACGCGTTCCTGGACAGCGGGGGCGCGATTGAGGCCTGCGCGCGGAAACTGTTCGTTCATCCAAATACCGTCCGTTACCGCCTGCGCCGGATCACCGACTTCACCGGCCGCGATCCCACCGTTGCACGGGACGCCTACGTCCTGCGGGTCGCCACGACCGTGGGCCGGCTGGGATATCCGGCGTCGCCACCGCTCATACCCCAGACCATAGGAAACGCCTCGGCACTCCCCGTCACCACGCCGCTGGTCGGCTCCTGATCGCCCCCGGCGGGCACGCCGGATTGCGGTGAGGTCTCGCTGGCATCGCATCCACGTGCGGTTTTGTAGGTGTTCCACAAAAACCTAAGACAAGGTTCATAATCCTTTACACCCCGGAAATACCCGTTCACAGTGTTCTCTTAAGGATGTGATCGCTTTGCTCGCACCCGGACAGGGCTCCCAGACACCCGGCATGCTCGCTGAGTGGCTGACGCTGCCCGGAGCGCAAGCCACCATCGAGACCTGGACGGGCATCGGTGGGCTCGATCTCGCCCGACTGGGCACCACGGCCACCGCCGAGGAGATCACCGACACCGCCGTCACCCAGCCGTTGGTCGTCTCCACCACCCTGCTGGCCTACGCCGAACTGGCCAAGCGCGGCCTGCCGGCGCAGACCGTCGTGGCCGGCCACTCCGTCGGCGAGATCGCGGCCTACGCCATCGCCGGCGTCATCTCCCCTGACGACGCGGTCAAACTGGCCGCCGTCCGCGGCGCGGAGATGGCCAAAGCCTGCGCCGTCGAACCCACCGGCATGTCGGCCGTGCTGGGTGGCGACGAGGCCGAGGTGCTGGCCCGCCTAGAGGCGCTCGAACTGATTCCGGCCAACCGCAACGCGGCCGGTCAGATCGTGGCCGCCGGCGCGGTGGCGGCCCTGGAGAAGCTGGCCGAGGATCCCCCGGCCAAGGCGCGGGTTCGCCAACTGGCCACCGCCGGTGCCTTCCACACCCATTACATGGCCGCGGCGCTGGCGGGCTACGCGGAAGCCGCCGCTGCGATCACCCCCGCCGACCCGACCACCACGCTGCTGTCCAACGTCGACGGCAAGCCGGTGACCTCGGGGGCGGACGCGATGGAGAAACTCGTCGCGCAACTGACCCGCCCGGTCCGCTGGGATCTGTGCACCCAGACCATGCGCGATCTGGGCACCACGGCGATCGTCGAGTTCCCGCCTGCGGGCGCGCTGACCGGCATCGCCAAACGAGAACTTCGGGGAGTCGCGACGCACGCCGTCAAAACACCCGCAGATCTGGACGGGCTGACCGACCTTTAGGTCATCCCTCCAGGACAACCCAATAGATAGATCGTCAAGTAACACAACCGATTACGAAGGGAACCACACAGTGGGCGCCAGTCAGCAGGAAATCATCGCCGGTCTCGCCGAGATCATCGAAGAGGTCACCGGTATCGAGCCTTCCGAGGTCACCCCGGAGAAGTCGTTCGTCGACGACCTGGACATCGACTCGCTGTCGATGGTGGAGATCGCGGTGCAGACCGAGGACAAGTACGGCGTGAAGATTCCGGACGAGGATCTGGCCGGCCTGCGCACCGTCGGTGACGTGGTCAACTACATCCAGAAGCTGGAAGAGGAGAACCCCGAGGCCGCCGCCGCGCTGCGCGAGAAGTTCGCTTCGGAGAAGTGACAGTGACCTCCGCTGGCTCCACTTCGATGCCTTCAACCGCCAACGGGGGTTTCCCGAGCGTCGTGGTCACCGCTGTTGAGGCGACCACGGCGCTCGGCGCCGATATCGACACCACCTGGAAAGCGCTGCTTGCCGGGGAGAGCGGCATCCGGATCCTCGAAGACGACTTCGTCGACAAGTGGGACCTGCCGGTGCGGATCGGCGGGCATCTCGTCGATCCGATCGACGACCACATGGGCCGGCTTGACCTGCGGCGGATGTCCTATGTCCAGCGGATGTCGAAGTACCTCGGCAGCCGGATGTGGGAGGCCGCCGGCAAGCCGGAAGTCGACCCGGACCGCTTCGCCGTCGTCATCGGCACCGGTCTGGGCGGCGGCGAGAAAATCGTCGAAACCTACGACCTGATGAACGAGGGCGGCATCCGCAAGGTCTCGCCGCTGGCCGTTCAGATGATCATGCCCAACGGCGCAGCCGCAGTCGTCGGCCTCGAACTGGGCGCCCGCGCCGGGGTCATGACCCCGGTCTCGGCGTGCTCGTCGGGGTCGGAGGCCATCGCCCACGCCTGGCGGCACATCGTCATGGGTGACGCCGACATCGTCGTCTGCGGCGGTGTCGAGGGCATGATCGAGGCGCTGCCGATCGCGGCGTTCTCGATGATGCGCGCGATGTCGACCCGCAACGACGATCCGGCGGCAGCGTCGCGTCCGTTCGACAAAGACCGCGATGGGTTCGTGTTCGGCGAGGCCGGCGCGATGATGATCCTCGAGACCGAAGATCATGCCAAGGCCCGCGGTGCAAAGCCGCTGGCCCGACTGCTGGGTGCGGGTATCACCTCCGACGCGTTCCATATGGTGGCCCCGGCCTCCGACGGTCTGCGGGCCGGCGGTGCCATGAAGCGGGCGATGGAGTTGGCAGGCTTGTCCCCCAAGGACATCGGCCACGTCAACGCCCACGCCACCTCGACGTCGATCGGTGATCTCGCCGAGGCGGCGGCCATCCGGGTCGCCGGGGTCGAGCACGCTCCGGTGTACGCGCCGAAGTCCGCGCTGGGCCACTCCATCGGAGCGGTCGGTGCGCTGGAGTCGATCCTGACGGTGCTCTCGCTGCGTGACGGGGTCATCCCCCCGACGCTGAACTACGAGACGCCTGACCCGGAGATCGATTTGGACGTCGTCGCCGGGGAACCCCGCTACGGCGATTACCAGTACGCGATCAACAACTCGTTCGGTTTCGGTGGGCACAACGTCGCGCTCGCCTTCGGACGGTACTAAACGCTGCGGGAAGGGCCCGACTGCACCGATGGGACAGCTGACAACGGGGAACGGTCTTCCGGATGTGGTCGTCACTGGCTTTGCCATGACGACCGCGCTGGCGACCGACGCCGAGAACACCTGGAAGAAACTGCTCGACGGGCAGTCCGGCATCCGCCGGCTGGAGGATTCCTTCGTCGAGGAGTACGACCTGCCGGTGCGTATCGGTGGTCATCTGCTGGAGGATTTCGAAAGCGAGCTCAACAAGGTCGAGCTCCGACGGATGTCCTACCTGCAGCGGATGGCCACCGTCGTCGGCCGCCGGGCCTGGCAGAACGCCGGATCCCCGGAGGTCGACACCCGCCGCCTGGCGGTATCGGTCGGCACCGGCATGGGCTCCTCGGAGGAACTGCTGTTCGCCTACGACGCCATGCGGCAAAAGGGCCTGCGCGCGGTCTCCCCGCTGGTGGTCCAGAAGTTCATGCCCAACGGCGCCGCCGCGGTGATCGGCTTGGAGCTCGGTGCCAAAGCCGGAGTGACGACGGTGATCTCGGCGTGCGCATCAGGTTCAGAAGCCATCGCCACCGCCTGGCGCAACATCGTCTACGGCGAAGCCGACATCGCGATCTGCGGCGGCGTGGAGACCAAGATCGAGGCGGTCCCGATCGCCGGCTTCGCCCAGATGCGCATCGTGCTCTCCACCACCAACGACGACCCGGCCGGCGCCTGCCGGCCGTTCGACCGGGACCGCAACGGCTTCGTGTTCGGCGAGGCCGCTGCTCTGATGGTCATCGAGACCGAGGAGCACGCCAAGGCCCGCGGCGCCACCATCATCGGCCGCATCATGGGCGCCTCGGTCACCTCCGACGGCTACCACATCGTGGCGCCCGATCCCAACGGTGCGCAGGCCGGCGCGGCGATCTCCCGGGCAGTGCAACTCGCGGGCCTGCAGCCCAGCGATATCGACCACATCAATGCCCATGCCACCGGCACCTCGGTCGGTGACGTCGCCGAGGGCAAGGCCATCAACAACGCCATGGGCGGCCACCGGCCGGCGGTCTACGCACCCAAGTCGGCGCTGGGCCACTCGGTGGGCGCGGTCGGCGCGGTGGAGTCCATCCTCACCGTGATGGCCCTGCGGGACGGGGTCATCCCGCCCACGCTCAACCTGCGCAATCTCGATCCGGAGATCGACCTGGACGTGGTGGCCGGCGAGCCCCGCACCGGCGACTTCCAGTACGCGGTGAACAACTCGTTCGGATTTGGCGGCCACAACGTCGCCATCGCGTTCGGCAAGTACTAGGCAACGGCGCCCCTAGGGGCGCATGAAGAGCAGGAGAGGTTCGTATGACGATCATGGCCCCCGAGACTGTCGGTGAGTCGCTCGATCCGCGCGACCCACTGCTTCGTCTGCGAACCTTCTTCGACCCCGACTCCGTCGAACTGCTCCATGAGCGCGACAAGTCGGGTCTGCTGGCCGCGTCCGGCACCGTCAATGGCGTGCGCACCATCGCGTTCTGCACCGACGGCACCGTCATGGGCGGGGCGATGGGCGTCGAGGGCTGCCAGCACATCGTCAACGCCTACAACCTCGCCATCGAGGAGCACAGCCCCATCGTCGGCATCTGGCACTCCGGCGGTGCGCGCCTCGCCGAGGGCGTCCGCGCCCTGCACGCTGTCGGTCTGGTCTTCGAGGCGATGATCCGCGCCTCCGGCCTCATCCCCCAGATCTCGGTGGTTGTGGGTTTCGCCGCGGGCGGCGCCGCCTACGGGCCGGCACTGACCGACGTCGTCATCATGGCCCCGGAGGGCCGGATCTTCGTCACCGGACCCGACATCGTCCGCAGCGTCACCGGTGAGGACGTCGACATGGAGTCCCTCGGCGGCCCCGACACCCACCACAAGAAGTCCGGGGTCTGCCACATCGTGGCCGACGACGAACTCGACGCCTACGCTCGCGGCCGCCGACTGGTCGAATACTTCTGCCAGCAGGGTCATTTCGACCGCAGCAAGGCCGAGGCGGGTGACGTCGACCTGCATGCGCTGCTGCCGGAGTCGCCACGGCGCGCCTACGACGTCCACCCACTCATCGACGCGCTACTCGACTCCGATGCGCCGTTCGAGGAGTTCCAGTCCAAGTGGGCGCCGTCGATGGTGGTGGGCCTGGGCCGGTTGTCCGGTCGGACCGTCGGGGTCCTGGCCAACAACCCGCTGCGGCTGGGCGGCTGCCTGAACTCCGAAAGCGCCGAGAAGGCAGCCCGTTTCGTGCGGTTGTGCAATGCCTTCGGCATTCCGCTGGTGGTCATCGTCGACGTGCCCGGCTACCTGCCGGGTGTCGATCAGGAGTGGGGCGGCGTGGTGCGCCGCGGCGCCAAACTGCTGCACGCCTTCGGCGAGTCCGAGGTTCCGCGCGTCACGCTGGTCACCCGGAAGATCTACGGCGGGGCCTACATTGCGATGAACTCGCGTTCGCTGGGCGCCACCAAGGTGTTCGCGTGGCCGGACGCCGAAGTCGCCGTGATGGGCGCCAAGGCGGCCGTGGGGATTCTGCACAAGAAGACGCTGGCGGCCACCCCGGAACACGAGCGCGAAGCGCTGCACGAGGAACTGGCCATCGAGCACGAGCGCATCGCCGGCGGCGTGGACGCGGCCATCGACATCGGCGTGGTCGACGAGAAGATCGACCCGGCGCACACCCGCAGCAAGCTCACGCAGGCGCTGGCCGAGGCCCCGCACGGCCGCGGCAGGCACAAGAACATCCCGCTGTAGTCAGCGCACTTCCGCAAGCATCTCCTGCGCGGCGGCGACGGCACGTTCGCGGTCGGTGGCGACCAGCCCGATCCGGGTTCGGCGGTCCAGAAGGTCGTCGACGTCGAGGGCACCCTCGTGGGTGATGGCGAACTCGAATTCCGCACGGGTGACGTCGATCCCCTCGGCCACCGGTTGGGCCGCCCGGTCGCAGCGTGCCGACGACATGACGTTGGCTGACTCTGCGCCGTAGCGCGCCACCAGCGATGCGGGAAGTGATTTGTCCTGCGCTGCAGTGGAATTCGCCGGTGCGCCCACCAACGGCAGGTGCTTGGTTCGGCACGGCTTGGCGTTCAGACCCCGCGCCGCCACCGCCCGGTCGAGCACATCCTGGGCCATCAGCCGGTATTCGGTGAGCTTGCCGCCGACGATGCTGTATAGACCGGAATCCGATTCCAGAACCGCATGGTCGCGCGACAGATCCGACGTCCGCCCCTCCCCCGCGTCGATCAGCGGCCGCAGCCCCGCATAGGCCCCCGTCACGTCCGCCGTCGTCAACGCGGTCTGCAGCGCGGTGTTGACGGTGTCGAGCAGGAACGTGACTTCCCCCGGCGTCGGCTCCGGCACGTCCGGAACAGGGCCCGGCGCCTCCTCGTCGGTCAGCCCGAGGTACACCCGGCCCAACTGTTCGGGCATCGCGAAGACGAAGCGGTTGGTCTCCCCCGGGATCGGAATAGTCAGTGCCGCAGTCGGATTGCCGAACGACGCCGCATCGAACACCAGATGGGTCCCGCGGCTCGGGCGGAGCTTGATCGACGGGTCCACGTCGGCAGCCCACACTCCGGTCGCGTTGATCACCGCCCGGGCGGCCAGATCAATGGATTCACCGGTCAACTCGTCGGTGAGCCGCACCGACCTGCCGGTCGCCGACGAGGCACCCACCCGGGTGAGGATCGTCGCGCCGTGCGCCGCCGCGGTGCGGGCCACCGCGACCACCAGGCGGGCGTCGTCGATCAACTGACCGTCGTAGGCCAGCAGTGCGCCGTCGAGCCCATCGCGGCGCACGGTGGGCGCCATCGCGATCGCTTCGGCGGGCCCGATCCGCCGCGGCCGCGGCAGCACCGACGACGGGGTGCCGGCCAGGGCGCGCAGCGCGTCGCCGGCCTGGAAGCCCACCCGCACCAGCGCGCGCTGCCCGCGGCTCATCGCGGGAAGCAGCGGCACCAGCTGAGGCATGGCTTTCACCAGATGCGGGGCCGTTCGGGTCATGAGGATGCCGCGTTCGACCGAACTGCGCCGGGCGATGCCGACGTTGCCGCTGGCCAGGTAGCGCAGACCGCCGTGCGCCAGCTTGGAACTCCACCGGCTGGTGCCGAACGCCAGGTCGTGCTTGTCCACCAGGACCACCGAGAGCCCTCGGCTGGCGGCATCCAGGGCGATGCCGGTGCCGGTGATGCCGCCGCCGACAACGACGACATCGACGGTCCGGCCGTCGCCGAGGGCAGCCAGGTCAGAAGTGCGCCGCAAGGCACTCAGAGCAGAAGAGCGGGTCATGAAGCCTCCCAGGGGCGCAGGTATCCGTCGAGGGCATGGGCCAATTCGGCGTCGAGGGCGTCGGGGTCGAGGATGGGGTGGACTATGCGGCCGGACTGGATCACCGACTGGGTGATCAGCAGCACCATCGCGGCCAGCTGGCGGGCATCGCCGGCCCGAACAGTGTTGTTCGCCTGGGTTTTCCGCAATTCGTCGGCCACCAGGTCGATCAGGATCTGCTGGCTGGCGCCCAGCCGGTCGGCGATGTAGACCATCGCCAATTCGGGGTCCGACCGCAGTACCGTGCGGATCAGGTCGTCGCGGCGAAGCTGCCCGACCACTTCGACGATTCGGCTCACCAGGGCCTCCCGGCCGGCGCCGCGGACCGGAGCCGACCGCCAGGCGCCGACGATCCGGTCGGTCATCAGCGAAGCCAGAATCGACCGGGTGTCGGGCCAGCGCCGGTAGACCGTGGGCCGGCTGACACCGGCGCGCCGGGCGATCTCGGCCAGCGTCACCCGCTCAATGCCGAAGTCGCGTATGCAGCTGGCGGCGGCCGCCAGAATACGGTCGCCAACGTCGACCGCCTCTGCGTTACTTATTGACAACACCTGTAATACTGTAACTCATGGTCGACGCTACCGCTGGTGAAAATCTGCTGCCCCCGATGGCCTGGGACGCCTGGGGCGACCCGGCCCTGGCCAAACCGCTGTCACCCGGCATCCGCAGCCTCCTCGAACAGGCCTTGGGCGTCTCCGGCGCCGAGGTCCCAGGCCCGCGCATCGACGAGGTGGAGGTTTCCCCCAGCAGGCTGAGTGCGGAGATGCTCGATGGGCTCTCCGGTATCGTCGGCGCGACGTATTTGCGGACCGCCGATCGCGAACGGCTGTTGTACGCCGGCGGCAAATCGACCCCGGATCTATTGCGGCGCAAGAACATCCACCAGGATGCCCCCGACGCGGTAATCCTCCCCGGCAGCGAGAGCGATATCACGGCGATCCTCGAATTCTGCTCGCGGGAGCGCATCGCCGTAGTGCCTTTCGGCGGCGGCACCAGCGTGGTCGGCGGACTCGATCCGATCCGCGGCGACTTCGGCACCGTCATCACCCTGGACCTTCGCCGCCTCGACGCCCTGCACTGGCTCGACGAAATCACCGGCGAAGCCGAACTCGGCGCCGGGCTCACCGGACCGCAGGCCGAACGTCTCCTCGGCGAGCGCGGGTACTCCCTCGGGCACTTCCCGCAGAGCTTCCGCTTCGCCAGCATCGGCGGTTATGCCGCGACCCGGTCCTCCGGACAGGACTCCGCCGGCTACGGCCGGTTCAACGACATGGTCCGCGGGATGCGGGTGATCACCCCGGCCGGCACGCTCGATCTCGGTCGCGCCCCCGCCTCGGCGGCCGGCCCGGATCTGCGCGAACTGTTCTGCGGCTCGGAGGGCGCCTTCGGCGTGATCACCCGGGTGCGCATCCGGGTGCATCCCGTGCCCGAGAGCGTGCGTTACGAGGCGTGGTCGTTCCCCGACTTCGCCACCGGCGCATCGGCGTTGCGCGCAGTCGTCCAGACCGGAACCGGACCCACCGTGCTGAGGATGTCCGACGAGGTCGAGACGGGGATCAACCTGGCCACCACCCACAACATCGGGGAGCAGACCATCACCGGCGGCTGCCTGGGCATCACGGTCTTCGAGGGAACCGCCGCCCACACCGAAAGCCGCCACGCCGAGACCCATGCCGTGCTTGCCGCCCACGGCGGAACATCACTGGGCGAGGGGCCCGCAAAGGCCTGGGAGACCGGCCGATTCGACGCCCCTTACCTACGCGATTCCCTGCTGGCCGCCGGCGCCATCTGCGAGACCCTGGAAACCGCCACCACGTGGTCGAACGTCCCAGTGCTCAAGGCGGCGGTGACCGAAGCCCTGACCGCAGCCCTGACCGCAAGCGGCACAGCGGCTCTGGTGATGTGCCACATCTCGCACGTCTATCCGACCGGTGCCTCGCTGTACTTCACCGTGGTGGCCGGGCAGCGTGGCGACGCCGCGCAGCAGTGGCGCGCCGCCAAGGTCGCCGCCTGCGACGCCATCATGGCGGCCGGTGGCACCATCAGCCACCACCATGCTGTCGGTGCCGACCACCGTCCGTGGATGGCCGCCGAGATCGGCGATCTGGGCGTCGAGATCCTGCGCGCGGTCAAGCAGACACTGGATCCGGCGGGAATCCTCAACCCGGGCAAGCTGATTCCGTGACTGCGATCTCCCGCGTCACCGTCCTGACCAACCCGATGGCCGGGCACGGCAACGCGGCGCACGCCGCCGAACGGGCCATCGCCCGGTTCCAGGAACTCGGCATCGACGTCGTCGCCATCGTTGGCCACAACGCCGACCACGCGCTGGATCTGGCCCGGCAGACGGTGGGTGACGGAACCGACGCCTTCGTCGTCGTCGGCGGTGACGGCGTCATCCGTCTCGCGCTGCAAGCATTGGCGCGCAGCGGAATTCCGCTCGGCATCGTCCCGGCCGGCACCGGCAACGACCACGCCCGCGAGTACGCCCTGCCGACCGCCGACCCGGTTGCAGCCGTCGACGTCATCGCCGCAGGACACACCGAGACCATCGACCTCGGCCTCATCCGGGGTCCCGACGGGTCGCAGACCTGGTTCGGCACCGTCGCCGCAACCGGCTTCGACTCCCTGGTCAGCGACCGGGTCAACCGCATGCGCTGGCCGCATGGCCGCATGCGTTACAACCTGGCCATCGTCGCGGAGATCTCGCAACTTCGGCCCCTGCCGTTCCGGTTGGTATTCGACGGCGAGCGCGAGGTCGTCGCCGACCTCACCCTGGCGGCGTTCGGCAACACCCGCAGTTACGGCGGCGGAATGCTGATCTGCCCCAACGCCGATCACTCCGATGGCCTGCTTGACGTCACCATGGTGCGCGCCGGATCTCGGACCAAACTGATCCGGCTGTTCCCCACCGTCTTCAAGGGCACCCACATCGATCTCGAGCAGGTGACCACAGAGCGGGCCCGGACCGTGACGGTGGAGTCGCCCGGGATCACCGCCTACGCCGACGGCGACTACGTCTGCCCACTGCCCGCCGAGATCTCCGCCGAACCGGGGGCGCTGAAGATTCTGGTCAGGTGAGTCAGGTCATGAGGTGAACGGACGCCAGGGTCGCGCCGATCCTGCTGCAGTGCTCGATGACCTGCCGGCCGTCCACGTCGATCAGTCCGCTCTGCCAGGCCGTGACCAGTTCGACGAAGCCTCCGATACCCACCAGAGCGTCCATCCGCAGACCTAGTTCGTCGGCGCCGGGCTTCAGGTAGGGCCGCGCGGCGGCGACCATGATGTCGGTGGCCTGATGCAACAGCGCCGTGCGCCGCTGCTCCAGAACGGCGCTGCCCAGATGGTGGCCGGACAGAATCTGCGCCCACCCCGGGTCGGTGGAGATCCCCTCCACCACCACTGCGATGCCCTTGGCCAGGGTGTCCATCGGCGGGCGGTCGCGATCCTCGGTCAGAACGGTCATCAGAATGGCGAGCAGATCGTCGCGGACGCCGTCCCACACGGTGCCGAGCAACTCGTCGCGATCGCTGAAATGGTCATAGAAATATCGGTCGTTCAACGACGTGCGCGCACACACCCCGCGCATCGTGACGGCTGCCCAGCCGCTCTCCACCCACATTTCGGTCGCGGCGTCGATCAGCCGCTGACGACGCTCGGCGTGCCGTTCCGCGGCGGTGCGGCCGCCCCAAATTCCTTCTTTCACCGGCACGTGTCCATGTTGACATCACCGGCGGCCCACCCCAAACTGGTGGCATGCGCGGCCACTGGTGTCAGGCGCAGCCAAAGTGAGGCTGCCGGGTCTCGGCTCCGGGCGCCGTCGGACGGCCGAGGCCGGTGCGGTGGTGACCGGCGCCGGCAGCGGTATCGGACGCGCCTTCGCTCTTGAGATCGCCCGGCGCGGCGGCCGGGTGGTGTGCGCAGACATCGACGAGGTCGGCGCCAAGGAGACCGCCGAGATGATCGGGCAGCGGGCGCTGTCCCAACTCTGCGACGTGGCCGACGCCGCGGCCGTCGAAGCACTGGCCGACTCCGCCGAGGACTGGTTGGGCAAGCCCGTCGACATCGTCGTGAACAACGCCGGCATCGGGGCCGGCGGCGTGGTGATCGGCGATATGCCAATGGATCTGTGGCGCAGGACCATCGACGTCAACCTCTGGGGCGTCATACACGGCTGCCACGTCTTCGCCCCGCGGATGCGCGCAGCCGGCCGCGGCGGAATCGTCAACGTCGCCTCGGCGGCGAGCTTCGCTGCCGCCCCGCGGATGGCCGCCTACAACGTCAGCAAGGCCGGGGTGCTCGCCCTCTCGGAAACCCTCGCCGCCGAACTCAGTGGCACCGGGGTCGGCGTGACGGTGCTGTGCCCCACCTTCGTCAAGACCAATATCGTCAACCCGGACACCATCGACGAAACCGCCGCCAGGCTCGCGACCACGGCGATGAAATGGACCGGCGTCAGCCCGGATTCGGTGGCCCGCGCCTCCCTCGACGCCCTCGATCGCGGCCAGCTCCACGTCGTTCCGCAACTGGACGCCAAGATCATCTGGCAGACCAAGCGCCTGGCGCCCTCCACCTATACCCGCGCCCTGGGCGTGATCGAGCGAATTACCCGCTAGTCCATCCGAGAGGAGCACCACGATGGCCTTCGAATACAGCGACATGCTTGACACCATCAAGGACAAGCAATGGGCTCTTGCCGATATCGACTGGGACGCGCCGGGGGCGGATACCGTCACCGATGAGCAACGGCCCAAACTCAAGGCATTCATGTCCGATCTGGTGTGGATCGAGAACGTCGGCGCGCGGGGCTTCGCCGCCCTGGTCAAGAAGGCACCCACTGACGACCTGAAGCAGATCTACCAGTACTTCCACGCCGAGGAACAGCGGCACGCCAACGCCGAACTCGCGCTGATGCGCCGTTGGGGCATGATCGAGGGCGACGAGATGCCGAAGCCCAACAACAACATTCGGCTCGTCATCGAATGGCTGGACCGGTACTCCGACGGGATGCCGCTCTCCACGCTGGGCACGGTGATCCCCGCTCTGGAGACCGCGCTGGACGGCGCGCTGGTCAAATTTCTGCTCGACGAGGTCACCGACCCGGTGTGCCATGAGGTGTTCCGGCACATCAACAGCGACGAATCCCGGCATCTGGCCGTCGGATTCCAGGTGCTCGACATACTGGGCGCCGGCCCGATGCGCAAGATCCTCATCGAGGGCGCGGGCACAGTGATGCGGCCATCGGTGATGCTGGGCCTGTTGGTCTACTCCCCCCTGCTGACCCGGATGATCACCAACATCAGCGCGATGGGCCTGTCGGAGGACAAGCTGCACATCGCGATCCGCCGCTTCCACAAGGCCGGTGAGCGCAGTCCCAACACCCGGCGCCTTCCGGTCTTCCACGTCGTCAAGTTCCACTCCGGCCTTGCCATCAATCATCGCCAGCCGTTCCAATTCGTCGCCGAGCAGATGGGTACGGTGATCGACCACTTGCCCATGGGACTACTCGGCAAGGTGCCGTCGTGGTCCAAGGAACTGACCCACGAACCGGTGTCGCGATGACGCCGGCGCCGTCGGTCCTGATCGTCGGCGCCGGATTCGCCGGGCTGGGAACCGCGATCAGGCTGTTGCAGAGCGGGGTCGACGACTTCGTCATCCTTGAACGCGGTGACCGCGTCGGCGGGACCTGGCGGGACAACACTTATCCGGGTGCGGCCTGCGATATCCCATCAGTTCTCTATTCGTATTCCTTTGCACCCAAACCCGATTGGTCGCGGGCCTACTCCCCGGGCACCGAGATCCAGGCCTACGTCGAGCATCTGGTCGAGCGCTACGGGCTCGCCCGGTACATCCGGTTCGGCGTCACTGTCACCGCACTGAGCTTCGACGACCACACCGCAACCTGGACCGCCGACACCACCAGCGGTGAGACGTTCACCGCGCGGACCGCGGTGCTGGCGGCCGGCCCGCTGGCCAACGCCAGTTGGCCCGATATCCGCGGGCTGGACAGCTACACCGGGCACAAGATCCACAGCGCGCGCTGGGACCACGACTACGACATGACCGGCAAGCGCGTCGCGGTGGTCGGCACCGGAGCCAGCGCCGTCCAGATCATCCCCGACTTAGTGAAGACGGCGGCGAAAGTCAAAGTCTTCCAACGCACGCCGGGCTGGGTGCTCCCCCGGCCCGACTTCCGCCACCCGGGCTGGGCCAAGGCACTGTTCCGCCTCGTCCCGGCAACCGAGGCGCTGGCGCGGCAGGCGTGGTTCTGGGGCCACGAGGCGGCCGCCGTCGGCATGGTGTGGGACACCCCGGCCACGACGGCGATCCAGCTGATCGCAAAAGCCAATCTGCGCAAGCAAGTTCGCGACCCGTGGAAGCGACGCCAGCTGACCCCCGATTTCCGTGCCGGGTGCAAACGGATGCTGATGACCAGCGACTACTACCCCGCACTGGAAAAGCCCAACTGCAAACTGATCACCTGGCCCATCGCCACCATTTCGCCCAACGGAATCCGGACCGCCGACGGCATCGAGCACGAGGTCGACTGCATCGTGTTCGCCACCGGTTTCGACGTGTGCAAGACCGGCACCCCGTTTCTTGTCGCTGGCCTGGACGGGCGCAAGCTCGCCGACGAATGGGCAAGCGGCGCCTTCGCATACAAGAGCGTCTCGGTGTCCGGATACCCCAATCTGTTCCTGACGTTCGGGCCGAACTCGGGCCCCGGCCACAATTCCGCGCTGCTCTACATGGAAGCGCAGATCGACTACATCGTGAAAGCGGTCCGGCTCATCCGCTCCCGCGGCATCCGGATCTTCGACGTTCGCAAAGATCGTCAGGACCGGTACAACGCCGATCTCCAGCGGCGGCTGGCGACGACGACGTGGAACTCCGGCTGCTCGAGTTGGTACCTGACCGACGACGGCCATAACAGCACCATGTTCCCCGGCTTCGCGACCCAGTTCACCCGCCAACTCGCGCAGGTGAACCTGGCCGACTATCAGCCGGTCGGCGCGGACTGACGAGCCTGCGCGCCGCTACGCAGTGTCAATGCCCGTCACAGGGGCGAACCATCGGGCAGGTACAGCAAGTACAGAACGAGAACGGCGGCCAGCGACAGCAGGAAGGCTGCGCTGGCCCATTGGAGGAAGCGGCGTTGCAGAGCAGTCGCTTGGTCCTCGCCTCTCGATTTCAACGTCCAGGCGCCGACGACCGCCCCGGCGAGCATCGTTGTCACGGTGGCGTAGGCGAGGAGGTACACAACATCGATCATCAGCAGATACTCCACCTGGGGAAGCGACGCAGAGACCACGAAGTGCATCGCCACCAGTGCGATCAACGCCGTGATCGGCACGTTGACCGTGGAATCGACGTATGTCGCGGGGATGACGAGGCCAAGCCCCGATGCCACGAGCACGATGTTGATCGGCAGGATTATCTTGACGATGCCCGATGTGGCCGGCGACGATACCGGTATCTCGACGACGATTCGGGTGTAGGTCCGGCCTTCCCGCGTCGATCCGACCTCGCCGAAAGTGGACTCGTAGGTGTTGGTGCCGAACGCGATCCGGGGTTGACCGAAGTGGTAACCCGTGAGGGTGACGTGTGGATCGAGTCCGATCGGGTCTTTGTCTGGCTCGTAGACAATCCGCCCGATGTTCTGTTCCCCGTCCTCGATGATGATCTTCAGAGTCTGCATCTGAAACGGATAGTCGGCCAGCGACAGCGGCGCATTGAATGAGCCCTGATAGCGGGCGAGCCAGAGCAGACTACCGTCGGATTGCCTTTGCGGTTTGTCGTATACCGGGGTCGTCGTGAGAGCCCAACTCTGGTAGACGTTCATGATCTCGATGCCCGCCGTCGGATCGATATCCGGGTTGCTCCCGCAGCCAGACGTAGAAATCGGCATCGAAACTGTTGGTGGTCAGGTCGACCTGCTGGATGTTGGAGACCTACACACCGGCGACCACCTTGTCCGGCCCGGTGGGGCCGGCCGTGGGGAGAGTCCCGGTCGCTGCGACCGGCGGTGCCGACGTCCTGCCCCCTGCCGTGCCAAGGGTCCCACGACTGGCAGTCTTCTCAGGTGATCCGAGAGGAGCGGTTCATGTCCGAGGCCAGCAACGATCGGCGGAGTCGGCGGAGTCTGTCGGGGTGGTGGAACGCACGTTCGGCTGGATCGTCAAGCACCGTCGTTGCGTGCGCGCCGACGAGACCCGACCTGACCACCACGAAGCCGTCATCCGCATCGCCATGATCGGCCTGATGGCCCGACGACTCGCGCGAACGTAGCCAGCTCTCGAACGCACTCTACAGGTGCAGCAGCGCAGTCTCGGGCGCTTCGACCAGTCCGCGAAGCTCCCCGAGAAACGCTGCTACTTGGGCGCCGTCGGCCACCCGGTGGTCGAATGCGCAGGTGAGCATCATCGTCGACCGCACGGCCAGCGCACCGTCGATCACCACCGCACGCGGTCGCAACGAACCCATCCCCAGGATCGCCGCCTCCGGGTGGTTGATCACCGGCACGCCCTCATCGAGGCCCAGCGCACCGAAGTTCGATACCGTGAACGTCGAACCGCGCAACTGTGCCGGCGCGAGCGCGCCGTCGCGGCCGGCGTCGATGAGCGCCGTCACGGCTTTGGCCAGTTGGCGTGTCGTCTTGGCCTGGGCGTCCCGGACCACCGGAACCAGCAAGCCGCGGGGTGCGGCCACTGCCACCCCGAGATGGACCGTCTGGTGGCTTTGCACCTGCGGACCGTCGGGGCCTTCGACCCAGGTGGAGTTGAGGATGCGGTGATGCGTAAGGGCCAGCACCGCAAGCCTCAGGAAGATCGAGAACGAACTCAGCCCCAAGCGGTCACGGACTTCCAGCAGCCGGGTACCGTCAACTTCCACGCTGGCATGCGCGTCGGGAATCGTTCTGCGCGACAGCGTCATTCGCTCAGCCATTGCCGCCTGTACGCCCCGGACCGGTATCAGATCGACACCGTCGCCGGAGCGGGTCTGGTTGCTCGCCCCGGCCGCAGCGAGCACCGCCTCCCGAGAGATCAGCCCGTCCGGTCCCGGGGTGAGCGCTGCCAGGTCGACCCCCAATTCGGTGGCCAGTTTCCGCACTGGAGGTTTGGCTTTTGGACGTGGCCCCGGCAAGCGGTCGAGGCTCCGGCGGGTGGTGTCGAAGGTGGCATCGGCGCCGTAGCCGACCAATACGGGCCTGCGCCCAGCACCATTGCGCTCGGGTTCGTGCGCATCGGTACCGGTCTCGATGCGCACCAAGACCGCCCCCACCGGCAGCGCATCGCCTACTAGGCCCCCGAGTTCGGCGATGCGGCCGGCATACGGGCTGGGGATCTCGACTTCGGCCTTGGCCGTCTCCAGGGTGCACAGCGTCTGGTTGAGCACCACGAGGTCACCGACCTGGACACTCCAACTCGACACCGTGGCGTCCTGCAGGCCCTCGCCCAAGTCTGGTACCAGGAAATCACGCACCGGGAAACTCATGGCATCTCCATACTCCGCTCGACGCAATCCAGCAGCCGGTCGACCCCGGGCAGCCACAGCTTCTCCATGCGCGCCGGCGGGTAGGGCGTGTCAAAACCGGTGGCACGCAACACCGGTGCCTCCAACTCGTAGAACAGCTCCTCGGTGATCCGCGCCGCCAGCTCGGCGCCGAAGCCCAGAGTCCGCGGACCCTCGTGCAAGACCACGCACCGTCCGGTCTTGCGGACCGACTCCGCGACGGAGTCGAAGTCCAACGGGTTCAACGAGCGAAGGTCGACAATCTCGATATCCCAGCCGTGTTGTGCGGCAGCCAGTTCCGCTGCGTTCTCGGCGGTTGCGACCAAACCACCGTAGGTGACGACGGTGACGTCCTCGCCGCTTCGCCGAACGGCCGCCGTTCCGAAAGGCAACCCGGGCCGGGTGGTGTCGACCTCGCCGCGGGTCCAGTAGCGCCGCTTGGGTTCCAGGTAGATCACCGGGTCGGGACTGGCGATCGCCTCGCGCAACAGCCAGTACGCATCCGAGGGAGTCGACGGGACAACGACTTTCAGCCCCGCGGTATGCGCCCAGTAGGTCTCGGTGGATTCCGAGTGGTGCTCCACCGCGCCGATTCCGCCGAACGACGGGATGCGAACAGTCACCGCCATGTCGATGTCGCCGTGCGTGCGCATCCGGTACTTGGCGAGATGGCTGACGATCTGGTCGAAGGCCGGGTAACTAAACCCGTCGAACTGGATTTCCGGCACCGGCACCAGACCGCGAACTGCCATGCCGATAGCGATGCCGACTATGGCCGACTCCGCCAGGGGTGTGTCGAAGCACCTTGCAGCGCCAAAGGTGTCCGCGAGTCCGTCGGTCACCCGGAACACACCGCCGAGCGTGGCGACATCTTCACCGAACACCACAACGCGATCATCGACTGCCATTGCGTCGTACAGGGCGCGGTTGATCGCCGCCACCATCGTGAGGGTCACCGCGGCAGACGGCCGGGTGATCTGCGGCGGCTCGAAGATCTGCGTCATCTCAGCCCTCCCTGGCCAGCTCGGCGCGCAGCTGCTCACGCTGCGCAGCGAGGTCCGGGGTGATCTCGGAATACATCGTGTCGAACATCTCCAGCACGTCGGGTTCGGGAGCCCGGATGATCGCGTCGCGCAATTCGGCGCGCAGGCGGGCGGCATGCGCACCGACCCGCTGCTCAAGCCGCTCGCCGCACACACCGATGGACTGCAGAAATGTTCGGTACCGGGCGATGGGATCCCTCGCAACCCAGACATCTAACTCTGCCTGCTGGCGATACCTGGTCGGGTCGTCGGAGGTGGTGTGTGGCCCCATCCGATAGGTGACCGCCTCGATGAGGGTGGGACCGCCGCCGGCGCGAGCCCGGCGGACGGCGGCGGCCATCACCGCGTAGCACGCCAGCACATCATTGCCGTCGACCCGGATTCCGGGCATTCCGTAGGCCGAGGCGCGGTGCGCTATCGACGGCCCCGCGACTTGGCGGTCAAGAGGGACGGAAATCGCCCAGTGGTTGTTCTGCACATAGAAGACGCAGGGCGTGGCGAACACCGAGGCCAGATTGAGAGCTTCGTGGACGTCGCCCTCGCTGGTCGCACCATCGCCGAGGAAGGCCACGGTCACCGAATCCTCGCCGAGGCGCTGAGCCGCCATGGCGGCGCCGACGGCATGCAGGGTCTGGGTGCCGATCGGGATGGAGACCGGCGCACAGCAGCGTGCGGTGAAGCCCTGTCCGCCATGCCAACTCCCCCGCCACAACGCACCCATCTGCGCCCCGGTGATGCCGCGCAGCAGAAATGCACCGATCTCGCGGTATTGCGGGAAAAGCCAATCGGTCTTGCGAAGGCATGCCACCGCACCGATCTGTGCGGCCTCCTGTCCACGGCAGGAGGCATAGAGCGCGAGTTCGCCCTGGCGTTGAAGGTTTATGAACTCGGTGTCGAGCTCGCGAGTGACGACCATCATCTCGTAGAGCCAGCACAACGTCTCATGCGGCAGGTCACGGGAGAAACGATCGTCAGCGGTAAGGGCGCCGCCGGGATCCACTAGCTGGACAGGCTCGGGGTCGACTGCCCCGCCCTCGCCCGGCACGACATCGACAAGTCCGGCCATGGCGCCTCCTTCAGGCCGCTGTTCGGCATGTTCGGCCGACAGACCTTTAGTCAGCTCCAGCGCTCCGGCTAGCCCGAGCGTCCCGCTTCTGGCAAGTGTTCGCCGAGATCCGTGTTGGGACACGACCGACGTTCGCTGTGATCACCGAAATACTGGGGCAACTCCCATTATGCGCCCGCCTACCGCGGAAAGCGCGTGAGGGCTTCTGACCGAAATCTTGGGCGCAAGCGGTGGGCTTGTTGACCAGGGCTTTTCCGGCTGATGTGGTTGATGAGGTGATCGCTGAGGCTGGTCGGACCGAGGTG
>CAZVST010000034.1:0-51076 GCA_964629725.1 uncultured Mycobacterium sp.
ACGGTGGTCCCATCCCCCTGGCAATCAGGTGGTCCCATCACCGTGGCAAGCGACATCCAAACAGGCGTCCACACCCGCAGGCTGGCTCCAAGTTCCCGAACAAGGATCACCGCTCGACCAGACACCGAGCCCGCGGGTGACCACTCAAAACTCAGGGATCACCAGGTGTCCCGGTCGGTAGTTCGGCCACCCGCGGGCTCACTCCAAAGCTAAATGTCGGTGGTACCTGGCACTCTGGTCATATGAGTCCCCAAGACCCGTTGGACCGGTTCAGCGCGCTGGCCCGGCACTGGTTCACCGGGACATTCCCCGCTCCGACACCGGCGCAGGCCCAGGCGTGGGACGCGATCGCCGACGGCGACCACACCCTGGTGATCGCACCGACCGGATCCGGCAAGACCCTCGCCGCGTTCCTGTGGGCCATCGACCGGCTCACTGCGGAACAGCAGCGCACCCCCGGCACACGGGTGGTCTACGTCTCGCCGCTCAAGGCGCTGGCCATCGACGTCGAACGCAACCTGCGCACCCCGCTGGCCGGCATCTCCCGCATTGCCGCCCAGGACGGCCTGGAACCACCACAGATCACCGTCGGGGTCCGCTCCGGCGACACTCCCCCGGTAACCCGGCGTCAACTCATCGCCAACCCGCCCGACGTCCTCATCACCACACCGGAATCGCTGTCCCTGATGCTGACCTCGGCCGCCCGCGAGACGCTGACCAATGTCCAGACGGTGATCATCGACGAGGTGCACGCCGTCTCGGGCACCAAACGCGGTGCGCACCTTGCCCTTTCGCTGGAGCGCCTGGACGCACTGCTGGCCGAGCCCGCGCAGCGCATCGGGCTGTCGGCGACCGTGCGGCCACCCGAAGAGGTGGCGCGGTTCCTGACCGGCGGGGGCGGGCGTCCCGCTCGCATCGTCAACCCGCCGTCGGCCAAAACCTTCGACCTCAGCGTCCAGGTCCCCGTTCCCGATATGGCCAATCTGGAGAACAACACCATCTGGCCCGACGTGGAGAACCGCATCGTCGACCTGATCGAGGCGCATACCTCCACCATCGTGTTCGCCAACTCGAGAAGGCTGGCCGAGCGACTCACCGCGCGTATCAACGAGATTCACGCCGCCCGCTCTGGCATCGAGCTGCCGACCCCGCCAGCACAGATGCTGGCCAACAACCAGATCCAGGGTGCCGAACCACTGCTGGCCCGGGCGCATCACGGCTCGGTCTCCAAGGAGCAGCGCGCCGCCGTCGAGGATGATCTCAAGAGCGGGCGGCTCAAAGCCGTCGTCGCCACCTCCAGCCTCGAACTCGGCATCGACATGGGCGCGGTGGACCTGGTGATCCAGGTCGAGTCGCCCCCGTCGGTGGCCAGCGGTCTGCAGCGCGTGGGACGGGCCGGCCACCAGGTCGGCGAGATCTCCCGCGGGGTGCTGCTGCCCAAACACCGCACCGACCTGATCGGCTGCGCGGTCAGCGTCCGGCGGATGCTCGACGGCGCCATCGAAACCATGCGGGTGCCGGCCAACCCGCTCGACGTGCTGGCCCAGCACACGGTCGCGGCCTGCGCGCTGGAACCGCTCAACGCCGACGAGTGGTTCGACATCGTGCGGCGCAGCGCTCCGTTCGCCGCCCTGCCGCGCAGCGCCTTCGAAGCGACGCTGGATCTGCTCAGCGGCAAGTACCCGTCGACCGAGTTCGCCGAACTGCGCCCGCGGCTCGTTTACGACCGCGACACCGGCACGCTGACCGCACGCCCGGGAGCGCAGCGGCTGGCGGTGACCTCCGGCGGGGCGATCCCCGACCGCGGACTATTCACCGTGTACCTGGCCAGCGAGAGCGAAAAGCCCTCGCGGGTGGGTGAACTCGACGAGGAGATGGTCTACGAGTCCCGGCCCGGCGACGTCATCTCGCTGGGCGCCACCAGTTGGCGGATCACCGAGATCACCCATGACCGGGTGCTGGTGATCCCCGCCCCGGGCCAGCCGGCCCGGCTGCCGTTCTGGCGCGGCGATGACGCCGGGCGGCCCGCCGAACTCGGCGCCGCGATCGGTAAGTTCACCGGGGAGCTGGCCATCCTCGACCGGGGTGCCTTCGAAAAGCGCTGCGATGACATCGGTTTCGACGCCTTCGCCACCGACAACCTCTGGCGGCTGCTGGAGAGTCAGCGCGACGCGACCAAGATCGTGCCCAGCGACACCACCCTGCTGGTGGAGCGATTCCGCGACGAACTGGGCGACTGGCGGGTGGTCCTGCATTCGCCGTACGGGCTGAAAGTGCACGGGCCCTGGGCCCTGGCGGTCGGCCGGCGGCTGCTGGAGCGCTATGGGATCGACGAGAAGCCCACCGCCAGCGACGACGGGATCGTGGTCCGGTTGCCGGACACCGACGACACCCCGCCCGGCGCGGAGCTTTTCGTCTTCGACGCCGATGAGATCGAGCCGATGGTCACCACCGAGGTCGGCGGCTCGGCGCTGTTCGCCGCCCGGTTCCGCGAGTGCGCGGCCCGAGCACTGCTACTGCCGCGACGGCACCCCGGCAAGCGCTCCCCGCTGTGGCACCAGCGTCAGCGCGCCGCGCAACTGCTCGACGTGGCACGAAAGTACCCGGACTTCCCCATCGTCCTGGAGACCGTGCGGGAGTGCCTGCAGGACGTCTACGACGTCCCGACGCTGACCGATTTGATGGCCCGGATCGCGCAGCGCCGGGTACGGCTGGCCGAGGTCGAGACGCCTACGCCGTCGCCGTTCGCGGCGTCGTTGATGTTCGGTTACGTCGGCGCGTTCATGTACGAGGGCGACAGCCCGCTGGCCGAACGCCGCGCCGCCGCGCTCTCGCTGGACACCGCCCTGCTGGCCGAACTGCTGGGCCGGGTGGAACTGCGCGAACTCCTGGAGCCCGACGTCATCGTCGCCACCGAGCTGCAGTTGCAGCACCTCGCCGAAGACCGCCGAGCCCGCGACGCCGAAGGCGTGGCCGACCTGCTGCGACTGCTCGGCCCGTTGACCGAGGTCGAAATCGCCGAGCGCGCAACGGCTTCCGACGTCCGGCCGTGGCTCGACGGCCTGCAGGCGGCGCGGCGTGTTCTTCCGGTGTCCTACGCCGGCGGCAGCTGGTGGGTCGCCGTGGAGGACATCGGCCGGCTCCGCGACGCTGTCGGCGTGGCCGTGCCGATGGGGGTGCCGGCCTCCTTCACCGAGTCGGCGCCCGACCCGCTAGGCGAACTGCTGGGCCGCTACGCCCGCACCCGCGGCCCGTTCTCCACCGCGGCCGCCGGAAGCCGCTTCGGGCTCGGACTTCGGGTGGCTGCTGACGTGCTCAACCGAATGGCGTTAGACGGCCGGTTGATTCGCGGAGAATTCACCGACGCGCTCGACGGAGACCAGTGGTGCGACACCGGGGTGCTGCGGATGTTGCGCCGACGCTCGCTGGCCGCACTGCGCGCTCAGGTCGAACCGGTCAGCACCGCGGCGTACGCCCGCTTTCTGCCGGCCTGGCAGCAGGTCGGCCCGTCGGGTGCCGGCGGGGTGGACGGGCTGCTCAGCGTGATCGAGCAACTCGCCGGAGCTTTTGTTCCGGCCTCGGCCGTCGAACCACTGATCTTCGCTCCGCGGGTGCGCGGCTACCAGCCCGCCATGCTCGACGAGTTACTAGCCTCCGGTGAGGTGATCTGGTCAGGAGCCGGAGCGATCTCGGGCAGCGACGGCTGGGTGGTGTTCCACCACGCCGACACCGCACCGCTGACCCTGGCCACCCCGGCCGAGATCGAACTGACCGACACCCACCGCGCCATCCTCGACGTCCTCGGACGGCCCGGTGATTCCCGCGGCGCGTACTTCTTCCGCCAACTCGCCTCCGAAAGCGCAGCCGCCGCCGGCCGCGAAGAGGCCTTCAGTACGGCGCTGTGGGAACTGATCTGGGGCGGCTGGGTCAGCGGTGACACCTTCGCGCCGGTGAGGGCCAAGCTGACCGGCGGCACCCGGCCCGGCACCCGACGCCCGGCCGCCGCCGCGCACAGACACCGACGTGCCCCGCGCCTCAGCCGCTACTCGGTCGCCCACGCCCAGGCCCGCCCGGCTGATCCGACGGTCGCGGGCCGCTGGGCGGCGCTGCCCGCCCGCGAGCCGGATTCGACCTTGCGGGCGCACTTCACCGCCGAGTTGCTGATGAACCGCTACGGGGTGCTCACCCGAAACGCCGTGGCCAGTACCGGCACCGAAGTGCCCGGCAGCTTCGCCATGCTCTACAAGGTGCTGGCCACCATGGAGGAGTCCGGCCGGTGCCAGCGCGGCTACTTCGTCGAATCCCTCGGTGGCGCCCAATTCGCCACTGCCGCAACGGTGGACCGGCTGCGCGGTTACGCCGACAGCGTCGACCGTGAACGGCCCGACTACCAGGCCGTCGTGCTGGCTGCCGCCGACCCGGCCAACCCCTACGGCACCGCGCTGCCGTGGCCGATACGGCGCGCCGCCGATGCCGGGCACCGCCCGGGTGCCGAGACCGGGCACCGGCCGGGCCGCAAGGCCGGCGCCCTGGTGGTGATGGTCGACGGTGAACTGGTGTGGTTCCTCGAACGCGGCGGCCGTTCACTGCTCACCTTCGCCGCCGAGATCGAGGCCCAGCGGGCGGCGGCGGGTGCCCTCGCCGACATGGTCCGCGCCGGGCGACTGGCCGGCATCGCGGTCGAGAAGGTCGACGGCGCATCGGTGTTACTGGATAGAGGCCCGGCCACCGACGCCCTGACCACTGCCGGCTTCGCGCGCACGCCCCGGGGCTTGCGGATGCGCTGAGCGGCGGGGAACATCGACCAATGCGCATCGCCCTGCTGGCCACCTGCCTGGCCGACGCGCTGTTCCCGAACGTGGACATCGCGACCGTGCGACTGCTGGAGCGGCTCGGGCACGAGGTGGTCTTCCCGCCGCGGCAGACCTGCTGCGGGCAGATGCACGTCAACACCGGCTATCAGCGGGAGGCCGTCGCGCTGGTGCGCAACCACGTCGAGGTCTTCGAGGACGCCGGGTGCGACGTGGTCGTCGCGCCGTCGGGGTCCTGTGTGGGTTCGGTGCGCCATCAGCACGCGATCGTGGCCCGTCGCGCCGGCGACGAGGCGCTGGCGGTCCGCTCCGAGGCCGTCGCCGCCCGTACCTACGAACTGTCCGAACTGCTCATCGACGTGCTGGACGTCCGCGACGTTGGCGCCTACTACCCGCACACGGTCACCTATCACCCGACCTGCCACTCGCTGCGGATGCTGCGGGTGGGCGACAAGCCGGTGGAACTACTGCGCCATGTGCGCGGCCTGACCCTGGTCGAGCTGCCGATGGCTGAGAGCTGCTGCGGATTCGGCGGGACGTTCGCCCTGAAGAACGCCGACACCTCCGCGGCGATGCTGGCCGACAAGATGGCCGCCGTCGTCAGCACCGGCGCGCGGGTCTGCACCGCCGGGGACGCGTCGTGCCTCATGCACATCGGGGGCGGCCTTAGCCGCGCCGGGGCGGCAGTCCGGACCGTCCATCTCGCCGAAATCCTGGCGGCGCAATGACATCGGGTTCCCGCACCTTCCTGGGCACGCCCGGCACCGGCAACCTGCGCGGCGACGAGACGTTCCCCACAGCGGCACGAAAAGCTCTCGCGGACAAACAGATGCGCCGCAACGTCGGCCACGCCACCCATTCGATCCGGGCCAAGAGACTGCATGCGGTACAGGAATGCCCGGACTGGGAGGAACTTCGCCTGGCCGGCAGCGCCATCAAGCGCGACGTGCTGGCCCGGCTGCCGGAACTGCTGGAGGAGTTGGAGCGCAACGTCTCCCGCCGCGGCGGCGTCGTCCACTGGGCCCGCGACGCCGACGAGGCCAACCGGGTCGTCACCACGCTCATCCGGGCCACCGGCGCCGGCGAGGTCGTCAAGGTCAAGTCGATGGCCACCCAGGAGATCGGCCTCAACGAGCACCTCGAGGCCGAAGGCATCCAGGCCGTAGAGACCGACCTCGCGGAACTCATCGTTCAACTCGGCCACGACTGGCCCAGCCACATCCTGGTGCCTGCGATCCACAAGAACCGCAGCGAGATCCGCGACATCTTCCTTCGCGAGATGCCGGGGATCATCGAACTAAGCGACGACCCCCATGAATTGGCCGACGCGGCTCGAACCTATCTGCGCCGCAAGTTCCTGTCCGCACGGGTGGCGGTGAGCGGCGCCAACTTCGGCGTCGCCGAGACCGGAACGCTGGCGGTGGTGGAGTCCGAAGGCAACGGCCGGATGTGCCTGACGCTGCCGCAGACGCTGATCACCGTCATGGGTATCGAGAAGGTCATCCCGCGCTTCGCCGACCTCGACGTGTTCATGCAGTTGCTGCCCCGATCGTCCACCGCCGAGCGGATGAACCCCTACACCTCGATGTGGACGGGCGTTCATCCGGGCGACGGCCCGCAGGAGTTCCATCTGGTGCTGCTGGACAACGGCCGGACCAGGGTGCTGGGCGACGCGGTGGGCCGCGGGGCACTGAAGTGCATCCGGTGCAGCGCCTGCCTCAACGTCTGCCCGGTGTACGAACGGACCGGCGGGCACGCCTACGGGTCGGTGTACCCGGGGCCGATCGGGGCGATCCTCAGCCCCCAACTGACGGGCATCCGGGGGCACAACGACCCGAACGCCTCGCTGCCGTTCGCCTCGTCGCTGTGCGGGGCCTGTTTCGACGCCTGCCCGGTCCGCATCGACATCCCATCGATCCTGGTTCACCTGCGCGCCGAGGTGGTCGACGCCGGGCGCGGCGGGCTGCCCAGCGGTCAGGATCTGGCAATGAAGGCCGCTGCGTGGGTGATGGATTCGCCGCGGCGGTTCGCAGCAGCCGAGAAGGCCGCCGGCGCGGGGCGGCTGATCGCCGGTAAGGACCATCGCATCACCGCATTGCCGTGGCCGGCGTCGAAGTGGACGGCGAGCCGGGATCTGCCGGAGCCGCCGCGCCAGACGTTCCGACAGTGGTGGGCGCAGACCCACGGGCAGCGGTCATGACCGGCGCTGGAGCCGACGCCCGCTCGGTCGTGCTCGGACGGATCCGTGAGGCTCTCGCGGCGGCGCCGCCGGAGCCGGTGACGGTCTCCCGCGAGTACGACCGCGAACTCCTGACCGGCCCTGCCGACATCGCCCGGTTCACCGAGACGGTCGCCGACTACCGGGCCCAGGTGCGCCGGATCGGCGCCGCCGACATCAGCGCGACGGTGGCCTCGCTGGTGGCGCCCGACGGTGTGGTGGCCATCCCCGGCGACCTCCCCGCCGGCTGGGTGGCCGAGGTCAGCACCATGCGCGACGACCCGGCCGTCCGGTTGTCCCACTACCAGCTGGAGGCGGCGGCCGCGGTGGTGACCGGCTGCGCGCTGGGGATCGCCGCGACCGGCACCATCGTCCTCGACGGCGGCTCCGCCCAGGGCCGCCGCGTCCTGACGCTCATCCCCGACCACCACATCTGCGTGGTGTTCGCCGACCAGGTGGTGGACACGGTGCCGCAGGGGTTCGCCGCGCTGGATCCGTTGCGGCCGTTGACGTTCATCTCAGGCCCCAGTGCCACCAGCGACATCGAACTCGAACGGGTCGAAGGGGTGCACGGCCCGAGACTCCTCGATGTGCTGATCGTCGAGCCGTAGCCGGATGCCCTAGCCGTATGCCCGAGGGCGACACCGTCTTTCGCACCGCGGCAGCCCTGCGCGAGGCGCTGACCGGTCAGATCCTGACCCGATGCGACGTCCGGGTGCCGCGCTACGCCACCACCGATCTGACCGGGATGCGCGTTGACGAGGTACTCAGCCGCGGCAAGCACCTGTTCATCCGGGTCGGCCCGGCCAGCATCCATTCGCACCTCAAGATGGACGGTAGTTGGCGGGTGACACCGCGGGAGCGCCCGCCGCGCCCGGACCACAGGATCCGAATCTTGTTGGAAGCCGGCGATATCGCCGCCGCGGGTATCGACCTCGTGGTATTGGAGATCCTGGACCGCGACCACGACATGGAGGCCGTGGCCCACCTCGGGCCCGATCTGCTCGGGCCGGACTGGGATGCGTACCGCGCGGCGGCCAACCTCACCGCCGACCCGGATCGTCCCATCGCTGCAGCACTGCTCGATCAGCGGGTGATGGCCGGGGTGGGCAATGTGTACTGCAATGAGTTGTGCTTCCTGTTCGGCCAGCTGCCGGGCAGCCCGGTTAGTGCATTGGACAATCCGTTGCGGATGGTGACACGGACCCGGGACATGCTCTGGGCAAACCGGTTACGGGTGGGCCGGACGACCACCGGCAATACCCGCCCGGGCCGGCAGCTGTGGGTCTACGGCCGCGGCGGGGAACCGTGCCGGCGGTGCGGCACGCCGATCGCCCGCGCCGAGCAGTCGGAGGCCACCGGTGAACGCCTCAGTTACTGGTGTCCGTCGTGTCAGCGCTGAGTGTGCCGTCGGGCTGGTGGCCGATCGTGCGCATCGCCTCGGCGATGGCCCCCTCGACGGACTGGATGGTCGAGGCATCCAGGGGTAGCTCCCGGAAGGTATGGGCATGGTGAATCGTGTTCTCCACGGGAACGCGGCCGTTGGGATAGGTGATCGCGACGATGACGGCGGTGCCGGCCTCCAAGGCCTCGGCGACCTCGTGTCGCAACCCGGTGCGCAGTTCATGTTCGGCGAAAGCGGCCAGCAATCCACCGGTTGCCGCCCCCACCAGCAGCGACAGACCCCACGGTGGGGCGAACAAGCCGAACAGCGCACCGGCCCCGGCACCCACACCGACCCCGAGTCGACCGTGCCGATTAGCCGCCTCCACCACCTCGGGCTTCCCGGCGGCGTCCTTGCTGACCAGCGCGGCGCCGCGGACCTCCAAGCCGTGCTTGAGGCTGCGCTCCAGCTCCCAGAAGTCGTCTTTGGCGGTCTCCAGATCGGCGTACGCCGCCAGTAGCACCAATTCGTGTTCGTCGTCGGACTTCCGGTTGCGCTGCATACCTCCGATCATGCCCACCTGAACCCTCCACCGCCAGGAGTTGCCCAACACCGGCGCCGCCATCCAGGTACCCCGGAACTGGATGGCGCCCTCGATGAACCCGCCGGCCAGGCCGACGCCCTTCTGGTTGGGGTGGCTGGGCCCGTAGTACCAGGTGCCTTTCGGGGTGGTCATGATCGCCCCACCACGGGTAGCGCTGACCGGTGGCTCATAAGCCTGCGTCACCGGTGCTCACGCTATCCCGAATTCCTAGCCCGGTGTCCTTTCGGTCGCAAACTGATGTAAACGTCCATTCGTCGGATCGGCGAACTCCAGCCGTTGGGCCACCAGGCTCAGCGGCCGCGAAAAGTCCTCCGGCTCAATGTCATTGATGTTGGGGTAGAGCGGGTCGTTGTCGATCGGAACACCGAGTCCCGCCATGTGCACCCGCAACTGGTGGGTCCGTCCGGTCAGCGGCGTCAGCCGATAGCGACCACCGTCCAACGGTTCGATCACTGTCTCGGCGTTGGGCTCCCCCGGTTCGAGAAAAGCCTGCAGGACGCCACGGCGTTTGACGATGCGGTTCGACACGCGCTGCGGTGCAGCAAGACCGGGCTGCACGCTTGAGCGGGCCAGATAGGTCTTGGCAACCTCGCCGCGGGCGAACATCGTCTGGTAGGCACCGCGGACCTCCCGGCGCACCGTGAACAGCAGCACACCGGCGGTCAGCCGATCGAGCCGGTGCGCCGGGCTCAGTTCGGGAATATCGAGATCACGGCGCAGTCGCACCAAAGCGGTCTGCGCGACGTGACGCCCCCGCGGCATGGTGGCCAGAAAGTGCGGTTTGTCGACGGCGAGAATGTTGTTGTCGCGATACAGGATCAGGATGTCGAAGGGAACCTCGACTTCGTCCGGCAGGTCCCGGTAGAGGTATACGACCGCCCCCGCCGGCAGCACCGTCGCAGCGTCGAGTACCGCTCCCCGCGCATCGACTACCTCGCCGGCGAGCACCTTCGCTCGAACCTGAGCGCCGAACCGCCGGCCCAATTCGTCGGCCAGATTTCCGCCCTGCACGCGCAGCCGCGCGGGGCCGAGCCCGTCGCGCGGCAGGAGCATCAGCACCGAACCCGGCGAACTAGCGTCAGGGCAGCGGCAGGGGCTCGAGGATCTCCGCGCGCGCCTCCGGTGCGGCGACCCGCAGCGAGTCGGCCGAAGCGTCGTCGGGCTGGGTCTGCGACCGGATCTCGGCCTCCACCCGGGCGGTGTAGGTGCCCACCTCGCGGTCGATATCCGCTTGGCTCCACCCGAGAATCGGCGCGACGATCTCGGCCACTTCGCGGGCGCAGTCCGCCCCGCGGTGTGGGTACTCGATGGAGATCCGCATCCGGCGGGTCATGATGTCCTCCAGGTGCAGCGCCCCCTCGGCGGCCGCCGCATAGGCCGCCTCAACCCTCAGATAGATGGCGGCGTTGGTGATCGGCTCCAGCAGGTCGGGCTTGCCCTCGGCCAGGCCGAGCACCTCCCCGATCAGCGACCCGTACCGGTCCAGCAGGTGCTTGACCCGGTACGGATGCAGGTTGTACTGCTGCCCGACGCTGTCGGTCTGGTTGACCAGGGCGAAGTAGCCGTCCGCGCCGAGCAGGGGCACCTTCTCGGTGATCGACGGGGCCACCCGGGACGGGACGAACTCGGCCGCGGCGTCGACGGCGTCGGCGCCCATCACCCGATAGGTGGTGTACTTGCCGCCCGCGATGGCCACCAGCCCGGGGGTGGGCGAGGCCACCGCATGCTCGCGGGACAGTTTGGAGGTCTCCTCACTCTCGCCGGCCAGCAGCGGGCGCAAACCGGCGTACACCCCGTCGATGTCATCGTGGGTCAGCGGCGTGACGAGCACGGTGTTGACATGGCCGAGGATGTAGTCGATGTCGGCCTTGGTCGCCGCCGGATGGGCGAGGTCGAGGTTCCAGTCGGTGTCGGTGGTGCCGATGATCCAGTGCGTGCCCCACGGGATGACGAAGAGCACCGACTTCTCCGTGCGCAGGATGATCGCCACCTCGCTGACGATCCGGTCCCGCGGCACCACGATGTGCACACCCTTGGATGCCCGCACCCGGAACCGGCCGCGTTGTTTGGACAACGCCTGGATCTCGTCGGTCCACACCCCGGTGGCGTTGATGACGACGTGGCCGCGCACATCGGTCACAGCTCCGTTCTCCGAGTCGCGCACCGTCACCCCGACCACACGGTCGCCCTCGCTCAGCAGCGCGACGACCTGGGTGGAGTTGCGCACCACCGCCCCGTAGTGGGCCGCGGTGCGGGCCACCATCATCGTGTGCCGGGCGTCGTCGACGACGGTGTCGTAGTAGCGAATTCCGCCGATCAGGGAGTTGCGTTTGAGGCTGGGGGCCAGCCGCAGCGCGGCGGAGCGAGTCAGATGTTTCTGGGCCGGAACGGACTTCGCCCCGCCCAGTTGGTCATACAGAAAAATGCCGGCCGCCATGTAGGGCCGCTCCCACACCCGGTGGGACAGCGGGAACAGGAACGGCAGCGGCTTGACCAGGTGCGGAGCCAGGACCGACAGCGAGAGTTCACGTTCGTGCAGCGCCTCACGGACCAGGCCGAACTCCAACTGCTCGAGGTAGCGCAGACCGCCGTGGAACATCTTGGAGCTTCGGCTCGACGTGCCGGAGGCGAAGTCGCGGGCCTCCACGAGGGCGACGCTCAGCCCGCGGGTGGCGGCGTCGAGTGCCGCACCGGCACCCACCACCCCGCCGCCGATCACCACGACGTCGAACAGTTCGCTGCCCAGCCGATCCCAGGCCTCTGCGCGCTGGGCGGGTCCGAGGAACGTCTGACCGGTGCCCGGTCGAAGGATCGGGTCGCTCACTGTCACTCCTGAGGGGTTACGCGGGTATCCGCAGGCTAGTCGAGATCGTCGTGCGCCATGAGGCGTCGGGCGGCTTCGACGATAGACCCGGAAAGGGACGGATACACCGAAAGTGTCTGAGCGAGATCTGTGACCGATATGCGGTTCTGCACCGCCAGCGCAATCGGCAGGATCAATTCCGAGGCTATGGGCGCGACGACGACGCCGCCGATCACCACTCCGGTGGCGGGACGGCAGAAGATTTTGACGAAGCCGCGTCGCAGCAGCGACATCTTCGCCCGGGCATTGGTGGTCAGCGGCAGGACCAGGGTGCGGGCCGGGACGGCGCCGCTGTCGATGGCCGTCTGCGGCACGCCGACCGCGGCGATCTCCGGGCGGGTGAACGTGGCCGATGCCACCGTGCGCAGCCGGATCGGCGAGACGCCTTCGCCCAATGCGTGATACATCGCGATCCGGCCCTGCATGGCCGCCACCGACGCCAGCGGCATGAGGCCGGTGCAGTCCCCGGCCGCGTAGATCCCGGAGGCGGTGGTCCGCGAGACCCGGTCCACCGGGATGTAGCCGCCGCGGTCCAATTCGATGCCGACGCGCTCCAAACCGAGGCCGGCGGTGTTGGGCACCGAGCCGACGGTCATCAGGGCGTGGCTGCCATCGACGGACCGGCCATCGGCCATCGTCACCCGAATCCCGGACCCGGAGCGCACCACCGACTCTGCGCGGGCGTTCTTGACCAGGGTGACGCCGCGTTCGGCGAACACCTCCTCCAGAACCGCCGCGGCGTCGCTGTCCTCGTGCGGCAGGATCTGGTCGCGGCTGGCCACCACGGTGACAGTGACGCCCAACTCGGTGTAGGCGTTGCAGAATTCCGCGCCGGTCACCCCGGAGCCGACGATGACCAGATGCTCGGGCAGGTCGGGCAGGTCGTAGAGCTGACGCCAGTTGAGGATTCGCTCGCCGTCGGGAACCGCGCCGGGCAACACCCGCGGTGTGGCCCCAGTGGCGATCAGCACCACGTCGGCCTTGAGCACGCCCGATCTGCCGTCCGGCGTGTTCACCCGGACTCGATGACTGGCCATGCCCGGCACATCGTCGATCAGTTCAGCGCGGCCGCCGACGATGCTGACCTTCTCCCGCAGCAGTTGGGCTCCGATATCGGCGGACTGCGATCGGGCCAGCGTCTTGACGCGGTTGTTGATCTGCGGCAGCGAGATTCTCGCGTCCTCGATGCTGATGTCGAAACCCAGGCCGTGGGCCCGGCGCAGTTCGGTGCGCACCCCCGTGGAGGCGATGAAGGTCTTGGACGGCACGCAGTCGAAGAGCACGCAGGCCCCGCCGATGCCGTCGGAGTCCACGACGGTGACCTCGGCGCCGCGGGTGGCGGCCACCAACGCCGCCTCGTACCCCGCCGGCCCACCGCCGATGATGACGATCCGCTTGGGGGTCGGGGCAGTCACGCACACAAGTTAACCCTTACGCTTCGTTCGTGCCTCTCTACGCCGCCTACGGGTCGAACATGGACCCCGAGCAGATGCTGGAGCGAGCGCCGCACTCCCCGATGGCCGGTACCGGCTGGCTGCACGGCTGGCGGCTCACGTTCGCCGGTGAAGACATCGGCTGGGAAGGCGCTCTGGCGACGCTGGTCGAGGACCCCGCCTCCAGCGTGTTCGTCGTGCTCTACGACGTCACCCCGGCCGACGAGCTGAACATGGATCGCTGGGAGGGCACCGAGCTTTCCCTGCACAAGAAGATCCGATGCCGCATCGACCGCGAAACCTCGGACACCACAACCGATCCCGTGCTCGCATGGCTGTACGTGGTGGACGCCTGGGAGGGTGGTCTGCCGTCGGCGCGGTACCTGGGGGTGATGTCGGACGCCGCCGAGGTGGCCGGCGCCCCGGGCGAGTACGTTCACGACATCCGCACCAGACCGGCGCGCAACGTCGGGCCCGGCCCCGCCGAATAAGGCTCGAGTCCCGCCGAATAAAGCCTCTAGTCGAACTCCGCGGACCGCTCCACGATATTGACGAGCAACCGTACCCCGACAGCGAGCGCTCGCTCGTCGAGGTCGAAGTTCGGCTGATGAAGGTCGAGTTGAGGACCGTCGCCGCCCCACACCCCGAGCCGGGCCATCGCCCCGGGCACATCCTCGAGGTACCAGGAGAAGTCCTCCCCGCCGCCAGACTGCTGGGTGTCGGCCAGCGCTTCGGGCCCGATCGCCTCGATGGCGTGCGTCATTATCTGGGTGCTGCGCTCCTCGTTGACCACGGGCGGCACACCGCGCCGGTACTGCACCGAATGCTCGATGCCCAGCGGTGCCAGCAGGCCCGAAACGATCTCGCCCACAAGGCTCTCCAGCTCCAGCCAGGTCTCCCGGCTGGCCGTCCGCACGGTGCCGGCAAGGGTCCCGATCTGAGGAATGGCGTTGGCCGCGACGCCGGCGTTCGCCGCACCCCACACCATCACGGTGCCGTTGCGGGGGTCGATACGGCGGGACAGCACCCCGGGCAGACCGGTGATGACGGTGCCCATCCCATACACCAGATCCGAGGTGAGATGCGGACGGGCTGTGTGCCCGCCCGGGGAGTGCAGCGTGATCTCCAGGGAGTCCGCGGCTGACGTGATCGGCCCCGCGGTGATGGCCACCCGGCCGACCGACAGACGCGGATCGCAGTGCAGCGCGAAGATCCGCGACACCCCGCTCAGCGCGCCGGCCGCGATGGCGTCCAGCGCGCCGCCGGGCATCAACTCCTCCGCCGGCTGGAAGATCAGCCGCACGCCCATGGGGAGTTCCGGCGCCGATGAGAGCGCGGTCGCCGCACCAAGCAGGATCGCCGTGTGCGCGTCGTGCCCGCAGGCGTGCGCGACTCCCGGCACCGTCGAGGTGTAGGGCGCACCGGTGCGCTCCGCCATCGGCAGCGCGTCCATGTCGGCGCGCAGCGCGATCCGCGGCGCATGTTCGGGGCCGAAATCACAGATCAGTCCGGTGCCCCCGGGGAGGGCCTTCGGATTGAGCCCCGCATCGACGAGCCGATCGGCGGCGTACTGGGTCGTGGCGAACTCCTGCCGCCCGAGCTCGGGGTGGCGGTGGATGTGACGACGCCACGCAACGAGGTCGTCATAGTGCGCAGCCAGCCACGACTCCGCGATGTCGGCCAAGGGCATCGGGCCAGTATCTCACCGCCGATAGGCTGATTGGCTGTGAGTCCAGACGCCGCCCGCGCGGCCGCAGCTGTGGCCGAGTTCACCGGCGTCGAGCACCACGATGTGGCCGTCGTGCTGGGATCGGGCTGGGCGCCGGCCGCGGCCGCCCTGGGTACGCCGGCGGCAGAGCTGCCGATGTCCGAGTTGCCCGGCTTCCTCCCGCCCAGCGCCGACGGTCACCGCGGGCAGGCACTGTCCCTGGTGATCGCCGGCAAGCGGGTCCTGGTGTTTCTCGGCCGCATCCACGCCTACGAAGGTCACGACCTGAGCCGGGTGGTGCATCCGGTGCGCACCGCCTGCGCCGCCGGCGCCGACGTCGTCATCCTGACCAACGCGGCCGGCGGGCTGCGGTCGGACTACCGGGTGGGCCAGCCGGTGCTGATCAGCGACCACCTCAACCTGACGGCCCGTTCACCGCTGGTCGGGGCACAGTTCGTCGACCTGGTCGACGCCTACTCGCCCCGGCTGCGCGAGGTCGCCCGCCGCGTCGACCCAGGACTGGCCGACGGTGTCTACGCCGCCGTGCCCGGGCCGCACTACGAGACTCCGGCCGAGATCCGGATGCTGCGCACCCTTGGCGCCGACCTGGTCGGCATGTCGACGGTCCACGAGACCATCGCCGCGCGGGCGGCCGGGGCCGAGGTGCTCGGGGTGTCGCTGGTGACCAACCTCGCCGCGGGGATGACGGGCGCGCCGCTGCGCCACAACGAGGTGCTGGCCGCCGGACGAGAATCCGCCCGCGACGTGGGCGACCTGCTCGCCGCGGTGATCGCTGCACTGTAGCCGCCCCGCCGCCCCGCCGCCTCGCCGGCTCAACCTGATTGCCGCACTCCTCAACGCGGCGGCTACCGCGGCCCGAACTGCCGGTCCCCCGCATCGCCCAGACCCGGGACGATGTAGGCGTCGTCGTTGAGCCCGTCGTCGATCGTAGCGGTGAACAGCCGCGCCTGCGGGGCCGCCATCTCCAGTGCCGCAACACCTTCCGGCGCGCAGACCACGCAGATCACGGTGATGTCGATCGCACCGCGATCCTGCAGCAGTTCGATGGTGAAAGCCATCGACCCCCCAGTGGCCAGCATCGGGTCGAGCACCATCACCGGCTGGGTGCGCAGATCCGCGGGCAGAGATTCCAGGTACGGAACCGGCTGGTGGGTCTTCTCGTTGCGTGCGACACCGACGAACCCCACCAGCGCCTCGGGAATCAGCGCGTGCGCCTGGTCGACCATGCCCAGACCCGCCCGCAGCACCGGCACCAGCAGCGGCGGTGTGGCCAGCCGGCTGCCGATGGTGTCGGTCAGCGGGGTCCGCACGACGATCTGCTCGCTGCGCGCATCCCGGGTCGCCTCGTACACCAGCATGTGCGTGAGGTCGCGCAGCGCAGCCCGGAACCCCGCGTTATCGGTGTTCTCGTCGCGCAGCGTGGTGAGCCGGGCGGCCGCCAGGGGATGGTCGATGACAGTCACGTCCATAGGCACAGACTGTAGGTCGTTAGGCTGTCCGCCATGGCTGCAGAGCTCGTACCGATCCGCCTGGGCGTCACCGCTGGTGACCTCTACACGCTGTGGGCGCCCCGGTGGCGCGACGCCGGAGACGAGTGGGAGGGATTCCTCGGCAAGGACGAGGATCTCTACGCCTTCGAGTCAGTGGCCGACCTGACGGCGTTCGTCCGCACCGACACCGACAACGACCTCACCGACCATCCGGGCTGGGATCGGCTGACCCGGGCCAACGCCCACAAGTTGCAGCCCGGTCCGGACCGCCAGGCCGACCTGATCGGCGTCGCGGAGCTGCTGGCCGACAAGCCCACCTCGGAGTCGGTGAACTCCCTGGCCAACACGTTGGCCGTCGTCTCCTCGATCGGCTCGGTGTGCGAGTTACCGGCCGTCACCCGTTTCTTCAACGGCAACCCCACCCTCGGACTGGTCACCGGCGGGGTGGAGCAGTTCACTGGCCGGGCCGGCCGCAAGCGCTGGGAGGGGATCGGCGAGATCGTCGCCCGCGGCTGGGGCGGGGTGGTGTCGGCGATCGACGAGATCATCCGGACCCCGGAGGTGGACCAGGGCGTCGCCGCGCAGGCCGCCGCCGAACTGGACGAACCCTACGAGGACGTCATCGAGGATGAGGCGCCACTAGCGGCCCTCGTCGGCGACGAGACCGGCGACGACGTGCCGGAGGCAGCCGTGGTGGGCGGCCGCACCGCGGCCGACTCCGTGATGCTCGGCGGTGACGCGCGGTTCTGGGAGCACGTCGGCATCGACCCGGTCCGGGTGATGACCAGCGGCGGAACGCTGTACACGCTGCGCTGTTACTACGACGAAAAGCCGATCTTTCTCGGCCGCAACGGCCGCATCAGCGTGTTCCCGTCCGAGCGGACCCTGGCTCGTTACCTGGCCGACGAGCACGATCACGACCTGGCCAGCCTGAGCACCTACGACGACATCCGCACCGCCGCCACCGACGGCTCGCTACGGGTGGACGTGACCGACGACAACGTCTACGTGCTCAGCGGACTGGCCGACGACATCGCAGACGGCCCGGAAGCGATCGACCGCGACCAACTGAACCTCGCCATCGAGTTCGTGCGCGATGTCGGCGACTATTCCGAAGACGACACCGTCGACCGTCTGCTCAGCGATGACACCGCACTCGGTCGCTTGGTGGACCACACCCTCGACCCCGAATCGACCAGCCGGCCCAACGGCCCGCATTCCAGGGCCGTCGCCGAGTGGGAACAGTTGGAGAGCTTCGTGGAGTCGCGGCTGCGGCGCGAATAGCGCTGCTCAGAGTCCCCTGATGATGGTGGCGAAGGCATCGTCAGCCTTCAGATAGTCCGGCGACTCTCCGGCGCGCCCGATGATCGCGCCGAGTTCGAAGCCGGCCGGCGAGTCCGCGAGTTCCGCGCCCTCCCGGTATCCGAAGTGGTGTTTGCCGACGACGGCGCCCAGGAAGCTGAACCGGCCTCCGTCCAGCGGAATGGAGCCGTGTATCGCGCGGCCGTGGTCAGTTCGGGCGTCGAAGAAGATGCCTTCCACGTTGCGCCGTTCGTGGTACCGCCACAGTCGGCCGTCGGGCAGGAGCATCTGCAAGCGCGGCCCGACCGAACTGAGGACGAATCCATTGGGCGAGCGGCGCTTGAACAGGCCCCCACCCCGTGCCGGACGGTAAGGAATCCGCCTCGGCCGCAGGCCGTTGGAGGCGAGGGTGTCGGCGGCGGCTTTCAGGCGGTCGGCAAGCTGATCGGCGGCGTCTTGACGCGTCCCCATCCCTACCTGCCCTCGCCCTGCGTGCACGACCAATTACCACCGCCCGTGAATCCCAGCAAACATTTTTCGCATTTTTCGCATTTTTCTAACGTACAGGGCGATTTGTAGACGATCACTCGGGTAATGCCCGACGCCTCTGACCGGTGCCTAACCGACGAGCACGGCGTAACGAGGCTTGATCACCTCGTCGATGATCTCCAGCCGCTCATCGAAGTGGATGAACGCCGACTTCATCGCATTGATGGTGAACCGCTCCAGATCGCTCCAGCCGTAGCCGAAGGCGTCGACCAGACGCGACATCTCCAGGCTCATGGTGGTGTCGCTCATCAGCCGGTTGTCGGTATTGACAGTGACACGGAAGCGTAAGCGCGCCAGCAGATCGAAGGGGTGCTTGTCGATGCTGGGCACCGCACCGGTCTGCAGGTTCGAACTCGGGCACATCTCGAGTGGAATTCGCTTGTCGCGCACCAACGCTGCCAGCCGGCCGAGAACCGCGCAGCCGTCCGGCAGTAACTCGATGTCGTCGGCGATGCGCACGCCGTGGCCGAGCCGATCGGCGCCGCAGAACGCCAACGCCTCATGGATCGAGGGCAATCCGAAGGCCTCGCCGGCGTGGATGGTGAAACGCGCGTTGTTCGATCGCATGAACTCGAAGGCGTCCAGATGCCGCGACGGTGGGTAGCCGGCCTCGGCACCGGCGATGTCGAACCCGACAACACCCTTGTCACGGAAGCGGATCGCCAGTTCGGCGATATCCCGGGAGCGCGCGGCATGACGCATCGCGGTCACCAGACACCGCACCACGATGGTTCGTCCCACCGCAGCCGCGGCCTTCTCCCCCTCGGCGAATCCGGCGAGCACCGCATCCACCACGTCGTGGAGCGACAGTCCTCCGTTGATGTGCAGTTCGGGCGCGAACCGAACCTCGGCGTAGACCACGTTGTCCGCCGCGAGATCCGCCACACATTCCAGGGCCACTCGATGCAACGCGTCGGGGGTCTGCATCACCGCGACGGTGTGCGCGAACGGTTCGAGGTAGCGCACCAGCGACCCACTGTGCGCGGCGGTGCGGAACCACGCAGCAAGTTCGGGTTCGTCGGTGCTGGGCAGTCCGTCGTAGCCGACCTGGCCGGCGATGTCGATGACCGTCGACGGCCGCAGTCCGCCGTCGAGGTGATCGTGCAGAAGCGCCTTCGGCGCATGCCTGATCATCTCAAGGGTGAGCGGTGTGGTCATCAGTAAGATTGTGCTCTTGCGACAGTGAGATTTTCTGCACATCTCAGGCCTTGCCGATCTCACCGGATAACCCCGTCGCGATTGCTCAGGCGCTCGTATCCGCCTGTCATCGATGGTCTTGCGGTTCACCCGCGCAAACGCGGTCAAACGCCGCCGCGGATCGAGGCCGCCGCGCAAGCCCAAGCCGTAATCTCAACGTCACGCTTTTCCCAGTACAAACAGAGTTAGATTCCTCGTGAATCCGAAGCGTTGGAGGCGCCTGATGAGCAGCACGCTGAGCAAGACGAAGCGACGGACTCTCTACCGCGGCGACCCCGGCATGTGGTCGTGGGTGCTGCACCGGATCACCGGCGCGGCCGTGTTCTTCTTTCTCTTCGTCCATGTGCTCGACACCGCGCTGGTGCGGGTCAGTCCGCAGGCGTACAACCAAGTCGTCGAAACCTACAAAACCCCGATCATCGGTCTGATGGAACTGGGCCTGGTGGCCTGCGTGCTCTACCACGGGCTCAACGGATTGCGGGTGATCCTGGTCGACTTCTGGTGGCAGGGACCGCGTTACCAACGTCAGATGCTGTGGGCCGTTGCGGGGATCTGGCTCGTGGTGATGGTTCCGTCCACCGTGGTCATCGGGATGCACATGGCGGAGCGGTTCCTGTGACCCGCCCGGTCGCTCCGGTCCGGGAGAAGGACCACGACCGTCCGGCCAGCCTGGACAACCCGCGCTCGCCCCGCAAGCGCACCGGCATGCCCAATTTCGAGAAGTACGCCTGGCTGTTCATGCGGTTCTCCGGCGTGGTGCTGGTGTTTCTGGTGATCGGCCACCTGTTCATCGGTCTGATGTGGCAGGGCGGCGTCTACCGCATCGACTTCAACTACGTCGCGCAGCGCTGGGCATCACCGTTCTGGCAGATCTGGGATCTGGTGATGCTGTGGCTGGCCCAGCTGCACGGCGGCAACGGGATGCGGACCATCATCGCCGATTACACCCGCAAGGATTCGACGAAGTTCTGGCTCAACGCACTGCTGGCCGTGTCGATGCTGCTGGTGCTGGTGGTAGGCACCTACACGCTGCTGACCTTCAACCCCAACATCACGTGACCCCGAGGGGAATTCCCGAATGATCCACGAGCACAAGTACGACGTCGTCATCGTCGGCGCCGGCGGCGCCGGGATGCGCGCCGCGGTGGAGGCCGGACCGCGGGTGCGCACTGCGGTGCTGACCAAGCTCTACCCGACCCGCAGCCACACCGGTGCGGCGCAGGGCGGCATGTGCGCAGCGCTGGCCAACGTCGAAGAGGACAACTGGGAGTGGCACACCTTCGACACCGTCAAGGGTGGCGACTACCTCGCCGACCAAGATGCCGTGGAGATCATGTGCCGGGAAGCCATCGACGCGGTGCTGGACCTGGAGAAGATGGGGATGCCCTTCAACCGCACCCCGGAGGGTCGCATCGACCAGCGCCGGTTCGGCGGGCACACCCGCGATCATGGCAAGGCGCCGGTACGCCGGGCCTGCTATGCCGCCGACCGCACCGGCCACATGATCCTTCAGACGCTGTACCAGAACTGCGTCAAGCACGACGTCAAGTTCTTCAACGAATTCTACGTCCTCGATCTGGTGCTGACCGAGACGACCCGCGGCCCGGTGGCCACCGGTGTGGTCGCCTACGAGTTGGCGACCGGCGACATTCACATATTCCACGCCAAGGCTATTGTTCTGGCCACCGGCGGGTCGGGCCGCATGTACAAGACCACATCCAACGCCCACACTCTCACCGGCGATGGGCTGGGCATCGTCTTCCGCAAGGGACTCCCCTTGGAGGACATGGAATTTCATCAGTTCCACCCCACCGGTCTGGCCGGCCTGGGAATCCTGATCTCAGAAGCCGTGCGCGGCGAGGGCGGCCGGTTGCTCAACGGCGAGGGCGAGCGGTTCATGGAGCGCTACGCGCCGACGATCGTCGACCTCGCACCTCGCGACATCGTGGCCCGGTCGATGGTGCTGGAGGTCCTCGAAGGCCGCGGCGCCGGCCCGCGCAAGGACTACGTCTACATCGACGTCCGCCATCTCGGTGCGGACGTGCTGGAGGCGAAACTTCCTGATATCACCGAGTTCTCCCGCACCTACCTCGGTGTCGATCCGGTCACCGAGTTGGTGCCGGTCTACCCCACCTGCCACTACGTCATGGGCGGCATCCCGACCACGTTGATCGGAGAGGTGTTGCGCGGCAACACCACCGTCGTACCGGGTTTGTATGCCGCCGGCGAATGCGCCTGTGTGTCGGTGCACGGCGCCAACCGGCTGGGCACCAACTCCCTGCTCGACATCAACGTGTTCGGCCGGCGTGCCGGTCTGGCCGCCGCCTACTACGCCGCCGGAAACCCCCGCGTGGATCTGCCCCCCGAACCGGCGGCGATGGTGGTCGACTGGGTTGCCAACATCTTGAGCGAGCACGGCGACGAACGGGTGGCCGACATCCGCAGCGAGCTACAGCAGTCGATGGACAACAACGCCGCGGTTTTCCGCACCGAGGAGACCCTCAAGCAGGCGCTGGCCGACATCCACGGCCTCAAGGAGCGCTACGCGCGAATCTCGGTGCACGACAAGGGCAAGCGCTACAACAGCGATCTGCTGGAGGCCATCGAACTGGGTTTCCTGCTCGAACTCGCCGAAGTCACCGTGGCCAGCGCACTGAACCGCAAGGAGTCCCGCGGCGGACACGCCCGGGAGGACTACCCCAACCGCGACGACACCAACTACATGCGCCACACCATGGCCTACAAAGAAGGCACCGACCTGTTGAGCGACGTCCGGTTGGACTACAAACCGGTGGTGCAGACCCGCTACGAGCCGATGGAGCGGAAGTACTGACGATGAGCCGCTTGCGCGAAGAGAGAAACTGACGATGAGCCGCTTGCGCGAAGAGAGAATGTCATGACGGCCATACAGACCAACGACGTGACCCTGCCCCCGATCCCCGAGGGTTCGGTGATGGTGACGTTGAAGATCGCCCGGTTCGACCCGGAGAATCCCGACCGGTTCGCCGACACCGGCGGCTGGCAGAGCTTCCGGGTGCCCTGCCTGCCCAGCGACCGGATGCTGAACCTGATGATCTACGTCAAGAGCTACCTGGACGGGACGCTGACCTTCCGGCGGTCCTGCGCCCACGGTGTTTGCGGGTCGGACGCCATGCGGATCAACGGGGTCAATCGCCTGGCGTGCAAGGTGCTGATGCGCGATCTGCTGCCGAAGAACGGCAAGCCGCTGACCGTCACCATCGAGCCGATCCGCGGGCTTCCGGTCGAGAAGGACCTCGTCGTCGACATGGAGCCGTTCTTCGACGCCTACCGCGCGGTCAAGCCCTACCTGATCACCAGTGGGAACCCGCCCACCAAGGAACGCATCCAGAGCCCCACCGACCGGGCCCGTTACGACGACACCACCAAATGCATCCTCTGCGCCTGCTGCACGACGAGTTGCCCGGTGTTCTGGAACGAGGGCAGTTACTTCGGGCCGGCGGCGATCGTCAACGCGCACCGCTTCATCTTCGACAGCCGCGACGAGGGTGCCGCCGAACGTCTGGAGATCCTCAACGAGGTCGACGGCGTGTGGCGCTGCCGCACCACGTTCAACTGCACCGATGCCTGCCCGCGCGGCATTGAGGTCACCAAGGCCATTCAAGAGGTGAAGCGCGCGCTGATGTTCAACTGACATCAGCGCGCGAATTCCTGGTTCGGGTCGTACTCTCAGTGGGTTCTTCCGACCTCAAGGAGTGGCCAGTGAGTAAAGGTGAGCTGACCCTCGAACCGGCGGGTCACGTCCCCGCCGGCGTCGACAGCAAGGGGCTCAAGGGCGGGGCGCTGGGCCTGGTGTCCAGCATCGTCGTCGGCATGGCGTCGACCGCGCCGGCCTACTCCCTGGCGGCCAGCCTGGGCCTGATCGTTGCCAGCGGCGGTGCCCTGCTGGCCGGGGTGAAAGCCCCGGCGATCATCCTGCTGGCTTTCATCCCCATGTACATGATCGCGGTGGCCTACCAGGAGCTCAACAAGGCGGAGCCGGACTGCGGCACCACCTTCACCTGGGCCTCACGCGCATTCGGCCCAATGGTCGGCTGGATGGGCGGCTGGGGCATCATCGCCGCCGACGTCATCGTGATGGCCAATCTGGCCCAGATCGCCGGCTCCTACTCATTCACCTTCGCCGGCGGCCTGGGCTGGAACGGTGCTGCCGACCTGGCCGACAGCACACTGTGGTCCACGGTGGCGGGCGTCATCTGGATCATCGTGATGACCTACATCTGCTACCGCGGAATCGAGGTCTCAGCGCGTATCCAGTACGGCCTGCTCGGCATCGAACTCGTCGTGCTGATCGCGTTCGCCGCCGTCGCCCTGTTCAAGGTCTACACCGGGCAGGCCGAGAGCTACTCGATCAAGCCATCGCTGGACTGGTTCTGGCCGGCCGGGCTCGACCTCACCACGGTGATCGCACCGGCCCTGCTCACGGCGCTGTTCATTTACTGGGGCTGGGACACCGCGGTGGCCTGCAACGAGGAGTCCGACGACCCTGGCACCACCCCGGGCCGCGCCGCGGTGATCTCGACCTTCCTCCTGCTGGCCACCTACGCACTGGTCTCGGTGGCGACCATCGCGTTCGCCGGCGTGGGCGGTGACGGGGTCGGTCTGGGCAACCAGGACAACGCCGACGACGTATTCGCCGCGGTGGGCCACGACCTGTTCGGCGACAGCTTTCTGGGCAAGATCGGTCTAATGCTGCTGGCGGCCTCGATCCTGACTTCGGCGTCGGCCTCAACCCAGACCACGATCCTGCCCACCGCGCGCACCACGTTGTCGATGGGTGTGTACAAGGCGCTGCCGACGTCGTTCGCCAAGATCCACCGCAACTACCTGACGCCGACCACATCGACCATCGCGATGGGTGCCGTGTCGATCCTGTTCTACCTGCTCTTCACCCTGGTCAGCGCCAACCTGCTGACCGCGCTGATCGGTTCGGTGGGTCTGATGATCGCCTTCTACTACGGGCTGACCGGATACGCCTGCATCTGGTTCTACCGCAAGGACCTGACCAAGTCCGTTCGCGATCTGATCATGCGGGGCGTGGTGCCCCTGCTCGGCGCCCTGATTCTCACCGCCGTCTTCATCTACGGCCTGATCCAGTACGCCAAGCCGGACTGGCTCACCGACGACGACGGCAACAACGTCACGATCTTCGGCTACGGGGCCGTGGCGGTGGTGGGCATCGGCGCGCTGGCGCTGGGCCTCGTGCTGATGGTGGTCCAGTGGATCACCGCACCGGCCTACTTCCGCGGGCTGACCCTGCCGCGCCGGTCCAGCAGCGACCTGGTGCTGCTGCCCGCCACCGGGGTCGAGCCCATGTTCGGCCTTCCCGACTCCGGCGACGTTCCGACCGTCATCGCCCCGGACCTGTCGAACCTGCCGCCCGGCGAGACCGCGATCAACCCGGAGACGGGCGAGGAGTTCACCAAGAACGGCTAGGCCGGCTTCCCGCGCTGCGCCGAGCGTCGCTCTGGATCGACGCTCGGCGGGCAACGTCGCTCTGGCGCGACGCTCGGCGGTGAGTCTGCTTAGCGAAGCGTGAAAATTGTTCGGTGCCAGGGCTTTTCGACGGCACCAGTGATGTCGCTCATTACGTGCTTGATGGTGAGGTACTCCTCGAAGGAGTAGTCGCTCATGTCCTTGCCGAAGCCGGATGCGCCGAGGCCGCCGTGCGGCATCTCGCTGATGATCGGGATGTGGTCGTTGATCCACACGCAACCGGCCTTGATCTCGCGCGAAGCGCGCTGGGCCCGGTAGACGTCGCGAGTCCACGCCGAGGCGGCCAGACCGTAGGCCGTGTCGTTGGCCTGACGCAGGGCGTCGTCGTCGCCGTCGTGGCGGCGCACGGTGAGCACTGGGCCGAAGATCTCCTCGCGGTAGACCTCGGAGTCCTCCGCCACGTCCGCCACCAGGGTTGGCAGGTAGAACGATCCGGGCAGATCCGGCACCTTGCCACCGGCGACGATGCGGGCGCCCTGGCCGGGAGCACGGTCCACCATGGCGGCGACTTTGGCGCGGTGGGCGGCGGTGATCAAAGGGCCGAGGTCGGTGTCGGGATCCTGCGGGTCGCCGACGACGACCTTGCCCATCAGTTCGGCGACCCCGGCCACGAAGTCGTCGTAGAGGTTGGCCGCCACGATGGCCCGGGTGGCGGCGGTGCAGTCCTGCCCCGTGTTGATCAGGGCACCGGCCACCGCGCCGTGCACGGCCGCGTCGAGATCGGCGTCGTCGAAGACGACGAACGGCGCCTTGCCGCCCAGTTCGAGTTGGGTGCGACGGCCGTGAATGGCAGCGGCCGCCATGACTTTCCGGCCCACACCCGTCGACCCGGTGAAGGTCACCACGTCGACGCCCGGGTGCCCGGCCAGCCGCTGGCCGGCGTCGACGCCGGACCCGGTGACGACGTTGAGCACACCGTCGGGCAGACCGGCCTGAGTCGCCAGCCGGGCCAGGGTCAAGGTGGTCAGCGGCGTGATCTCGGCCGGTTTGATCACCACCGAGCAGCCGGCGGCCAGTGCGGGGATCACCTTCCACACCGCCATCTGCAGCGGATAGTTCCACGGGGTGATGGTGGCCACCACCCCAACCGCCTCCCGCCGGATCGAGGAGGTGTGGTCGGCGGAGTATTCGGCGGTGGCCTTGCCGTCGAGGTGACGGGCGGCACCGGCGAAGAAGGCGATGTTGTCGATGCTGCCCGGCACGTCGAACTCGGTCGCCAGCCGGACCGGCTTGCCGGTCTGGCTGACCTCCTCGGCGATGATCTCGTCGGCGTGCGCCTCGACCAACTCGGCGAGTTTGAACAGGACCGCCGATCGTTCGGCCGGGGTGGCCGTCGACCATCCGGACAGTGCCGCACGGGCGGACGCCACCGCGACGTCGACGTCGACGGGGGTGGCCAAAGCGAGTTCGGCGACCACCGCTCCGGTGGCAGGATTGATGACCTGATGCGCGGTGCCGTCGGTCGTCACCGGGGCGCCGTCGATCCAACTACTGGGAATCACGCCCAAATCCTATGCATTTCGTCGCAAAGATTGTCCAAAACAACGGATTCCGTGCACAATCATGGGATGCGCGACTCAGTAGTGCCGAACGGACGCTTCGTGGCGCGCACTGCCGGACCGCTACCGACGCACCTCGATGAGATGTCGAAGGCCATCATCGAAAAGCTTCAGCAGGACGGCCGGCGGTCGTACGCGGGCATCGGCAAGGCGGTGGGTCTTTCGGAGGCAGCGGTGCGCCAGCGCGTGCAACGGCTAATCGACTCCGGGGTGATGCAGATCGTCGCGGTCACCGACCCGTTGCAGCTGGGATTCTCGCGTCAGGCCATGGTGGGCATCCGCTGCCAGGGTGACGCGACCAAGGTGGCCGAACGCCTCGCCGAATTGGACTCGGTGGACTACGTGGTACTCACCGCCGGCAACTACGACGCCATCGTCGAGGTGGTGTGCGCCGATGACTCGGAACTGCTCGAACTGCTCAACACCGAGATCCGATCAGTGCCCGGAGTGACGTCCACCGAGACGCTCGTTTATTTGAAACTGGTTAAACAACAATACAATTGGGGCACTCGATGACATTCGACCTCTCCGCTGATCTCTCCCAGAAGGCAGACCGACACCTATGGGGCCACTTCGCCCGCCACGGCGAGGGCATCACCCCGCCGATCATCACCCGCGGCGAGGGCGTGCACATCTGGGACAGCACCGGCAAGCGCTACATCGACGGCCTGTCCGGACTGTTCACCTGCCAGGTTGGCCACGGCCGCAAAGAGCTGGCCGAGGCCGCCGCCAAGCAGGCCGAGAAACTGGAGTTCTTCCCCCTGTGGTCCTATGCGACTGAGCCGGCGATCGAACTGGCCTCCCGCATCGCCGGCTACGCCCCGGGTGACCTGAACCGGGTGTTCTTCACCACCGGCGGCGGCGAAGCCGTCGAGAGTGCGTGGAAACTGGCCAAGCAGTACTTCAAGCTCACGGGCAAACCCGGCAAGTTCAAGGTGATTTCCCGCGCCACCGCCTACCACGGCACTCCCCAGGGGGCGCTCGCGATCACCGGTCTGCCGACGTTCAAGATTCCGTTCGAGCCGATCACCCCCGGCGGCTTCCGGGTTCCCAACACCAACTGGTACCGCGCCCCCAAGGGCCACGACACCGACATCAAGGAGTTCGGCCTGTGGGCGGCCAACCGCATCGCCGAGGCCATCAAGTTCGAGGGCCCGGATTCGGTCGCCGCGGTGTTCCTGGAGCCGGTCCAGAACGCCGGCGGCTGCTTCCCGCCCCCACCGGGGTACTTCGACCGGGTCCGCGAGATCTGCGACGAGTACGACGTGCTGCTGGTGTCCGACGAGACCATCTGCGCGTTCGGTCGCATCGGTTCGATGTTCGCCTGCAACGACTTCAACTACGTTCCCGACATCATCACCTGCGCCAAGGGCATGAGCTCCGGCTACTCCCCGATCGGGGCGATGATCGCCTCTGATCGCCTGTTCGAGCCCTTCAACGACGGGATCACCGCCTACGCGCACGGCTACACCTTCGGCGGGCACCCGGTGTCCTCGGCGGTGGCGCTGGCCAACCTCGATATCTTCGAGCGGGAGGGTCTCAACGCACACGTGAGGGACACCGCCCCGGCGTTCCGGGCCACCTTGGAGCGCCTGCTCGACCTGCCCATCGTGGGTGACGTCCGCGGCGAGGGGTTCTTCTACGGAATCGAACTGGTCAAGGACAAGGCCACCAAGGAAGTCCTCGACGACGAGCTCAGCGAATGGCTGCTGCGCAGCTTCCTGTCCGTCGAACTCTTCGAGGCCGGGCTGTACTGCCGGGCCGACGACCGCGGCGACTCGGTGATTCAGCTGGCACCGCCGCTGATCAGCGATCAGTCGGTGTTCGACGAGATCGAGGGCATTCTGCGCGGGGTCCTGACCCGGGCCTGGGATCAGCTGCAGACCCGCGGGGACGCCTGGGCCGACGTCCGGACTCACGTCCGGAGTTAAGCCTCAATAATCACACCAGTCACAGCGCGGCTCCCCGGAATCCTGTCCGTCATCGCCTAGCCTGCGTGGCATGGGGAGATCACGACTCGTGGCGCGCGCTGCCGCCTTGGCCGCGACGTTCTGCCTCGTGGGCACCCCGGTCGTCGCATGGGCCGACCCCGAGGCGGTGCCGGACCCCAACAGCTGCCCCTACAAGCTTTCCACCCCACCGGCCGTCGACTCCTCCGAGGTGCCCTCGGCCGGCGACCCGCCCCAGCCGCTCGCCGTCCCCGCCACGCCGGTCGGCGGCGACGCCCTCGGCAGTTGCGGCGTCGTCGTTGCCGCCGGGACTCCCCCGCTTCCCGGTGACGTCTCGGCGGAGGCGTGGCTGGTGGCCGACATCGACAGCGGCGAAGTGATCGCCGCCCGCGATCCGCACGGCCGCCACCGCCCCGCGAGCATCATCAAAGTGCTGCTGGCGATGCAAGCCATCAACGAACTGCCACTGGACCGGGTCATCGAGGGCACCCAGGAGGACGCCAACGCCGAGGGCACCAAGGTGGGCGTGGACCTCGGGGGTCACTACACGGTCAATGACCTGCTGCACGGGCTGTTGATGCACTCCGGCAACGACGCCGCCCATGCGCTGGCGATGGCGATTGGCGGCTCCGGAGGGCAGGAGAGCAGCGATCCGGGAATGGCGATGGACGTGGCCATGCAGAAGATCAACACCCTGGCCGGCAAACTCGGCGCCCATGACACCCGGGTGGCCACCCCGTCCGGCCTGGACGGACCCGGCATGAGCACCTCGGCCTACGACATGGGGCTGTTCTATCGCTACGCGTTCAACAACCCGACCTTCGCCGACATCGTCGCCACCCGGACCTACCACTTCCCCGGGCACCCGGCCAAGCCCGGTGAGGCCTCCGACCATCCGGCCTACGAGTTGGAGAACGACAACAAGCTGCTGCTGAACTATCCGGGCGCGATGGGCGGCAAGACCGGATTCACCGACGACGCCCGGCAGACCTTCGTCGGCGCGGCCAACCGCGACGGCCGGCGCTTGGTCAGCGTGCTGTTGCGCGGCAGCCGGGAGCCGATCGCGCCCTGGGAGCAGACCGCCCATCTGCTCGACTACGGGTTCGCCACCGCACCCGGCACCAAGATCGGCACCCTGATCGAGCCGGATCCGTCACTGACCCCGCCCAAACCCGAAGCGCCGCCGAATGCTGCGCCGATGCTGACCGGCGACGCACTCCCGGTGCGCATCGGGGTGGCGGTGGTGGGCACCTTCGTCGTGTTCAGCCTCATCATGGCCGCGCGCTCGCTCAATCAGCGAGTTCAGGCTCGCTGACCGCCGTGTCGTCGACGGTCTGCGTCGCCAAGGGGGTGGCCGCCCAGGCCGTCGCGAACAGCACCAACCGGGCCGTGACGTAGGCGAACACCATCAAACCGAAGACCGGGCCGAACGTCGTGCCGGCCGGGCCGTGCATCACCACCCGCAGGTAGACCGAACCCACCTGCTTGAACGCCTCGAACATCACGGCCGCCAGCAGACCGGCCGCGGCCGCCCCGCGCATCGGGACCGGCTCGCGCGGCAGGCGGGCAATCATCCAGGTGAACAGCAACCACGCCACCAGAATCGACACCACCAGCGACGCCCCGCGGATCGCGCCGGCCACGCTGAGCGGCCCGCTGGCCAGCCAGGTCAGCCCGAAGGTCGCCAGGATCGCGAGGAACGTCGACACCAGCGCCGACAGATCCGAAATCTTGGCCGCCAGAAAGTCGCGGGTTGAGACGGCCGAGGGGTCCCACATCTGACTCAGCGCGCCACGCAGATGACTCATCCAGGTCAGCCCGGCCCACAGTGCGGTGCCCAGACCGATCAACCCGACGGAGGTACGGGAAGCGATGGCCGCGTCCATCAGGCTGATCAGTTGGTGCGCGAAGTCCCCGGAGATGGCCGCCTTGACCCGGTTGTCGATCTCGGCCAGCAGCGCTGGGCGGCTGGCCAGCATGAAGCCGACGACCGCGAAGCCCACCATCAGCAGCGGGAACAGCGCAAAGATCGAGTAGTAGGTGACGGCGGCCGCGCAGAAGTCGCCGTTGCCACTGTCGTAGCGCTGCTGGGCGCGCACCGCATGATCCAGCCAGGGGAAGCGAACCCGCAGCCGCTCGAACCGGGCGGCGACACCCATCAGACGAAGTCCATCGTGGTTCTAATCGCCGCTGGCGGGCAGGAAACCCAACCGCTCGTAGACCCGGCCCAAAGTGGCTGCCGACACCTCGCGAGCGCGCCGGGCACCGACGGCGAGGACCGCCTGCAATTCGGCCGGGTCGGCCAGCAGTTCGTCGACCCGCTGCTGAATGGGGGTGACGAAAGCGACGACGGCCTCGGCGGTGTCGGACTTCAGGTCGCCGTAGCCGCGTCCCTCGTAGCCGGCGACGAGGCTCGCCACCGGTGTGCCGGTGACGGCAGACTGGATGGACAGCAGGTTGGACACGCCCGGCTTGTTCTCGGGGTCGAAGCGGATCTCCCGTTCGCTGTCGGTGACCGCCGAGCGGATTCTCTTCGCCGAGCGGGTCGGGTCCTCGAGCAGATTGATCAAGCCCGCATCGCTTGCCGCGGACTTGCTCATCTTCGACGTCGGCTCGGCCAGGTCGTAGATCTTGGCGGTCTCCTTGGCGATCATCACTTCGGGCACAACGAACGTGCCGGGGAATCGGGCGTTGAACCGCTGGGCGATATCGCGCGCCAGTTCCAGGTGCTGGCGCTGATCCTCGCCTACCGGAACAAGATTCGTGTCGTAGAGCAGAACGTCGGCAGCCTGCAGCACCGGATAGGTGAACAGCCCGACCGTCGTCGAGTCGGCGCCCTGCTTGAGCGACTTGTCCTTGAACTGCGTCATCCGCGAGGCCTGCCCGAAACCGGTGAAACAGCCCAGCGTCCAAGCCAATTCGGCATGGGCGGGCACGTGGCTCTGCACGAAGATCGTGGAGCGGGCCGGATCGACACCCAGGGCCAAATACTGCGCCGCGGTCACCAGGGTCCGCCGCCGCAGCACTTCCGGATCCTGCGGCATCGTGATCGCATGCAGATCGACCACGCAGAAATAAGCCTCGTAGTCGTCCTGCAAAGCGGGCCATTGCCGGACTGCGCCAAGGGCATTGCCCAGGTGCAAAGAGTCTGCAGTGGGCTGGACACCGGAGAACACCACACGGGATTGCTGGCTCATGATGGGACAATCCTGTCATGCGAAAATTTCTGGCGGCGACGGCTGCGGTACTGACGGCGGCGACCATGGTGAGCGGCTGTTCGGGCGGTCCGGGATCGGGCGAGAAGCGCCCGCCGGGTGCCGCCGTCGTGGTGGTCTCCGGCGGCGACGCCGCCAGCCCGTTCACGACCAACGATGCGGCGTGCGCCACCGGCCTGGCGGCGGGCAACACCGACACCGCGATCCGCGAATACCTGATCGGCAAGGGCTACACCGTCTACACCTCACCGGCGATGAATGGCCGCGGCCAGGTGGTCGACCAGCAGGGCTTCGGCGCATTCGGGGTGTGCCCGGTGACGCTGCCGGAGAACATGACGGTGAATTCGGCGAGCGGCAGCATCGACGTCGCCGGCGAGCACCTGGCCCGGTTCATCAACTGGCTGCACAAAGAGAAGGGGGTCACCGAAGTCGACGTCGTGGCCCACTCGATGGGAGGTCTGTTCTCCCGTGCGGCGATCCGGGTGCTGGCCACCACCGACAGCGCGGTGAAGATCCGGTCGCTGACCACCCTGGGCACACCGTGGCAGGGCTCGTACCTGTCCGACTACGCCAACGACCTGATCCAGCTGTCCGAATGCAAGGGCGACAAGCTGTGCGAGGGCGCCATGACGGCGTTCAAACCCAGGGTCCTGGAACTGATGTCCGGCAACGGCCGTGAGGTCAACAAGGCGTTCCTGATGGGCAAGAACGGCTGGAACGAGTTCCAGGCGGGGGTGCTCGACCAGATCCCGGTGACACTGATCGCCGGCAACAGGTTCACCGTCCCGGGCCCGGCGAATCCGGCGGTCTGGCCCAACGACGGCCTGGTCGCACTCGACAGCGCGCTGGCCGGGGCCATCGGGGATCCGGTGCTGCCGCACCGCCGGTGCCACACCTTCGACGACACCCACAGCATCTTCGTGGCCAACATGGCCAAGCTCGACTGGAAGACGGCACTGACCTGGGATCCGCGGGTGTTGGAGGCCGTGCACCAGGCCATCGACGACGCACCGAGGGCGCTCGAGGGCGCCAACCGGGAGGGCTGTCCGGCCACGTAGGTAACCCTCGCGCCGGCCGGCATGTGCCCCGGACGGCCGAATCGACGGCCCTATTGAGGGTTTCCGCAAGCCGGTGTAGCTTCTGGCTACGGGCGTACCTCCCAATGTCGCTCCCCCGCGTTCACCAGGGCATTCAGGCAGCGTCCATCGGCGACTTGACCAGAAGGTCAGCGAGCCGAGCGAGCCGAAGGATGGGCCGATGAGCGCAGCTAAGAACGCGAGAGACTCGACCGGTCGCGACGGGAAACGCCCCCGGCAACCGTATTCCTGGCTGGGCACCGGAGCGGTGATCCTCGGGGTCGGCGCCGCACTGACCGCCGGATCCGGGTTGGCCCACGCCGACAGAGGCTCAGCGGGCGACTCCACCGGCGACTCGGCCTCCTCGTCGGCCTCCTCACCGTCGACGTCGTCGTCCCCACCCCGCAGCGGCGCCCGTGGACACCGACCGGGCGCGTCGAACCCCGGCGTCGCCCAAGAGTCCTCGACCGGAAGCAGTTCGTACCGTGCGCCCGGAGTGCCGGCGCGCGCGGCCGCCGGCCGCGCGGCCGAGGCGGCCGGGTCGGGCACGCGAGGTACTGCCTTGCCGGCAGACGCCGTCCGACCCACCCGCCTGGAATCCGGGGGGCCGACGGCCGCGACGTCCGGACCCCCACCAGCGTTATCCCCGATCACAGCCGGCGTGACGCAACCGATAACAGTCACGCCCGCCGAGAGGGCGGCGGTCGCCGCCAGTGCGCTCGCAACACCCTCACCATCTGCAGCCACGACGGCCGCCAACCCGGCCGACCCCATGTCGCCGACTGTCGTGTCGCTGTCGAGCCCCGCCGCGGTGAAGCCATCAGCAGCGGCCTTGCGAACACCGCTGCTGCTGCCCGGTCCCGCGCAAGCGGTGTTGCGCGCACTGGGGATGCTGCCGGGCAGCCCTGCGGGCCCGGCCGGCACTCCGCTTCCCGAGATTTTCTGGGGATTGTTCCGCCGCACGGAAACATCGGCGCAGGTCACCGTCAGCGCCGCAGCGGCCGCCCCCGCCCCCGCCGCCACGTCAACCGGTACCAACTCGGTCACCTACAGCGTGACCAGCGACTGGGGTTCGGGCCACGTCGCCGCGCTGACGCTGACCGCCGGCCAGTCCAACATCAACGGCTGGACGGTGGAATTCGACACCCCCGCTCAGATCGTCAACATCTGGAACGGCCAGGTGACCGGACACGTCGGAACCCATTACGTCATCGCCAACATGCCCTACAACGGCCAGGTCACCGCGGGCCAGAGCACGGCCTTCGGGTATCAGGCCACACCCGGCGCGGTCGGATCCGCACCCGCCAACATCAAACTCAACGGCGTGGCCATCGGCACCTCCACCCCGCCGGCCACTCCCACGATCTCGATCGCCGACGTGTCGGTGGCCGAAGGCAACGGCGGCACCGCCAACGCCACGTTCACCGTCTCGCTGTCCAAGGCGTCCACCGCTCCCATCACCGTGGGCTACACAACCGCCAACGGCACCGCCAGCGCCGGCACCGACTTCACCGCCGCCGCCGGCACCCTGACCTTCACCCCCGGCTCCACCTCTCGGACCCTGGCCGTAACAGTCCTCGGCGACACCGCGGTCGAACCCAACGAAACCTTCAAAGTCACCCTCACCAACCCGACCGGCGCGACCATCACCCGAGCCACCGCCACCGCCACCATCACCAACGACGACGTCGCGGCGACACCCGGATTGAGCATCTCCGACGTGTCGATGACCGAAGGCAACAGCGGCACCTCCAACGCCACCTTCACCGTCTCGCTGTCCAAAGCGTCCACCACCCCCGTCACCGTCGCCTACAGCACCTCCAACGGCACCGCCACCGCCGGCACCGACTACACCGCCGCCACCGGCACCCTGACCTTCGCCGCCGGCACCATCTCGCAGACCCTCGCCGTCGCAGTCCTCGGCGACACCGCGGTCGAACCCAGCGAAACCTTCACCGTCACCCTCTCCAAGGCCGCCGGCGCGACCCTCACCCGAGCCACTGCCATCGCCACCCTCACCAACGACGACGTCGCGGCGACACCCGGATTGAGCATCTCCGACGCCTCGGCGACCGAACCCGGTACGGGAGGAATAGCGCCCGGCTACCTGCACACCTCGGGCAACCAGATCGTCGACTCACAGGGCAAGCCGGTTCAGCTGTCCAGCGTCAACTGGTTCGGCGCTGAGAGCACCAACCTTGTGCCGCATGGGCTTTGGACTCGCGGCTACAAAGACATGATCGACCAGATGACGGTCGAGGGATTCAACACCATCCGGCTGCCCTACTCCAGCGAGATGCTGCACACCACCGCAAAGCCCAACGGCATTGACTTCTCCAAGAATGCTGATCTTCAAGGACTCTCGGCACTCGAGGTGATGGACAAGGTCATCGCCTACGCCGGCCAGAAGGGGATGCGGGTCGTCCTCGATCATCACCGCAGCACCGCCGGCGCGGGCACGAGCGAGAACGGCCTTTGGTACAACAGCCAATACACCGAAGACCAATGGGTCTCCGACTGGCAATCGCTGGCCACTCGGTACAAGGACAACCCCACCGTTATCGGCTTCGATCTCCACAACGAGCCGTACAACGGCACCTGGGGCGGCGGCGGCGCCAACGATTGGACGCGCGCGGCAGAGCGGGCCGGAAACGCCGTGCTGGCCGTCAACCCGAACCTGCTGATCTTCACCGAGGGCGTCGGAACCTACAAAGGTCAGAGCTACTGGTGGGGCGGCAACCTGATGGGCGTCAAGGATCGACCCATCACGCTGACCGTACCCAACCGGGTCGTCTACTCCCCGCACGACTATCCGAATTCGGTCTGGCCTCAGCCGTGGTTCCAGACCAGCAACTTCGGCGCCAACCTGCCCACCGTGTTCCGGCAGGCATGGGGTTACATCTATCAGGACAACATCGCCCCGATCTGGGTCGGCGAGTTCGGCACCAAGTTGACCGACCCGAAGGATGTCGTCTGGTTCGAGGCGATCACGTCCTACCTGTCCGGTGACTTCGACAACAACGGCACCGTCGACATTCCTGCCGGGACGGAGGACATGAGCTGGGCGTACTGGGCGTGGAACCCGAATTCCGGTGATACCGGAGGCATTCTGGCCGACGACTGGCGCACCGTGAACACGAACAAGATGGCCTACCTGACGCCGATCGAGTACACCGGCGGTACCGGCACATCCCTGGCCTCGTTCACCGTCACCCTGACCGCAGCATCGACCCAGGCGGTCGCGGTGCAGTACGCGACCTCCAATGGCACCGCGACGGCCGGCAGCGATTACTCCGCTGCTTCGGGCACGCTGACCTTCGCGCCCGGTGAAACCCGAAAGACCATCACCGTTGTGGTGAAGAGCGATTCGCTCACCGAAGGCAGCGAGGACTTCCACGTCATGCTGTCCAATCCCTCGGGTGCCACCCTCGCCGACGCGATGGGCATGGGCACCATCACCGATCGCCCCACTGGCACAACCACATCGGGGGGAACCACCACCACCGGGGGAACCACCACCACCGGAGGTGGTACAGGAATGCCGATGCCCACCGACACCGGCAAGTACATCGACATCATGACGTTCGGCATGTTCCACGGCAGCAGTCACACCGGCATGGATGCCCTGGCGGGTGGGCGGACAGCCATCACGACGGAAGCTGTTGTCGCCTATAACAATCTGCGTCAGTTCGCCGGACTGGCGCCGACAACCATCGACGACGTGGGCAAGTGGGCCTTCGCCAAGAGCCTGACCAACAACGCACAAGCATGGGACCACGATGTGCAGGGTGTGGGGTTGTACTACGCAATGCAGGGAGCCAAGGTCGGGTGGATCGCCGACGACAAGTACAGCCCTCAGATCGTAGCGGATATCGAACGCACGGCCCGCCTGGGATCCGCCAACGACGTCATGGCCATGGTCGCCAAGTACGGTCATGCCGGTTATGCCAAATTCCTGACGGACAACGGCTACCAGACGGCCTTCATCGACACGTTGAAGATGGAACCGCACTACGGCGGATGGATGCATGACCGGGCGAACGGACGGCTCGTGATCGACGGCGCGGCCACCGCCCACGACGTCAACCACCTCACGGTGCTCAGCCACGACCAGACGAAGCCGTTCATGAACGACACCTGGGACTGGCCGCAATGGCCGGCACTCGATGTGCCGAACAAGCGGGTGATCGAGTACTTCCAGAGCATGGTGACCCTCGGCGACCCGCGGGGCAATAGCCTGACCGCCCTGGACATCCCCAAGGCCGCCGCTGTCACGGTCTAGTCGCCGAACTCCACGGTCACCGGTGCGTGATCGGACCAGCGCAGCGCGTAGGCCTGGGGCTTCTCCACACGCGCGGCACGGGCCCGTCCGGCGAGCGACTGAGTGGCCAGGTGGAAGTCGATCCGCCAGCCGGCGTCGTTGTCGAAAGCCTTGCCCCGCCATGACCACCAGCTGTAAGGCCCAGGCCGGTCTGGGTGCATACGCCGCACGACGTCGACCCAGCCGGAGTCCATCAGCTCGGTGAGCCACTGCCGCTCTTCGGGCAGGAAACCGGCTTTCTTCAGGTTGCCCTTCCAGTTCTTGATGTCGTTCTCGGTGTGGGCGACGTTCCAGTCGCCGCACAGCACCGCGTCGCGGCCGTCGGCGGCGAGCTCGGCCATCCGCGTGCCCAGCGCCGCCATGAACCTCTCCTTCTCCACCTGACGGTCGGTGCCCGCCTCACCGGAGTGCACGTACAGGCTGCCGACGGTCGCTCCGCCCGGCAAGTCGACCTCCAGATACCGGCCGTGCCGGTCGAATTCCGTTGCGCCGACGCCGATCCGGACGCCGACGAACGGTTCCCGGCTCAGGATCGCCACCCCGCTGCGACCCTTCAGATGAGGTTCCGCCGATGCCAGGTGCCACCCGCCGGACACCGAAGGCGCCAGCACAGGGCTCAATGCCGCGCCGAGCTGGACGTCGTCGGCGCGGGTCTCCTGCAGGCACACCACGTCGGCCGCGGTGTCGTCGAGCCAGGCCAGCAGCCCGCGGTTGTCCGCCGAGCGCTCCCGCACCGCGGCACGGACTCCGTTGACGTTGATGGTCGTGACGATCACGGGCTGGAACCTACCGGCCGGCCGGCGAGCAGGCGCCTTGCGGTACCGGCGGTATCGGCTTAGCGTCGTGGCCATGAGCGACCGGGCACCCATTCACCTCGGCTCAGGCGAACCCATTCTGCTGCTGCACCCGTTCATGATGTCGTCCTACGTCTGGCACGACGTGGTGCCGGCCATCGCGCGAACCGGGCGCTACGAGGTGTTCGCACCGTCGATGGCCGGACACAACGGCGGTCCCACTACCCACTCCTGGTTTCTGGACACCAACACTCTGGCCGACCATGTGGAACGCCAGATGGACGAATTGGGTTGGGGCAAAGCGCATATCGTCGGCAATTCCCTGGGCGGCTGGGTGGCGTTCGAACTGGAGCGGCGGGGACGCGCCCGCACCCTGACCGGCATCGCACCGGCCGGGGGCTGGCACCGCTGGTCGCCGGTCAAGTACGAGATCGTCGCGAAGTTCGTCGCCGGACTTCCGGTGTGGCTGACGGCGCTGGCGCTGCGGCAGCGGGCGGCGAGATTGCCCGGTGCCAAGGCGGCGGCGAGCGTCCCGTGCAGCGCCACCTCCGCGGGGTTGTCCGACACCGACCTGCTGGAGATCATCGACGACGTCACCCACTGTCGTGCCTACTACCAGTTGCTGGTCAAGGCGCTACTGCTGCCGGGACTGATGGAACTGGCGAGTATCGACACGCCCACCAACCTGGTGATCTGCGAGAAGGACCGGGTGCTGCCGCACCCCCGATACACCAAGCACTTCCTCAAGCACATTCCCGACATCGACAAGGTGACCATTCTCGACAACGTCGGACACATCCCGATGTTCGAGAAGCCCCGGTTGATCGCGGACCTGATCATCGCCTGGGTCGACGAGCACGAGCCCCGGCTGCGGGAAGTCTCGACCGGCTAGGCCGGATTGCCGCACTCCTCCTCCGCCTCGTTCCTCGGCGGCATCGTCGTTCGGCTAGGCAGGATTGCCGCACTCCTCCTCCGCCTCGTTCCTCGGCGGCATCGTCGTTCGGCTAGGCAGGATTGCCGCACTCCTCCTCCGCCTCGTTCCTCGGCGGCATCGTCGTTCGGCGAGCCTCGAAGGGCTCTTTAGCGGGTCCCTGCCAGCTGCTTCTTGATGTTGTGGGCGAGCGTGGCGAGGAACTGCTCGCTGGTCTGGTAGGGCTGATCGGGGCTGATCAACAACGCGAGATCCTTGGTCATCTGACCGCCCTCCACCGTGTGGATGACGACTTCTTCGAGGGTCTCGGCGAACTCGATGACCGCCGGCGTGTTGTCGAGCTTGCCGCGGTGCTGAAGGCCGCGCGTCCAGGCGAAGATCGACGCGATCGGGTTGGTGGAAGTGGGCTTGCCCTGCTGGTGTTGCCGGTAATGCCGGGTGACGGTGCCGTGCGCGGCCTCGGCCTCGACCGTCTTGCCGTCCGGGGTCATCAGCACCGACGTCATCAATCCGAGCGAGCCGTAACCCTGCGCGACGATGTCGGACTCGACGTCGCCGTCGTAGTTCTTGCAGGCCCAGACGTAACCGCCCTCCCACTTCAGGCAGGAGGCCACCATGTCGTCGATCAGCCGGTGCTCGTAGGTCAGCCCGCGCTTATCGAACTCCTCTTTGTATTCCTCGTCGAAAATCTGCTGGAACTCGTCTTTGAACATGCCGTCGTAGGCCTTGAGGATGGTGTTCTTGGTCGACAGGTACACCGGATAGTTCTGCTGCAGCGCGTAGCTGAACGACGAACGGGCGAAGTCCTGGATGGACTTCTTGAAGTTGTACATGCCCATCACCACGCCGCCGTCCTCGGGGATGTGCACGACCTCGTGCACCATCGGCTCGCTGCCGTCGTCAGGGGTGAAGGTCAGAGTGACGATGCCTGGGCGGTCGACCTTGAAGTTGGTGGCGCGGTACTGGTCGCCGAAGGCATGGCGGCCGATGATGATCGGCTTGGTCCAGCCGGGCACCAGACGCGGGATGTTGGAGATGACGATCGGCGCACGGAAGATTGTGCCGCCCAGGATGTTACGGATGGTTCCGTTGGGCGAGAGCCACATCTTCTTGAGGTTGAACTCCTTGACGCGGGCCTCGTCGGGAGTGATCGTCGCGCACTTGACGCCGACGTGGTGCTTGAGGATGGCGTTTGCAGAGTCGATCGTGACCTGGTCGTCTGTGGCGTCGCGGTGCTCGATGCCCAGGTCGTAGTACTCCAGGTTCACATCGAGATAAGGCAGGATCAGTGTGTCTTTGATCAGCTTCCAGATGATTCGAGTCATCTCGTCGCCGTCGAGCTCGACAACGGTGCCTTCGACCTTGATCTTCGACATGTGAGTCGCCCATCCTCCTCGGCCCCGCGAGCAAGCGCTCGCCGGGCCAACATTACAAGGGGGAACGCGCGCACGGAGGTCCGTGTCGCATGGTTGGGCTCACTTCGTTCACCCGATGTGCGGCTGGCCACCAGCCGTGGGTTTGCGATAGTCTTGGAAGCGGTCATGAGTGCCAGCGTTTAAGCCCCGGCTTGCTGGCCGGCAACCCTCCAACCGCGGTGGGGTGCCCCGGGTGAAGGACCAGGTTGAGCAGCCGTAGCGGGCTGCACGGCAAGCGCGGGTCCGCCATGACGGGCCCCCCGAGTAGACAGGGAAACCTGATGCGGAGCCCTCATATGTGTCGCTGTCGGTGAGCAGTACCGGCGCCGCCCCGTCAGTCTCCCCTGATGCCGCCGCGCCGCTCCCTACCCCAGTGACACCCCAGGAGCGAGACACCTATGAGCACCGACAACTGGTCCTTCGAGACCAAGCAGATCCACGCCGGCCAGACCCCGGACCCCACCACCAACGCCCGGGCCCTGCCGATCTACCAGACCACGTCGTACACGTTCAACAGCACTGACCACGCCGCGGCATTGTTCGGCCTGGCCGAGCCGGGCAACATCTACACCCGGCTGATGAATCCGACCACCGACGTCGTCGAGCAGCGCATCGCCGCCCTCGAGGGCGGGGTCGCTGCGCTGTTCCTGTCCTCGGGGCAGGCGGCGGAAACGTTCGCGATCCTCAACCTCGCCGGGGCGGGCGATCACATCGTCTCCAGCCCGCGGCTGTACGGCGGCACCTACAACCTGCTGCACTACACGCTGCCCAAATTCGGCATCGAGACCACCTTCGTCGAAGACCCCGACGACCTCGACTCATGGCAGGCCGCGGTACGCCCGAACACCAAGGCGTTCTTCGGTGAGACGATCTCCAACCCGAAGATCGACATCCTCGACACCCCCGGAGTCTCGGCGGTGGCCCATGCCAACGGGGTGCCGTTGATCGTCGACAACACCATCGCGACGCCCTACCTGATCCAGCCGCTGTCCCAGGGCGCCGACATCGTGGTGCACTCAGCGACCAAGTACCTGGGCGGGCACGGCACCGCGATCGCCGGGGTGATCGTCGACGGCGGGACCTTCGACTGGCGCGTTGAAAAATCTGGGCAAGCCCGCTTCCCCGGCTTCACCACCCCGGATCCGAGCTATCACGGCGTGGTGTTCGCCGACCTCGGCGCCCCGGCCTACGCGCTCAAGGCGCGGGTGCAGTTGCTGCGTGACCTCGGTTCAGCGGCCGCCCCGTTCAACGCCTTCCTGATCGCGCAGGGCCTGGAGACGCTGAGCCTGCGGATCGAGCGGCACGTGCAGAACGCCCAGAAGGTGGCCGCGTTCCTGGAGTCCCACGACGACGTCACGCACGTCAACTACGCAGGCCTGCCCAGCTCTCCGTGGTACGAGCGCGGGAAGAAGCTGGCGCCCAAGGGAACCGGCGCGGTGCTGTCCTTCGAGCTGGCCGGCAAGGGGCACGCTGCGGTCGAAAAAGGAAAAGCGTTCGTCAACGCGCTGACCCTGCACAGCCACGTCGCCAACATCGGCGATGTGCGCTCCCTGGTCATCCACCCGGCGTCGACCACCCATCAGCAGTTGTCCGCCGAGGAGCAGCTGGCCACCGGGGTGACGCCCGGTCTGGTGCGGCTGGCGGTCGGGCTGGAGGGGATCGACGACATCCTGGCCGACCTGGAACGCGGCTTTGCCGCGGCGAAATCGTTGTCCGGCGCCAGCCAAGACAGGCTAGCGGCGGACCCGCGCGCCGTGGCGGCCAGTTGAGAGACCCGGACATGACTATTGCTGCCGATGAGCGCTTGCGCGAAGAGCATCAGACATCCGAGCGCTTACCCGAGGACACCGTGGCCTGGCCGGCCGACGGTGAGTTCGTCGTCGTCGACATCGGGTCGCTGACGTGTGAGAACGGTGCGGTGATCGACGACGTTTCGATCGCCGTGCAGCGCTGGGGCGAACTCTCGCCGAACCGCGACAACGTCGTGGTGGTGCTGCATGCCCTCACTGGTGACTCGCATGTCACCGGCCCGGCCGGTCCCGGACATCCCACCCCCGGTTGGTGGGACGGCGTGATCGGTCCGGGAGCCCCGATCGACACCGACCGCTGGTGCGCGGTGGCCACCAACGTGCTGGGCGGCTGTCGAGGCTCGACGGGGCCGAGCTCGCTGGCCGGAGATGGCAAGCCGTGGGGCTCGCGGTTTCCGTTGATCACCGTGCGCGACCAGGTCAACGCCGATGTCGCTGCGCTGGCGGCGCTCGGCATCACCGAGGTGGCCGCGGTCATCGGCGGGTCCATGGGCGGGGCGCGTGCGCTGGAATGGATGGTCGGCTATCCCGACCGGCTCGGCGCGGCGCTGGTCCTGGCGGTCGGTGCACGGGCGACCGCCGATCAGATCGGTACCCAGAGCTCCCAGATCGCCGCGATCACCTCCGACCCGAATTGGCAGGGCGGGAACTATCACCGCACCGGTCGCTCCCCCGACAACGGCCTGCGACTGGCACGGCAATTCGCCCACCTGACCTACCGCGGCGAGACCGAGCTGGACACCCGGTTCGCCAATGAGGGTCAGGGCGACGATGACCCGCTGGCCGGAGGACGGTACGCGGTGCAGAGTTACCTGGAGTACCAGGGCGCCAAGCTGATTCAGCGCTTCGACGCGGGCAGCTACGTAGCCCTGACCGAGACGCTGTCCAACCATGATGTCGGCCGCGGGCGGGGCGGCGTCGCCGCCGCGTTGCGGTCCTGTCCGGTGCCGGCGGTGGTCGGCGGCATCACCTCCGACCGGCTCTACCCGCTGCGGCTGCAGCAGGAACTGGCCGATCTGCTGCCGGGGTGCACACGGCTGAACGTCGTGGAATCGATCTACGGCCACGACGGCTTCCTGATCGAGACTGAGGCGGTCGGTGAGCTGATCCGCGAGACGCTCGCCATCGCCGACGAGCGGCGCCGATGACCGACGACGGGAAGAAGGAACGGTCGCTGTCGTTCGGCGCGCAGGCCGCGGCCTACGAGCGGGGCCGCCCGTCGTATCCGCCGGAGGCGGTCGACTGGCTGCTGGCGTCCGATTCTGCGAATCCGGTGCGCGACGTGCTCGACCTCGGGGCCGGCACCGGCAAGCTGACCAGCCGGCTGGTTGAGCGCGGCCTCAACGTCGTGGCCGTCGACCCGATCGCCGAACTGCTCGACGTACTGCGCGCGACGCTGCCCGACACCCCGGCGCTTTTGGGCACCGCAGAGCAGATTCCGTTGCCGGACAACAGCATCGACGCCGTGCTCGTCGCACAGGCATGGCATTGGTTCGATCCCGACCGGGCCGCGGCCGAGATCGCGCGGGTGTTGCGGCCGGGTGGCCGGCTCGGGCTGCTGTGGAATGTGCGCGACGACAGGCTGGGCTGGGTCAAGGAGTTCGGTCAGATCGTCGGCATCGAGCATGACTGGGCGGACAGAACCATCGTTCTGCCCACGCCGTTCACCGATGTGCGAACCCACCGGGTGGAGTGGACGAACTACATCACCCCCCAGGCGTTGATCGACTACGTCGCATCGCGCAGTTACTGCATCACCTCTCCGGCGGACGTCCGCTCGCGCACCCTCGACGACGTCCGCCACCTGCTGGCCACGCACCCGGCGCTGGCCGGCTCCCAGGGCATCGCGCTGCCGTACGTCACGGTGTGCGCACGGGGAATGCTGGGCTAACTCGTCCCCAGCGGGTCGATGGTGTACGCGGTGTAGAGCATCACCAGACTGACCGTGGTCATGGTGGCGAAGTCCAGCGACTTGGTGCGCACCACGAGCAGGCCCGCCTGACTGTCCGGGAGCACCAGACGCAGCGCTGCGGCGACCCCGACGGCCACTCCGATCAGGAAGGCCCCGCGCCGCCAGAAGCCGGCGGCGACCAGGATCAAGGCGACGACGAAAATTCCCGCCACGGTCAGGATCGGCCACTGCGACCGCACCAGGCGGCGGGCGTATTCGCGTGGCGTCACCGCCGGGCTTCTGCCAGTTCCGATTCCGCCCTCTCGACAACGTTGGTGAGCAGAAAAGCCCGCGTCAAAGGGCCGACACCGCCGGGGTTGGGTGATACGTAGCCGGCGACGTCCCACACGTCTGGGGCCACGTCGCCGGTCAGCTTGCCATCGACCCGGCTGACGCCGACATCGACCACCGCGGCCCCGGGGCGCACCATGTCGGCGGTGAGCATGTGCGGCACACCGACGGCGGCCACCACAATGTCGGCTTGGCGGGTCAGCGCGGGTAGATCTCGAGTCCCGGTGTGGCACAGCGTGACTGTCGCGTTCTCCGTCCGGCGGGTCAGCAGCAGCCCCAGCGGGCGGCCCACCGTGACGCCGCGGCCGATGACCACTACAAGGGCGCCGTCGATCTGGACGTCGAAGCGGCGCAACAGCTTGACGATGCCCTGCGGGGTGCACGGCAGCGGAGCCTTCTCGTTGAGCACCAGCTTGCCGAGATTGGTGGGGTGCAGGCCGTCGGCGTCCTTGACCGGGTCGATGCGCTCGAGTGCGGCGTTCTCGTCGAGGTGGCGAGGCAGCGGCAACTGGACGATGTAGCCGGTACAGGCCGGGTCGGCGTTGAGTTCGTCGATCGTCTCGTGGAGTTGGGCCTGCGTGATGTCGGCCGGCAGGTCGCGGCGGATCGAGGTGATGCCGACCTTGGCGCAGTCGGAGTGCTTGCCCTTGACATAGGAGTGCGATCCCGGGTCGTCGCCGACCAGAACGGTACCGAGGCCCGGCGTGCGGCCCGCCGCAGAGAGCGCTGCGACCCGCTGGGTGAGGTCGGCGAGAATCTCGTCGCGGGTGAGCTTGCCGTCCAGGACTACAGCGGTATGCGCGGACACGGCATACATTCTCCATATGGACGCGATTCGGGATGTGTTCAGCCCGGCTCGACTCGGTCCGGTCACGCTGCGCAACCGGATCATCAAGGCCGCCACCTTCGAGGCACGCACCCCTGGCGGGCTGGTCAGCGACGACCTGATCGGGTTCCACCGTGCGATGGCGGCCGGCGGGGTGGGGATGACGACCGTCGCCTACTGCGCGGTGAGTCCGGGCGGACGCACCGACGGCGGAGCGCTGTGGATGCAGCCGGAGGCCGTCGCCGGCCTGCGCCGGCTGACCGACGCGGTGCACGCCGAGGGCGCGGCGATCAGCGCCCAGATCGGGCATGCCGGTCCGGTCGCCAACGCCCGTTCCAACGGGGCCGTCGCGCTGGCACCCGTGCGGTTCTTCAACCCGTTGTCGATGCGGTTCGCCCGTGCCGCGACCGCCGCCGACATCGCCGAGGTGATCGCGGCGCACGCAAGAGCAGTGCGCTACGCCATCGAGGCGGGATTCGATGCGGTGGAGATCCACCTGGGCCACAACTACCTGGCCAGCGCCTTCCTCTCGCCGCTGATCAACCGTCGCGCCGACGAATTCGGCGGATCGCTGGAGAACCGGGCGAAGGTGGCCCGCGGCATCATCCGGGCGGTCCGTCGGGAAGTCGAGAGCAACGGGCACGCATCCATCGCGGTGACCGCAAAACTCAACATGGCCGACGGCGTGCGCGGCGGCATCTCGATCGAGGAGTCGCTGCAGACGGCGCGCTGGCTGCAGGACGACGGCGGCCTGGACGCCCTGGAACTAACCGCCGGAAGTTCTCTGGTCAACCCGATGTACCTGTTCCGCGGGGACTCCCCGATCAAGGAGTTCTCGGCGGCGTTCAAGCCCCCGTTGCGCTGGGGGATGCGGATGACGGGCACCAAGTTCCTACGCGCGTACCCCTACCGGGACGCCTTTCTGATGCGCGACGCCGAGCAGTTCCGACGCGAACTGACGATACCGCTGATCCTGCTGGGCGGAATCACCAACCGGACCACGATGGACGACGCGATGGGGGCGGGATTCGACTTCGTGGCGATGGGCCGGGCGCTACTGGCCGAGCCGGACCTGATCAACCGGATCCGGGCCGACAGTGCGGTGCGGTCGATCTGCGACCACTGCAACAAATGCATGCCGACGATCTACAGCCGAACACACTGCGTCGTCACCGGCGGTCCGAACTAGCGATCTCCCGCCGCCTGCCCTCGACGCGGCACAGCGCAGCGAGCCGTTGAGGCGGGCAGGTGTGGGGATAAAGTGGCGCCGATGAACGCGCCCGCCCTCACCGTCCGGTACAACGGCCCGCCCCGTACCTTCGCCCCGGGGCACGATGTCGTCGTCGGCCGTGACCTGCGCGCCGACGTCCGCATCGCCCACCCGCTGGTGTCGCGCGCCCACCTGGTGCTGCGGTTCGACCGTGGGCGCTGGGTCGCGGTGGACAACGGCTCACTCAACGGGCTCTATGTGCACGGCCGCCGAGTCCAGGAGGTGGACATCACCGACGGCACGACGGTCAACATCGGCAACCCCGACGGGCCGCCGCTCACCTTCGAGGTCGGACAGAACAACGGATCGGCTGGGCTGCCCCCACAGTCCTCGGTCGGCATCGAGACGCCGACGGTGATGCTGGACCAGCAGACCGAACGTCACCCCGGATGGGGGCCGCCATCCTCGCCGCTCACCCAACCGCCGGCCACCCAACCGCCCTCCTACACCGGATCCCGGCCGGTCTACCCGCCGCCGTACCCGAGTAGGCCGGTTCCCGTGCCACCCCCGCCGCCACCGCCGTCCGCACCGGCTCCGTTGGATGCCGCACCGACTCAGATCCGGCGGCGGAAGGCGGACGCGGCGACGACGTCGAACGTGGGCACGTCGAATCTGGGCACCTCGATGTTGAAAATTCTGCGGCCCGGATCATCGGCCGCCGCGCCGCCCGGATCACTGAGGATCGGCCGGGCCAGCGACAACGACATCGTCATCGCCGATGTGCTGGCCTCACGGCACCACGCGACGTTGATCTCCACCCCGGGTGGGACCGAGATCCGCGACAACAAGTCGATCAACGGCACCTTCGTCAACGGCACCCGGGTGGAAGCCGGTCTGCTCGACGAGGGCGACGTGGTGACGATCGGCAACGTCGACCTCGTCTTCTCCGACGAGACGCTGGTCCGCCGCGAGGAGACCGCGGCGGACACCGGAACCGGCGGGCTCGACGTGCGCGGCGTGACGTGGACGATCGAAGGCAACAAGACACTGCTGGAGAACATTTCGTTCACCGCCCGGCCGGGCACGCTGACCGCGGTCATCGGACCATCCGGGGCCGGCAAGTCGACCCTGGCCAAACAGATCGCCGGGTACACCCACCCGACCAGTGGCACGGTCACCTTCGAGGGCCACAACATCCACGCCGACTACGCCTCGCTGCGTTCCCGGATCGGGATGGTGCCCCAGGACGATGTGGTGCACGGCCAGCTCACGGTGAATCAGGCCCTGATGTACGCCGCGGAACTGCGCCTGCCGCCGGACACCACCAAGGAGGACCGCCAGCAGGTGGTCGAGCAGGTGCTGGCGGAGTTGGAGATGACCCAGCACGCCGAGACCCGGGTGGACAAGCTGTCCGGCGGGCAGCGCAAGCGTGCCTCGGTCGCGCTGGAACTGCTGACCGGGCCGTCGCTGCTGATCCTCGACGAACCCACCTCCGGACTGGACCCGGCCCTGGACCGGCAGGTCATGACGATGCTGCGTCAGCTGGCCGACGCCGGCCGCGTCGTGCTGGTGGTCACGCACTCGCTGACCTACCTCGACGTGTGCGACCAGGTGCTGCTGCTGGCTCCCGGCGGCAAGACCGCGTTCTGTGGTCCGCCGGCGCAGATCGGCTCGGCCATGGGCACGACGAACTGGGCCGACATCTTCTCCACCGTCGCCGGCGACCCGCAGGGTGCCCACGACCGCTACCTGGCCCTCAGCGGTCCGCAGCCCGAGCCCCCGCCGGCCGATCAGCCGTCGGACCTCGGCGCTCCCGTGCACACCAGCCTTCGGCGCCAGTTCTCCACCATCGTGCGACGGCAGGCCCGGCTGATCGTCTCCGACCGCGGCTACTTCTTCTTCCTGGCGCTGCTGCCGTTCATCATGGGCGTGCTGTCGCTGGCGGTGCCCGGCGAGGTCGGCTTCGGCAAGCCCGACCCGATGGGCGGATCCCCGAACGAGCCAGGCCAGATTCTGGTCTTCCTGAACGTCGGGGCGATATTCATGGGGACCGCCCTGACCATCCGCGACCTCATCGGCGAGCGCGCGATCTTCCGGCGCGAACAGGCCGTCGGGTTGTCGACGACGGCGTACCTGCTGGCCAAAGTCTGCGTCTACACGTTGTTCGCGGTGCTGCAGTCGGCGATCATGGTCTCGATCGTGGTGTGGGGCAAGGGCGGCCCGACGCAGGGCGCTGTGGCGCTGGGCAACCCATCGCTGGAGTTGTTCGTCACCATCGCCGCGACCTGCGTCGCGTCGGCCAACCTCGGGCTGTTGTTGTCGTCGCTGGCGAAGTCCAATGAGCAGATCATGCCGCTGCTGGTGGTCGCGATCATGAGCCAGCTGGTGTTCTCCGGCGGCATGGTTCCGGTGACCAATCGAATCGTGCTCGATCAGATGTCGTGGTTCACGCCGGCCCGGTGGGGATTCGCGGCGTCGGCCTCGACGGTGGACCTGGTGAATCAGGTACCGGGCCCGTTGACACCGAAGGACCGGTGGTGGAAGCACACCGGATCGAGTTGGTGGTTCGACATGGCCATGCTCGCCGGCCTAAGCCTGCTGTACCTAGGGCTGGTGCGCTGGAAGATCCGGCTGAAGTCGGCCTAGGCTCTCTAGATCATGGAATCGAAGTTCCACCGGTGGTGGCTCGGATCCTGCGTCGCCGCGTTGCTGCTGGCGTCATGGGTGGGAGGGTTCAGCCTTGCGGTCACGTCAGTCTTCATCGTCATTTATCTGACCGGGGTGACCCTGATCGGACCGGATGACGAACCGCTCGACGTGCTGTCAGGCGCCGCGGTCGACGTCGTCGCAGCTGAGCCCGGATGGCTGGCGGACGAGGGCATCGAGGCGCCGGTGGACGCCGAACAGAACGCGATCGAGGCCGCTGCGGACGTCCCCGAGGCGGCGGCTGTGGTGATCGCGGCTGGAGCCGAGGACCAGGAATCGCCCGCCGATGTCGTGGCGGCGGTGCTCGACGACCACGACGAAGTGGCTGACGAGGACCTGGCTGACCTGGCTGACGAGGACGTGGCCGCACCGACCGTCGACGACCACGAAGCGGCCGCCTCGACCGTCGACGACGAGCACGACGCAGTGCCGTACCCGGACGACGACGTCGAGCCGGTTACCGCGGTCGAGGAGTCCACCCCGGTCGATGAGCACTCACCGGCGTGACAGGCGTTTTCGCCGACCGCTGATCGTTGCGTTCTTCGGCCGCCCCGGCGGGGATTGCCGGGACATCAGAATTCGATCGACGGTCCTGGCGAGTTGATCGTCGGCGAGCAGCCCCCCGTGGGCCGTCCGGATCCGGTGGACGCGGAGGTCTCCGCGGACGAGAAGCCGCCAGAAGGCGGCCTTGATCCCCTGGACTGCTTTACCGCCCGTCTCCGCCCTTTCAGGAACACGCCCAACCCGAAGGATGGCTCGCCCGGGGCTCCGGATGATGTTCCACTCGCCAAGCGTTCACGCCCACAGACAAGCGCCGATAGCGGGCTCCCCCAGCTATTTTTGTGGAGTGACACCAGATGTAGGCACGTCAGGGAGTGGCTGGGTTACACCGGTCACCCTTGAAGGAACCCACGTGCGGATGGCGCCGCTGTCGGCCGAGCACCACGATGACCTCTGCGAGTCCGTCTGCGACGGCGAACTATGGCAACTCTGGTACACCGCGATACCCACACCCGAGCACATGGGCAACGAGATTCAACGCCGACTCGATGAACAAGCCCGGGGCAGCATGTGCCCGTTCGCGGTCATCGACCCGGAAAACGGCCGCGCCGTCGGCATGACGACCTATATGAACATCGACGCCGCCAACCGCCGCTTGGAGATCGGGTCGACCTGGTACCGACGGAGCGTTCAGAGAACAGCGTTAAACACCGAAGCCAAGCGTCTTCTGCTCTCCCACGCGTTCGACGACCTCAACGCGATCGCTGTGGAGTTCCGGACCCATTTTTTCAACCACGCGAGCCGGCGCGCGATCGAACGTCTCGGGGCGAAGCTCGACGGTGTGCTTCGCAGCCATCAAATCAATATGCACCCACAGGCAGCCGGAACACTTCGCGACACCTGCGTGTACAGCATTATCGCGGCCGAATGGCCGGTCATAGGCGCGAACCTTGATTACGCGCTGACGAAGAGCCGGCAAGCCTGAGTCCGCATGTTTCGAATTCTCTTCTACTCGCCGAACATTACAATTCGCAGAACCCTTCGCTCTTTTGTTCACACGCCCCGAGATGAGAGGCACTCCCGCGCTGATCGCGCCGGTAGTCTCTACCCTGTGTCAGGATGATCTCGACGGGCGCGTTAACGCACTGGAGACGACCGCGGAAGACATCAATCGGCGACTCCGCGCAGCCGAGCACGACGCCGCAGCTGCCCAGGTATTGGCCGGCGCAGCTGACCGGGACGTCACCGAGATCAGAGCCGAGATCCGCGACTTCCGAAACGCCACGACGGCGAGTTTCAATGCCCTGCGTGAGGACTTCGGTGACCTCCGCACTCACGTCGATCGGGGTTTCACGATAGCGTCCCGTGGAGTGGTGGACTTCGGATCTGGCGTGGTTCACGCTTTATG
>CAZVST010000035.1:0-50931 GCA_964629725.1 uncultured Mycobacterium sp.
ATTTCGCTGTCACGACCCACCACGCACCACTACCGAATCGGTGCATCCAGGTTTAACGAGATGCGCCAGACCTGGCGGAATAGCGCAGAAAAGTCCATCGCCAACCGGGTTCACAATGCGCTAGCCTGAAACAGTCGCGTCAGAAATTATCGACGTGATTCGCGTCGCAAGAAGGCCGGCGTATCGCTCAATTCTCGACTTGCGAGGTTCAAACGGCAGCCTTGTGGGTCCCGAACGCGCCCGCCGCGTACACCAGTGAGGTGTGAAATCTTGGATCAACAACCTTCGGCAGCCAACAACGTCGCTACCGCCAGCGGATGCCTTATCAACGCGGACTGGGCCGGGCCCACCGCGGTGATTTCGGTTTCCGGTGTCATCGACATGTTGACCTCGCCCCAGCTTGAATCAGCGATCGCCGCCGTGCTCGCGAAGAAGCCGGCGGCACTCATCATCGACCTCAGCGACGTCGACTTCCTCGCTTCGGCGGGCATGGGCGTGCTGGTGTCAGCGTGTGATCGCGCTTCGGAGACAGCCGGATTCGCGGTGGTCGCCAACGGCCCCGCCACCAGCCGTCCGCTTCGACTGGTCGGCCTGGCTGACATGATCGGCATGTACCCCACGCTCGACGAGGCTCGCGCCGCCCTGGACAAATAGGCGCCCCTGGGGTGAATAAGTTCCACCGGGTGTGGGTACACCCGTGGTGCGATGACACCAACCATTCCGCTGTGCCCCTACACCGACGACGAGCGGTTTATCTGCCACGACGTAAATGCTGATGCGCCAACGGTTTCCGTTGTCCGTGAGGAGCTCTCACGGTGGCTGCGCCGAGGTCCCGGCATGGACGAGACCAGGCTCTGCGATGTGGTTCTGGCGGTCAACGAAGCGCTCGCCAACGTCTCCGAGTTCGCCTACGCCGATGGGGGAGCCGGCACCGTGGACGTGGAGGCCGTGCGCGACGTCGCCCGCCGCGTGATCACGGTGACCGTCTCCGATCAAGGTCATTGGCGGGAAACCAATCCGCTGAACCGACAACGATCCCGGGGCCGGGGCATCCCGCTGATGAGAACGCTGGCGGATTCGGTGATCATCGACACCTCGGGGCTGGGCACCAATGTCTGCCTGCGTTTCGACGACGTCCTCACCGAACGCCGACTGGATGTGGGTGTTTGTTAGTCTCGCCGCCTCGGGCGTGAGTCCGCGGCCCTTATGATCAGGCCGGTGACCAAATACCTCGTCGCGGGCGGCAGTCGCGGCATCGGGCTCGAACTGGTTCGGATGCTGGCAGGGTCGGCCGCGCGGATCGATGTGTGGTCGCGTACGGCCGACGCTCTACCGATCGAGGGGCTGGTCCGCCACGTTGCCTGTGACGTGACCGGGCCCGATCCGCTGCCGGATCCGCCGGAGTCCATCCAGGGCGCGGTGTATTGCCCGGGAACTGTGAATCTGAAGAGCTTCCGCGCGCTGTCCGAAGAGGATTTCCGTCGCGACTGGGAGGTCAATGTCCTTGGCGCCGTGCGGTTTCTGAAGGCCTGCCAGTCCCGGCTCAAAGGAGCCGACGGCGAGCCCGCCAGTGTGGTCCTGTTCAGCACCGTGGCGGTCGGCCAGGGCATGCCGATGCACTCCTCAGTAGCCGCGGCCAAAGGTGCCGTGGAAGGCCTGGTGCGGTCACTTGCCGCCGAATGGGCCCCGAAGGTGCGCGTCAATGCCATCGCCCCGGCCTTGGTGGACACCCCACTGGTCGAACGGATGCTGGCCACGCCGGAGAAGCGTGAGGCCATGGCCGCGCGGTACCCGCTCAAGCGCGTCGGCACCGCGTCGGACGCCGCCGCACTGGCGCGGTTCCTGCTTTCGTCGGAGAGTGGCTGGATCACCGGCCAGGTTCTGGGCCTCGACGGTGGCATGTCGGCAGTGCGGGTCTGAAGCCTCCACGACGACGCGTGCGTGGTAACCCGGTCGCGTCGGGGCGAACCGGGTCAGACCGCGCTCAGATACCGGCGCGAGACGAGGCGCTGGGCCACCTGCAACGCAGGCGCGCCCAGCCGGCTCCACCAGGTGGCTGGCCGGGAGAACGCCGCCACCTCGCTGTAGACCCCGCCGTCGGCGGGGTCGTAGCGCACACCGAACATCTCCTCGCCCACCACCGCGTGGCCGGGCAGACTGCCGTAGGCGAAGCCCCGGCGGTCGGGCTCGTCGATCACGTAGATCACCCGGCAGGGAGCGGCGAACGGACCCAGCCGGCCCAGCACGTCGGAACCGACCTGGGCCACCTCCGTCGACGCGCTGACGCGCAGACCGGCGCCGCGCAGCATCCCGTAGCGCATCACTTTCTCGGCCGCCTCTTCGAAGCGCGGGCGTCCCGTGCCGATGCGCCGAGTCATCCGGACGTGGGTATAGCCGGCCGGCATGGTCGCTGCGGTGGCGCCGACGTCGGGGTAGGTCAACGGCAGCCCCGCCAGATCGGCCAGTTTCATTCATCCACGATGCCCGGGACGGCCAGCCGCGTCGAGTCGTGAGCCGCCCCGGAGGTAAGGACGCTGTTACCCGCCTTCGAGCGACAGCTTGATCGATGGTGGGGGATTTGATGCTCGGAGATGGGCACAGTTATCAGTGGTCCCCGATTCCCGAAGCCGACCGGCCGGCGGCCGACCGCCCGTAATCTCGTCATTGATGGTTGACGACACCGAGGCGGGACGCGACCGGCGCGGTCAGCGGTGGGTGGCGCGCCGCGACCGGTTGCGGGAGCGTCCGCTGCTCGACTTCAGTTACCGCGTGCTGGTGGCCGGGGTGGGACTCAGCGTGCTGCTGGTGGGCGTCGCCGCGATCCCGTACCCGGGGCCGGGCTGGGCTATCGTGTTTCTGGGCCTGGCCATTCTGGCCACCGAGTTCCACTGGGCGAAACGGACCCTGACCTACACCCGGTCCCGCTACGACACGGCGATGACCTGGCTTCGCAGCCAGGCGGCATGGGTTCAGTGGTTGGGGGCGGTGCTGACCGCCGCGGTGGTGGCAGCCACGTTGTGGTTCCTGGGGGCCATCTATTGGCTGGCCCAACTGGTGGGTTTGGAACACCCGGTTCTGCGCAGCCCCATCGGCCTGGGCGGTTCATAGAGCCGGAATCGGCGCAACGGCCGGTAGGCCCCTGACAGGCGTGTCGATAACATTGTCGCGACCCGCCCGCACCCCGCCGACCGGAGGCCGATCAGCGCCTCCACGAAAGAGATGTCGATGAGCCCCGCACACCCCGCACCGGCCGACCTGCTGAGGGTCCCGGCCGGCACCACCGCGGGAGCGGCCGTCCGCGACGCCGGCCTGCCCGGCCGCGGCGAACCCGCTGCGGTCGTCGTCGTGCGTGATGCAGAGGGGAAACTGCGCGACCTGAGCTGGACCCCCGACGTCGACGCGGAGGTGACCCCGGTCGCCGCCGACACCGACGACGGCCGCAGCGTCATCCGGCACTCCGCCGCCCACGTACTGGCCCAGGCCGTCCAGGAATTATTCCCGGCAGCGAAGCTGGGTATCGGCCCGCCCATAACCGACGGCTTCTACTACGACTTCGACGTGCCCGAGGCGTTCACGCCGGAGGATCTCGAGGTGCTGGAGAAGCGGATGCGCGCGATCGTCAAAGAGGGGCAGCTGTTCTCCCGGCGGGTCTACGAATCCAAGGATGAAGCCCGGCGCGAACTCGCCGGCGAGCCCTACAAGCTCGAACTGGTCGACGACAAGTCCGGCGACGCCGACATCATGGAAGTCGGAGGCGACGAACTGACCGCCTACGACAACCTGAATCCCCGCACCCGGGAACGGGTTTGGGGCGATCTGTGCCGCGGCCCACACGCCCCGACCACCAAGTACATCCCGGCGTTCAAACTCACCCGCAGCTCCGCGGCGTACTGGCGCGGCGATCAGCGCAATGCCAGCCTGCAGCGCATCTACGGCACCGCCTGGGAGTCCCAGGAAGCCCTCGACCATCACCTCGAACTGCTGGCCGAGGCTCAGCGACGCGACCACCGCAAGCTCGGCGTGGAGCTGGACCTGTTCAGCTTTCCCGATGAATTGGGTTCGGGCCTACCGGTTTTCCACCCCAAAGGTGGCATCGTGCGGCGCGAGCTGGAGGAGTATTCGCGGCGCAAACACATCGAGGCCGGCTACGAGTTCGTCAACACCCCGCACATCACCAAAGAGCAGCTCTACATCACCTCCGGGCACCTGGAGTGGTACGCCGACGGGATGTTCCCGCCAATGCACATCGACGCCGAGTACGCCGAGGACGGCACGCTGCGCAAGCCCGGGCAGGACTACTACCTCAAGCCGATGAACTGCCCCATGCACCACCTGATCTTCCGGTCCCGTGGGCGGTCCTACCGGGAACTTCCGTTGCGGCTCTTCGAGTTCGGCACCGTCTACCGCTACGAGAAGTCCGGTGTGATCCACGGCCTGACGCGCGTACGCGGCATGACACAGGACGATTCGCACATCTACTGCACCCGAGAGCAGATGCGCGACGAACTGGCCTCCCTGCTGCGCTTCGTTCTCGACCTGCTCTCCGACTACGGCCTGGACGACTTCTACCTGGAGCTGTCCACTAAGGACCCGGAGAAGTACGTCGGCTCCGACGAGCTGTGGGAGGAGGCCACCGAGACGCTGCGCGAGGTCGCCGAGTCCAGTGGCCTGCATCTGGTTCCGGACCCGGGCGGTGCGGCGTTCTACGGACCCAAGATCAGCGTGCAGGTGCGCGACGCGCTGGGCCGCAGCTGGCAGATGTCGACCATCCAGCTGGACTTCAACATGCCGGAACGGTTCGGGCTGGACTACACCGCGGCGGATGGGTCACGTCAGAGGCCCGTTTTGATCCACCGCGCGCTGTTCGGGTCCATCGAGCGGTTCTTCGGCATCCTCACCGAGCATTACGCGGGCGCCTTCCCGGCCTGGCTGGCTCCGGTGCAGGTGGTCGGCATCCCGGTAGCCGGCGACCATGTGCCCTATCTGGAAGATGTTGCCGCGCAGCTGCGTTCACACGGTGTGCGGGTCGAGGTCGATGCCAGCGACGACCGGATGGCTAAGAAGATCGTTAACCACACCAACCAGAAGGTGCCGTTCATGCTGCTCGCGGGAGACCGTGACGTGGAGGCCGGCGCGGTGTCCTTCCGTTTCGGCGACCGCACCCAGGTCAACGGCGTGCCGCGGGAACAGGCGATCTCGATCGTCCGATCGTGGATCGACAGCCGCCAGAACGCCGCACCCACAGCCGAATCGGTGAAGGCCGGCCGTGACTGACGGTTCAGCGGAGGAGTCGGTCATCGACCGGGGCGTGGGGGATCCGGACCGGCTGCAGCGGCTGTGGACCCCGCATCGGATGAACTATATCGTCGGCTCCCCGAAGTTCGGCGGGTCGTCCGAATCGAAGGAGCCCTTCACTGACATCCCGACGATGTCCGACGAGGACGGCCTGGTGGTCGCCCGCGGCGAACTGGTCTACGCGGTCCTCAACCTCTACCCGTACAACCCGGGTCATCTGATGGTGGTGCCCTACCGGCGGGTTTCGGAACTGGAGGATCTGACCGAGGCCGAGAGCGCGGAGCTCATCGCGTTCACCCAGAAGGCGATTCGCGTGATCAAGTCGGTCTCCCGCCCGGACGGCTTCAACGTCGGCCTCAACCTCGGCAAGTCCGCCGGCGGGTCACTTGCCGAGCATCTGCACATGCATGTGGTGCCCCGCTGGTCGGGTGACGCCAACTTCATCACGGTGGTCGGGCAGACCAAGGTGGTTCCGCAGCTGCTGCGCGACACCAGGGCGCTGCTGGCCGCCGAATGGGCCGGCCGCTCATGAGCGACTTCTACCTGATGACCCGGGCCGCGTACGCGAAGCTCAGCGGGCCGATCGCCCGGGGTGCGCTGAAGATGGGCCTGACGCCCGACAGTGTGACGATCATCGGCACGGCGGGTTCGGTGCTGGCCGCACTGACGCTGTATCCGGCCGGGCATCTGTTCATCGGCTGGCTGGTGATCTGGTTCTTCGTGCTGGCCGACATGCTCGACGGGGCGATGGCCCGGGAACGCGGCGGCGGCACCCGGTTCGGCGCGGTGCTCGACGCCACCTGCGACCGGATCAGCGACGGCGCGGTGTTCTGCGGGCTGCTCTGGTGGGCAATATTCAGCCTGCACAGCTCCTCGCTGGCTGTCGCCATCATGATCTGCTTGGTGACCTCGCAGGTGATCTCCTACATCAAGGCCCGCGCGGAGGCCAGCGGACTGGACGCCAGCGGCGGGCTCATTGAGCGCCCCGAACGGCTGGTGATCGCCCTGGGCGGTGCGGGGGTCTCCGACCTGCCGGGATTCCCGATGCCGATGGTGTTGCACGTGGCGATGTGGGTGCTGGCGGTGGCCAGCCTGATCACCGTCGGCCAGCGGATGCACTCGGTGCGCAGGTCGCCGTCAGCCATGGACCCGATTGCAATTCCTCGGGCCGACACCGACCAGGGCGGGAGTGCCGAGTCGTGAGCGTCGGTCCGGGGGCGTTGCGGACGGCCCGACGCCGGCTGATCCCGTCCGGGGAGAACATCTCCGACGCGGGCTACGCCGCCGGGTGGCGCCTGGTGCGGGCCATGCCCGAGGGCTTGGCCCGCAACCTCTTCGACGCCGGGGCGCGGTACGCGGCGCGTGGCGGCGGCCCGGAACAGTTGCGCAAGAACCTGGCGCGGGTCATCGGCACCACGCCCGCCGAGGTGCCGGATTCCCTGATGCGCGCGGCGCTGGAGTCCTATGCGCGGTATTGGCGGGAGGCGTTCCGGCTGCCCTCGATGGATCTGGGCGCCGTCGCTGCGCGGCTGGACATGGTGTTCATCGGCGCCGAGCATTTCGCGGCGGCGCACCGGGCGGGGCGCGGCGCGGTGATGGCACTGCCGCACAGCGGCAACTGGGATATGGCCGGAGTGTGGTTGGCCCAGCAATACGGGACGTTCGCGACGGTCGCCGAACGACTCAAGCCCGAGTCGCTCTACGACCGTTTCGTGGAGTTCCGGGAGAGCCTCGGATTCGAGGTGCTGCCGACCACCGGCGGCGCCCGGCCGCCGATGGAGGTGCTCGAAGAACGGTTGCGGCAGAACGTCTTCGTCTGCCTGATGGCCGACCGTGATCTGTCCCGTTCCGGGGTTCCGGTGCAGTTCTTCGGCGAACTCACCCGGCTGCCGGCCGGCCCGGCGAAGTTGGCCATCGAGACCGGCGCGCCACTGCACCCGGCGCACGTCTACTACGACGGAGAGGACTGCGTCGTCCAGATCGACGACGCCCTGGACACCAGTTCCGGCGATGTCGGCGTCATCACGCAGGCACTGGCCGATCGGTTCGCGGTGAACATCGCCGCGCACCCCCAGGACTGGCACATGCTTCAACCGTTGTGGCTGGCCGACCTATCCGAACGGCGCAGAGCTCGCCTTGAAGAAGACACCCGCTGATGCGCATCGGCATGGTGTGCCCGTACTCCTTCGACGTCCACGGCGGGGTGCAGGCGCACGTGCTGCAACTGGCCGAGGTGATGCGGGAGCGCGGCCATGACGTCAGCGTGCTGGCGCCGGCCTCGCCACACGTGAAGCTGCCCGACTACGTGGTCTCTGGCGGCAAGGCGGTGCCGATCCCCTACAACGGCTCGGTCGCGCGACTGAGGTTCGGCCCGGCCACCCATCGGCTTGTCAAAAAGTGGATCGCCGCAGGCGAATTCGACGTTCTGCATCTGCACGAGCCCAATGCGCCAAGCCTGTCGGTGCTGGCCCTGATGGTCGCCGAAGGGCCGATCGTCGCAACGTTCCACACCTCCACCACAAAGTCGTTCGCGCTCAGCTTCTTTCAGGGCATCCTGCGGCCCTGGAACGAGAAGATCGTCGGCCGCATCGCGGTGTCGGACCTGGCCCGGCGCTGGCAGATGGAGGCCCTGGGTTCCGACGCCGTGCAGATCCCCAACGGGGTCGACGTCGCCTCGTTCGCTACGGCGCCGCCGCTGCCGGGCTATCCGAGGCCCGGAAAGACCGTGCTGTTCCTCGGCCGGTTCGACGAGCCGCGCAAGGGCATGGCCCTCCTGCTGGGGGCCTTACCCGCACTGGCGCAACACTTTCCCGACATCGAGATCCTCATCGTCGGCCGCGGCGACGAGGACGAACTGCGCGAGGAGGCCGGTGAGCTGGCCGGGCACCTGCGGTTCCTCGGGGCGGTCGACGACGCCGAGAAGGCCTCGGCGCTGCGCAGCGCCGACGCGTACTGCGCGCCGAACACCGGCGGAGAGAGCTTCGGCATCGTGCTCGTCGAGGCGATGGCGGCCGGAACCGCCGTGGTGGCCAGCAACCTCGACGCGTTCCGCCGGGTGCTCGACGACGGAAACGCCGGCCGACTGGTGGAGGTCGAGGACTCCGAGGGGCTCGCCGAGGCGTTGATCGCCGTGCTCGGCGACGCCGCGCTGCGCGCCCGCTACGTCGAGGCGGCCACCGCCGCGGTGCACCAGTACGACTGGTCGGTGGTCGCCGACGAGATCATGCGCGTCTACGAGACCGTCGCCGTCGCCGGCGTGAAGGTCACCGTCGCCGGGACCACGCGCACCGCCGCCGCGCGGGAGGCCACCGCCACCGGCGCCGGGCCCGCCGACTCATGACCACGCTGCTGCTGTGGATCGGCGTCGGCGCACTGGTGCTCGTCCTGCTAGGCATGGCGGTGTGGGCGTTTCGCACCGCCAACCGGCTGGACCGTCTGCACGTCCGCTATGACCTGTCCTGGCAGGCACTCGACGCGGCGCTGGCCCGCCGCTCCGTCGTGACGCGGGCCATCGTCGCCGACGCCTACGGCGTGAGTCCGGAGGGCCGCCGGCTGACGGCTCTGGCCGACGCTGCCGAACGGGCGCCGCGGGCGGCTCGGGAAGGCTGCGAGAACGAGTTGTCCACCGCGCTGACGACGCTGGACCCCGACGTCGTTCCGGCGGCGTTGATGACCGAACTCGGCGAAGCCGAGTCGCGGGTGCTGCTGGCCCGGCGGTTCCATAACGACGCCGTCCGCGACACCCTGGCCTTGCGCGAGCGGCGCCCCGTCCGGTGGTTGAGGCTGGGGGGACACGCCGCCCTCCCAACGTATTTCGAGATCGCCGAACCCGCGCAACGCTGAACGGTCAAGGAATCGGTGAACTTTCGATGACGCCCCGGCTCCGCACCTCGGCGCGGTTGGTGCTGCTCGACGACGACGGAGCCGTACTGCTGCTATGCGGATCGGACCCCGCCGTCACCGACTGCACCGCACCCCGGTGGTGGTTCACCGTGGGCGGCCGTGCCCGGCCGGGGGAGTCGCTGGCGGCGACGGCCGTTCGGGAACTGGCGGAGGAGACCGGGTTTCGGGCCGACGCCGACCGGATGTTCGGGCCGGTCTGGCGGCGGGAGTCGATCATCCACTTCAACGGCGCCGTCATGGCCAGCGAGGAGTTCTACTTCGTGCTCCGCACGGGCCGCTTCGAGCCGTCGCCGGCCGGGCGCACCGCCTTGGAACGGCGCTACATTCACGGCCACCGCTGGTGTGACGCGGAAGCCATCGACGCCCTGGTGGCATCCGGCCAGCAGGTGTACCCGCTGCAACTGGCCGCCCTGTTGACCGAGGCGCACGCGTTGGCGTCCGCGGCGGCACCCCCGCCGGATCCGCGTCCCATCCGCTGACGCCGCCGGGATCGGCGGCGCGGATTGGCACTCTAGACTGAGAGGCCGCACCGATCGGAGGAGCACGGAATGACTACCGCAGCGACCAACGGCTCGTCGGCCCCGCAGACCGGCACCGCCCGGGTGAAGCGCGGCATGGCTGAGATGCTCAAGGGTGGCGTCATCATGGACGTCGTCACCCCGGAGCAGGCGCGAATCGCCGAGGCCGCCGGCGCGGTGGCGGTGATGGCGCTGGAGCGGGTGCCCGCCGATATCCGCGCCCAGGGCGGGGTGTCGCGGATGAGCGATCCGGACCTGATCGACGGCATCATCTCGGCCGTGTCGATCCCGGTGATGGCCAAGGCGCGGATCGGGCACTTCGTGGAGGCGCAGATCCTGCAGGCCCTGGGCGTCGACTACGTCGACGAGTCGGAGGTGCTGACCCCGGCGGACTACACCCATCACATCGACAAGTGGAAGTTCGCCGTCCCGTTCGTGTGCGGTGCGACCAACCTCGGGGAGGCGTTGCGGCGCATCACCGAGGGGGCGGCGATGATCCGCTCCAAGGGTGAGGCCGGCACCGGGGACGTGTCCAACGCGACCACCCACATGCGCACCATCGGCGGGGAGATCCGTCGGTTGACCTCGTTGAGCGAGGACGAGTTGTTCGTCGCGGCCAAGGAACTTCAGGCGCCCTATGACCTGGTGGTGGAGGTGGCGCGGGCGGGCAAGCTGCCGGTGACGTTGTTCACCGCCGGGGGGATCGCGACGCCGGCGGATGCGGCGATGATGATGCAGCTCGGTGCTGAGGGGGTGTTCGTGGGTTCGGGGATCTTTAAGTCCGGGGATCCCGAGCAGCGGGCGGCGGCGATCGTGAAGGCGACGACGTTCTATGACGATCCCGACGCGCTGGCCAGGATCTCCCGCGGGTTGGGGGAGGCGATGGTGGGTATCAACGTCGACGACATCCCCCAACCGCACCGACTGGCGACGCGCGGCTGGTAAGCGCGCCACAACCTAGATGGCGATCGAGCAGATTCTCGACCTCGAACAACTTGAGGTCAATATCTACCGCGGCGGCGTGTACAACCCCGAATCAGGTTTCCTCTCAAGGACATTCGGCGGACATATCGCCGGTCAGGCACTGGTCTCCGCGGTCCGCACCGTCGACCCCAGATATCAGGTGCACTCGCTGCACGGCTACTTCCTGCGCCCCGGTGACGGCACCAAACCGGCGGTCTATCTCGTCGACAGGCCGCGCGACGGCAGCTCCTTCTGCACCCGCCGGGTCAACGCCGTCCAGAACGGCGAAGTGATCTTCTCGATGGGCGCGTCATTCCAGACCGCTCAGGACGGCATCGAGCATCAGGACCAGATGCCTGCCGCCGTGGCGCCCGACGATCTGGACGATTCCAATTCCGGCGGAAGCCCGTTCGGTACCGGCGGCATCGCCCAGTTCGCCGAATGGGACATCCGCCGGGTGCCCCGCGAACTCGTGACCGCGCTTCCCGGCCAGGCATCCCAGCAGCAGGTGTGGTTCAGACACCGGGATCCGCTGCCCGATGACCCGCTGCTGCACATCTGCGCGCTGGCCTACATGAGCGACATCACCCTGCTCGGCTCGGCCCAGGTCACCCACCCGGAGGAGCGCCCGCATCTGGCTGTCGCCTCACTGGACCACGCGATGTGGTTCATGCGGCCATTCCGCACCGACGAATGGCTGCTCTACGACCAGAATTCGCCTTCCGCGATCGGCGGGCGGGCGCTGACCCAGGGCCAGATCTACAACCAGCGTGGCGACATGGTCGCTGCCGTCGTGCAGGAGGGGCTGACCCGCTACAAGCGCGGGTACACCCCGGGCTCGGGGTCATGAGCGCTGTGAAAATCGGTGTGCTCGCACTACAGGGCGACGCCCGCGAACACCTGGCCGCCCTGCAGGAGGCCGGTGCGCAGACGTCGACCGTGCGACGCCTGGCCGAACTCGACGCGGTCGACGCCCTGGTAATCCCCGGCGGGGAGTCCACCGCCATCAGCCTGCTGCTGCGCGAATTCGGTCTGCTCGAACCGCTGCGCCGGCGACTCGCCGACGGGATGCCGGCCTACGGATCGTGCGCGGGCATGATCCTGCTCGCCAGCGAGATCCTCGACGCCGGCGAACCCGGCCGGGAGGCGTCCCCGCTTGGCGCTATCGATATGACGGTGCGCCGCAACGCTTTCGGCCGCCAGGTGGACTCGTTCGAAGGCGATCTGGAGTTCCGGGGACTCGACGGTCCGGTCCGTGCGGTGTTCATCCGCGCGCCGTGGGTCGAGCGGGTCGGGCCGGCGGTGGAGGTGCTGGCCCAGGCCGGAGACCACATCGTCGCCGTCCGGCAGGGCCTGGTGCTCGCCACGGCGTTCCATCCCGAGATCACCGGCGACCGCCGGGTGCACAAATTGTTCGTCGACATCGTCACCGGACGCGCATAGCACCGCGGTTCACCCGTTCGTCTCGGAGATCACCATCCTGCAACGCGAACGCACCGCCGCAGTAGACTCGTGCCGCACGAATCGGTTCTGACCAGGAGCAGGAGACGCATGAGCGGCCATTCCAAGTGGGCTACCACCAAGCACAAGAAGGCCGTGGTCGACGCCAAGCGCGGCAAGCTGTTCGCCAGGCTGATCAAGAACATCGAGGTCGCGGCACGCACCGGTGGCGGTGACCCGGATGGCAACCCGACGCTCTGGGATGCCATCGCCAAGGCCAAGAAGTCGTCGGTGCCCAACGACAACATCGAGCGCGCTCGCAAGCGCGGCGCCGGTGAAGAGGCCGGCGGGGCGGACTGGCAGAACATCACCTACGAGGGCTACGGACCCAACGGCGTCGCCGTGCTGATCGAGTGCCTGACCGACAACCGCAACCGGGCGGCGGGAGAGGTCCGGGTCGCGATGACCCGCAACGGCGGCAACATGGCCGACCCTGGCTCAGTCGCCTATCTGTTCGCCCGCAAGGGTGTCATCACTCTGGAGAAGAACGGGCTGAGTGAGGACGACGTGCTGCTCGCGGTGCTGGAAGCCGGCGCCGAGGAGGTCAACGACCTCGACGACAGCTGGGAGATCATCTGCGAGCCCACCGACCTGGTGGCGGTGCGCAGCGCCCTGCAGGATGCCGGTATCGAGTACGACTCTGCCGAAGCAAGCTTCCAGCCTTCGGTCACCGTGCCGGTGGACCTGGAGGCCGCGCGCAAGGTCCTCAAGCTCGTCGACGTGCTGGAGGACTGCGACGACGTCCAGGACGTCTACACCAACATCGACATTCCCGACGACGTCGCTGCCCTACTCGACGAGGACTGACATGCCCTCGGTACGGGACGCCACCGATGTCCGCTGGACCGTTCGCCGGGTGTGGTGGCCGTTCGGCACGTGGCTCCTGGACCTACCTGAATGGGGCGGACTGTTCGTCATCGGCATGGTTCTGATGACTCCGCTGGTGGTGATTTGGCCGTTCTGGCTGCTGGCTCGCGTCCTCGGAGTGCCGTGGATCTTGGTGGTGCGCCGCGCGGGCAAAGAGGTGCGACGCGAGCAGGTCGCGGGGTGGTCGGCGTCGCGTCAGCGGATCGCCCCGCATTCTTGAGGGCGTCCGCGCCGAGGGCGGTCCCGAACTGCCCCCGGGGGCGACGATCCACTAGTTCACGCCGACCTCGCGGTGTTCGGCAGTTCGACGCACGCGCTCGCAGGGGGAGGAACGGGCGTGTCCCTGGAGGGATTCGTCGGGGCGCCCCGCTACGCTATCGAACAGCTGTTCGTAGGCGAAAGGTGTGCTCGTGCGGGTGATGGGCGTCGACCCCGGGTTGACCCGCTGCGGTCTGTCGGTGATCGAGAGCCGCAGTGCCCGCCAGGTCATCGCCCTGGACGTCGACGTCGTGCGCACCCCGTCCCAGGACCCGCTGGCCAAGCGTCTGCTGGCGATCAGTGACGAAGTGGAGCGCTGGATGGACACCCACTTGCCCGACGTGATCGCTATCGAACGGGTCTTCTCCAACGCCAATGCCAACACTGCGATGGGCACCGCCCAGGCCGGCGGGGTGATCGCACTGGCGGCGGCGCGCCGGGATATCGACGTGCATTTCCATACCCCCAGCGAGGTGAAGGCCGCCGTCACCGGCAACGGCCGGGCCGACAAAGCCCAAGTTACCGCGATGGTGACGAAAATCCTTCAGCTACAACAGAAGCCCACGCCCGCCGACGCCGCCGACGCGCTGGCGCTGGCGATCTGCCACTGCTGGCGCGCGCCGATGATCGCCCGGATGGCCGCAGCGCAGGCGATGGCCGAGCAACAGCGTCGGGCGTACGCCGCGCGACTGAAATCGGTTCGGCCCGGTCCGATGTCGCGGAGCGCGACATGATCGCGTCGGTGCGCGGGGAGGTGGTCGAGATCGCCCTCGACCACGCCGTCATCGAGGCGGCCGGGGTGGGCTACAAGGTGATGGCCACCCCGTCGACGCTGGCCACCCTGCGGCGCGGCGCCGAGACGCGCCTGGTCACCGCGATGATCGTCCGGGAAGACTCCCAGACGCTCTACGGATTCGCCGACGGCGAGGCCCGCGATCTGTTCTCCACCCTGCTCGGAGTCTCCGGGGTCGGCCCGAAGATCGCCCTGGCCACCTTGGCGGTCTACGACGCCGCCGCACTGCGCCGGGCGCTGTCCGAGGGCGACGTCGCCGCCCTGACCCGGGTGCCGGGCATCGGCAAACGTGGCGCGGAGCGCATGGTTCTGGAGTTGCGCGACAAGATCGCCGCGCCGCCCGGGGGGGCGGGCGCCGCACCGGCCACTGGCCACGCGGTGCGGATGCCGGTCGTGGAAGCCCTTGTGGGCCTGGGCTTCCCGGTGAAACAGGCCGAGGACGCCTGCGACACGGTGCTGGCCGCCGATCCGGAGGCCAGCACGTCCAGCGCGCTGCGTGCGGCGCTGTCGATGCTGGGGAAGAAGTAAGTCGTGGGCCGTTTCGAGGACGGGGACGAAGCCCCCGAACGGGAGGTCTCGGCCGCGCTGACCGTGGGCGAAGGCGATGTCGACGCCAGCCTGCGTCCCCGCTCGCTGGGAGAGTTCATCGGCCAGCCGCGGGTGCGCGAGCAGTTGCAGCTGGTGCTCGAGGGGGCCAAGAACCGCGGCGGCACACCGGATCACATCCTGCTGTCTGGACCGCCCGGTCTGGGCAAGACATCGCTCGCGATGATCATCGCCGCCGAACTCGGCACCTCGCTGCGGGTCACCTCCGGTCCGGCGCTGGAACGCGCCGGGGATCTGGCCGCGATGCTGTCCAACCTCGTCGAGGGCGACGTGCTGTTCATCGACGAGATCCACCGCATCGCCCGGCCCGCCGAAGAGATGCTGTACCTGGCGATGGAGGACTTCCGCGTCGACGTCATCGTCGGCAAAGGCCCTGGGGCGACGTCGATTCCACTGGACGTGGCCCCCTTCACCCTGGTCGGTGCCACCACCCGCTCCGGTGCGCTGACCGGGCCGCTGCGTGACCGGTTCGGCTTCACCGCGCATATGGACTTCTACGAGCCGGTCGAACTGGAAATGGTGCTGCACCGCTCGGCGGGCATCCTGGGCATCGAATTGGGGGCCGAAGCCGGGGCGGAGATAGCCCGTCGCTCCCGCGGCACCCCGCGGATCGCCAACCGTCTGCTGCGCCGGGTGCGCGACTACGCCGAGGTGCGGGCAGACGGTGTGATCACCCGGGATGTCGCCAAGGCCGCCCTGGCCATTTACGACGTCGACGAACTCGGCCTGGACCGTCTCGACCGGGCGGTGCTGTCGGCGCTGACGCGCAGCTTCGGCGGCGGACCGGTAGGAGTCTCGACGCTGGCGGTGGCCGTGGGAGAGGAGGCCGCGACCGTAGAGGAGGTGTGCGAGCCGTTCCTGGTGCGCGCCGGGATGATCGCGCGAACACCGCGCGGCCGGGTAGCCACGCCGCTGGCGTGGACACACCTGGGCATGAAGCCGCCGCCAGGGGCGGGCGGACTGGGGCAACCCGCTCTGTTTGACCGGGATCTATGATCGCGTGACCATCTATCACCGCGGAGTGCCGAATGATCGCTGCAGCATTGGTTTTCGCCGGACTTGCCGCGTTGCTGCATGTCTACATCTTCGTGCTGGAGTCCTTCCGGTGGACCGTCCCGCGCACCCGCACGGTCTTCGGTACCACCGCCGATGAGGCGCAGACCACGAAGATGCTGGCCTTCAACCAGGGCTTCTACAACCTGTTCCTGGCCGTCGTCAGCGCGGTCGGGATCGCGATGGTCGCCGCCGGGCACCGAAGCGTCGGTGCGGCTCTGATATTCGCCGGCGCCGGTTCCATGCTGGCCGCGGCGCTGGTGTTGATCGCTTCGTCGCCGGACAAAGCCCGGGCGGCCGTCATACAGGGTGCCTTCCCGCTCATTGCCGTCGTGCTGCTGGTGGTCGGGCTGATCTAAGCGCCGTTAGCCACCCTCGCCGCGATGGGGCTCGGCCGGCTGTCGGTGCGCAGCGTGCGCGACATCCGCTACGCCCGGGCCTCCGTGGACAGGTACCGACCGGTCGAACGCGAAACCATTGCGCACGAACGGGTTCCGGTCGCAGCGCAGGAACCGCCGCGACGGCGCGGCATCTTCGGCGGCAACCGTCATCACCCGGTCCCGCACTGAGGTCGGCCGCTCCTTACTTGGGGGTGTCGGCGAGGATCCCGGCCAGGACGTCGAGGCCCTCGATTAGCAGGTCGTCACTGATGGTCAACGGGGGCAGGAAACGCAGGACGTTGCCGAACGTTCCGCAACTCAGCACGATGACCCCTTGGGCGTGCGCGGCCGTGCACAGCGCCTTGGTGAGATCCGGATCCGGTTCTGCGCTACCGGATTTCACCAACTCGACGGCGATCATCGCGCCACGGCCGCGCACATCGCCGATCCGGTCGTCGTCGGCCTGCATCCGGCCGAGCCGGTCCTTCATCAGGCGCTCGATCTCTTTGGCGCGGTCCAGCAGGCCGTCGAGCTCGATGGTCTCGATCGTCGCCAGTGCCGCCGCGCAGGCCAACGGGTTGCCGCCGTAGGTGCCGCCCACCGCGCCGACGTGGGTGGAGTCCATGATCTCCGCGCGCCCGGTGACCCCAGACAGCGGAAGTCCATCGGCGATGCCCTTGGCGGTGATGATCAGATCCGGTTCGATGCCCTCGTCCTCACAGGCGAACATCGCGCCCGTGCGGGCGAACCCGCTCTGCACCTCATCGGCGATGAACACCACGTCGTTGGCGCTGCACCAGGCCCGCAGCGCCGGCAGGAAACCCGGTGCGGGAACGATGAATCCACCCTCGCCCTGGACCGGTTCGATGATCACCGCCGCCAGGTTGGACGCACCGATCTGCTTGTCGATCACGGTCAGCGCCCGTTCGGCGGCCAATTCACCGTTGACGGCCCATTCCTTATCGATCAGGCCGTCGCGGTAGGGATAGGACATCGGGGCCCGGTAGATCTCCGGGGCGAACGGGCCCATGCCGCTCTTGTAGGGCATCGACTTCGCGGTCAGGCCCATGGTCAGGTTGGTCCGGCCGTGATACGCGTGGTCGAAAGCCACCACCGCGGTGCGGCCGGTGTAGAGGCGGGCGATCTTCACCGCGTTCTCCACCGCCTCGGCGCCTGAGTTGAACAGCGCGGTGCGCTTCTCGAAGGAACCCGGAGTCAGCCGGTTGAGGTGCTCGGCGACCGCGACGTAGCTCTCGTAGGGCGTCACCATGAAGCACGTGTGGGTGAAATCGGCGACCTGCTCGCGGACCGCGTCGACCACCCGCGGCGAGGCGTTTCCGATCGTGGTGACCGCGATGCCCGAACCGAGGTCGATGAAGCGGTTGCCGTCGACGTCCTCGACAATGCCGCCATCGGCTCGGGCGGCGAACACCGGCATGGTGGAGCCGACGCCCTTGGCCACTGCTGCGACTCTGCGTTTGGTCAGTTCGGCCGAGATCGGACCGGGGATCGCGGTGGCGATGTGGCGGCTCTGTTCAAGGGACTGTTCGACTGTGGTCACGGTGGTCTCCTGCACGGCGCATCGCGCGGGTCGAAGTGGTGAGACGAGCCTAGTCCGATGGGCACGTCGCGCAACTGAAAACCCGCAGCGTCAGGGCACTGTCACACCGATTGCTCAGAAGGGCCAACCGATTACGACGATTCCGGTGGAATGTCGGGCAGCGGCGACCCCTGTACCGAGTCCACCGTGGCGAAGGTCGACACCGGCTGTCGGCGCAGCCGCCGTGCGGACCGCACCGGATGGCCCAGCGCCACCACTGCGGCCACCGCCCACTGATCCGGCGCGCCGAGGAGACGTTTCACCGCGTCCTCCTGCCGGATCGCCATGGTGGTCAGGACTCCGCCCAGCCCCTCGGCGCGCGCGGCCAGCAGGAGGCTCCAGACGAACGGGTAGACCGATGCACCGCCGGCGAAGGATAAACGGTCGGCGTCGCGATCCACTGCGGCCAGTGCGGCGAGATCGGCGAACACCACCAGCAGCACCGGGCAGCGGTCCAGCTGGGCCGCGAACCCCTGCCCGGCCGCGGCGAGCACCTCCGCCGGGGCGGCTGCCAGCGCCGCCTCCTCGGCGGCGGGGTCGTTGGTGGGTGCCCAGGGGCGCAGCCCCGCGGCACTCATCGCCAGGTAGTCACGCCAGCCCGGCAGGTAGAGGTCGCGCAGCCGCGTTCGCAGGTCCGCCGACCTCACCAGCACGACGTGCCAGGCCTGCGCATTGCCGCCGCTGGGAGCGAACCGGGCGGTGCCGAGCACCCGCGCCACTACGTCGTCGGGGACCGGCTCGCCGGTGAACTCACGCACCGCGCCGGTGCTGCGCAGGGTCTCGATCAGGTCCATGGGCGTCATTGTCGTCCCCGCCGCACCGATGCCTGCTGACCCGCCGACGAAGTAAATGGCAGACTGGACAGCCGCGGTGCCCGTTCGGCGGGCCCGCTGGGGAAACACCCGGACTCTGACGACACGAAAGACACTCGCTGCCATGGAACTTGTGAGCTTCTTGCCCCTCATCATCATCATGGGCGCCTTTATGTTCTTCGCATCCCGGCGGCAGCGGAAGGCCATGCAGGCCACGATCGACCTGCAGGACTCGCTGCGGGTGGGGGACCGGGTGAACACCACGTCCGGATTGCAGGGCACCATCGCCGGCATCACCGATGACCACGTGGACCTGGAGATCGCGCCTGGCGTCGTCACCCGATGGATGAAGCTGGCGATCCGCGACCGCGTCGATCCGGAGACGGCCGACGTGGAGAGCCGGGCGGTCGAATTGACCGACAGCGACGCCGACCGCCTGCGCGGAGACTAACGACAAGCGCCCAACCACAAGCAAGGCCCCACAGGCGCTACCCGTACTCTTTGCGGGAAGCGATGACGTCCGCGCATGCGGATCGCGGCATACATCGAGGAGAATCGACACGTGGCATCGTCACCGGCGCCGGTGCACCCCTACCGCTATCTGGCGCTGTTTCTTTCCCTGCTCGTCGGCGTCTACCTGCTGGTATTCCTCACCGGGAACAAGCAGGCGAAACCGAAGCTCGGCATCGACCTGCAGGGCGGTACCCGGGTCACCCTGACCGCCCGTACCCCGGACGGCTCCAAGCCCACCCGCGATGCGCTCAACCAGGCGCAGCAGATCATCGGCGCCCGCGTGAACGGGCTCGGTGTGTCGGGTTCGGAGGTGGTGATCGACGGCGACAACCTGGTCATCACCGTCCCCGGCGCCGACGGCAGCGACGCTCGCAGCCTCGGCCAGACCGCGCGGCTGTTCATCCGGCCGGTGATCGGCCAGCCCATTCCGGTGCAGGCCATCAAGGACTCGCTGAAGGCTCCTCCAGGTGGACCTCCCGGTGGGCCGGGTGGCCCCGGTGGGCCCCCGCCGCCGCCCGGTGCACCGCCGCCGCCCCCGCCGCCCGGCGCCGAGCCCGCCCCGGCGCCGCAGCCGCGTCCGTTCCCGCAGGAGCCCACTCCGTCTCCGGAACCCTCACCGTCCGATTCGCCGGCGCCGTCGGAGTCACCGGCGCCGCCGCCCGGTCAGCCCGTTCCGCCGCCCCCGCCGGACAAGAACCAGACCCTGGCCAAGCGGATCCAGGATGAGAAGAACGTGCGGCAGAGCACCAATCAGGGCGTCATGCGCGTCGCGGTGCTCTACATGGCCGGCCGTTGCGACCAGGACGACGTTCTGGCCGGCAACGACGACCCGAACCTGCCGCTGGTGACCTGCTCGCAGGACAAGAAGTTCGTCTACGTGCTGGATAAGTCGATCATCAGTGGTGACCAGATCAAATCGGCCACTTCCGGGATGGACCAGAGCAGCGCCTATGTCGTCGATCTGGAGTTCAAGGAGGAGGCCGCCAAGACCTGGGCCGACTTCACCGCCTCCAACATCGGCGTCCAGACCGCCTTCACGCTGGACTCCCAGGTGGTCAGCGCCCCGCAGATCCGCGAGGCCATCCCCGGCGGACGCACCCAGATCTCCGGTGGCGATCCGCCGTTCACCGCCGACTCCGCCAAGACGCTGGCCAATGTGCTGAAGTACGGCTCGCTGCCGTTGTCCTTCGTGTCATCGGAGGCCGAGACCGTCTCTCCCACACTGGGATTGACGTCACTGAAGGCCGGCCTGATCGCCGGCGCAATCGGCCTGGCGATGGTGTTGCTGTACTCGCTGATGTACTACCGGGCGCTCGGCGTGCTCACCGCGCTGTCGCTGGTGGCCTCCGGCGCCATGGTCTACGGGATCCTGGTGCTGCTGGGTAGGTACATCAACTACACCCTCGACCTTGCCGGCATCGCCGGTCTGATCATCGGCATCGGCACCACGGCCGACTCGTTCGTGGTGTTCTTCGAGCGCATCAAAGACGAGATCCGCGAAGGCCGTTCGTTCCGTTCGGCGGTGCCGCGCGGTTGGGCGCGGGCCCGGAAGACGATTCTGTCCGGCAACGCGGTGAGCTTCCTCGCCGCCGCGGTGCTCTACTTCCTGGCCGTCGGTCAGGTCAAGGGCTTCGCGTTCACCCTAGGCCTGACCACCATCCTCGACGTCGTGGTGGTGTTCCTGGTCACCTGGCCGCTGGTCTACCTGGCGTCGAAGTCGCCGACGCTGTCCAAGCCGTCGTTCAACGGGCTGGGCGCGGTGCAGCAGATCGCTCGCGAGCGCCGCGCGGCCGGACAGGATCGTGCAGTGGCCGGAACGGGACGGGGATAGCCGATGACCGACAAGGGCAACGACGTCGACTTCGTCGACAAGGGCAACGACGTCGACTTCGTCGACAAGGGCAACGACGTGGACATCGCCGACGTGGAGTCCGGCGTCACCGACCTGGAGAGCAACGCGATCGAGGTCGGCGGACAGCTGCCGCGCCACGGCTTTTTCACCCGGCTCTATACCGGTACCGGCGCGTTCGACGTCATCGGCAAGCGCAAGCTGTGGTTCACCATCACCGCCCTGATCGTCGCGGTGGCCGCGGCGAGTATCGCGCTGAAGGGGTTCACCTTCGGCATCGACTTCCAGGGCGGCACGAAGGTGTCGTTCCCGCAGACCGGGGTGAGCGGCCCGGCCGACGTCAACTCGGTGGGGGACACTTTCGCCAAGACCATCGGCAAGTCCCCGGAGGCGGTGGTCGTCGTCGGCAACGGCGCCTCGGCCACCGTGCAGATCCGGTCGGAGACGCTGACCAACGAACAGACCAACCAGCTGCGCAACGCGCTGTTCGACCAGTTCCAGCCCAAGGGCACCGACGGCAAACCGAGCAAGCAGGCGATCAGCGACTCGGCGGTCTCGGAGACCTGGGGCGGCCAGATCACCAAGAAGGCGCTCATCGCGCTCGTGGTGTTCCTGGTGCTCGTGACGATCTACATCACCGTGCGCTACGAGCGATACATGGCGATCGCAGCGCTGCTGTCGCTGGGCCTGGACATGATCACCGTCGCCGGCATCTACTCGCTGATCGGCTTTGAGGTGACCCCGGCCACCGTGATCGGCCTGCTCACGATTCTCGGGTTCTCGCTGTACGACACCGTCATCGTGTTCGACAAGGTCGAGGAGAACACCAAGGGCTTCGAACACACCACCCGTCGCACCTACGCCGAACAGGCCAACCTGGCGATCAACCAGACCTTCATGCGCTCGATCAACACCAGCCTCATCTCGCTGATGCCGGTGCTGGCGCTGATCGTCGTGGCGGTGTGGCTGCTGGGCGTGGGAACGCTGAAGGACCTCGCCCTTGTCCAGCTGGTGGGCATCATCGTCGGCACGTACTCGTCGATCTTCTTCGCCACCCCGCTGCTGGTCACGCTGCGGGAGCACACCGAGAAGGTGCGCACCCACACCCGCCGGGTGCTCAACCGTCGCAAGGCTGCCGGCTCGCCGGTCGAACTGGGCACCACGGTGGTGGGCGAGCGTGCGACGGTGCCCGCGCAGGCCAGCGTCGGCGCCGCGGCGTCCGACGCAACGGAGTCGCCGGTGCGGCCGGTTCGTCCGCGCCGCCCGTCCGGCAAACGCGAACGGTAGGGTCGCCGGTGGCTCTGAGGCGCCGGGCGGCCACGTCGGTGGCCGCCGTGCTCACCCTGCTCGCCTCCGCCGGTCTGAGCGGATGCGCGGACAAGGCCGTCGAGTCGGTCAACTACGCCGTCGACGGGGTGCTGCAGACCTACAACACCAACACCGTGACCGGCGCGGCGTCAGCCGGACCGCAGGCTTTCGCCCGCACCCTGGGCGGGTTCAGCGTGCACGGCCCCGACGGACAAGCTCTCGCGGACAACGACTTCGGCACCGTGACGGTGGCCGGCCGCGAACCGATGATGCTGGACTACCAGATCTCCGACAGCGCGGTCTATTCCGACGGCAAACCCGTCACCTGTGACGACATGGTGCTGACCTGGGCGGCACTGTCTGGAAGGTTTCCCGGGTTCAACGGCGCCAGCCAGGCCGGCTATCTCGACATCGCGGGTATCGAATGCCAGCCGGGGCAGAAGAAGGCCCGCGTGAATTTCCTTCCGATGCGGGCGATTTCGGATTACAACCAGCTGTTCACTGCCACGTCGCTGATGCCGTCGCACGTGATCGCCGACGAACTCGGCGTCGACGTCACCGCGTCCCTGCAGTCCGGCGACCCGGCGGCCGTCGGCCGGATCGCCGACGCGTGGAACTCCATCTGGGAGCTGAAACCGGACCTCGACCTCAAACGCTTCCCGTCGTCGGGCCCGTTCAAGATCGACTCGGTGACACCAGAGGGCGCGGTGGTGCTCACCGCCAACGACAAGTGGTGGGGCACCAAGCCGATCACCAAGCGGATCACGGTCTGGCCCCGGGGCGTCGACGTCCAGGACCGGATCAACAACGGCAGCTTCCAGGTGGTGGACATCGCCACCGGGTCGTCGGGAACGCTGACCGCCCCGGACGATTACCAGCGCAGCGAGATCCCCTCCGGTGGTATCGAGCAGCTGATCTTCGCCGCGAAGGGTTCGGTGGCCACGCCCGAGGCCCGCAAGGCGGTGGCGCACTGCATCCCGCGCGACACCATCGCCGCCAATGCCGGTGTGCCGATCGCCCAGACCCGGATCAACACCGTCACCGACGACGCCTACAGCATCCTGGAAACCGGCCCGCTCGCCGACCAGTACAACGTGGCCGACCCCGACGCCGCCCGCGGTGCCCTGCAGGGCGACATGCTGACCGTGCGGCTGGGATATGAGAGCCCCAATCCCCGGCTGGCCGCGGCTGTCGCCGCCATCACCCAGTCGTGCGCCGCGGCGGGGATCACCGTGGTCGACGTGACCGCCGAGGGAGTCGGCCCCCAAGCCCTGCGCGACGGCCGGATCGACGCGCTGCTGTCCAGCATTGGGGGAGCGTCGGGCAGCGGGTCGACCGGATCGACCGCGATGGACGCTTACATCCTGCACGCCGGCAACGGCAATAACCTGTCCGGCTTCAACAACCCCCAGGTGGACGGGATCATCGCCGCGCTGGCGGTGACCACCGACCCCAAGGAGCAGGCGCGTCTGCTCGGTGACGCCGCGCCCATGCTGTGGGAGGAAATGCCCACGCTGCCGTTGTACCGCCAGCAGCGGACCGTCATCTCCGCCAAGAAGATGTTCGGGGTGCAGGCCAACCCCACCAAATGGGGCGCCGGATGGAACATGGACCGTTGGCGCCTGGAGCCGTGAGCGCAGCGAGCGGCGACAATTGGGCAGGGGAGCCGTGAGCCACGGCGACGGCGCGGGGCGGGATGTCACCGCGGTGATCGATGAACTCACCCGGGTGGTCCCCGACTTTCCCGTACCTGGTGTGGTGTTCCGGGACCTAACCCCGGTGCTGGCCGACCACCGTGCGTTCGCCGCGGTCACCGACGCGCTGGCGGAGCTGGTCGAAGGCGCCGATCTCATCGCCGGAATCGACGCGCGTGGCTTCCTGCTCGGCGGGGCGGTCGCCCTGCGGCTGGGCATCGGGGTGCTGGCCATCCGCAAAGGCGGCAAGCTGCCGCCCCCGGTGCACAGTCGCAGCTACGCCCTGGAATACGGCACGGCGACGCTGGAGATCCCGGCCGCCGGCATCGCGCTGGCCGGGCGGCGGGTCGCCATCCTCGACGACGTGCTAGCCACCGGCGGCACCGTGGCCGCGGCCTGCGACTTGCTCGCCGCGGCCGGTGCGGTGGTGACCGAAGCGGCTGTGATGATGGAGTTGGCCGCTCTGGGCGGCAGGGAGCGGCTGAAACCGCTGGCGGTGCGCACCCTGCAGACCCTGTAGAACGCGATATCCTCGCAACACGGGCACCCCGACTGGGAGGTGGGCATGGCGGACGAGTTTGGTGGCGTCACCGTGCCGCAACTGGCCGAGCCGGCCGAATCCGGGGCCCCCGAACCGCCGGCCCGGGAATCCCGGCCCGAGTCGCCCAAGATCTCCAGCAGTGCGTCGCGACGGGTGCGGGCGCGCCTCGCGCGGCGGATGACCGCCCAGCGCAGCGCGATCAACCCGGTGCTCGAACCGCTGGTGGCCGTGCATCGCGAGATCTATCCGAAGGCCGACCTGACGCTCTTGCAGCGCGCCTACGAGGTGGCCGAGGAGCGCCACGCCACCCAGTTCCGCCGGTCCGGCGATCCCTACATCACCCATCCGCTCGCAGTGGCCAACATCCTTGCCGAACTCGGCATGGACACCACCACGCTGGTAGCCGCGCTGCTGCACGACACCGTCGAGGACACCGGGTACACGCTGGAGGCGCTGACCGCCGAATTCGGCGAGGAGGTGGGCCATCTCGTCGACGGTGTGACCAAACTCGACAAGGTAGTGCTGGGCAGCGCGGCCGAGGGCGAGACCATCCGCAAGATGATCATCGCGATGGCCCGCGATCCACGGGTGCTGGTAATCAAGGTGGCCGACCGTCTGCACAACATGCGCACGATGCGCTTCCTGCCGCCGGAGAAGCAGGTCCGCAAAGCCAAGGAGACGCTGGAAGTCATTGCGCCGCTGGCCCATCGGCTCGGCATGGCGACAGTGAAGTGGGAACTGGAGGACCTGTCCTTCGCCATCCTGCACCCCAAGCGGTACGACGAAATCGTCCGCCTGGTTGCCGACCGGGCCCCATCCCGGGACACCTATCTGGCCAAGGTGCGCAGCGACATCGGTGCCGCCCTGAGCGCCATGAAGATCAACGCCGCCGTCGAGGGACGGCCCAAGCACTACTGGTCGATCTACCAGAAGATGATCGTCAAGGGCCGCGACTTCGACGACATCCACGACCTCGTCGGCGTGCGGATACTGTGCGACGAGATCCGGGACTGCTACGCCGCGGTCGGTGTGGTGCACTCGCTGTGGCAGCCGATGCCCGGCCGGTTCAAGGACTACATCGCCCAGCCCAGGTTCGGGGTGTACCAGTCGCTGCACACCACGGTGGTCGGACCGGAGGGCAAGCCGCTGGAAGTGCAGATCCGCACCCGCGATATGCACCGCACCGCGGAGTACGGCATCGCCGCGCACTGGCGCTACAAAGAAGCCAAGGGCCGCAACGTAGTTCCATACGCGCACCCGTCCACCGAGATCGACGACATGGCGTGGATGCGTCAGCTTCTGGACTGGCAGCGGGAAGCCGCCGACCCCGGCGAGTTCCTCGAGTCGCTGCGCTACGACCTCGCAGTCCAGGAGATTTTCGTCTTCACCCCCAAGGGCGATGTCATCACCCTGCCCGCCGGTTCCACACCGGTGGACTTCGCCTACGCGGTGCACACCGAGGTGGGTCACCGCTGCATCGGCGCCCGGGTCAACGGGCGGCTCGTGGCACTGGAGCGCAAACTCGAAAACGGCGAAGTGGTGGAGGTTTTCACCTCCAAGGCGCTCAATGCCGGGCCGTCGCGGGACTGGCAGAGCTTCGTGGTGTCGCCACGGGCGAAGGCGAAGATCCGGCAGTGGTTCGCCAAGGAGCGTCGCGAGGAGGCGCTGGAGGCCGGCAAGGAGGCCATCGTCCGCGAGGTACGACGCGGCGGACTTCCGTTGCAGCGCATCGTCAATGGCGAGGCCATCTCCGCGCTGGCCCAGGAATTGCGCTACACCGACGTCTCGGCGCTCTACACCGCCGTCGGTGAGGGCCACGTATCGGCCCGGCACGTCGTGCAGCGACTGCTGGCCCAACTCGGCGGCGCCGATGGCGCCGAAGACGAACTCGCCGAGCGCTCCACCCCGACCACCATGCTGGTGCGTCAGCGCAACACCGAGGACACCGGCGTCGCGGTCCCGGGCGCACCGGGAACGCTGACCAAACTCGCCAAGTGCTGCACCCCGGTGCCCGGCGACAACATCATGGGCTTCGTCACGCGCGGCGGGGGAGTCAGTGTGCACCGCACCGACTGCACCAACGCCGAGGATCTGCGCCAGCAGTCCGAGCGCATCATCGAGGTGCTATGGGCGCCGTCCCCGACGTCGGTGTTCCTGGTGGCCATCCAGGTCGAGGCTCTCGACCGGCACCGTCTGCTCTCCGACGTCACCCGGGTGCTGGCCGACGAAAAGGTCAACATCCTGTCGGCGTCGGTACACACGTCCAATGACCGGGTTGCGGTCAGCCGCTTCACCTTCGAGATGGGCGATCCCAAACATCTGGGCCACGTGCTCAATGCGGTCCGCAATGTCGAGGGTGTGTACGACGTCTACCGGGTGACCAGCGCTGCCTGAACCACCCGACCGGTAGGGTCTACGCCATGTCTGAGGTGCCACTGATGTCCGGGTTCCCCTCCGATCCGGAGTTACGTGTCACCCTTCTGAACTGGCAGGACCCGCCGTTTAACCGGTGGGCGTTTCAGCACCTGCGGGAACTGATCCCCACCCAGCGCATCCCGATCGGCCACGGATCGGTTCGCCAACTGGCCCGCGCGCACACCATGCTCGACCCGGCGGCAGTGACCGCGCAACGCACCGACGAACGGGTTTCGACCCTCGCCGATCTCTTGGAGGAGACCTGGACTGACGCGGTCGTCGTTCTCCACGACGGCGTGTTGGTGTACGAGCGCTACTTCGGCGGGATGGCCCCCGACACGGTGCATCTACTGATGTCGGTGACGAAGTCGGTCGTCGGCTGTGTGGCCGGAATCCTGGTCGGCCGGGGACAACTCGATCCGAATCACCTGGTCGACTACTACGTGCCGGAGGTCACCGGTACGGGATACAGCGGTGCTCGCGTGCGCGACGTACTCGACATGCGCACCGGGGTGCTGTTCCGCGAGGAGTACACCAATCCGGAGGCCGAGGTCCGGGTAATGGAGCGCTACATGGGGTGGCGGCCGGGGTTGAGCCCCGGATACGCCGGCGGCATGTACTCGTTTCTCGCGTCGATGACAGCGGTCAGCCAGCACGGCGGGCCCTTCGTGTACCGCTCGGCCGACACCGACATGCTCGGCTGGATCTGTGAACGGGCCACCGGAGTCCGGATGGCCGACCTCATCTCCACGCTGATCTGGCAGCGGATGGGCGTCGAGTTCGAAGCCGAAATCACTTGTGACGGAGTGGGTTCGGCGATTCACGACGGCGGGATGTCGGCGACGGCGCGGGACATCGCCCGGTTCGGGCAGATGCTTCTCGATGACGGCTATGTGGCCGGAATGCCGGTCGTGCCCAGCAGGTGGCTTATTCAGTCGCGCACCATCGACCCCGATATCCGGGGTGCGTTCGCCGCTTCGTCGTCGGAGTCGACGCTGACCGGGGGTTGGTACCGCAACCAGTTCTGGTATGTGCCCGGGCCTTTCGGGGATCTGCAGGTGGGCCTGGGAATTCACGGCCAGATGGTGGTGGTCGATCGGGCGACCCGAACGGTGTCGGTCAAGATGTCGTCGTGGCCCGCCGCCCAGTCGCCGGCCCATCTGGTCGACACCATCCGCGCGTTCGCCGCGACCGGGCAGCATCTGGCCGGACTGGCCGGGCCGGGTCACGACCATGGACTGACGGGGCCGATCGGCGTGGTCGAGGGCCGCGAACGCGGCCACGGCTGAGTGCCGGTTACTTCACCCAGCCGATTGGATACACCGCGGGCGGGCTGGGCAGCGGCTCGCTGACGTACATCGAGCGGATGCCGTTGATGTAGTCGCGGCACCGCTTGGTCAAACCGTCGTCGGTCTGCATCCGGCCCTTCGTGACCAGGATGCCGAGGTCGGCACCTTTGAACCGGTAATCCCCGGGGCCGTATACCCGCAGGAAGAAGCACTCGTCCTCGTGGGTGACGTCGTGCCAGTCGTTGGTGATCCCGATGAAGTTCAGTGTCCCGTCCTCGGTCAGCCGGTACCGTCCGGTCGGCGGCGCGGCAAGAATCCTCTCCACCGAGTCGTCGGGTTCCTTCATGATCAGCTGGGCCCACACGTCCACCGCGGCCAGTTCACGCCAGCGGTCGTTGATCTCGTCGACGTCGACCTTGTATTCGACGTCCATGAACTCCAGCAAGTGGAACAGGAACAGCGGGATATCGGCATACGCGCCCGCGGTGACGTTGGTCATCGACGACGCGCCGGAGATCCTGGGGTTGAGCTCACCGAGGTAAACCTCGTCGGAATCGAGGTCCACCAGCACGTCCATTTCGAAGAACCCCTTGTAGCCCTCCTGGCGTAGCCGATCACCGAGGCGCCGCACATGGCTGATGGCCGTGTTGCGGTGTGCTTCTGAAAGGGCTTCGGGGAAAAGGTCATTGCCGCACCAGCCGCCCCGGTAGGGAGTCAGCTCCGGATAGCCTGTGAGGTCTGTCATGAACGGACCGACGACGGTGCCGTGCTCGGTGTTGACCGCCTCCACCGCCAGAGCCCTGTTGTTGATCCGCTTCATGATCTTGAGGTCTTGCCCGATCATGTTCTCGCTGTCGCGGAACCACTCGGCCTCGCTGGTGATGAAGAACGTCGTCTTGCCTGAGTCGCCGTAGGGCGTTTGCACCACGAGATCCGAGCCGAGGCCGGCCGCCTCGCTCAACTCCGACAGTTCCTGATAGTTGTCGGCCCGGGCCAGGACGTTGGGAACGGACGGCGCGCCGGCCTCCTCGCCGAGCCGGGTGGTGACGATCTTGGAATCGAGGTACCGGCGCAGGGAGTCCGGCGGCAGGATCAGGTTGTAGTCCAACTCGCGACAGATCTGCTCGGTCTCCTCGTCGAAGAAGACCATGGCGATCATCGGGCGTAATCCTGTTGCTGCGCAGCGAGATTCAATATGTCTCTGCACTTCCGGATCGCGCAGCAGGTAGTTGTTGATCTCTTCGGAGCTGGTGAACTCGACATATGGCTTGCTGGTCGGGGTAAACACCCGCGGATGTGACGAGTCCCATGAGTCGTGGTAGACGATGTACTCGAATCCACGCACCCACCGGTCTATGCCCAGCAGGTTGAAGGCGGTGGGGCCGATGAAGAAGATCGGCTGCTCGTTGGTCCTGAAGAATGTGCGGATCTCCGGGATTCCATTAAGTCCCCGGGACCGGAATGCGCTGGATACCATGGGATCACCGAGGTCCTGACAGTCGAGTTGCTGGTTTGAAAGTTGCCAAATTCTCTCACGACGTGTCTCCGGCGACTTCCAAATTGATGTGGTGACTCTCGGGCAAGGAGGCCTTGATGGCCGAACATCCATTGGACTCGCTCTCGGCTGATGAACTCCGGCGCACCGCTGAGATCATCCGGCGCGAGGGCAGGGTGGCCGACGGATGGCGTTTCACCTCAATAGAACTCAAGGAGCCTGAGAAGAGCTTCGTCAAGGCTTGGCATCCGGGCGATGCCGTGCCGCGCACGTCCTTCGCGGTGCTGCTGGACCGGACGGAGAACAAGACCTATGAGGCCACGGTCGATCTGATCGGCGAATCGGTGCTCTCCTTCGAGTGCATTCCCGGTGTCCAGCCGAACTTCACCCTCGACGAGTTCTATGAGATCGACGAGGCGATGCGCAAGCATCCTGATGTGATCGCCGCGCTTGCCGCGCGCGGTTACACCGACATGAGCCTGATCTTGATCGACACCTGGGCATACGCCAAGGCTCTGATGCCGGCTTCGGTGGAACTCGCCCGGGCCGTGATCCGACGAAAAGAGAAGTACCCCAACCGCAGGCTCGGGTGGTGCGATCTGTGGGCCCGGGCGACACCGGAGGGCAATCCTTACGGCCATCCGGTCTCCGGTCTTCAATTGGTCGTCGATATGAACACCCATGAATTGCTGGAGATCGACAACGACCACACCTACGGCCAGCCCGAGGTCGACTGTGAGTACGTGCCCTCGGTGCGGGGCATCACGCCACGAACCGATGTCAAGCCGCTGCACATCACCCAGCCCGAGGGTCCGTCGTTCACCCTCGACGGCTCGGAACTGAAATGGCTCAACTGGACCATGCGACTGGGGTTCAACTACCGGGAAGGCCCGGTCATCTACCAGTTGACCTTCGACGACAACGGCAACAAACGTGATGTCGCATATCGCATGTCGCTTGCCGAGATGGTGGTTCCCTATCGAGATCCCTCTTTCGACCACTACCGCAGGACCGCGTTCGACATCGGGGAGTGGGGTCTGGGAGCGATGACGACGTCGCTGGAGTTGGGGTGCGACTGCCTGGGCGAGATCGTCTATCTCGACGCCGCCCTGGCCAACACCCGTGGTGAGCCCTACACCATCAAGAACGCGATATGCCTGCACGAGGAGGACAATGCCGTTCTCTGGAAGCACGTCGATCCCAAAGTGGGGGCCGAGGTGCGACGCCAGCGCCGGATGGTGGTCTCCTGTCATGCGACCGTGGCCAACTACGAGTACCTGATCTATTGGCGCCTGTATCAGGATGGCAACATCGAGTGCGAGATCCGCGCCACCGGCATCATGGTGACCACTCCCTTCCCGGTGGGCTCGACCCCGCCGCCCTACGGCACCGTCGTCGACACGAACACCTACGCCCCGTTCCATCAGCATTTCCTGGTCGCTCGGCTGGACCTTGACGTCGATGGTGAGGACAACACCGTGCTGGAGATCGACTCAGTGGCGCCGCCGGTGTCCGCGGACAATCCCTACGGGCTGGCTCTGGTGACCGAGGCGACGCCGATCACCTCCGAGGCGGAGTCGGCCCGGGACTTTGACTGGTCGACCCAGCGGAGTTGGAAAGTGGTCAATCCGAGCAAAGTCAACAAGCACGGCACCAATGTCGGATACAAGCTCGTCCCCGGAGCGTGCTTCCCGCCGATGATGGATCCGTTGGCACCCCAGTATCTGCGGGCGCCGGTGATCGGCCACACCCTGTGGGTGACCAAGAACAGTTCGGACGAGCGCTGGCCGGCCGGCGCTTACCCGGTCCAGTCCGAGACCGACGCCGGGATGACCGAGTGGATCAAGGACGACGCGTCGCTGGTGAACACCGATGTCGTGCTCTGGTACGTGTTCGGGATCCACCACCTCACCCGGATGGAGGAATGGCCGATCATGTCGGTCGACACGGTGTCGTTCTGGCTAAAGCCGACTGGCTTCTTCGACCGCAATCCGTCGATCGACGCGCCGCCTACGCCGAAGGGTGGGGGCGGAGCCTGCCACAGCGGGTGAACCGGCGATCACCTGCCGGCAGGTGCGTCAGTACGCCGAAAATGCTTGCTCCACTCCTGTATTCAGACGATGCGGCAGCGTGCAGCGTCACGATCAAGCAACGTGAAGAGGCCGATCCCGCTGAGCAGAACGCGGTGCAGGCCGACGGCCACTGTGCACGACAGGCATTCGTGGACTTCGAACGGATCGAAGCTGTGGCAGGCCGGACATGTGAACGCGGGCATGGGGCCTGATGGTGTGATGCGGTGCGACGGGGTGGCGGTGATCATGTCGGTCTTCCTTTCTCGTCGGCCGGCTTTCCGGCCGTACGCCCCCACTGTCGTCCCGCCTTGGCGGCCTGGCTGTCGGCCTGATGGTGGATGGCCCGGATGAGCCTGACGTCGCCCGATCGGGGGACGGCTGCCCGGTTGGGTGACCAGGATGTCGGGGAGGTTGAACATGAGACTTGTGATTCTCGTCAGCTCGACCGCTGCGGTCGCCGCGGTGTTCACTGCACTGGCCGCGTCGGCCGTACACCCCTGTGTCGGGGTGTTCAAATTGAGCGGATGCCAGCCGGCGCCGTGGAACGGGCCGCTGATGCAGACTTGGGACACGCCGGGCTACTACGGCGACGGCCCCGCCAAAGCCTTTCGCGGACAGGTCTTCAGCGCTGATCGCCTGACATCAACCGGGCGCGACGGTTGCCGTTGACCGTGCAGTTCGCCGGTGATTCGGGGCAGTCCGCAGCCAGAGCAGACACTCGGATCCGGACCGCGCCGATAGCCGCCGGCGGCGCCTACAACCGCAACTCCCGAGTCCAGGATCAGTGCGACGTTCTGCCGCAACGCATCCAGGCCGGTCCACAGCACCGGCATCTGCAGGACGAACCCGCGAAATGCCCACCGCTGGGACAACGTTCGGTTCACACTGCCAGCACACCGGCGACCACCGCCACCACTACCGGGACGAACACCACCCACCACAGCGCGTGCCCGATCGCGGTGCGCGAATACGCTCCGAACGAAAAGACCATCGCGGTCAGTGCCACGGGAAGCCAGCACCACCGCAGTGGCACTAGCCGGTACTGGGCGTACACCATCGGCACCAGACCGACGAAAACCAACGGCCACAACCCAACTGGCGCCATCGATGCGACCATCAGCCCACCCGACAGCGCGCCCAACAGCCCGGCTACCCAATAGCGCTTCATCGGGTCCTCCACATGGATTGTCGGACACGTCTCGACGCCATCATGGGACTACCAGCTTGTTGTGGAATAGCGAACCGCAGCGCTGCTTGGCACTGCCCGAGCCGATACCCGTTTTGGAGCGATCCCTACTGACCGGCGTTGCCAACCAATTCGGCTTCAACGGGTCTTGTCGTGGGTCTGGATCGTCGCCTGCGTGGTGTTCATCGTGGCGGTCTTCAACTCAGCAGCGTCGGCCATTTGCGCCAGGCAAGCCAGGGATGCCAATTGCACCATTGCGGTTACTTGGCCCGCTCCCACCGGTCCCGCCTGCGCCGCCCGGTCTATATCCGGTGCCGCCAGGTTGGCCCGCGGCCAGGCGTCAGTCCACGATGACGGGGGTGTCTTTGTGCAGGGTTTCGCCGCGGAAGAACGCCGGCTGCACCGAACGCCAGATCAGCATCAGCACTAGTCCGAGAACGATCAGTCCCAGCCCGAGCACCAGAACCAGGCCGACGCCGAAAACGCTTGCGCCACTGCCGTACTCCGGTGAGGCGCTGTCGTGCAGCGTCACGATCAGCACGGTGAACAGCCCGAGTCCGCCGAGCAGCGGGAATAGCAGTTTGAAGATGAAGCTGGACACGCTGGAGAACAGTTCGCGCCGGAAGAACCAGATACACGCGAACGCAGTCAAGCTGTAGTAGAAGCAGATCATGATGCCCAGCGAGTAAATGGTGTCCGTCAGCGCGTTCTGACTCAGAAGCATCATCAACGTGTAGAAGACGCCGGCGAATACGCCCGCGGCGACTGTCGCATACGAGGGGGTCAGGTAGCGCGGGTGGATCGCGCCGAAACGCTCCGGAAGCGCCTTGTAGGTGGCCATGCCGAGCATGGTTCGCGACGACGGCAGGAACGTGGTGATCAGGCTGGCGATACTGGAGGCCAGCACCGCCAGGAGAAGCAGAAGGTGCCACGGGTTGCCCAGCACCGGCTCGGCCAGCGCCCCGAACACGTTGTGGGAGATCTTCTCGTTGCCCAGGCCGTAGCCCTCGGTCCCGATGCCGGCGAACATGACCGCCGAGATCGACACGATCAGATAGGTCAGCAGGATGGAGATCACCGTCAGCAGCGCCGCCCGTCCGGGCGTCTTCTCCGAACCCTTGGACTCCTCGTTCACCGTCAGGCAGGTGTCCCAGCCCCAGAACGCGAAGATCGACCCGGACAGCCCCGCGATGAACGCCGAGAGCGTCAACCCTGCCGGGCTGAACCACAGGCTGGCCAGTTGCTCGGTGGGCGCCGGCAGGTCGGGTGTGTCGACCATCGAGGTCCGCCAGTTGAACCCACCGCCGGAGGTGGCCTTGTAAACGGCCACCACCGAGAACACCAGCAGCATGGTCAGCTGGAATCCGACCAGCCCGAACTGCACCTTCTCGGTGGTGGTGATGCCCCGGTAGGCGATCCAGGTGGCGAGGGCCAGGAACGTCAGACAGGTCGCCACGTTGACGGCATGGTTCTCCCACAGGCTGCCCACGTGTTGGTTGTGGAGAAGCTCCCCGAGGAGTTGATAAAAGAACTCCACCGCGACACCCGCCAGGTTGGACAGCACGATCGCGGTGGCCAGAATGGCCGCCCACCCGCCGATCCACCCGACATAGGGGCCGAACGCCTTGCTGGTCCACGTGAACGACGTGCCGCAGTCGGGGACTACCTTGTTGAGTTCGCGATAGGCGTAGGCGGCGAAGAACATTGGCAGGAAGCCGGCGATGATGACCACCGCGGTCTTGTAACCGGCTTGGGTGACCAGGATTCCGATGGTCGCCGACAGTGTGTACGCCGGCGCGACGCAGGAGATCCCGAGCACGACGCTGCCGAACACGCCCAAGGAGTTGGCAGAGAGGCCCTTCCTCTTCAGGTCGGCCTCTTGTGCGTGGCGGACTTCGTGCGTTTCTGCCATGCCACCCCCGCCGGATCCTTGAATATCTCTGTCGACGCTGGGCAGTACCGTACCGCTGACACGACAGGCTGTTGAGGTGTTTGCTTTGCATGTCAGAACTTCACGAAGCGGAGGCATCAGCCATGACCGAATCAGTCGAGCTCGCCGAGACCGGCGTCGTGGTCGGTGCGGACGGTTCGGAGCACTGCCTCGCCGCGGTGCGGTGGGCGGCCGATACCGCGGCGGCCTACGACCTTCCGCTGACCGTGCTCTGCGCCCGTCCCGATGCCATGGCAAAGCCCACGCTGGTCAGCGAGCCCACTGGGGTCCTGGCCGAGGGGGTGGAGGCGGCTCGCTCGCAGCAGCCCGGCCTTCGCATCCGCGCGCTGCAGATGCCCGATGCTCCGGTGCAGTCTTTGCTGGCCGCCGGTGAGAACGCCGATGTGATCGTACTCGGGTCACGCGGCGTCGGAGGTTTCCGCGGTCTTCTTCTTGGCTCGACCACCATGCACGTAGCTCCGTACGCGCAATGCCCGGTGGTGGTCGTGCACTCCGATGTGGAGAGTCGCACGCCCTTCGAAGACACCGACGGGATTGCCGGAAATCCCGGTCAGGTCGTATTGGGCTACGACGGCTCGCCGGCGTCAAACCGTGCTGCCGCCTTCGCTTTTCGGCACGCCCAGGCCATCGGTACCGGAGTGGTCGCGGTGAGCGTCGAACCCAGCCGCGGGGAGCCGGAGACCGAGGAGATCGACCCGGAGAACGCCACCCCCGGATCGGACACCAGTGCGTTCCACTCTCCGGTGATCGTCACCGCGTCGGCGTTCCCAGACGTTCCGGTGTCCTTCGTCGCCGGCACCGGGCGGCCCGCGGAGGTGATGCTCTCCGAGGCCGTCGGCGCCGAACTGCTCGTGGTGGGCAGCCGGGGCTCCGGCGGGTTCGCGGGGCTGATCATTGGCTCGGTCAGTCAGAAGTTGCTGGCCTACGCCAGCTGCCCGGTGGCGGTGCTGCACCCCGGCATCCCGGCCGAGACTGCGGCCGGGATGGCTTGAGCTGCAACCGGTTTCGCGACCGTCAGTCCAGCAGGACCGACTTGATCGTCACCTCTTCGGCCGGCTTGCCGTCCTCGCCGCCGCCGGCCACGCCGGCCTTGGCGATCTTGTCCAGCGTCTGCAACCCGGTCTCGTCGATGCTGCCGAACACGGTGTAGTTCGGCGCCAGCTTGGAATCCTTGTACACCAGGAAGAACTGGCTGCCGTTGGTGTCCGGGCCGGCGTTGGCCATGGCCAGCGTGCCGCGCGGGTACAGCACCGGCTTGCCCAGGGCCGGATCGCCCTTGGGGTACTGGTTGGTCGGGTACTCGTTGCCGAACTGGTAGCCGGGTCCGCCCTGGCCGGTTCCGGTCGGATCACCGCACTGCAGCACCCCGAGGCTCCCGGCGGTGGTTTCCCGGTGACAGATCGTGCCGTCGAAGAAGCCCTTCTGGGCCAGGCTGGCAAAGCTGTTCACGGTGCAGGGCGCTTCGGCGTTATTCAGCCACAGGCCGATGTTTCCCTTGTCGGTGGCCATGCTGACGCTGATCTGAGCCGGATCAGTGGGAATCTTGCCGGTCTTGGGCGGCTCGACCTTCTTGGCGGACTTCTGCGCCGCCGGGTACTGGCAGTTCGCGCCGAGGTCGGCCGGAGCCTTGAAGGCGGGCAACTGGTCCGGCCCGCCCCGCACCAACGCCGTCGGCCCGGCCTTCGGCGCGGCACTGGGCGTGCCATCGGCCTGCTTAGTGACGCCCTTGTCGCCCTTGAACACGAAGAACGCGATCGCGGCGGCTCCCACGGCAATGGCCGTCACCGCCCCCACGACGGTCATCAGGCGCTGGCGCCGGACCTGCTGTTCGCGGCGGGCGAGTTGGCTTTCGAGTTTCTGCTGGGCGGCTTCGCGCCGTTCGGCGTTGGTGGGCACCGCGGTGGTCCTCCGTGTTTCGGCTAGATCTGCAGTCGCGCTGACGAGTGTGCCAGCCCCAGCTGGCCAAAGCAGGGCAGGGGCCATCCGAACCGCCGGGCCCGGCGGGGCCGGCGCCCCGCCGACGGCCAGGATGGGAGACTGGTCGGCGTGTTGCTCACCGGGTTCCCGGCTGGCATGTTGGCGTGTAACTGCTACGTGCTGGCCCCACGGACGGGGTCGGACGCGATCATCGTCGACCCCGGCCAGCGCGCGTTCGGGCCGCTGCGGCGGATTCTCGACGAGAACCGGCTCACCCCGGCGGGGGTGCTGCTCACCCACGGCCATATCGACCACATCTGGTCGGCGCAGAAGGTGGCGGACACGTTCGGATGCCCGGTCTTCATCCATCCCGAGGACCGGTTCATGCTCACCGACCCGATCCGTGGATTCGGGCCCAGGATCGGCCAGATCGCGTTCGGAGCGCTATTCCGCGAGCCTAAGCAGGTGATCGACCTCGATCGCGACGGCCAGATCCTCGACCTGGCCGGCTTCGGCGTGATCGTCGACCACACGCCTGGCCACACCCGCGGATCGGTGGTGTTCCGGGTGCCCGGAACACCCGCTGAGGCAGCGGTCGCATTCACCGGGGACACCCTGTTCAAACAAACCGTCGGGCGCACCGATCTGCCCGGCGGCAGCGGACGGGATCTGCTCGGCTCCATCGTCGGGAAGATCCTCGTGCTCGACGACGCCACCCGGGTGCTGCCCGGCCACGGCGAACCCAGCACCATCGGGGCCGAACGGCTCGGCAACCCGTTCCTGGAGGGCCTGACACTATGAGAAGTTTGCGGACGCGATGAGCGAATTCCAGGCCCCCAAGGGTGTGCCCGACTACCTGCCGCCGGACTCCGCCGAGTTCGTCGCGGTGCGCGACGGCCTGCTGGCCACCGCCCGCCTGGCCGGATACGGCGACGTCGAATTGCCGATCTTCGAGGACACCGCCCTGTTCGCCCGGGGCGTCGGGGAGTCCACCGACGTCGTCTCCAAGGAGATGTACACCTTCGCCGACCGCGGCGACCGGTCGGTGACGCTGCGCCCGGAGGGCACCGCCGGGGTGATGCGGGCGGTCATCGAGCACGGTCTGGACCGCGGCGCCCTGCCGGTCAAGCTGTGTTACGCAGGCCCGTTCTTCCGCTACGAACGTCCCCAGGCCGGCCGCTACCGTCAGCTGCAACAGGTCGGCGTCGAGGCTATCGGGGTGGACGACCCGGCGCTGGACGCCGAGGTGATCGCCATCGCCGACGCCGGCTTCCGGTCGCTCGGACTGGACGGCTTCCGGCTGGAGATCACCTCGCTGGGCGACGACACCTGCCGTCCGCGGTATAGGGAGTTATTGCAGGATTTTCTGTTCGGGCTCGACCTCGACGAGGCCACCCGCGCACGCGCCGAACTCAACCCGCTGCGGGTGCTCGACGACAAGCGCCCGCATATCCGGGAGATGACCGCCGATGCCCCGGTGATGCTGGACCACCTCTCCGGCGAGGCCAAACAGCATTTCGAGACCGTGCTGGCCCACTTGGACGCCGTGTCGGTGCCCTACGTCGTCAACCCCCGGCTGGTCCGCGGGCTGGACTATTACACCAAGACCACCTTCGAATTCGTCCACGACGGTCTCGGAGCGCAGTCCGGTATCGGCGGCGGCGGCCGCTACGACGGCCTGATGGCCCAACTCGGCGGCCAGGACCTGTCCGGAATCGGATTCGGCCTGGGCGTCGACCGCACCATGCTGGCGTTGCGCGCCGAAGGTAAAGCGGCCGGTGAGCGCGCCCGCTGCGACGTGTTCGGGGTTCCGCTGGGGGAGCGGGCCAAGATCGAACTGGCGTGCCTGGCGGCGGCGTTGCGGGGCGCCGGGGTCCGCGCCGACCTGGCCTACGGCGACCGGGGCGTGAAAGGCGCCATGCGCGCCGCCGACCGTTCCGGGGCGCGGGTCGCGCTGGTCGCCGGGGACCGTGACATCGACGCGGGCACAGTCGGAGTGAAGGATCTCAGCACCGGGCAGCAGATCGACGTCCCGGTCAATTTGGTTGTCGCCGAGGTTCTTTCGTTACTCGGCTGATACCCGCCACCTGGATCCGCCGGCCCACACGGAATTCTTAGTCGTGGCGGGGAACCGGCTCGTCGCACCGGCGCGTTGAACCGGGTATGAAACGGCAGATCGAGGACTACCTGCACGCCCGCGGCGTGCGGTTTTTCCGCGGCCATCACGACGACGAATACTTCTACCTCGTCGACTTCCTGTCCGGCGCCTACCGCGGCCGGTTGAACGTCCACCTTGAAGCCTGCGACGCCGAGCCCGGCACGGTCCTGGTGACCATCAGCCCGGATCGCTACTACCCGGCGCAGACCGCCGCCCTGCTTGGCGATCTGGCCGGCCGGTGGAACGCCGGCAACCCCGCGGCTGAGGCCGTGGTCCACGGTTCCTCGGACCCGTCGCTGGTCGGGGTTTTCGCCCGCAGCCGGATCCGGGCGCCGGAGCTGCCAGTGCTCACTGAGCACGTCGAGGCCGCCGTCGCCGCCGCGGCCGCGCTGTTCGGGCAGGTGGCGGCGTTGCCGACGACACAGGCCGGCGTGCTGCGCGACGCCGGCTGACCGGGTAACACCGGGGCCGCCAGCGCCGATAGGACGGGTATGCGACATCTGACCCTTGCCGCGGCAGTGCTGGTTGTCGGGGTCGCGGCGGCTTCGACGGCCGCTGCCGATCCGACCGAGACGCCCGCCCCGGCACCGTCCACCGCCGCCACCCCGGCTGAGTCCGCTCCCGCCACGCCGTCCGAGCCGGCCCCTGCGCCCGCGTCGCAGTCGGAGTCGGTCACGCCGTCGCCGGCTCCCTCCGGCAGCTCAGGCACGCCGGCCGGCTCCCACCAGGTCACCTACACCGTGACGACCACCAGTGACCTGACCGCCAACATCTACTACGTGGTCGGCGACCCGCCGGATCAGGCCGCCGCCAACAAGCCCGAGTTCATGCCGATGGCGCGCACCCAGGTCGGGCCGGGTTCCCCGTGGAGCGTCCAGGCCAACCTCAACGATCCGACGAAGTGGGCGTTCGTGAGCGCCAGCGGCGGCCTTCGGGTTAACCCGGAGTTCCACTGCGAGATCGCCGTCGACGGCAAGGTCGTCGTGTCGCAGCAGGGCGGCAGCGGCGTTCAGTGCGCGCTGCGCCCCTGGTAACTCCCGGCTGGAAGCCGGTGGGGCTCAGCCCAGGTCGCGCGCGCTGAAGGTGTCGCACTTGTTGGGGTCACCGGTCTGGTAGCCGACGGTGAACCACTTCTGGCGCTGCGCCGACGAACCGTGCGTCCAGCTTTCCGGATTGACCCGTCCGGTCGTCGACTTCTGGATGCGGTCGTCGCCGACCGACGCCGCCGCCGACAGGGCGTCGGCAATGTCCTTGTCGCTCAACGGTTCCAGGTAGGTGACGTCGGTTCCGGGCTGCTTGGTGATGGCCGCGTAGTGCGCCCACACCCCGGCGTAGCAGTCGGCCTGCAACTCTGAGCGGACGCCGCCGCCGGTGGCGCCCTTTGCGCCCTTTTGCGCCCGGCTCAGATCGCCGGTCAGATTCTGGATGTGGTGCCCGTACTCGTGGGCGACGACGTATTCCTGCGCCAACGGACCACCGCTGGAACCGAATTCGTTCTTGAGTACATTGAAGAAGCCGACGTCGAAGTACGCCGTCTGATCGGCCGGGCAGTAAAACGGCCCCATGTCGCTGCTGGCCGGGCCGCAGCCGGTCTGGACGTCGCCGGTGAACAACCGGGTCTTCGGCCGGGTGTAGCCCTTGAGCAGTTGCGACCAGACGCCGTCCAGCGAGTTGCCGGTCGCTACCACCCGGCATTCGGCGTACTTGTTGGCGTCGGCACCGGTCTTGCACTGGGCCAGGTCGAAGCCCGGGCCGGCCTGGCTCGGCGCGGACGTCGTCTGCTGCATCACCGGCCCCGGGTCGACCCCGAGGAACAGCGCGATCAACATGATGACCAAGCCGCCGAGGCCGCCCCCGATGGCGATGCCGCGCCCGCCGCCCCCACCGGTGCTGCGCGTCATGGACGTGTCGATCCGCATGCCTTCGTTGAAGGTCATGAGCGCTCCTTGGTGCTCCGGCCCGAGTGGCCGGGCGCCTGTCGGAACCAGTTTGCCACAGCGGCACGCTGCGATGGCGGGGTCGGCGAGGGCCCGGAAGGACCGACGTGCCAGGCGTCGACCGGGCGGTGACGGGCACCTCATAGACTGGGCGCTCGTTCCTCTTCGCCGATTCCAGGGAGATTATTGGTGCTGCGCAGTCATGCCGCCGGTTCGTTGCGGGCCTCCGACGCCGGGCAGCAGGTCACCCTGGCGGGCTGGGTGTCCCGTCGCCGCGACCACGGCGGAGTGATCTTCATCGACCTGCGCGACGGTTCCGGGACGGCGCAGGTCGTGTTCCGGGACGCCTTGGAAGAAGGTCAGGTGCTGGCCCAGGCCCACCGGCTGCGCGCGGAGTTCTGCATCGCGGTGGAGGGCGTCGTCGAGGTCCGGCCGGAAGGCAACGCCAATCCGGAGATCGCCACCGGCGACATTGAGGTCAACGCCACATCGCTGACCGTGCTGGGCGAAAGTGCCCCGCTGCCGTTCCAGCTCGACGAGCCCGCCGGCGAGGAGGCCCGGCTGCGGCACCGCTATCTGGATATGCGCCGCGACGGCGGCCCGGGCGCCGCCCTGCGGCTGCGCTCACGAGTCAACGCCGCGGCCCGGTCGGTGCTGGCCGGACATGACTTTGTCGAGATCGAGACACCCACGCTGACACGGTCCACCCCCGAGGGCGCCCGCGACTTCCTGGTGCCCGCCCGGCTGCAGCCCGGCTCGTTTTATGCGCTGCCCCAAAGCCCGCAGCTGTTCAAGCAGCTACTGATGGTCGGCGGGATGGAGCGCTACTACCAGATCGCTCGGTGCTACCGGGACGAGGACTTCCGGGCCGACCGCCAGCCCGAGTTCACCCAGCTCGACATGGAGATGAGCTTCGTCGATTCCGACGACGTGATCGCCGTCGCCGAAGAGATCCTCGCCGCCCTGTGGGCACTGATCGGATACGAACTGCCGCTGCCCATCCCGCGGATGACCTACGCCGATGCGATGCGCCGATACGGTTCGGACAAACCGGACTTGCGGTTCGGCCTGGAATTGGTCGAATGCACCGACTACTTCACCGACACCCCGTTCCGGGTGTTCCAGGCGCCCTACGTCGGGGCGGTGGTGATGGCGGGCGGCGCGTCGCAGCCGCGCCGCACCCTCGACGGCTGGCAGGAATGGGCTAAGCAGCGCGGCGCCAAAGGCCTGGCCTACGTGCTGGTGGGCGACGACGGTGAGTTGTCCGGCCCGGTCGCCAAGAACCTTTCCGATGCCGAGCGCGCGGGCCTGGCAGCCCATGTCGGCGCGAGTACCGGTGACTGCGTGTTCTTCGCGGCCGGTCCGGTCAAGGCGTCGCGGGCGCTCCTGGGCGCTGCGCGCGGGGAGATCGCCCGTCGCCAGGACCTGATCGACGACGATGCGTGGGCGTTCGTGTGGATCGTCGACCCGCCGTTGTTCGAGCCGGCCGGTGACGCCGCCGCCGCCGGCGATGTCGCCGTCGGTTCGGGCGCCTGGACGGCGGTGCACCACGCGTTCACCGCTCCCAAACCCGAGCACCTCGCCGCCATCGACACCGACCCCGGCGCCGTCCTGGCCGACGCCTACGACATCGTCTGCAACGGCCACGAGATCGGCGGCGGATCGGTCCGCATCCATCGCCGCGACGTGCAGGAGAAAGTGTTCGCCGTCATGGGAATCGACGCGGCCGAGGCGCGGGAGAAGTTCGGATTCCTGTTGGAGGCCTTCACCTTCGGCGCACCGCCGCATGGCGGGATCGCCTTCGGATGGGACCGGATCACCGCACTGCTGTTCGGTGCCGACTCGATCCGCGACGTCATCGCCTTCCCCAAGTCCGGCGGCGGCGTCGACCCACTGACCGACGCGCCGGCGCCGATCACCGCCCAGCAGCGCAAGGAATCCGGAATGGACGCCAAACCGGAGGCGGCCAGAGCCGAGCCGGCCCAGCGTCAGGACGCGACGCCGCAGGCTTAACCTCGATTGGCCGACTCCTCCTCGTCGCTGCGCTCCGCATCGGTCGTCGGCCGGACCTCGATTGGCCGACTCCTCCTCGTCGCTGCGCTCCGCATCGGTCGTCGGCCGGACCTCGGAACTACCATGGCCGGTGTGAACAACACCCTCGCCTATATCGACCAGGCGTCGTTGTTAGGTCTGCGGGCGCTGGGGCGACACCCGGTGATCCAGTTCACCTGGATCTATCGGCGCGCAGTCGATTTCGAGGGTCTGGACCGTTTCCGCGGCAATCTGGCCGGAGGACTGCTCGGACGGCGCGTTGAGCGGTCCGCCCTGCCGTTCGGACGAGACCACTGGATCGCTTGGCCGGGGCCGCCCGGAACCGACGTCGCCGACCACGCGACGAGCCTGGACCAGGTCGTGGTCTGGGCCGACAAGCAAGCCGCATTGCCGATCGACCCCGAATTCGGGCCGTCCTGGCGACTGGCGGTGCTGCCGCTCACGGACGGGGGGGCCGCGGTGACGCTGGTCGTTTCCCACACCGTGGCCGACGGAGTCGGGGCCAGCTTGGCGATCGCCGACGCGGTCAAGGGCGTGAGCGCCGACCTCGGCTATCCGCCCCCGCATTCCAGAACCAAACGCGCTGCACTGGTTGAGGATTCGCGGACAATCGTGCGCTCCGTGCCCGACATCGGCCGGGCAGCGGCCGCCGCCGTCCGTGTCGCGCGGCGGGGTGGCGTCGTCGCACCGGCGTCGTCGGCTCCGCCGGTGGCCGGGGGAAGCCGCCGGGTGACGGTGCCGTCGTTGACAGCGCAGGTTGACCTGGCCCGGTGGAACGAGCGCGCCAATTCACTTGGCGGAACCAGCAATTCGCTCGTGCTCGGGGTCGCTGCCAGGCTCGGCCGGCGGCTGGGGTGGTCGCCCGGGCATGGTCCGGTGACCCTCTCGGTGCCGGTCAACGAACGCACGCCGGATGACACCCGGGGCAACGCACTGACCGCAGTGACGGTGGTCGCCGATCCTGAGGCGGTGATCACCGACCTGCGGCCGCTGCGGGCGCAGATCAAAGAGTCGCTGTCCACCGTGAGTGACGTTCGCGACGGGCTGTTCGCGCCGCTGCCGTTGGTGCCGCTGACACCCAGGGCGGTGGCCCGCAAACTGGAGCAGACTGTCATCCCGAGCGGCGTTGTCGGCTCGTCGAACCTCGGTGCGCTCGACGCGGCCGTCAACCGCCCGGACGGCACCGAGGCCGACTTCTTCTCGGTGCGGATGACCGAGGCCCTCACCTTCGCCGACCTGCACCGGGCCGGTGGGGCGTTCTTCCCGTTGGTGTCCGGACGCGTCGGCACACGGGTGTTCATCAGCGTCGGGTACACCAACCGGGAGGCGACCACCACGCGCGCCGAGGTGTTCGACGCCGTCCGCCGGACACTGGGGGACTTCCAGCTGTCGGGCATCCTCTACTGACGCCGTAGTTGAACCACCGGTGACCGCCGTGGCGACCAACCGATGACACGTGGCGCACGGGTTCGCGCGGCCGAACTGTTAGCTCTACTATGTAGCGGTGCGGACAACCGTCGTGGGCTGCCGAATTGTCGCTGAGCAGGAGAGTTGCCGGTGACGATTGACAGCCGTGCCGGTGCCGCCGCCGATCCCGCACTGCAGCCAGCCGATCCGCTCGTCGCGGCGGCCGGGTCCGCCGGCGCCGACAGCGCTCCGCTCACGATGAGCCGTCGGGACCGGCGCCGGGAGAAGAAGCTTGCGAAGGCTCGCCGGCGACCACGACGCACGCTGGGCTACTGGTTGATGCGGGGCTTCCGTAAGGCGTGGATGCCGCTGGTCATCGTCGCCGTGGTCGCTGTCGCCGCGTTCGCGGTCGACCGACTGCACGGTGTGTTCGGCAAGAGCGAGATCACCCGCCCGGGCAGCGGGCTGGCCAACGACCCGGAGCCCTTCAACCCCAAGGTCGTCGTCTACGAGATCATGGGTCCGCCGGGGGCGGTCGCCACCGTCAACTACCTCAACCTCGACGCCGAACCGCAGATCGCCCGCGACGTCACGCTGCCCTGGTCGCTCACCCTGGAAACCACCGCGCCCGCCGCCGCGGCCAACATCGTCGCCCAGGGCGACAGCGACACCATCGGGTGCCGTATCACCGTCGACGGAGTCGTCAAGGACGAGCGCTGGTCCAACGGCGTCAGCGCCCAGACCTTCTGCTTCATCAAATCCGGATGATCACGCTGGCCAGGAAGCGGCCTCCCGCCGACGACCATGCGGGACGGCCGCGTCCGCGCTCGCTGCTGGCGCACTGGATCCGCTGGCTGTCGCTGCCCATCATCCTCGGATGGATCGCGCTGGCGGTGTACACCAACACCGCCGTCCCGCAGATCGAAGTGGTGGGCCAGGAGCAATCCGTCCCGATGGCCGCCGCCGACGCACCGTCGACGATCGCGATGAACCGCATCGGCGAGGTGTTCGACGAGTTCACCTCGAACACCTCGGTGATGATCGTGCTGGAAGGCGACCAGCCGCTGGGCGACGAGGCCCACCGCTACTACGACGAGATCATTCGCAAGCTCAACGCCGACACCACACACGTTGAGCACGTTCAGGATTTCTGGAGCGATCCACTGACCGCGGGAGGTTCGCAGAGCTCCGACGGCAAGGCCACCTACGTGCAGGTGTACCTGGCCGGCAATATGGGCGAGACGCTGGCCAACGAGTCGGTGGACGCCGCCAAGAAGATCGTCGAAAGCGTGCCGGCGCCCCCCGGGGTGAGGTCCTACGTCACGGGTCCGTCGGCCCTCATCGCCGACACCCACATCGCCGGCGACCGCAGCCTGCGGACCATCACCCTGCTGACCTTCGGCGTGATCACGATCATGCTCCTGCTGGTCTACCGATCGATCGTCACCGTCCTACTGGCGATGGTGATGGTGTTTCTCGAGCTCGCCGTGGCCCGCGGCGTGGTGGCCTTCGCAGGGCACCACCACCTGATTCAGCTGTCCACATTCGCGGTCAACCTGCTGACGATGATGGCGATCGCCGCGGCGACCGACTATGTGATCTTCCTGTTCGGTCGCTACCAGGAGGAACGCGCCAAAGGCCTGGACAAGGAGTCGGCCTACTACGAGATGTTCCACGGCACGGCCCACGTCATCCTCGGCTCCGGCCTCACGATCGCCGGGGCCATGGCGTGCCTGCATTTCACCCGCAGCCCGATGTTCAACTCGCTGGGCATCCCGCTGTTCATCGGCATGCTGGTGGTGGTCGCGGCGGCGCTCACGCTCGGGCCGGCCGTCGTCACCGTGGCGAGCACCCTGCGGGCCCTGGAACCCAAGCGGGCCATGCGCGTCCGGTTCTGGCGGCGCATCGGGACTGCCGTCGTACGCTGGCCGGGCCCGATCCTGGTGGCGACGATCGCGCTGTCACTGGTCGGGCTGCTGGCCCTACCCGGGTACCGCACCGACTACAACGACCGGCACTATCTGCCGCCGGATATCCCAGCCGCTGAAGGCTTCGCCGCCGCTGAACGGCATTTCTCGGCCGCCCGGCTCAGCCCCGAGTTGCTGATGGTCGAGTCCGACCATGACATGCGCAACTCGGCCGATTTCCTGGTCATCGACCGGATCGCCAAGTCGATGTTCCACCAGCTGGGAATCGCCCGAGTGCAGACCATCACCAGACCGCTCGGCACGCCCGTCGAGCACAGTTCGATCCCATTCATGCTCGGCATGCAGGGCACCCTGCAAACCCTCAACATGTCGTATCTGCAGGACCGCATGGACGACATGCTCAAGCAGGGCGACGAGATGGCGGCCACGATCGGCAGCATGCAGCAGATGTACGACCTGATGGGACAGCTCAACGCCGTCACCCACGACATGGTCGGCAAGATGCACATGACGTTCGAGGACGTCAAGGATCTTCGCGACCACATCGCCGACTTCGACGACTTCTTCCGGCCGATCCGCAATTACTTCTACTGGGAGCCGCACTGTTTCGACATCCCGGTGTGCTGGGCGATCCGGTCGGTGTTCGAGACCATCGACGGCATGGACGCCATGAGCGACGACATCCAGGCACTGCTTCCCGCCCTGGACAAGCTCGATGTGCTGACCGCCCAGTTGCGCACGCTGATGCCGCCGATGATCGCCACCATGGCCTCGATGCGAACCATGCAGCTCGTCATGCAGAGCACCCAGGCCGGCATGTACGACCAGATGGCTGCCATGCAGGACAACCAGAGCGCGATGGGGAAGGCCTTCGACCAGGCCAAGAACGACGACACCTTCTACCTGCCGCCGGAAGTCTTCGACAACCCGGACTTCAAGCGTGGCATGAAGATGTTTTTGTCACCTGACGGAAAAGCGGTGCGGTTCATCATCTCCCATGAGGGAGATCCGATGTCGGCGCAGGGCATCGCCGACGTCGACACGATCCGCAACGCGGCGTTCGAGGCGATCAAGGGAACGCCCCTGGAGGGCTCCCGCATCTACCTGGCCGGCACCTCCACCGCCATCAAGGACATGCAGGAGGGCGCCAACTACGACCTGATGATCGCCGGCATCGCCGCGCTGTGCCTGATCTTCGTCATCATGCTCGTCCTGACCCGGAGTGTGGTGGCCGCCGCGGTGATCGTCGGGACGGTGGCGCTGTCGCTGGGAACGTCGTTCGGGCTGTCGGTGCTGATCTGGCAGGACGTCATCGGCCGTCCGCTGCACTGGATGGTGCTGATGATGTCGGTGATCATCCTGCTGGCGGTGGGCTCGGACTACAATCTGCTGCTGGTCGCCCGGTTCAAGGAGGAGATCCACGCGGGGTTGCGGACGGGCATCATCCGGGCCATCGGCGGCACCGGATCGGTGGTCACCTCCGCCGGACTGGTTTTCGCCATGACGATGGCGGCGATGGGGTTCAGTGAGCTCAAGATTCTTGCCCAGGTGGGCACCACCATCGGGCTGGGCCTGTTGTTCGACACCCTGGTGATCCGCGCCTTCATGACGCCGTCGATCGCCGCGCTCATGGGGCGGTGGTTCTGGTGGCCCCAGGCGGTGCGACGACGGCCGGTTCCGAGTCCGTGGCCCACGCCCCGCAGTCAGGCCGACGACGACGCGGCGCGCACCTCTCCCGTCGAAGCGTAGATCCCACCGAAACCGGGTCTCAGGGAGGGATTCCCCGCCGCCCGCCGTTTGAGTCGTGTGTCGGCTATCCGTCGGCGACTGTGCGCCCAAGGCGTCCGGTCGGCGTGTCGGGTGACCCGGAAACGCACACTCGAAGCGGGCAACGGTCGCGGAAGCGTCGGCCACACATCAACAATCGGGCGCAACCACAAAAAACCGGCCCGGGCAGAGCGCCCGGGCCGGTTTTTGCTGCCGTGCGTGGTTGACTTAGCCCTTGTTCCGGCCCTTCATCACCGCACCGACGACGGCGGTGAGGACCGCGCCGACGATGCCGCCGCCACCGAGCTGACCGGCGATATGGGCGATATCGAGACCGCCACCGCTGGCCGCACCCATCAGTTGGCCGACGAGGCCGCCGCCGAGTAGACCGCCCAAGGCGCCGGTGAGGCTATTGCCGCCGACTCCCAGGCTGTTCTTCGCCGCACCGGCCGCGTTGCCGCCGAGCGCACCGCCCAGCGCACCGAGTACCCATTCCATGTTTTCTCTCCTTAACGGCGACTACTCAGGCGAGCAGCCGGGACTTGTCGGGACAGTCGGCCTCGAGGCCGCTCACTCTTGCAGGTAATCCGGGGTGAGGTCGCTCTTGTCGGCACGGCTTTCCTTGCCGTCGACCGCGTTGTTCTCGTAGGTAACCTGAATGGTGGTCTCCGCCGGAGTGTGCGTCTCGTAGCGGATGACCGGAGAGGTCTCGTGCTCGATGTGCGCCTCGCGGATCGTGGCCTTGGGGGCCTCGACGAACCGCTCGACCTTCTCCGCCGCATGCTCGGCCTTGTGCTCGACCTTCTCCACCACATGCTCCACCTTGTGCTCGACCCGCTCGACCAGCTTCGGGGCCTCGGGCACGACCGGCCGCGGCGGCGGCGGCGGGGGAATGACCGGCCTGGGGGCCGGCGGCGGCGGGGTCTTGACGACCGGCTTCGGAGCCGGCGGGACCGGCGGCTTGGGAGCCGGACGCGGCGGCGGCGGCGGAGCAACGACCTTCTTGACCGGCGGCGGAGGAGGAGTCACCACCTTCTTGACCGGCGGTGGCGTGGTGACGCGGACCGGCTCCGGCTCGGGCTTACGGAACAGCTTGAGCAGGAACGGGATCAGGGCCAGCAGCAGCAGCGGAAGCAGCCACCACCACTTGAAGCCGCCCTTCTTCTCCACCTTCGGAGCCTCGGCGGTGATGCTCGGCTTGGTCACCGACGTCGTCGCCGAGCCGATTCCCGGCAGGTTGATCTTGCCGGCCAGCGCAGCCGGGAGGGTCACCAGGCCGGCAGCCTTGGACCAGGAGATCTGAGTGCCATCCGGACCAACGAAGTTGCTGGTCCAAGTGTCACCCATGCTCGTGGTGTCATCCTTGGGGTACCCGAACGGACCCGTGATGCCACCGGACGCCTTCCAAGCGTCGTAGACCTTGCCGCGCAGGACCCAGGCGCCCGTGTTGGGGCCCCAGAAGATGGCATTGGTCTCGCCGTCCTTGCCGGCGAACTCGTTGAAACGACCCGCCCCGTCGCCGGTGCCGCTCTCGTCGTTCGTCGGGAAACCGAGTTCGGCGGGCCCGCCTACGGCCTGGTACTTCTTGAAGATCTCGCCGTACATGGCCTTGGCGCCGGTCTCCTTGGAGTAGAAGATCGCCCCCTCGGCATAGTCCTTCTCGGCGCCGCCCGCGATATCGGTGGCTTCTCCGCTGGCTTGGCCCAGCACGCTGGAGACCGACGGGTAATGGTCATCGATGGCTTTCACGGCCTCAGTCGAGGGGGCTGCGCCGGCGGTCGGGGTCCCGACCAGCATGGTGCTGGCCACCACGAACATCCCGCCGATGGCGAGCGAGGCGCCACGCACATGCCGCGGCGTCACGTTTGGTGTCACAACTAACTCCTTTTGATATTTCCGATGGGTTTGAAAACTGAATGCTAATCGGGAGTCTGAACCGCAGGGATGACGCCGGGGCGGGAGGGGGTTCGACCGCCCCGGCATCATGCTCCTGCGGTGACAGGCTCTCAGGACCTGCGGTGCCTGGGATCATCCTTCCGGTAGCGCGGATCCTTGGGATCCGAGATGTAGGGCTCATTGGGATCGACGATGTATGCCTCGCGGGCACGGAACACCGTGGACTCGTCGCCAACGATGTCGTCATCCGGATGCTCACCCGTAGCGCGCTCGACCCACTCCACCTCGCGGGTGCCCCGCTCGATGAACTGCGCCTCGACCTCGCCGGCTTTGCTCAGGTGATGGCGGGTCACGTGGATCTCCTCGTCACCATGCTCGACAACCCGCTCGACCGTCCGCTCCACGAACTTCTGGACGATCACCGGTTTCTCGATGACGACCTCGACGATCCGCTCGACCGGCTTCTCGACGATCCGCTCGACCTCGATGTACACCGGCTTCTCGACGATCTTCTCGATCCGGGTCTCGACCGGACGCTCGACGATCACCTCCTGGACGAACTCGACGTCCCGCTCGATGACCTTCTCCACCAGCACCGGGTTGGTGACGACCTTCTCGAGAACCTTCTCCACCGGACGGTCGATGACCTTCTCGATGACCTTCGGCCGCTCGACGACCTTCTCGACCACCCGGTCGACCTGCCGGTCGATGACCTTCTCGATGATGTTCGGCCGTTCGACGACCTTCTCGACCACCCGGTCGACCGGCTTCTCGATGACCTTCTCGACGATGTTGGGCTTCTCGACGATCTTCTCGACGACGCGGTCGACAACCCGCTCGATGACCTTCTCGATGATGTTGGGCTTCTCGACGATCTTCTCGACGATGCGGTCGACGGGCTTCTCGATGACCTTCTCGATGATGTTGGGCTTCTCGACGATCTTCTCGATCACGCGGTCGACGGGCTTCTCGATGACCTTCTCGATGATGTTGGGCTTCTCGACGATC
>CAZVST010000036.1:0-30378 GCA_964629725.1 uncultured Mycobacterium sp.
ACCGCCCCGCACTACCCGGCCGAAAAACCACCCACGGATAAGTCAGGAGAGCCAATTTTGAGTCAAGTTTGGTGTTCTCAGGTCGGCGTCGACCGCGTAGCGTGGAACCTGCTCGCTCCACAGCGCAATGACAGCGCACCTGACCTGCCGATACGCACTCCGCGTCATGGTCAACATTCATAGGCGTAGCGAGTGGTGGCGGTCGGCCACTCTGACCGCGAGTCCCTGCGTGAGCCTGCGCCGAAAACAGAACCGGCCACGCCATGCCTTGTCGGGCTGGGGCGAAGCCCCGTTAGTACTACAGCCGCACTTATGGGGAGCCGCCTCTGGCGGCGTAGTGGCATCGTCGGGCGCGTGCTTGGTGGCGGCGTCGCCAGTGTGACCAGCCCAGGACGGTTGGTAGTGACGGGCGGTTGGTGCTAGATGAGTTGTGCGAGTAGGCCTCTGACCTCTGGCACTGTCAAGGGGATCAGTTCCTCGACGCTTCGGTGGCCCCCTTTTTTGCGCCGGCGGCGGCGCTGGTGACGGTCAGGAAGGCGTGGGCCAGCATGGCCAGCGTGATGTGTCGGTACCAGCTGTCGTAGCGGCGTACCTGGTGCTGGTCGAGGCCGATTTGACCTTTGGCGGCCTGGAAGGTCTCCTCGATGGACCAGCGCGCCCCAGCCACCCGGACCAGTTCGCGCAGCGGGGTGGATTCGGGGCCGTGGCACAGGTAGTAGGCCAGGTCGGTGGGGTCGGTCAGGTTGCGCCGGACCAGCAGCCAATAGCCGCCGGTGTCCTCCAATGGCCGGATCGCTGCCCTGGCCCAGTGGTAGATACGCGGGCCTTTGGAGCCGTCGCCGGCGGAGATCTTCTTCCAGGCCTGCGCCGGTAGCCGCGCCGCGAGGTCGTCGGCCCGCAGCTCGGCGATGCGCCCGTCCACAGTGGCGATCACCCGCTGATTTACCGGAACAGCAAGCACATAAGGCATCTGGCGTTCCTCGAGCATCATCCGCAGCTTGGCGTGTTGGCCGTAGACCTCGTCGCCGGTGACCCAGCCGGCCGGCACACCGGCATCCAACGCGCGCCCGATCATCCGCATCGCGAGCTCGGGTTTGGTCGCGATCCCGACATCGTCGGCCACTGCGGCTTCTCGGCAGCGGTCGCGGTCCTCGGCCCAGGCTTTGGGCAGGTACAGCTCGCGGTCCAAGAACGTGCGCGCGCCCCGGCTCGTGTAGCCCACGAACACCCCGATCTGGCAGTTCTCGATCCGCCCGGCGGTACCCGAGTACTGCCGCGCCACCCCAGCAGACTTGGTGCCCTTCTTCAAAAACCCGGTCTCATCGACGACCAACACCCCGGTCGGATCGCCCAGATGCTCGACCACATCGTCGCGCACCGCGTCGACATCCCAGTCCGCGGTGGCCAACAGCCGCTGCATCCCGTCCGGGATCGCCTCCCCGGCCCGCTCGGCAACCGTCCAGGAATTCTTTCTCTCCAACGGCGCCAAACAACCCTCGCACGTAAGCCAACACCCGCTCACGGGGCTCCGAGCGCGCGAACCGTGGCGCGATCCGGGCATGCAGTTCCTCCAACCCTGCCGCCCACGCGTCAACCTCAGCCACACCTACCTCATCAGTCACACAAGTAACATGACGGGCGGATTCCAGTGTCACACAACGACACGCCGATCACCACAGATAAGTGCGGCTGTAGTACTAACGGGGCTTCGCCCCAGCCCGACAAAGTATGGCGTGGCCGGTTCTGTTTTCGGCGCAGGCTCACGCAGGGACTCGCGGTCAGAGTGGCCGACCGCCACCACTCGCTACGCCTATGAATGTTGACCATGACGCGGAGTGCGTATCGGCAGGTCAGGTGCGCTGTCATTGCGCTGTGGAGCGAGCAGGTTCCACGCTACGCGGTCGACGCCGACCTGAGAACACCAAACTTGACTCAAAATTCCGGCTTTGCCGGATCTAGCCATCTAGGGCGTGTCCCATAACGGTTTGAGGTTCGGACTGGCAGTGTCGGGCGGGTGTCGCGTTTCACGTGCTCTCTGATGAGATGTGGGCTCGGATTGAGCCTTTGATGCCGGTGGCTTCGGCCAAGGGCGGCAGGCCGTTTCGTGATCACCGGCTGGTGGTAGAGGCGATCATCTGGCGGTATCGGACGGGTTCGCCGTGGCGGGATCTGCCTGATTCGTTCGGGGCGTGGAAGACCGCGTGGCGCCGCCATGACCAGTACAGCAAGGACGGCACCTGGGATGCGATCCTGGCCGCGGTGCTCACCGACGCGGCCGATGCCGACCTGATCGACTGGGCGCTCAACGTCGATTCCACGGTCAACCGTGCTCATCAGCACGCCACGAACCTCCCGCGGCACACAGGGGGGTCCGTCGAATTGCAAGAATCTGGCCGTCGAGCCGGCTGACCACGGCATTGGCCGCTCCCGTGGCGGGCTGAGCACCAAGATCCACCTCGTCGACGGCGCCGACATGCCTCTGGTGGTGCTGTGCGGTCCCGGCCAGGCCGGGGAATTAGGGCGCGGGCGGCGCTGGAGTCGGGGGCTCGGGATCATGCGGCGACAGCGCACTGCCCTTGACCCAGTCCTTCCACGGGACCGACCAACTGCCCCCCTGCGCGACGGTCAGCGGCGGCCCACCGGTGTAGCGAATCTCCACCGGGTCGCCGGGCTGGACGAAGTTGAAGTACCACTTGGCGTTCTCGCCGCTGAGGTTCAGGCAGCCGTGCGAGAGGTTGGTGTTGCCCTGCGCCCAGACGGTGTCGTCGAGCTGGTGCAGGTAGATGCCGTCGGTGCTGATCCGGGTAGCCCAGCCGATCTTGAGGTTGTAGCCGAACACCGAGTTCTGCGGAAGCCCGTAGGTGGCCGAGTTCATGGTCACCATCTCGCCCTTGTCGAGCACGCTGTAGACGCCCGGTGGGGTCCACCAGGAGAAGGTCTTGCCGGCCACCACATCGGTGCCGCCGCGGCCCATCGAGGTGGGCATGGTGCGCACCAGCTTGCCGTTGTCGAAGACACTCACCTGCTTGGTGATGTCGTTGGCGACAGCCAGGTGGGCGGCGCCGATGTTGATCGTGCTGTGCGCGTCGGTCTGCCCGTAGAGTCCGTCGCCGAGTTTGAGGCCGAACACGTTGAGGTCGACGTCGATTCGGGTGCCCGGTGTGTAGTAGTTCTCGGGCCGCCACTGTGCGACGGCATCGCTGATCCAGTTCCAGGAGCCCTGCACCGGAGGTTCGGTGCGCACGATCATGTGCTTCTCGGCGAGTAATTTGTCCTTGATCGGTTCGTCGAAGTGCGCCTGGATGATGGTGGCCACGCCGTAGCGCACGTCCGGGTTGGGCGCGAAACCGCCTTGAACCTCGATGTAGGGGTGGGCGTAGTTGTCCGGCGCCAGGGTGGTGAAGGTGGTGGTTCGGGACAGCGGCACCCCGCCGGTGCTCTTGCTGTTCACCGTCATGGTGTAGGTCCGCGAGAAGTTGAGCCGCTGGGTCGGTGACCACGTGGTGCCGTTGTCCGCGATGGCGCCCGGCACTTCCTCGCCCCAGTCGTTGGTCATCGTGACGCCGGTGATCGTGCCGTCGACGACATCGACCACCGGCTTGTCCAGCGGGCTGATGCCCTCCGCGCCGTCGAACGGCGACACACCGAGCAGTGGTGGCGTGGGCTTGGCGGTGGGCAACTCCGCGGCGGCGGTGGCCGTGGCGGTCCTGCAACTCTCTCGGCAACCGGGGATGCCGGCCACGTCGCCGGCCAGCACACCACCCAGCAAGGTCACGACGACCACGCTGGCTGTCCGCGCACGGCGGGGAAGCATCACCAATAACTCCAGGGCATTTTCAGAAGGGTCACACGTCACCGTTGACGTCTGAATCATAGTCACAGCACGCACCTATCCCGAAGCCCGAGCGTGTCCTGTCGCCGTCGTTGCTTAGCAAACTTCTGTGACGTGGCGCACGACACTGTGCGTCCGCGCTGGCAGCACGCTTCACTCCAGCAGTGATGCGCTACCGCGAAGTTTGCTGAATTCGCACCCTCGCGATCCGCCCGGCGGTCCTCCGCCGACAAACCAGGCCGCCGGAGAGAGCCGCCTGCTAGACTCTCACCAACGTCGGCTTCGCTCTACCGCATCGCCGGCACGTCGTGGAACGACTTCACTCCACCGGAGCCACCCCCCAATCGGGGCTGGTGTGCCGAGTTCGAATGATCCGTGCCCTACAGCACAAACGTCTCGCGGCGATCGACATTGCCTCCCGGCAATCTCGCCCAAGCTGTGCTGCCTGCGCCCCCGGCCGTCTTCGTCCGGCATGCTGCGGCACTCTTCGAGCCTGAAAGGCTTCTGATGACCTCAACCGCAAACACGTTCGCCGACCTCGGCGTACCCGCACCACTGGTGCGGGCGCTCGCCGCCGTCGACCGCACGTCCCCATTCCCGATCCAGGCTGCGACCCTGCCAGACACCATGGCCGGCCGCGACGTCCTCGGCCGCGGCAAGACCGGCAGCGGCAAGACGCTTGCCTACTCGATTCCGCTGGTAAGCCGACTGTCCGGGCGCGTCCGGCAGTCTTCGCGCCCGGCCGGTCTGGTGCTGGCGCCCACCCGGGAACTGGCCACCCAGATCACGGCGACCTTGCAGCCGCTGGCCGAGGTGTACGACCTGCGGGTCACCACCATTTTCGGCGGAGTGCCGCAGGCCCGGCAGGTCAAGGCACTGCAGTCCGGCGTCGACATCGTCGTGGCCTGCCCCGGCCGGCTGGAGGATCTGATGCGGCAACGACTGATCACCCTCGACCGCGTCGAGGTCACGGTGATCGACGAAGCCGACCACATGGCCGACCTAGGCTTCCTGCCGGGCGTGACACGGATCCTGGCGGCTACTCCGGCCGGGGGCCAGCGCATGTTGTTCTCGGCCACCCTGGACAACGGTGTCGACAAGCTCGTCAGCCGGTTCCTGCGCGACGAGGTGTCTCATTCGGTGGATCCGGAGGACTCTCCCGTCGCCGCGATGACTCACCACGTCTTCCACGTGAACGGCGTGGACGCCAAGAAGGACCTGGTGCAGACCCTGGCGTCAGGCACCGGCCGGCGCATCCTCTTCCTGCGGACCAAGCATCAGGCACGCAAGCTCGCCAAGCAGCTGACCGCAGCGGGCATCCCGTCGGTGGACCTGCACGGGAACCTGTCCCAGCCGGCGCGCGACCGCAACCTGGCAGCCTTCGTCAACGGGACGGCTCGCGTTCTGGTGGCCACCGACATCGCCGCTCGCGGCGTGCACGTCGACGACGTCGAACTGGTCGTCCACTGCGATCCGCCGGCCGAGCACAAGGCGTACCTGCACCGCTCCGGACGCACCGCGCGCGCCGGGCAGTCAGGCGATGTGGTGACCGTGGTCCTGCCTGAGCAACGCAAGGACACCCAGGCATTGCTGCGTAAGGCCGGTATCCGGGCCACCCCGCAGCAGGTGGGCGCCGATTCGCCCGCCGTTCTGGACCTCGTCGGACAGATCGCTCCGTATCAGGCCCCGCCGGTCAGCCAGCCGGCCCCGGCACCACGGAAGAATCCGCCGCGCGGACCGGTGACCGGGCAGCAGCACCGCCGTCCGGCTGCCGCGTCGAGACCTCGTCCGGCCAAGCGCCACAAGGCTTCTCGCGCAGCCGGGGCGCCGGCGATTTAATCGGCCTGCGGTTCGGGCGGCGACTGGCCCGTCCGAACTGCGGCCCACAGGGCGCTCTCGGCCTGGGCAGCGCGCAGGACGCGGTCGGCTGCCTGGTATTCCTTGCTGGTTTTCTCCGAGTCGGGGATCTGGCGGTCGGCCGCGCAGCGCAGCACCATCATGGCCAGCGCCGGAGCGGTCATCGACGGCACGACGAGCAAACTGACCACCGCCGACGGACTGGCCAGCACCATCAGCCGATGATGCGGGGTGTTCCGGGCGATCCTGCCAGCGACGTCCGGCGACATCGTGCTGAGAACCGGTGTCGGCGAGTGTGCGGACCAGTTGAGGTCGATGCCGGTGATCTCGCCGAGTGCCGGACGCAACGCATCGATCAGGTCCGGAAGCTCACGGGCCATCGCGGCGGACCGCGGCCACCACGCCCCGTCGATGTACCCGCCGAGCACACCGGCCAACGAGACGCGGACAGGACTCGCCATGCGCCGTGAGTTGCGGTTGCCAGACGGGGCGGAAGGCTGCACGGGCGATCCCTTCGCGTCGGATGAGCGCGCGATCATGGAACCGCAGGCAGTTTCGACACTACACGCGAGGCCGCGCCCCACCGATGTGGGACAACGGGCTCATCCCGCGCGGCGGCCCACCATTGGGGCCCCCGGCAAATCGGCGCTGGCCGATCCCGAGCCGCCGCGCCAGATCGGCGCCCCCGCACTGCGTGATGAAATCCGGGTCACCACAGACCACCAGCTCGTCGCGTTCAGCTCGTCGCGGGCACGAGACAGGCCGACGTACAACCGTTCTCGCGCCCGCTCCAAGTGGTAGCGGTCGTTGACTACCAGGACGATCGCGCGGCGCTCCAAACCTTTGAAACCCAGCACATGGCCATAGAACACCGCCTGCCGGGCCACCTGTTCGGGATAACGGCTGCCAGTGGTCAGCAGGGCCACGTCTTCGGGCCGCCAGCCCTCCGACAGAAGGACATCGACTTGGTCGTCGTCGACGTCGAGCGCCTCATCCGGATCGCACGCCAGGAACCGGACCTCCGGGCCGTCTCCGCCGAGGAAACGCATGGGGTGGTCGACCAGCGGCTGGAAGGCACTGGCGATCTGACGCGTATTTCGAATGTTCTGGTCGAGCATCAGCGGCACGAGTGAAACCGGCGGAGTTCCCTGGCGGTCGAACACCCGCTGACCTTCATCGCTGAAGACATAAAGACCCCCGGCGTCGGGGTCACGCAGGGCGATGAGGAGCAGTTCCCACCAGCTGTCGGCGAAGTCCTGCGCCTCGTCGAGGACGATGGCATCGAACCGCTGACCGTCCGAAAGGTCCGCTGCCAGCAGTTCCATCTGGGCGGGCAGATCGAGTTCGAAGAACTGGGAGGTCTCTTTGCTCCTCTCGGACTCATCGGGCCCCCCTGGCGCGCCCCATTCGATGCCGAGCGCGTGGAACTCGCCGACGTATCCCGGCCGCTGCCGACGCCTCCACGTCGCGGTGATCCGCTTGAGATAGGACGCCAGACCGTGGGAGTAGCAGACTAGTGCGACGCGCTGGCCGGCAGCGGCCAGCCGTCGGGCCTATTCGGTCGCCATGAACATCTTCCCGCTGCCCGCTCCGCCACGCACCTCCACCCGATTCAGCAGCCGGATCGCGTCGAGGATGACGGCCTGTCGATCGGTGAGGACGTCGGCGGCGTCGTCGTTCTCCAGCGCCCTGGCGACGACGTCGCGCTGGGGCAGGCCACGTCCGGCCAGAGTGGTGGTGAGCTGAGCTGAGCTGAGCTATCGCAGTGTCACCGAGCAGCGGAAGGTTGGTCTCCTGGTTCAGTGCGACGGAGCGCAATGTGTTGCCCAGGTGCCCGATCTCACCGCGGTCGACCACCATCCACCGGGGGCAGTCCGGAAGCGCAAAGCCTTCGGAGAAGTCACTATGAGGAAAGACCACCACATGGTTCCAACGCGGGCGACCCTGGGTCCAGCGCGGGTCGGCCTCCACGAAATCCCTTAGGGCGTAACGAGCTTGGCGGAGCTACCGTACCGGATCGATGACTTTGACCTATCCATTTCGATTGCGCTGCAACCAGTTTGTGCCGTCATGCCAGACTTCGCCGCCCTTGACCTCCACGCAGACGATCCCCGCTCCCGCAATGGCGACGACGAAGTCGATTTCGTGATCATTGCGATGATCGGTGACCCGCTGTCCGGCGACGATCACATCGTGATCGCCGAGTTGGTCGATTAACGCGCGATAAATCCTGCGCTCGGCGCCGTTGGCCAGACGAGGCTGATCCGGCAGCGTGATCGGCATCCCCACCCCCGTTCTCTCCGGTGATCTGTCGGTGATCGTAGAGGGATACCGGGCACTGGTGTCCGTTAGAACCCGCCGAACTGAGCGCGGGCAACGTGGACTCACCGCACTGCTGTAGCGTGGGTATCAGAACCGTTCGCCCGTACCCGGGCGGCCGAGGATGGCCACCATCCGGTTCTCCTCTCCGACCGCGTGATCTCTACCGGTTAGACCTCGACGATCAAGGAACACCATGAACGACAACCTGTTCTCCCACCCCGCGGAAGCGGAGCACCAGACGACGACCCGGGAAGAGGCCGCCGAACCCACCGCCATGCCGGTGTTCTCACACCGGGACAAGCAGCAAACGCGCCCCTGACACCCAACAGGGCAAACCGGCCTGCGCCGGTCGCCACTCTGCGATCAGAACTGTGGCGAAGCGAGGCCTTAGCGGATCGCGTCGTGACCGACCACCCCCGTTTTACCGCGAGCGGTGGGCCGTCGCGCGGGCCTGCACTCGGCAGTCGAGGTTCTGCCGGTGTTCCTCGGCAAGCTGGACCCTTGAGTTGGGCCCGATTCTGTCGGTGGCACCCGCTAACTTCCGAGGCGAAAGGGGAATCACTGATGAGTCAACGAACCACCACACCGCTTCTGGGAGAGGCGTTCTCGCGGGCACTACCGTTCGCTGCCGACAAACACCGCACGCAGGTGCGCAAAGGCGGCGACATCCCTTATCTGGGCCATCTACTGTCGGTCGCCGGATTAGTGATCGAGGCGGGCGGGTCGGAGAACCAGGCGATCGCCGCACTGTTGCACGACGCCGTCGAGGACGCAGAAAACCACGACGGACCCGCAGTGCTGGAGGAGATCCGCGCGGAGTTCGGCGACGAGGTGGCCGCGATCGTCGATGCGTGCAGCGATACCGTCGAGAATCCCAAGCCGGCATGGAAGCTGCGCAAGCAGCGCTACATCGACGGGCTGGCACACAAGTCCGACGGTGCGGTGCTGGTCTCGCTGGCCGACAAACTCGACAATGCCCGGGCGATCCTGCGTGACCTGCGTACCGAGAAAGGCGCTTTATGGCGCCGGTTTACCGTCAAAGATCCCGCCGAACACCTGTGGTACTTCGAGTCACTGCTGGAGGGGTTCCGGGTTCGGCTGCCTGACTGCACGATGGTCGACGAACTCGATCGGGTCATCAAGGAATGGAAGGCGGAGCTCAACTCGTGATCGGCACCGGGGTTTTCTCGAACAAGTAGTGGAAAACCATCCACTCGTTTCCGTCGCGATAGCCGAATACCTCCGAGCAGAAGAGCAGGAACATGCGCCAGCGCTGCAATGCCACCGACGCCGACGTCGGCCCACCCTCAAGGGCGCGCAGACACTCCTTGGAGTTGGCGTCCAACTTGGCCAGCCACGCGTCCAGCGTTCTGCTGTACTGACGGCCGTTGATGTCCCAGACCCGGGTCTGAGTCAGATCCGACGGCAGGAAGTATTCGAAGAGGTCCCGGCTCGGCATGGTGCCCCCGGCGAAAAAGTACTTGCCCATCCAGTCGGTGGTCTTGAAGTCGTAGGCGAATCGGCGATTCCCGAGTATTTGCACCATCATCCGGCCGTCCGGCTTGAGCCATGAGCTGACCTTCTTCAGCACCATGTCGTAGTTCTTCATGTGTTCGAGCATCTCGCAGGAGACGATGACGTCGAACGCACCGTGGAACGAGGGATCGTCGAACGCGCTGACGTCCTGTTTCACATTGGTGAATCGTCCTGCATGCCTTGTGTTCCGGGCCTTGATGAAATCCTGCTGCGTTGCGCTGTTGGACAGGAAGGTGACGTGCACGTCGTCGTAGTTGTCCAGAACGTAGCTGCCGTGCGAACCCCAGCCGCAACCGAGGTCAAGTAGCCGGATGGGTCCGCGTTTGCCGATCAACTCGCGCAATTGAAGGTGCTCTTCCAGGAACGCGTGCAACATCGCGACTTCGGCGTCGGCCAGACTCGTCGAAACCTCCGGGAACAGGCAGCAGGAGTACTTCAGGTGCGGGCCCAGCATGAGTTCGAAAAACCGGGTGGGCACCTCGTAGTGCTGAATGTTCGCATCGGCCTGATGGGTGGCACCGGCACTGGTGCGCAGTTTCTCGAAGTATTTCGCCTTGTAGAAAGCCTGCTTCTCGGTGTCACCGCCGCACTCGAAGGTCGCGACCCACGACCCGCACATGGCGCGCACCAGGCGCCGCATGACAGCGTCGGGAAGAAGCCCGCGCTCTTTGAGCGCCAGAATGGTGTTGAAGAGGATTTCCACGGGCGTTATCCAAACATGCGGCGGCTCAGAGATCCGCAGGCGCGGCGGACTGCGACTCGATCACAACAGATGAACAGCGCCATAGCGATTCCCTCGAAACCGTTCCAGCCGTCGAGCGACGAGGGGATGAGCTCGTACGAATACAGCGCCTTCAATGCGTGGCAGGTACAGGATTCGAACCTGTGTAGGCTTTCGCCGACGGATTTACAGTCCGCTCCCATTGGCCGCTCGGGCAACCTGCCGGGCGCACCCGAGGCGGGAACACCCCGCCTCCGTGCGACTAGCAGGGTACAACGAGGATGTACCCGATACACAAACCGACCCGTCGCCCGCCGGACACCGAGGAGGCATCCCCGTGGCTGATTCCAGCTTCGACATTGTCAGCAAGGTCGACCGCCAGGAGGTCGACAACGCGCTCAATCAGGCAGCCAAGGAACTGGCCACCCGGTTCGATTTCCGTGGCACCGACACCTCCATCGCCTGGAAGGGTGACGAGGTGATCGAGATCGTCTCCTCCACCGAGGAGCGCGCGAAGGCCGCTGTGGACGTGTTCAAGGAGAAACTCGTCCGCCGCGACATCTCCATGAAGGCGTTCGACGCTGGCGACCCCCAGCCGTCCGGGAAGACCTACAAGGTCAGCGGCACCCTCAAACAGGGCATCAGCAGTGAGAACGCCAAGAAGATCACCAAACTCATCCGCGACGAGGGCCCCAAGGCCGTCAAGACTCAGATCCAGGGTGAAGAGATCCGGGTGAGTTCCAAGAGCCGGGACGACTTGCAGGCCGTCATCGCGACGCTCAAGGGCGCCGATCTCGACGTCGCACTTCAGTTCGTCAACTACCGCTGACACTCATGCTCTGACGAGCCTTTCGTCGACTCCAGGCTGGTCGGTGCATAAGGTGGTTTATGTCACACCGATGCACTCAGCGAGGAGCGCGATGACCGTCAGCCCCCAGGAAGACGCCCGACCCGCCGAGCAGTCCGGCGGAGATTACGACGTCGTCATCATCGGAGCCGGGATCTCCGGAATCGGTGCGGCTTATCGCATCGCCGATTCCGACCCGGGCACCCGCTACGTGATCCTGGAACGGCGCGAGCGCATCGGCGGCACCTGGGATCTGTTCCGCTATCCGGGCGTCCGCTCCGACTCGTCGATCTTCACGCTGAGCTGGCCGTGGGAGCCGTGGACGGGCCGCGAGTACGTCGCCGACGGCGACGCGATCCGCGACTACATGGAGCAGGCCGCGCGCAAACACGGCATCTTCAGCCACGTTCGGTTCGGCACGACGGTCGTCTCCGCCGACTGGGACTCCAGCACCGACATGTGGACCGTGCAGACGAGGGACGGCGCCACCGGCACGTCAGCGTCCTACCGGGCCCGCTTCGTGTTCTTCGGCTCGGGTTATTACAACTACGACGATCCCTACAGCCCGGACTTTCCCGGCATCGAGACCTTCGCGGGCACGGTGGTACACGCCCAGCACTGGCCCGAGGATCTGGACTACGGAGGCAAGAACGTCGTGGTGATCGGCTCGGGCGCCACGGCGGTGTCGCTGGTGCCGGCTCTGGCCCGCAAGGCGGCCAAGGTGACGATGCTGCAGCGCTCCCCCGGCTACCTGTTCTCCATGCCGAGGGTGGCGCCCTGGATGCAGCCGATCCGGAAACTGTTGCCTAACAAGGTCTCCTACCGGATCGTGCGCACCGTCGCGCTGGGCTGGGAGAAGGTCACCTGGGCGTTCTCCCGGGGCCTGCCGTCCGCGATGAAGAAGCTGGTGCGCTGGCAGAACACCAAGTTGCTGCCGGTGGGGTATCCGGTCGAGCGTGACTTCAAGCCGCGCTATAACCCCTGGGATCAGCGGTTATGCCTGGTGGCCGACGGCGACGTGTTCGAAGCCATCAACAACGGCAGCCTGGAGGTGGTCACCGACCACATCGACCACTTCGACCGCAGCGGCGTCGTCAGTACGTCGGGCCGGCACATCGACGCCGATGTCGTCGTCAAGGCCACCGGCCTGAACCTGCTGGCGCTCGGCGGGGTTCGGATCACCGTCGACGGCACCGAGGTCAAGCCGCAGGAGCGTTTCTCGTACAAGGCGCACATGCTCGAGGACGTGCCGAACCTGATCTGGTGCATCGGTTACACCAACGCCTCCTGGACACTGCGCGCCGACATCACCGCCCGGGCGACGGTGAAACTGATGGAGTACATGAAGGCCAACGGATACACCCACGCCTACCCGCACCCTAGCGGCGCCCCGATGACGGAGAGGCCGACATGGGATCTGCAGGCCGGCTACGTCCAGCGCAACGCCCATGCGCTGCCTAAGTCGGCGACCAAGCGTCCGTGGGTGGTGCGCCAGGATTTCCTCGCCGACGCTCTGGATTACCGGTTCCGGGACCGGATCGAGGAGGACATGGTTTTCGGGCGCGTGAGGACCCAGGCGCAATTAGTCGGGTGACGGCAGTCCCGCCCATCCCAAACCTGCTGTAAAGGTCGGCCTTCGGCGTTACGTTGTTCGCCATGACAGCTGATCGCCGGAAACCGCAAGTCGTCGTGCTCGGAGGTGGGTCCTGGGGAACCACCGTGGCATCCATCTGCGCCCGCCGCGGCCCGACCTTGCAGTGGGTGCGCTCAGCCGACACCGCCGAGGATATCAACAAGAATCACCGCAACTCGGAATACCTCGGCGAGGAAGTCGAACTCCCCGAAACCCTGCGCGCCACCAACGATTTCGCCGAGGCGGCGAACAGCGCCGACGTCATCGTGATGGGGGTCCCCTCGCACGGATTCCGTAGCGTGCTGATCGAGCTCGCCAAGGAACTGCGGCCGTGGGTGCCGGTGGTCAGTCTGGTCAAGGGTCTCGAGCAGGGCACCAACATGCGGATGAGCCAGATAGTCGAAGAGGTGCTACCGGGCCATCCCGCCGGGATTCTGGCCGGCCCCAACATCGCCAAGGAGGTCGCGGAGGGCTACGCGGCCGCCGCCGTGCTGGCCATGCCCGACCGCAATCTGGCCTCCGATCTGGCGGGCATGTTCCGAACCAGCCGGTTCCGCACCTACACCACCGACGACGTCGTCGGCGTGGAGATCGCCGGGGCGCTGAAGAACGTCTATGCGATCGCCGTCGGCATGGGCTACGCGCTGGGCATAGGCGAGAACACCCGGGCCATGGTGATGACCCGCGCCGTGCGCGAGATGTCCAAGCTGGGCGAGGCCATCGGCGGTCAGCGCGACACCTTCTCCGGACTGGCCGGCATGGGCGACCTGATCGTCACCTGTACCTCCAAGCGCAGCCGCAACCGCCACGTCGGCGAGGAACTCGGCTCGGGCAAGACCGTTCAGGAGATCATCGCCGGCATGAACCAGGTCGCCGAGGGCGTCAAAGCCGCCAGCGTGATCATGGAGTTCGCCGACAAGTACGGCATCAGCATGCCGATCGCCAAGGAAGTGGACGCGGTGGTCAACCACGGCTCCACCGTCGAGGCGGCTTACCGCGGCCTCATGGCGCAGAAGCCCGGCCACGAGGTCGACGGCACTCCATTCTGATCAGAGGCTCGGCGTCGTCCTGATCAGCCCGGTGGCATGGCCGGTACGACCGGTGGCAGACCGGGTACCAGCGGTGTCCCGGACGGACGGTCCAGCAGCGGGTTGACGGCGTTGATGTAGGTCGTCGTGGGACTCACAACGAAGCCGACCTGGTCACGGCTGTTGTAACAGGCGACCACCCCGGCCGCGTCAACACCGCAGCTGATCTGACGGAAGCTGATCCGGGTGTTGGGGGGCAGCGCTTTGACCGGGCCGGCCGGGCCGGCGAACGTCGAGGGTTCCGGGGTGGTGGAGAACGTGGGCGCACCCGTCGGACCGCCGGTGACCAGATTGACGCCCTCAGGCGCGCCCGGCAGCGGGCCGCTGCAGCCGTAGTCGCCGCTCAGATTGTCGATGGTGCAAATCACACCCGTCGGCCCGGCGAACGCGAACCACCGGCCCTTGTTGGTGGTGTAGTCGGCCGGATTCACCGGTATGTAGGCGTTGATGTTGGGAATCGGCGGCGCGGGCGCGGGTTCCGGGTCAGCGCCTGCGATCGCCACACCCGTCACACCGGCCCATGCGGCAACAGCGGTCACAAAGAGAAACCTGAGTAACATAACAACACCGTACCGAAGCGGATCAGGCTAGAAACCTGCAGGTTTGAAATTTCGGCAAATGTCCTAAACTATGATTGGACTTAGCAAAACCTGAGAATAGCAAAACCTGAGAATAGGGAGGGCTTGATCGTGGACCGCCGGACCAAGGACACGTTGCGCGTTGGCGCAACGTCCCTCGGTGTGGCCGCCGGTCTGCTCGCTCTCGCCTCCACTGCGCAGACGCCCGACGGCTATATCCACGCCAGCTTCGGCGGGCCACTGGATGTCTTCAGCAGCACCACCACCACCGACGTCCTCTCGATCGGCGACGGCGCGAACGACGCCACCGAGCTTGCCGCCCTGTTGAAGGGACCGGTAGGCCCCGCGGCCAATGGCGGCGCCGCGGACTCGCCCTACCGGGTGGCCTACGAGGCCGGCGCTGCACCCAACGCCACCACCGGTGCGGCGACCGTCATGCCGTCGGCCGATCCCATCGTGCCCTCGCCCGACGGTAAGGATCCGGTCATTCTGCCGTCCAAACCCGTCGTCGACGCTCAGGGCCGGATCGACTGCACCGGCGCGGTCAGTTGCAAGACGGATCCGGCGACCAATGTCACCACGGTGACCTACCCCGACGGGGTGGTAGCCGTCGTCCAGAAGATCAACGACCTCACCGTGGTCGCCTACAAGACCATCACCGAGGCGCTGCCGAGCGAGATCGCCACTCTGTTACCTCCACCCCCGGCGCCGCCGGTGTTGCAAGCTGTGGGACCTACCGCCGCGAGCACACCCAGCACTATGCCAGCGGTGCCTGCACCGGCGCCGACGTCGGTGCCGACGTCGGTGCCTGAGACGCCGGCGCCGGCGACCAATCCGCCGGCCAACGACGCCGTGGAAGCAACCGACAATCCGACACCGCCAACTTCCGTGACGCCGACGAAACAACCGAGCCACCCCGGCACCGGGACCCCCGCGCCGGCGCCGAACCTGCCCGGCAAAGTGAAGGATGCCCTGGGCGGCATCGCCGACACCATCAAGGGTGCGGTGGGCTCAGTCGGCAAGGCCCTGAGTCCGGGAGCCTCGACGAAGCCCGAAAGCCCCAGCCAGTCAGGAAAATCGGCGGGCTCCGCACCGTCAGGCGGTTCCGGCACTTCGAATTCCGGAACGTCAGCCACCGGCGAGAAGTCCAACTAGAGGGCGGGTCCGCCTCCCACGAGAGCGAACAGGCCCTGCTCCGGGGCGGCTGATCAGCCGCCGGCCATCTTCTCCAAGCGCGCGATCCGCTCCTCGATGGGCGGGTGAGTCGAGAACATCCTTCCCATCCGGTCCCCGGAGCGGAACGGGTTGGCGATCATCAGATGCGCCTGGTCGGCCAGCCGCGGCTGGTCCGGCAGCGGATCAAGCTGGACTCCGCCGCTGATCTTGCGCAGCGCGGAGGCCAGGGCAAGCGGGTCGCCGGACAACTCGGCACCGGACTCGTCGGCCTGATACTCCCGCGAGCGCGACACGGCCATCTTGATCACCGTCGCCGCGATCGGCCCGAGGAATGACACCAATAGCATCGCCAGCGGGTTCACTCCCCCGCCCCGGCCCCGGCCGCCCGAGTAGCTGGCGAACATCGCCATCTGGGCCATGCCGGTGATCACCGAAGCCATGGCGCCGGCCACGCAGGAGATGAGGATGTCGCGGTTATAGACGTGGGACAACTCGTGGCCGAGCACAGCCCGAAGTTCACGCTCGTCGAGGATGTTCAGGATTCCAGTCGTGCAGCACACCGCGGCGTTGCGCGGATTGCGGCCGGTCGCAAACGCGTTGGGGCTGTTGGTCTGGGCGATGTACAGCCGGGGCATCGGCTGGTGGGCGGCGTTGGCCAAATCCTTGACGATCGCGTGGATCTGCGGGGCCTGCACCTCGGTGATCGGCTGGGCATTCATCGCCCGGAGCGCCAGCTTGTCGCTGTTGAAGTAGACGTAAACGTTCATACCGACGGCCATCAGCACCGACAACGCAAGGATCGACTTGTTCTGGAACAGGCCGCCGATGAACACGATGAACGCCGACATGCCGACGAGCAGCAAGAAGGTCTTGATGCGGTTACCGGTCGGATGCCAGGTCATGCCTATCTCCTTCTGAGCGGGTCTGTCCGCAGACTAACGCCTGGGATCCGCAACAGGTTCCGGATCGACTAACCGTGTCGGTTAACCGTGTACTCCACCAGCGAAGCCAGTGCGCGGCATCCCGGCACGTCCGGAAGGCGGGCGAGTTCTTCTCGGGCCCTTTCGGCATATTGCTGAACGGTGGATTTCGCCGCGTCGATACCGCCCGAGGCGCGTAGCAGGGCGAGCGCCTGGGCGACCTCGGCGTCACCGGTCACCGGACCCTTGAGGAGTTCGCGCAGCCGATCGGCGTCCGGTCCGGTTTCGCGCAACGCGAACAACACCGGCAGGGTGTGCACGCCCTCGCGCAAATCGGTGCCGGGCAGCTTGCCGGACTCGTCGGGATCGCTCTCGATGTCGATGATGTCGTCGGAGATCTGGAACACCGTGCCGATGACTCCCCCGATGCGGCCGAGTCGCTCGACCTCGTCGGCGGTGGCGCCGGAGAACGTCCCGCCGAATCGTCCGGCGGCGGCGATCAGACAGGCGGTCTTCTCCCCGATCACCTTCAGGTAGTGCTCCACCGCGTCGCTGCCGGGGGGTATCCCCTTCGTTTCACGCATCTGTCCGGTGACCAGCAGCGCGAACGTCTCGGCGATGATCCGCACCGCGTCCGGGCCGAGTTCGGCGACGAGCCTGGAGGCCGTGGCGAACAGATAGTCACCGGCCAGGATGGCAATGTTGTTGCCCCACCGGGCATTCGCCGACGGAGCGCCGCGGCGCACCTGGGCCTCGTCCATGACGTCGTCGTGATAGAGCGTGGCCAGGTGGACCATCTCGATGACCGCGCCGGCGACGGTGACGTCGCGACTCTCCGGATCGGGTCCGACGTGGGCCGACAACACCGTGAACAGCGGGCGGAACCGTTTGCCGCCGGCCTCGAACAAATGCAGAACGGCCTCGGTCATCAGCGCGTCCGCGCCGCGCAACTCGGTGGCGATCAGGTCCTCCACACGGGCGACGCTGTCACGCACACGCTGGGCAAAATCCGCGTCGCCGAAGTCCACCCCTGCCACCACTGTCGCCGGTGTCTTCACGCTGCCAACATACTGGGAAGCGTGGATCAGCCGTCATCTGAGGTGCCAGCAGTGCACCGGCCGAGGGAGCGACTCGGCGCAGAAGTTCTCGTCATCGGGGCGGGGCCGTCCGGGTCGGCGGCGGCGGCGTGGGCAGCGCGCGCCGGCCACGACGTTCTGGTGATCGACGCCCGTGCGTTCCCGCGGGACAAAGCCTGCGGCGACGGCCTGACGCCACGGGCCGTGGTGGAACTGCGACGGCTGGGTCTGGGCAACTGGCTCGACGGGCGGATACAGCACCACGGTCTTCGACTGGCCGGGTTCGGCAGCGAGGTCGAGATCCCGTGGCCGGGTCCGTCCTTCCCTGCCGTGAGCTCCGCAGTGCCGCGCACCGAACTCGACGACCGAGTGCGCAAGGCTGCCGAGGAATCCGGGGCCGGGATGCTCCTGGGATGCAAAGCCGTTGATGTGCAGCAGAATTCAGCGGGACGAGTGTCCGAGGTGGTGTTGGCGGATGGCCGGCGGGTGGCCTGCCGATGGCTGATCGTCGCCGACGGGGCCCGCTCCACGCTGGGCCGGGTGCTCGGCCGGCAGTGGCATCAGCAGACCGTGTACGGGGTGGCCGCCCGGGCCTACCTGCGCACGCCCCGAGCCTCCGAGCCGTGGATATCCTCTGATCTCGAACTGCGGTCCGCCGAGGGTCAGGTGCTGCCGGGCTATGGCTGGATATTCCCGCTCGGCAACGGCGAGGTGAACCTCGGCGTCGGCGCGCTGGCCACTGCCAAGCGACCCGCCGATGTCGCGCTGCGCCCGCTGATCCAGCACTACACCGAACTCAAGCGGCGATCGTGGGCCTTCGAGGGCGAACCGCGCGCGGTGGCCTCAGCGCTGCTGCCGATGGGGGGTGCGGTCTCCGGAGTGGCCGGGCCGAACTGGATGCTGGTGGGCGATGCCGCCGGCTGCGTCAACCCGCTCAACGGCGAAGGCATCGACTACGGGTTGGAGACCGGGCGGCTGGCTGCCGATTTCGTGGCCTCCGACGATGCGGCCGACATGTCACTGGCCTGGCCGGCACTACTGCAACAGCACTACGCCCGCGGCTTCTCGGTAGCCCGCCGGCTGGGACTGCTGCTGACGCTGCCCCGATTCCTCCCGACCGCCGGGCCGGTCGGGATGCGCTCGGCGCGACTGATGGACATCGCGGTCCGGGTGATGGGCAATCTGGTCACCGACGAGGACGCCGACGCGGTCGCGAGGTTCTGGCGCGTCGCCGGCGCCGGATCGCGGCTGTTGGATCGCCGAAAGCCGTTCGCCTAGTGGAATTCTCGAGTTGTCCGCATCACGGCTTGACGGCGGCATGCAAGGCAACGATGCCCCTGGTGAGATTGCGCCACCGCACCTGCCCCCAGCCGGCCTGCTCGATGCGCCGGACCAGGGTGGGCTGGTCGGGCCACGCCCGGATGGACTCGGCGAGGTAGGCGTAGGCCTCCGGGTTGCTGGACACCGCACGTGCCACCCGCGGCAGCGCCTGCATGAGGTATTCCTTGTACAGCGTGGCGAGCACCGGCATTGTGGGCGTGGAGAATTCGCACACCACCAGACGCCCGCCCGGTCGGGTGACCCTGGCCATCTCCCGTAGGCCGGCGACATGGTCGACGACGTTGCGCAGCCCGAAGCTGATGGTGACCGCGTCGAATACGCCGTCGCCGAACGGGAGCCTGGTCGCGTCGGCGGCGACCTTCGGCACGGAGCGCCCCCGGCCGGCGTGCAGCATTCCCACCGAGAAGTCCGCGGCCAGACACCACGCACCGGACCGCTCCAACTCCACCGTCGATACCGCGGTTCCGGCCGCCAAATCGAGCACGGCATCGCCAGGACCGATCTGCAGCGCGGATCGGGTGGCCTTGCGCCAGTAGCGGTCCTGACCGGCCGACAGCACGGTGTTGGTGATGTCATAGCGGCGGGCAACGGCATCGAACATCGAGGCTACGTCGCGCGGGTCTTTGTCCAAGGACGCGCGGCTCATCGCCCCAACGCTATCAAGCTCCGCGGGAGCGGACCCTCCTCCGGCTCTGCTCGGACCGGGCAACCATGCGCTCACTCAGGCCGATCAACCGGTCCTCGTGACCCGGCGGCATGGTGTAGGCCAACTGTCGCAGTTCGAGGGCGAAACCCTGCAATTCCTGACAGTACGAATTCTCGCTCATCTGACACCTCCCCGGTCGCTTCAGCCGATGCGCCCGAAAGTTATTGAACGGTGTGCCATGGTCCACCTTGACCGTGAACTCCATTGTGCTCCTGCGGTCTTCCGCAGAGAAGACCTCTCACCAACATCTCAGGTGAACATCTCGTTTCCGCTGCGTTGCGTAGGGCGGCGTTCCATCCGGACCAGTACGGCGAGCAGTGCCGAACCGATCAGCCAGCCGCCGGTTGCGACCGAGCCGGCGGGGATGACGGCGAGCGTAGCGTTACGGTTCTGCACCCGAACGAGATTCGGGTTGTTCGCGTCGTACTCGACGTAGATCCGCATGCCGGGGGCCAGCTCCGATGGGTACAGCACGCCCAACTCCGGCCGGTAGGTCACGCGGTCCGGGGTGACGAACTCGATGGTGGAGCGACGCGGGCCTGCCGACAGAACCTCGGCTTCGGCCACCCCGAGATGCCGTTCGATCTGCCGGTCGTTGCGCCAGGCGCCGGCGACCAGCAGCATCGACTGCAGGGTGAGGATCCCCATGACCACCCAGATGGCAGTCTTGCTCCAGCGCAACACTTTTCGCTCGACGGTGTCGGGCAGGCCGGGGAGACGGTGGGGCCGGGCCGCCATGAGCCAGGACCGGATCCTGTCGATCACAGAGCAGCTCTTATTGCCGCGTGTAGATGGCGCAGTGACGACCGGTCGGCCTTGACCTCCAGAACCCGCATCCCGTCGCGTGACTCGGCCAGAGCGCCGGCGAGGTCGTCGACCTCGATCTGGCCGGCGTCGACGTGGTAGGCCCGGCACAGCGCGCCGACGTCCACGTCGTGGGGGGTGCCGAAGATGCGCGACGACACATCAGCGAAGCGGGGGTCGCCCTGCTCCAGGAGTTCGAAGATGCCGCCGCCGTTGTCGTTGGACACCACGATGGTGAGGTCGGCCGGACTCGGCTCGGTGGGCCCGATCAACAGGCCGGAGGCATCGTGGACGAAAGTGAGATCGCCGAGGAGGGCGATGGTCCGTCCGGGGTGGGCCAGTGCGGCGCCGATCGCCGTCGAGACGGTGCCGTCGATCCCGGCCACGCCACGGTTGGAGCGCACCGCCACACCGTCGGTGTTCACGCCCACCAGGGCGGCGTCCCTAACCGGGTTGGAGGCCCCGAGAACCAACTGGTCGCCGGGGCGCACGGCGTCGGCGACCGCGGCGGCGACGTGCAGACCGGTGGTCAGCGGGTGAGCGGCCAATTGCTCGCGCACCACGGCGGTGACGCGGGCGTCGGCGTCGGCGCAGCGACGCAGCCACTCGGGGTCGGGAGCGCCGGAGGTCTCGGCTCGGGTGCCGGTGGCCGTCGAATTGCCCGAGACGTCAGGCCAGCGCGGGCCGGTGGTCAGTGCGTACACCGGGATCGCGGGGTCGGCCAGCAGTGCCGAGACCGGCCGGTGCAGCGTGGGCCGGCCGAGCATGATGACCTGCTTCGGGCGCAGCCGGGTCAGCGCGAGCGGGTGCAGGGGGGTCGCCGGATGCGGGGCGGTGGGCTCGGCGACGGTGGGCAGGTGCGCCAGATTGGGATGGACGCCGGCGCCGTGCCCGGCGATGACGACGGTGTCAGCGGTGAGGTCGATCGGCAACGGCTGGTCGAAGCTGACCGGCGGGCTGTAGGTCCAGGGCCGGCCATCGGGCCGGCCGGGAGGAAAGTCGTCGGGGTCCGAATCCGGCTCCGGCACAAAGGGTTCGCGCAGCGGGATGTCGAACTGGACCGGCCCGGCATTGGCGGTGCGGGTTCCGGTGGCGGCCGTCAGCACCCGGCAGGTCACCGATCGCCACGACGCGTTTTGCGTGTCGAATGGACCCGACGCGCTTCGCGCGTCAAATGGACGCGGCGCATTGAACTCATCGAGCAGACGGGGCCGATCCTCGGCCAGTCCTAGACTGATCGCGGCGCGGACCTGGGTGCCGAAGTAGCCGAGTTGCTCCATCGTCTGGCTGGCGCCGGTCCCCAGCAGTTCGTAGGGCCGGTTGGCGCTCAGCACGATCAGCGGGATGCGCGCGTAGTTGGCCTCCACCACCGCCGGCCCCAGGTTGGCCACCGCGGTGCCCGACGTCATCGTGATCGGCACCGGACGGCCGCTGCCCGCCGCCAGACCGACGGCCAGGAAGCCCGCGGTGCGCTCGTCGATGCGGACGTGCAACCGCAGGCGACCGGCGCGGTCGGCGTCGGCGAGGGCGAACGCCAGGGGCGCGTTGCGCGAACCCGGGCAGAGCACCACGTCACGCACCCCGCCGCGGACGAGTTCGTCGACGACGACCCGAGCCTGCGTCGTCGAGGGATTCACCCTTACAGGGTTGCACATTTCCGCTCGGCGGCGCCGGGCGCGTTACGTCACATCAGCGTGCCGGCGAAGAAATCCAGCATGGCGCGGTTCACTGCCTCATGGCGTTCCAGGAAGCCGAGGTGCCCGGCATTGGCGATCTGCACGAAGCGGCCGCGGGGGATGGCCTCGCCGACCTCCCGGCCCAGCGCCGGCGGGGTGATGACGTCGTCGGCGAAACCGATCACCAAGACCTCATTGGGAATGGAGCGGTAGGCCGGCAGCCGGTTCTCGTGCGGCGCCACACTCAACTGCGCCCGCCACCCGCGGGTCCGCTTGACCGGGAAGGCGATGAACATCTGCAGCCACTCGTCGATCAGCGGGGAGTTGATCGTTTTGGGCGAGAAGTTCTCCAGCACGCGCACTTTCGCCGCGAAGGAGGCCGGCAGATCGATGCCGGCGTTGTCGAGTTCGATGTCAGCGGTGCGGAAGGCGATCCGGGTGGTGTCGATCCGGCCCCGGGTTCCCATCAGCACCGCCTGGTGCACCAGGTCGGGGCGGACCAGCATGAGTTCCTGGGCGATGAACGCGCCCATCGACATGGCGACCAGCCGGACCGGGCCGCCGGTCTTCTCGATGATCTCGATGGTGTCGGCGACCATCTGCGCGGTGGTGAACCCGTCGGCGTTCTCCGTCGCGCCGACCCCGCGGTTGTCGAAGGTGATGCAGCGGTATCCCGCTTGCAGGAACACCGGGACCTGGTGGATGTGCCAGGTACGGCCCGCTCCGCCGGTCCCGGCGATGAACACGACCGGGTCGCCGGCCCCGCAGTCCTCATAGGCCAGATTGCTCACGGCGCGACGGTAGCGGCCCGATCGCGCCGATCACAAATAGCAGACAGAACGATGGTCTGGCTCACGTCGGCTGCCCGGACCGAAAGCTGGCCCGGATGCCGGTTACCGAGAGACCTCAGCCCGCGGCGGCCAGCGCGGCGTCGTAGTCGGGCTCGTCGGCGATCTCGGGCACCAACTCGGTGTAGGCCACGGCGCCGTCGGCCCCGATGACCACCACCGCACGGGCCAGCAGTCCGGCCATCGGACCGTCGGCGATCGTGACGCCGTAGTCCTCACCGAAGCTGTCCCGGAACGCCGACGCCGACGTCACGTTGTCGATGCCCTCCGCGCCGCAGAACCGACCCATCGCGAACGGCAGATCCTTCGACACGCACAGCACCGCCGCTCCCCCGGCCGCCGCCCGCTCGTTGAAAGTCCGGACGCTGGTCGCGCAGGTCGGGGTATCCACCGAGGGGAAGATGTTGAGCACCAACGGCTTTCCCGCGAACTTCTCGTTGGTGACGGGCGAGAGGTCCAGACCGGTCAGGGCGAAGGCAGGGGCAGATGAGCCGACGGCGGGAAGTTCGCCGACGGTGTGCACCGGGTTACCGCCAAGAGTTATTTGAGCCACGCCCATCAGTGTGGCAGAGCACGGCGTAACAATCCCGGATCCGGTCAATCCACCAGTCGCGGCGCTCCGGCGCGGAGGCCAGCGCGGCCAGGCGGGCGGGATCGGGCACGACAGCGGCCACTGTCAGATAGCCGTCCACCGGGGTCAGATCCGCCACGTCCTCGACGAACAGCCCCCCGGTACCCAACCCGCAGGCGTGCTCCAATCGGGGCAGCGCCGCCGCAGCAGCCAGGCCGGCGGCGATGCCGACCGCGGAGTCCAGCGCACTGGAGACCACGACGGGGACGTCGATGGCCGCCGCGATAAGCAGCATCGCGGCGACCCCGCCCAGCGGCGCCACCTTGAGCACAGCGATGTCGGCGGCACCGGCGCGCACCACCGCCAGTGGGTCCTCCGCCCGGCGGATGCTTTCATCGGCAGCCACCGCCACCCCCGGGACCCGGCGTCGTACCTCGGCCAGTTCGGCGACCGTGCGACACGGCTGCTCCAGGTATTCCAGCGGCCCGTCGGCGGTGAGTGCGGCCGCCGCGGCCACCGCCTGCTCGACTGTCCACCCGCCGTTGGCATCCACCCGGACCGTCGGGATCATCGCCCGAACGGCGTTGACCCGATCGACGTCGTCGGCCAGCGTCTGTCCCGGCTCGGCGACCTTCACCTTGGCCGTCGACGAACCCGGGAACCGGGCCAGGATCTCCGCGACTTCCCCGGCCCGCACCGCCGGCACCGTCGCGTTGATCGGCACCCGGCCCCGGACCGCGGGAGGTGTTGTCCTATAGGCGGATTCAATGCCGGAGGCGAGCCAGAGCGCGGCCTCTGCCGGAAGGTACTCCGGGAACGCGCCGAACTCGCCCCAACCCGACGGCCCTTCGATGAGCGCGACTTCGCGCACGGTGATCCCACGGAAGTGCACCCGCATGGGCAGTGCGACGACGTGCAAGCGGTCCAGCAGGTCGCCGAGATCCGGCAGCACCGTGCTCCGTCTATCGATTAAATGGCGCGTTCGCGGTTCTCCCAGTGCGGCTTACGCAGATCCTTCTTGAGCAGCTTGCCGGTGGGATTGCGCGGCAGCTCGGCCATGATGTCAACGCTGCGCGGGCACTTATAGTGCGCCAGTCGATCACGACACCAGGCGATCAGTTCCCCCGGCGAGGCGTCCTGGCCTTCGTAGAGTTCGACGACGGCCTTGACCGACTCGCCCCACTTGTCGTCCGGGATGCCGAACACCGCCGCGTCCATCACCGCGGGGTGATCGGTGAGGGCGCGCTCGACCTCGACGGAGTAGATGTTCTCCCCGCCGGAGATGATCATGTCCTTGAGCCGGTCCTCGACGAAGATGAAGCCGCCGTCATCGATCCGCCCGATGTCGCCGGTGCGGAACCAGCCGTCGGGCGTGATCGCCTCGGCGGTGGCATCCGGCTTGTTGTGGTAGCCCTCCATCAACTGCGGTGTGCGGAACCAGAGTTCGCCAGGTTGGCCCTGCGGCACGTCTTCGAGGGTGTCGGGGTTGACCACCCGCACCTCGACCTGACGGGCGGGCTGGCCGGCGCTGGTGATCCGTTCCGGGTGGGACTCGTCGCGGTGTGCTTCCGGGGAGAGTTGGGTGACCGCGCCACAGACCTCGGTCAAGCCGTACACCTGGACGAAATCGGTGTCAGGGAACGCGACCAGCGCCTCCTTGAGCAGTGCCGGCGGCATCGGCGAGGCGCCGTAGACGAAGGTACGCAGCCGGTTGAACAGCTTGATCGCTTCCGGCCCCATCGCCATCACTTTGGCCAGCACCGCGGGCACCAGGAAGGTCCGGGTGGCTCCGGCGAACATGGCGCCGGCCATCGAGGCGCCGTCGACGTCGCGGAGCATGACGCTGGGGATGCCGGCATGGATGCCGAACTGCATGTAGGACGAACCGCCGACGTGGAAGAGCGGCATCGCCACCATGCTCTTGTCGTCGGCGTCGAACTCGAAGGTGTTGGCGTTGACAGTGTGCGCCATCAGAGCGGCCTGAGAAAGCCTGATCCCCTTGGGATTTCCGGTGGTGCCGGAGGAGTACATGATCACGCAGACGTCGGCCGGGGTGACGTCGGCTCCCCGGTCCCGCGGGGTAGCCGCGGCCAGCACGGCCTCGTACTGGTCGCCCTCGCCACCCTCGGGAGTGACGACGATGACGTGCTCGACGTGGTGGAGGTCGCCACGGATCGCGTCGATGGAGTGTTTGAGTTCGACACCGACGATGATCACCTTGGCGCCGCAGTCGTTGAGGACGTAGTCCATCTCGGACTCGGCGAGCCGGAAGTTGATGATGGCGGTTGCCGCGCCCAGCGAGGCGGCCGCCATTGTCGTCTCGACGCAGGCGGGGTGGTTCTTGTCGAGGAAGGCGACCACGTCGCCGCGGCCGACGCCGCGCTCGGCAAGTGCCCCGGCCAGCCGGCGCACCCGATCGTTGAACTGAGCCCACGTGAACGAGCGGCCCAGATAACTGATCGCCTCCTCGTCGGGCTTCACCTGCGCCCAGTGCGCGAGGCGGTCGTCGAGGAAACGGGTTTCGGGTGCGTCGGCCATACCGGACAGGGTGCCACTGTGGGCAGCGAATCTCGGCTGCTTTCAGCCAATCGGGCGACATCTCTGTCGGCACCGACAAGGTCCGACCGGGCGGCGGTTTCAGCGACCAGCGCACAGAACAGCTTCCGGAACTGAGGGACGCTAAGAGTTGTGGGGAGATTCTGTAGCGCCCGGCCGCAGCAGGACCATCGCGACGACGATCGCCACCGCCGGGACTGCCGCCATGATGAGGCTGGTGTGGTGGATGGCGTCGATCCAGCTGTTGGTCGCCTCGGACACCACCCAGCGCGCCTGGTCGGGGTCGAGCACCTCGCTGCCCGCGGCGGGGTTCGGCGCGCCGCCGTGGGCCACCAGCAGCGCATCGCGGGCCTGGCGTTCGCTGATGCCGGCGTCGTCCAGCTTGGCGCGGGCACTGTGCAGGAACAGCGTCGGGCCGACGAGCGCGAACAGCGCCGGCCCCAGCGAGTAGGCGGCCTGCCCGACGGCGGGCTTGACCGCCGACACCGAACCACCCAACTCCGTTGGCGCGCTGGACATCATGATGGTGGACTGCGGCGTCTGCACCACAGCTCCGCCAATCGCGTTGAGCGCGACTGCGATTCCGAGCACAACGATCGGAGTGCGTTGGTCGAGGACGACCAGCATGACCGTACTGACGCCCAGGATCGCCAAACCCGCCACCAGAACGACGCGCTCGGAGAACCGGGCGACGGCCCGCCCGGCCAGCACCGCCGCGGCGGAGGCCACCAGCATGGCGGGAACGAGCAACAACCCGAGCAGTTCAGGCGACTTCCCGCGGATGGTCACCAGGTAGTACGCGAACAGGATGGTCCCGCCGCCGCCGAGGAAGTTGAAGGTCGCGCCGGCCGCCAGGGCGGCGTTGAACCGCCCGGACCGGAAGATTCGCATATCCAAGGGCGGGCGAATCTGTGCGTAACTCCCACCACACGAACGCGAGCGCGAGAACCAGACCGACCGCGATCAGAGCCAGTGCACCGGCGTTGAGGCCGCCCTGCAGTTCAGTGAGCCCGTAGATGACCAGGATCAGGGCGACCGCGATGAGCAGGATGCCGGGGATGTCGAGTTTGCGGTGGGCACGGACCGTTTCCGGCACGTACTTCTCTGTGATCAGCAACGTGAGCACGGCGAGCACCGGCGTCACCAGAAGGCAGGTGCGCCAGCCGCAGTGGCTGGCCAGCCAGCCGCCGAGGGCCGGTTGGAAGACCGCCAGCGCGTGGCCCGCACCCAGATAGGCGGCGATGGCGGCGGCCCGTCGATCGGGTGGGAACACCGCGTTGACGATGGCCAGCGACAGCCCGAGCACGAACGCGAAGGCGATCCCGAGGCCGCCGCGCGCAACGATCATCACCCCGACGTTCGGGGCGATCGCACCGAGGATGCCGAACATGATCGAGCCGTAGATACCGATGACGAACATCCGCTTCATGCCGGCCAGATCCCCTAGCGCGCCTGCGCCGAGGACCGCAGCGGCCAGCGTCAGCGTGCATAGGCTGGCTAGGAAACTGGCGGTGCCGGGAGTGAATTGGAGGCCGCGACGGATCTCGGCGAGGTTGGCCGACAGCGTGGTCGGATCGGCCGCGGTGAAGCTGTACCCCATCCCCATGGCTATGACCGTCATGGTGGCCGCCAGGCCCGATACTTCACTTTGCCTGTGGCTCTGCGACATTCGATGATGCTATGCCCGCACTGCGCGGATACGGATACGGATACGGATGCGGATGGGGATGGGGATGGGGATGGGGATGGGGATGGGACCGCGGAAGATTGCGTCCCCGCGCTGGGTGATCTTCACCTCACCGGCTCGCGCGAACCGACGCGAAGCCTCTCGGGCCGGCTCCATCAGATCGCGCCCGTTGTCGCCGCCGACCGCCCGCGCAGCCTCCGATGGGCAGACGCTTCCCGTCCGCACTGACACCAATTCCCGGATCGTCGCCGCCAGGAGGTCCGTCTCCCTGGCTGAGAATTGGAACACGTTCTAATGTGGCATCCATGTCCGACGCTGTCCAGCTGCGCCACCCTGTTCACACCGGTCACCTGACCGTCGGAGCGCTCAAGCGCCACCACGACCGGCCGGTGCTCTACCTCGGCGACACCACGCTCACCGGCGGCCAACTCGCCGACCGGATCAGCCAGTACATCCAGGCGTTCGAGGCACTCGGGGCGGGCACCCACGCGACCGTCGGCCTGCTCTCGCTGAACCGGCCCGAAGTGCTGATGATCATCGGGGCCGGTCAGACCCAGGGCTACCGCCGCACCGCGCTGCATCCGCTGGGATCCCTCGACGACCACGCCTATGTGCTGTCCGATGCTGGTGCGACGACGCTGATCATCGACCCGATCCCGATGTTCGTCGAACGGGCGGTCGGTCTGCTCGCCGCGGTGCCGTCGCTGCGCCAGATTCTGACGCTGGGACCGGTGCCCCCAGAGTTGGCCGAGGTCGGGGTGGATCTGGTCGCCGCGGCGGCGGGGTATTCACCGATGCCGCTGGTGGCTGCCGAGTTGCCGCCGGACCACATCGCCGGCCTGACCTACACCGGCGGCACCACCGGCAAACCCAAGGGCGTGATGGGCACCGTCGGCTCGATCCTGACGATGACGACGATCCAGCTTGCCGAGTGGGAGTGGCCGGACCATCCCCGGTTCCTGATGTGCACGCCGCTCTCACACGCCGGAGCGGCGTTCTTCACCCCCACGATCGTCAAGGGCGGTGAGATGATCGTGCTGCCGAAATTCGATCCCGCCGACGTCCTGCGGGTCATCGAAGAGCGCCGGATCACCGCCACCATGCTCGTGCCGTCGATGATCTACGCGCTGATGGACCACCCGGACTCGCACACCCGGGATCTGTCGTCGCTGGAAACGGTGTACTACGGCGCCTCGGCGATGAACCCGGTTCGGCTGGCCGAGGCGATCCGCCGGTTCGGGCCGATCTTCGCTCAGTACTTCGGGCAGTCCGAGGCGCCGATGGCGATCACCTACCTGGCCAAAGCCGACCACACCGAACACCGCCTCAGCTCTTGTGGCCGGCCCACCCTGTACGCACGGACCGCACTGCTCGACCCGGACGGAAACCCTGTCCCGCGCGGCGAGGTGGGCGAAATCTGCGTGTCCGGTCCGCTGCTCAGCGGCGGCTACTGGCACCTGCCGGAAGCCACCGCCGAGACGTTCAAAGACGGCTGGCTGCACACCGGCGACATGGCCCGCGAGGATGCCGACGGCTTCTACTACATCGTCGACCGGGTGAAGGATATGATCGTCACCGGCGGCTTCAACGTCTTTCCCCGGGAGGTGGAGGACGTCGTCGCCGAGCATCCGGCCGTCGCGCAGGTGTGCGTGATCGGCACCCCGGACGACAAATGGGGCGAGGCGGTGACGGCGGTGATCGTGCTGCGACCCGACCACCCGCGTGACGACGACACGGTGGTGCGACTGACCGCGGAGATCCAAGCGGCGGTCAAGGAACGCAAGGGCTCGGTACAGTCACCCAAGCAGGTGATCGTGGTTGATTCGGTCCCGGTCACCGCGTTGGGCAAGCCGGACAAGAAGGCGGTGCGTGCCCGGTTCTGGGAAGGAGTCGGTCGTGCCGTCGGATAACGTGCGCGCAGTGCTGTTCGACTTCTCCGGCACGCTTGCCCGCCTGGAAGAGAACGACAGCTGGTTCGCCGGCATGGGCGTCGACGACCGCATGCGGACGATGCTGATGGACCGGATGACACACCCCACGGCCACCGTCACCCACGACGCCTGGGAGCACCGCGATCTCGACCCGGTCATGCATCGGCAGGCCTACCTGCACGCGCTGCGCGAGTCGGGCCTGGGCGACGAGCACGCCGAGTCGCTGTACCGGCGCTGCATCGACCCGGCGGAGTGGCAGGTGTACCCGGACACCGTCCACGTCCTGGCAACGTTGCGCGCCAAGGACATTCGAACCGCGGTCGTGTCCAACATCGCCTGGGACATCCGGACGGTCCTCGCGGCGGCGAACACCGGCGCCGACGACTACGTCCTGTCCTTCGAAGTGGGCGCCGCCAAACCCGACCCGCGGATCTTCGAGGCGGCGCTGACCCGGCTCGGCGTGGACGCCGCCGACGCGCTGATGGTCGGCGACAGCGAGGAGAACGACGGCGCAGCACGCGAATTGGGCTGTGCCTTCGCCTATGTCGACCCGCTGCCCATCGCGGAGCGGCCGCACGGCCTCGTCGACGTTCTGCGCTCAGCCGGGGTGGACCTCTAGTCGAGTCGACGATGCCGCCGAGGGACGAGGCGGAGGAGGAGCGAGACAGTCGG
>CAZVST010000036.1:30478-50526 GCA_964629725.1 uncultured Mycobacterium sp.
TGCCGCCGAGGGACGAGGCGGAGGAGGAGCGAGACAGTCGGCACGAGTCGAGTCGACGATGCCGCCGAGGGACGAGGCGGAGGAGGAGCGAGACAGTCGGCACGAGTCGAGTCGGACCTCTAAGCCGTCCGCCGGGTCTCTGGGCGCCGGCTACCAGGCGCGCGGACCGCGTAGTAGTGCTCGACAAGCTGGTCGCAGATGCGCGGCCAACTCCGGTTGACGACGCTTCGACGCGCGTCCGCCGAGTAGCGCGGGCGCTGGGCGAGAAGATGCTCGACCGAGCGGCGCAGACCTGATTCGAATCCGTCGACCGGCAGCAGGATGCCGGTACGAAACGGCGCGACAAGGTCGCGCGGACCACCGGCGTCGGGTGCGATCACCGGGACGCCCGAGGCCAGCGCTTCCTGGACCGTCTGGCAGAACGTTTCGTGTTCCCCGGTGTGGACGAAGACATCCATGCTGGCGAACGCGGTCGCCAGCGGCTCGCCGTTCAGGGCGCCGGTGAACACCGCCGAGGGCATGAGTGCCTGCAGCTTCGTCCGGTCGACGCCGTCGCCGACGATGACCACCTGCACGTCGTCCCGGTCGGCGAGGACCGCCAGACGCTGCACATGCTTCTCCGGCGCCAGCCGTCCGGCGAACCCCACGATCGGCCTGCCGTCTGGTGACCACTGGGTGCGCAGCGACTCGCTGCGCGCCGACGGGGCAAATCCTGTGGAGTCGACCCCGCGTGCCCAATGATGCACGCGCGGAACGCCGTTGGCTCGCAGGTTCTTGATGGCGGCATTGGACGGCGCCAGCGTCCGGTCCGCGAGCGTATGCAGGTGGCGGATCCACGCCGACGCCGCCGGGGCGGCGAAGCGCACTCCGTAACTGCCGGCGAAGCCGGCGATGTCGGTCTGATAGACGGCCACCGTCGGGACACCGAGGCGCCGCGCCGCCAATAGTCCGCCGTAACCCAGCAACGCCGGTGACGCCAGATGAACCACATGCGGATCGAATCCGCGCAGCACCCGCACCAACTCGGGTCGGGGAACACCCAGTGGAAGCGAGGTCACCCCGGGAAACATCCGGGACGGCACGCGATGGACGCGGACGCCGTTGCACACCCGTTCCGCGGGCTTTTCGCCACGGGGATTGTCCGGGGCGATGACGAGGGACTCGTGCCCGGTCCGGTGCAGATGCTCGAGCACCCGCAGCACCGAATTCGAGACACCGTTGACGTTGGGAAGAAACGATTCGGCGACTATGGCAACGCGCACGATGTCACGATGCGCCGGTCACGTGTCGCCGAGGTTGCCCTCAGGAATATGTCGGCCGTCCACTCGGAAAGCATTGGCAACCAGCGGTTAACTCCGCGTGGGTGTTCTCCTGATCGAGCGCTGCGCTTCACGCGGCGTTCACCTGCGGGCAGTACGGTCAAACTTCCGGATCACACTCTGGCACAGGGGATTCCGGCGTTCAGCATCACCCAGAGGCGAGGACCCGACGTGGACCGTGACGTGGACGCCCTGATCGCCGCGCCGGCGACGACTCAGCAACGGCTTTGGCTCGCGCTCGGTTTGGCGGTGGCGGTCATCACGACCGGAGCCCTGGCTGTCCGAACCTTTCCCGACCTGGACCGTCAGGCCGGGCACGACGCTGTCCTGAACAAGGGTGTGACGTGGGCTCGTGGCGAAGTCGAAGCGGCACCGGGAGTGCTGGGTGCCTGCGACGCATTGCAGCGGGAGGCCGCGGCGCGGCAGACCTGGCCGGAGTACGACTACGGCTCGTTCATCACCGGCTGCGGCGAAGCCGTCGACCACCTCCTCGGCCGGCATGTTCCGCTGCTTCCCTCCGGCGACTGAGCGACGCAACTGCGACAGCCGGCACCGGCCAGACGGTGGGTTACGGTCGTGCTGTGAGCGAGAGCCCGTTCAACCCCGCCCTGTGGACCGCCGTCGACGGATTCAGCGATCTCACCGACATCACCTACCACCGGCATGTCCGTGACGGCCGACTCCAGCCGACGGTGCGCATCGCGTTCGACCGGCCCGAGGTGCGCAACGCCTTCCGCCCGCACACCGTCGACGAGTTGTATCGCACGCTCGACCACGCCCGGATGTCACCCGACGTCGGAGTCGTGCTGCTCACCGGTAACGGCCCTTCGCCCAAGGACGGCGGCTGGGCCTTCTGCTCCGGCGGCGATCAGCGCATCCGCGGGCGCACCGGCTACCAATACGCCGCAGGCGAGACGGCCGAGACCGTAGATCCGGCCCGCGCCGGCCGGTTGCACATACTGGAAGTGCAGCGGCTGATCCGATTCATGCCCAAACCGGTGATCTGTCTGGTCAACGGCTGGGCCGCGGGCGGCGGACACAGCCTGCACGTGGTGTGCGACCTCACCCTCGCCAGCCGGGAGCACGCCCGGTTCAAACAGACCGACGCCGACGTCGGCAGCTTCGACGGGGGGTACGGCAGTGCCTACCTGGCCCGCCAGGTGGGCCAGAAGTTCGCCCGCGAGATCTTCTTCCTGGGACGGCCCTACACCGCCGAGCAGATGCACCACATGGGCGCGGTCAACGAAGTGGTCGACCACACCGACCTGGAGAACGTCGCGCTGCAGTGGGCCGCCGAGATCAATCGCAAATCCCCTCAGGCACAACGGATGTTGAAGTTCGCCTTCAACCTGCTCGACGACGGGCTGGTGGGTCAGCAGCTCTTCGCCGGGGAGGCGACCCGGCTGGCGTATATGACCGATGAAGCCGTCGAAGGCCGCGATGCCTTCTTGGAGAAGCGCGAGCCGGACTGGACGCCGTTCCCCCGCTACTTCTAAGCCTCCATAGACTCAGACGTTGTGACTCCTCTGCGCCGGCTCACCGAAGCGATCGCTCTCACCGGGATGCGCCCGCCGCTGAGCGTGCCGGGCCGCACCCGAATCAACCTCCGCGGCAAACGCGTCCTGATCACCGGAGCCTCGTCAGGCATCGGCGAGGCGGGTGCCGAAGCGTTCGCCGCCGAGGGCGCCGAGGTGATCGTCGTAGCCCGGCGGGCCGATCTGCTGGAAGAGTTGTCGCAGCGCATCGCCGACGCGGGGGGAACAGCCGCCGCGATCCCGTGCGACCTGTCTGACCTTGACGCGGTCGACGAACTGTCCGACACCATCGAGAGCCGGTTCGGTGGAGTGGACATCCTCGTCAACAACGCCGGGCGGTCGATCCGCCGACCGCTGGCGGAGTCGCTGGATCGCTGGCACGACGTCGAGCGGACCATGGTCCTGAACTACTACTCGCCGCTGCGGCTGATCCGCGGGCTCGCCCCGGGGATGATCCAGCGCGGCGACGGCCACATCATCAACGTCGCGACGTGGGGCGTGCTGAGCGAGGCGCCGCCGCTGTTCAGCGTGTACAACGCCTCCAAGGCGGCGCTGAGCACCGTAAGCCGGGTGATCGAAACCGAGTGGGGCAGTCGGGGCGTGCACTCGACCACGCTGTACTACCCGCTGGTGGCCACCCCGATGATCGCCCCCACCAAGGCCTACCGGGGAATGCCGGCCCTGAGTCCCCGCGAAGCGGCGCAGTGGATGATCGACGCCGCCCGGCGCCGGCCCGTTCGCATCGCCCCGCGATTCGGGGTCTCGGCCCGAGCGCTCGACGTCGTCGCCCCAGGAGTGCTCAACGCGGTGCTCAAGCGGCAGCGGATGCAGCCGCGCTGAAAGCGTCGGCGAAATCCAGTCCTGGTGCGGTAGACACGAGCCATGGAGATCCTCGCCAGCCGGATGCTGCTGCGACCGGCCGACTACCTGTATTCGCTGGCCTCCTACCGCGACCGCATCGGTCTGGTGATCGCACGCGAATACCCCGGCGGCACAGTCCAAGGCCACCCTCCGCCGGAGGGTGCCAGGGACTCTATACTTCCGCTGCGGTCTACTGCACCAGCACCGGCAACTTCGAACCTAACACCACATATCGGTGCACGACCGCCGCCCGCTTTACACTGGCGTCCGTCCACTGTTATGTGGGGTGTTTAAAACCGCTTTCAGTTCGGCTGACTAGCCCAGTACAGAGACCGATGTTTCACGGCTGTTAGGCAGGGCCGGAGATTGCTCAATCAAGGCTTTCGCAAAATATTACGTGTTTTAAGGACAGGCGATGCGCAGGGGATTTCGGAAGGCCCGCACCGGAACCGGTGAATCAAAGGTGGCACAATCTGATGTCAACTCAGCGCTACCGGAAGCAACTAATCTCGACCGATTTCGAGGCGACGTACAAGGTCTTCGCGCACTCGCCGTCCTAGCCGTCGTGGCCTACCACAGTGGAATGCCCGGTGTGCACGGAGGGTATGTGGGTGTGGACATGTTCTTCGTGGTTTCAGGATTTCTGATCACCGGCCATCTCTATCGAGAATTACTTCCGAACGGGGGCGTTGACTTCGGAGACTTCTATTTGCGAAGAGCGCGTCGAATACTCCCAGCTTCGTTCGCGGTCATCGTCCTAACTGCGATCGCAGCCGTGATTTGGCAGCCTCCTCTTCAAGCGGCCGACACATTGAAGGATGCGGTTGCCACTACCTTATACGTGCCGAACTTCTTATTCGCCATCCAAGGTACGGACTATCTCGCGGAAACAGCTCCATCTGCGTACCAGCACTATTGGTCCCTGGGCGTCGAAGAGCAATTCTACTTAATTTGGCCCGTTTGGATGCTGATTGGATTCAAATTAGCGCGCGGATCGCGAATAATCTTAACGGCATTCCTCCTCGCTACCACTCTACTGTCGTTGTCGTTATCGATTTATCTGACGCCTATAAATCCGCCAATTGCGTTCTTCCTGCTTCCCTCGCGCGCGTGGGAACTTGCGGCAGGCGGCGTCCTCGCGATCGCAATCAGGCACTCGCCGAGATTGATGCAAACCCAGTCTGTCGGTATATTCGGGTGGTTAGGCCTCGCAATGATTGGTTACGCCATTTTTCAGTTCGACTCCCAGACTCGTTTTCCCGGATGGGCGGCTTTAATTCCGGTAGTCGGAACAATCTTGGTGATCCTCGCGGGATCAGCTGATTCCACAGTTTCGCCGAAGAAGCTGTTGTCTATACGGTCGATTGTATTCATCGGGACTATTTCCTATTCGCTCTACCTCGTCCACTGGCCGCTTTTGGTTATCCCGCAGGACGCGGTCGGTTTGAACCGGCCTCTGCCACTGTGGGCAACACTGACGCTGGGATTTGTCGCGATCCCGATTGGTTGGCTGTTCTACAGATACGTCGAGCAGCCGATGCGGTCTACTGCGTTTCCAGGTGGCGTGCGATTTCGGCGGAGCCTTGCCACGGGCATTGTGATCTCGATCGCGATCGCCGCCATTGCCGGCTTTGGAATTCGCCTCTTGGAGGCCAAACCACTGAACAACGGGGTTGCAGTCGAACCCCAAGCCTTGGTGCTGGACCCGGCTGGAACGGATTTCGTTCCGTCAAACCTTCAGCCAGGGCTCTGGAAGGCTGCAGACAGTTATCCCGCGATCTATTCGAACGGCTGCCACCTTTCCCGCTCCGCAGTTGAGCCTAAGGTTTGCAAGTTAGGCGACAACGCACGCGCTCCGACAGTTGCGCTGTTCGGCGATTCGCACGCCGCCCAATGGTATCCAGCCTTGGAAGCCCTGGCGGAACATGGCGATGTGCAGCTTCAATCGATAACCAAGAGTGCGTGTCCTTCGGCAGCAATTGAAGACCGCGGATTTCCGCAGTGTTCGGAATGGCGAGACAGGGCGATTTCTCTGCTCAACGCAGCCCCTCCGGATTATGTACTACTTGCCAACCACGTTTTCGACTACGACGAGTCGAATCTGCGTACGGCTTTGGAAAGTACTGCTTCTAGGTTGTCGAGAAAGTCGAAAGTAATTGTTGTGGCGGACACGCCTAACCTGCCCGCGACGCCGGCTATCTGCCTGTCCGGACGCTTGGATGCCGCTGCCAGTTGCAGCGTTCGGCGCCAAAAGGCTTTCAACCAGGCTGCCCGTCGTGCTGAACGTGAATCCGGACTCGATCTGGTCGATTTAAACAATTGGATATGCAACGAAGAATGGTGCCCCGCGATCATCAATTCATACCTTGTGTATCGCGATGCTCATCACCTAGCGGTCGCTTTCTCGCGAGCTCTTGCCCCAGCCTTTCTTGAGCAGCTACTGCAACGTGCACACCTGGGAAATTTTCGATGAGCCCGTGTGATTGATTGAGGGGGTAGTTAGAGACTAAAAACGGCCAATGATCCGACGCCAAGCACCAAAGCGGCTAAGCCGACTTCACGCCACGGGGCGACCTTCCCCATCAGGATCGACTGCGTGAGCGCGAGAACGCATTCCTTTGCCAGCACAGTCCATGCCGCTAAAGAAAGAGAAGTGGTCGCTGCGATTCCGACAACAGGTGCAAACACAAGACAAAGTGCCGGGGCGATGTATGTGACTCTTGCCCTTCCTCGCTGGACGTGAACGGGCGCACTCGACGCACCCACTGCCAAGGGTATGCCGGTCAGAGCCAAAATTGGCACCATGGCTAGGGCACCGGCCCACTCAGACCCGAGGAGAGGCGCTAATGCGAATTTAGTAACTAAAACGACGAAAACCGCACTGGCAGCTGCGATCGGCACCACCACTCGGAGGTTTCTGGCGACTGTATCCTTAATCTCGTCGTCGGAATATGCCTCCCTCGTCGATAGATCTACCCGGAGAACAGTGGCCTGGGAGACCCCGATGGCGTCGCCCGTACTACGGCCGATTGCTGACCCCAGTGAATAGGTCCCAAGGGCGCTCGTGCCTGCCCAAAGTCCCAGCAAACCTCGCTCGGCCTGGGCCTGAAGCCAGCCAAGGACGCTATAGACCGACATGTGGGCCCAGGTGGACCAGTAGCCGATGCGATGAGCAGCGATCTCGCTCCGCCGCGGGGTCTCGTTTCGGCGAGCATAGAACCGAACGAGTGCCGCATAGGCCACTTCTGACGCCATCACCGCGATCGAAGCGCCAACTATAGAGCGACTAATCAAGACGAGTGGTATGCCTAATCCCGCGCCGAAAATCGAAGCGACCGTGCGGTATTTGGACATCTTGGCCCACAGCCCCCCAAGCTGGAGGACAGTGGTCGGACGCATTGAGAGGGCCTGTGCCGGCGGAACGAGAGCAAGCGGAATAAGACTCAGAAAGCTATTGGTGACAGGACCCGCGTTACCGACCAGGTTCGCGACCGCCAAACACGCCGCCGTCATGATCACAATCCCAGCGGCACCAGCGACTAACGTATACCTACGAAGAAACGTTTCGCCAACTGAAGATCCGACATATGCGACGGCAATATGGCGAAATGGCGCATCGGTTAGCGCCCCGTAGAACGACAGAGCCAGAATCGCCCAGCTATACAGTCCGAGTGAATGCGGGTCAGTGACCGCAGCCGCGCTGACGGTGGCTAGAGCCACCACGCCTCGCGGGATGATGCGTTCGAATGCTGCCCAAAAGCGGTGTAGCAAGTTGCCTATCCAAAGCCTGCGTTACTGTCCTGAACGATTACCACGATCTGTTTCCCGTCGTCGCGGGATTTAATTTCCTCTCGTAACTGCGGTCGAAGCCTCTACGGCACGGTCAATTTGCGTGCCACCCGGAACTCGGGCCAGGAAGTGCGACAGCAACGCAGCCATAACCAGTGGTGCGCCTGTCCAAAAAATTGACAGGAAAACTGCGCTCGAGTCTGAGTTGATGCCGCGAAAAACTAGGAGAGTTCCTAGGTACGCCCAAAAAAGCTGAATGACGGGCGAGGTGCTGCTGTTGAAGCGCGTGTCGGCCCATCCGCAGAGCCAACCGAGAACAAAGCAGCCTATTATTACTCCAATAAGCCCGAAATTAAGGTACAACTCTGCCGGTGAGAATCCGGGCATGATGTAAGAGTTTACGCTTGAGTGTTGTATGTATTCGGTGGCGATTTGGGGCGTTGTACGCCTCTCCGCGGTCGCGTAAGGAAGGCCAGCCAGACGGAAAACCCCTTCGAACAGGAGAGAAACAGGACTTAACATAGTTTCGCCCCAAAGGAAGCCGCTTTCCTTAGTGTACCTAACTGAAAAACCGAGCATGGAGAATCGTCCCCATTCCCAATCCAACCAGTCCAGCGGCCCAGAGTTCCCCAGTCGCGAGCGATCCAGTCTGCTTTCAGTGACCTGATACACATAGAAAGACAATGCGACTGCTGAGGCTAAAACCACTCCCTTGCTAACTTTTATTCGCGGCGACATTACTAGCACGAGAGGTAAAGCCATCAGGAGCCCGATAGATCGGCCTCCAGTCCACTCGAGAGCAGCGAAGATTGCAACTACTCCCGTCAGGACGAGAAGAGTTGGTTTGAGTCTGTTGGAGCGATGTCCAGTTGATGTTATTCGCCCAGCTATTAGGATAACCAAAAAACTAATGGCCCAAACAATCCAGTACGATATGTAGGCATATCGCGACATTCCGCCTGATACAGAAATGACACGGCCCCCGAAAACCTCGAGAGTTGCCACATAATCTCTGGTTCGAATCAGAGCCAGTGCCGATATGGACAAGAGAAGTGCGGTAAGCGCAGGCAGGAAGGTGAGGTCGGTCGGCTGTAGTACTGCTGCGGTTCGAGGACCGAGAGGTTGTTGGGGTAAACGAACGGCAGCACCTGCCGTCAACGCCATTAATCCCGCGATGGATGTCAGCAAGACCAGATTCAGTTCGCGAGAATTGAGTTCCGCGACATTGAAATAGCTTCGCTGCGCGGCCGACGAACTGTTAAGGTGAACAATGCCCGAGATCAGAATGGAGACTGCATAGTTAAGAACTATTAGAACTCTAAAACTGGTCCAGTGGGTCTTCCTCGCTATCAAAATTGCAAAAATCAATCCTAGGACTGCAAATGAAACCAGCACTGTGGTTGGGAGTAGGACGTCATGCATAAGGCGAATTCCTTCCCGGTGCGGGTGTCTTCGGCCGACTAACCGTGAATCCTTGCACCAATCGGTGAGAATGGTTCAAGTCCCCTGACCCTCATCGAGAGCCACGACGACGTCTGTAGCGCCGCGGCGAGCGGTTCGGAGAAGTAGGGGATTTGAACTCGTTGGAGGATTCCGTTCGTTTGGCCAGCCAAGTATAAACGGTGACCATCCGCGATCACCAGGACTCCTGACATGGTGTGTGTGCCCGATCGGTAGTTTTGTGCTGTGATCTGCGGGTTTGTTGGTGTGTCGCTGAGCACCGCGGACCGACTTTGCTCGATAATAAATAGAGCTAGTTGGCGCGATTCTTGGGTGGTGGATGATGGCGGTGATGACCGCGCAGCCGCTCCTGCCGCTGGCGCCGCAGGACGCCCGCCTGATCGGTACCGCCGCGGCGATCATCGAGGATGACAACGGCGGCCGTGTTTTCGTGCACGGCAATCTGGCCTACGCGTGGGATGGCGGCGACACCGCCGGACGGCGGTTCGCGGCGGTATCGCTGGTGCGCATCAAGGCGGCCACCCAGCTGGAGGTCGCCGAGGCCTTCGGGGTGAGGCCGGCGACGGTACGACGCTGGGAGACCTGGCTCACCGACTCCGGGGTGGTCGGGCTTCTCGGGGAACGTAAAGGCCCCAAACGCAAGTCGAAACTCACTGCCGACACTGTTGCTGCCATCCGCCGTCTGCGCGAGGGCGGTGCGTCCTACCGCGGCATCGGAGCCGACATCGGGGTGTCACAGGGCAGTGTCCGCAACGCGCTCGCCCCTGCCGGCGATGACACCAGCATTGAGGATGATTGCCCCGCAACGACTTCCGATACTTCGCCCGAGCCCGAGCCCGAGCCCGGGCTCGGTGATGAGGCTGGGCAGGATAGCTCCGCGGTGGTTTGCGGTGATCCGGCGGTGCTGGGGTCGGTGCCGGTATTGGCCGATCCGGTCGACCGGACCGGCGAGCGGGTGTTGGCGCGGTTCGAGTTGATCGCGGCGGCGGCGCCGGTGTTCACCGGGTGTGCACGCGCCCCGCTGGCGGGACTGTTGTTGGCGCTGCCCGCGCTGGTCGCGACCGGACTACTCGACACCGCGCACACCGTCTACAGCGGTTTGCCCAACGGGTTCTATTCGCTGGACACGATGTTGTGCGAGAGTGTGTTCCGCGCCCTGCTGGGTGAGGCCCGCGCACAGGGCGCGGGCCGAGTCGACCCACCCGCGCTGGGGCGGGTGTTGGGGTTGGACCGGGCCCCAGAGGTCACAACGATCCGCCGCAAGATCAAGTATCTGGCCGAGGCGGGGCGGGCCGGCGACTGGATCACGGCGATGGCCGCCCGCCATGTCGCTGCCCGTCCCGAGCAGGCCGCGGTGCTCTACGTCGACGGGCACGTACGCGCCTATCAGGGCACCCGCAAGGTCGCGAAACCCATGTACCGCGGTTGAAGTTCCCCGCCCCGGCCACGCTGGAAACCTGGGTCACCGACGCCGCCGGGGATCCGCTGCTGGTGGTGATGGCCGAACCGGGCGCCTCGCTGGCCGCCGAGTTGCGCCGGCTGATCCCCGATCTGCGTGCCATGGTCGCCGATGACCGCCGGGTGCTGGTCGGGTTCGACCGCGGCGGCTGGTCACCCACACTGTTCGCCGATCTGCACGCCGCCGGGTTCGACACCCTCACGTGGCGCAAGGGCAAGATCGCCGACGTCGAGGACAGCATGTTCGTCGAACACACCCATATCGACGAGTTCGGCCGCCCCCACACCTGGGCACTGGCCGACACCGAGGTCGCCCTCGACATCACCGAGGTGCCACGCGGCGGTCAAGTGTTCGCGATGCGCCAGATCAGCCTGTTCGACACGGCCCGGACCCGCCAGACGCACATCCTGACCACCCGCACCGACCTGACCCCAGGTGAGATCCGCTACCGGATGGGCTCGCGCTGGCGCCAGGAGAACCACTACCGCTACCCCCGTATCCACTTCGACTTCGACTCCCACGACAGCTACCGCGCCGGCGATGACGACCAGACCCGGATGGTGCCCAACCCGGCCAAAAAGACCGCCTACGCTCAGGTCGAAAAGGCCCGCCGGGCACTACATCTGGCTGAAACCACCAGCGAGGCGGAGCTACTGGCCGCGCACTCACCGCAACCAGGAACCACGGTGGTGCTGACCAACACGATGATCAACACCATCAACACCGACGTGCACACCGCTCAAACCGCACTCGACACAGCACTGGCCGCCCACCGAGCGATCCCCGCCCGGCTACCCCTGGCCGAGGTCAACCCCGGCCAGAAGATGCTGGACACCGAAACCAAACTGATCCACCACGCCATCCGCATCGCGGCCTACAACACCGCACAATCCCTGGCACGAGCGATCCTCACCGACACCGGCTACAGCCGCGCCGACGACGAAGCCCACACCCTGATCCGCACCGCCCTGGCCGGCTCCGGCGACATCATCCCCGACACCGCCACCAACACCCTGCACATCCGGCTCGACCCACTCCCAGCGCCACGACACACCGCCGCCATCGCCGAACTCTGTAACGCCCTCAACGACACCAACACCGTCTACCCCGGCACCAACCTCACCCAGCGCTACAGCATCAAATACCACCAACGACCCCACACCAATTCCTGAGCTATGTCAGGAGTCCTGATCACCAGGCCATCGGTAACCGTGAAGGAGCCAGCAATGCCGGCCCTGCGTTCCCAAGAAGCGGCGCAGTCGATGATCGACGCCGCCCGGCGCCGGCCCGTGCGCATCGCCCCGCGATTCGGGGTCTCGGCCCGAGCGCTCGACGTCGTCGCCCCAGGAGTGCTCAACGCGGTGCTCAAGCGGCAGCGGATGCAGCCGCGCTGAAAGCGTCGGCGAAATCCAGTCCTGGTGCGGTAGACACGAGCCATGGAGATCCTCGCCAGCCGGATGCTGCTTCGACCGGCCGACTACCCGACATCGCTGGCCTTCTACCGCGACCGAATCGGTCTGGCGATTGCCCGCGAATACCCAGGCGGCACAGTGTTTTTCGCCGGTCAGTCACTGATCGAACTTGCCGGCCACGGTCGGGCGGACGACGCCGGGGGCACCTTCGCAGGGGCGTTGTGGCTACAGGTCCGCGACGTCTACGCCGTCCAGGAGCAGTTGCGGGATCGCGGCGTGCAGATCGCCCGGGAGGCCCGTCAGGAGCCGTGGACCCTGCACGAGATGCACGCCGTCGACCCCGACGGCGTGACGTTGATCTTCGTGCAGGTGCCGAAAAACCACCCGTTGCGGCGGGCCGCCCCGATCAGTGAGCGGCCGAGTTAACGGCCGTCCTCCAGGGGCCAACCCACCGAGGCGAGTCGCGCGGCGACCTGACGCATCTCCTCGGGGTTGGGCTCCTTCGCGATGACCTCGAGGATCGCGTCGCGGATCTGCGCCTCGGTCACCGGAGTGCCGGCGTCGCTCTGAAGCAGGACGGTTCGCGCCGCCTTCACGACTTCCTCCTCCGTCAGCGACCGCATGAGCAGCGCCAGCAGCGGGAAGTAATCCTTCGGCGGCACTCCCTGCGGATAGCCGTCATGCAGCCATCCCACGACGTTGTCGACGAAGCCCTCGTGATGCTCTACGGACATTCGCGCTACCTCACTTCTTCGGGAACATGGGGAATAGATCGACCCCGAAGTGGTGGATGATGGTCGTCCGGGTGATCCACGCGACCGCGGTGACGATCACAAAGCCCACGAACAGAAACAGCAGGATTCCGACGAATTTCAGCGGCGGGTTCGGCTTGTGGATGAGGTGGTCGGCCTCCTCTCCACCTGCCCCGTAAGAGTAGGCGAGCATGCCGGTGGCGAACACTGCAGGCAGTCCCGCCCCCAGCACGAGCCCGACGATGAGGACTTTGAAAACCGATTCCAGATAATGCATGGGCGCGTCCCCTCTCAGACCGGTGTCTTCGGTTGCGTCGTCTTGGGCAGACCCGGGTTGGTCTTGGCGGCCGTGGCTTCGCGCACTTCGGCCGGCACCACGGAGTTGGTCGTCTCGTCCCAGTCGGCATTGACGTTGCTGTGATCGACCTTCTGCTGCTGGGCCCGCCACCACATGTAGAGCGACGCCGCCACCAGGATCACGAAGATCACTCCGTCACCGGCCAGGCGCGAACCCGTCACGTCCTTGATCAGGTACGAGAGCCAGTAGGACAGCGCCCCCACCAGGGCAGCGGCGGGCAGGGTGACCAGCCATGCCACGGCCATCCGGCCGGCGACTGCCCAGCGCACCTGCGCGCCGGGCTTGCCGACACCGCTGCCGAGGATCGAGCCGGTGGCGACGTGGGTGGTCGACAGCGCCATACCCGCGGCGCTGGAGCTCAGGATGATCGCGGCCGACGAGGCCTCCGCGGCCAGGCCCTGCGGCGATTCGATCTCGACCAGGCCCTTGCCCAGGGTGCGGATCACCCGCCAGCCGCCGAGGTAGGTGCCCAGGCCGATGGCGAAAGCGCAGCTGGCGATGATCCAGAGCGGCAGACCGTCGTTCTTGACGTCACCGGTCAGGTGCCCCGTCGTGATCAGCGCGAGTGCGATCACGCCCATGGTCTTCTGCGCGTCGTTCGTGCCGTGTGCCAGCGCGACCAGGGATGCGGTGGCGATCTGTCCCCACCGGAAGCCGGCTTCGCGGCGGCGGTGCAGCACCTTGCGGGTGATCCGGTAGACCAGCCAGGTGCCGCAGGCGGCGACAAGGCCGGCGATCAACGGCGCCGCCACCGCGGGGATGAGCACCTTCTGGGTGACGCCCGCCCAGTTGACGCCCTTCAACCCCAGCGCGGCTAGACCGGCCCCGATCAGACCGCCGAACAGCGCGTGCGACGAACTCGACGGGATGCCGAACAACCAGGTCAGCAGGTTCCACAGAATGCCGCCGATCAGCCCCGCGAAAATGATCGTCAAGCCCATCGAGGCGTCGATACCGGGCAGTAGTTGGCCGGATTTCGAGTCTTGAACCTTCAGAACCGACGTGGTGACGGTCACCGCCACCTCGACCGAGAGGAAGGCGCCGACCAGGTTCAGCACTCCGGCGAGCAAGACGGCGGTCTTCGGTTTGAGAGCGCCGGTGGCGATAGATGTCGCCATCGCATTCCCGGTGTCGTGGAAGCCGTTGGTAAAGTCGAACGCCAGCGCTGTGGCGATCAGCAGCACCAGGATGATCATCTCTGTCCCCATGCGGGCAATTCTGCGCGCTGTCCAATGTTTGCGAGGAATTACAGCGGCACAAGTGACTTTGGTCTACCAGCGTGTTTGCCCGGCCTGGTGTCAATGTTCACCAAGCGTTCACCATGGGTATACTTGCGATTGGCCGACCCGCGTGTGGGCCTATGCAGAGGCGGTCTGCGACAAGGAGGTCACGCCATATGAGTCGATTGTTTAACCGATTTTACTCCTGGCTGCAGGAGGGGTATCCCGACGGGGTGCCACGGACCGATCGGGTACCGCTTATCGCGTTATTGACAAGGGAGATGGCCCCCACTGAGGCCATGTTGACGGCTAACGGCCAGGTAGCCGAATAGCCACACTTCGCGCACTCGTCATCCCGCCGGGACCGTCAGCAGTGTCTCTACTGGCCGCCGTGGAGGGTGTGCTCGCGGGTCGGGACGGAGCTTTGGTTCCCATCCCGACCGGCGATCTGCGTGAAAGCGATCTTCTGACCACGTCGTTGCGGGTCGGCGAGGAGATCGACGACGAAATCGCCCTCGTGGTGTCGACGTCGGGGACCACCGGCGCACCCAAGGGAGCGATGCTGACCTCGGCGGCGCTGATTGCGAGCGCGTCGGCCACCCACGACCGCCTCGGCGGTGCCGGCACCTGGCTGCTGGCGTTACCCGCGTACCACATCGCCGGCGTACAGGTACTCGTGCGCAGCGTCCTGGCCGGCACCGTGCCGGTGCAGATGGATCTCTCCGACGGATTTGACGTCGGCGAACTTCCGCGAGCCGTCAGCGAACTCGGCTCCGGCCGGCGCTACACGTCGCTGGTGGCCAATCAGCTGGCCAAAGCGCTGGCCGACCCGGCGGCCACCGATGCCCTTGCCGACCTCGACGCCGTTCTGCTCGGCGGCGGCCCGGCCCCCCGGCCGGTGCTCGACGCCGCGGCCGAGGCGGGCATCGCCGTGGCGCGCACCTACGGCTCCAGCGAAACCGCCGGCGGTTGCGTGTACGACGGCCTGCCGCTGGACGGGGTCGAGGTCCGCATCGACGACACGGACGCAGCGGGCCACGGGCGCATCCTGATCGGCGGTGCCACACTGGCCCGGGGATACCGCAATCCGCCGGAGCCCGACCCCTTCGCCGAGCCCGGCTGGTTCCGCACCGACGACATCGGCGCGTTCGACGAGTCCGGCCGGTTGACCGTGCTCGGCCGGGCCGACGACGCCATCAGCACCGGCGGACTGACGGTCATTCCGTCGTTGGTCGAAGCGGCACTGGCGCGGCATCCGGGCGTGGCCGAGTGCGCAGTCTTCGGAGTCGCCGACGACCGGCTCGGGCAGCGCGTGATGGCCGCGGTGGTGGCCGCCGCGCCGACGTCCCCGCCGACGGCCGGCGAATTACGAGACTTCGTCGGCGAGTCACTCGACCGCACCGCCGCGCCCCGGGAGGTCGTTTTCGTCGCCGAGCTGCCCCGCCGCGGTATCGGCAAGATCGACCGCCGCGCTCTGCGCGAGATGTACCGGGGCGCGCTGTCCGAGCGCTATCGGGCGCCGTGACGAAAGCGTGACGACATCGCAGGTCGGGGCGCTTGGCCGTTAGTCTCGAAGGATGAATGCCCGGGTCTTGATCGCCGACGACGATGCCGTGGTTCGCGATGTGGTCCGGCGCTACCTCGAGCGCGACGGGATCGAGGTCCGAGTGGCCGGCGACGGCACCGAGGCGCTGCGGGTGCTGGGAACCGAGCGGATCGACGTAGCCGTGCTCGATGTGATGATGCCCGGGCCGAACGGCCTGTCGCTGTGCCGGACGTTGCGCCAGGGCGGCGACTACACCGTGCCGGTGATCCTGCTGACCGCCCTCAGCGAAGAGGACGACCGGATCGCCGGCCTGGAAGCCGGCGCCGACGACTACGTGACGAAACCGTTCAGCCCGCGGGAATTGGCCCTTCGGGTGCGCTCGGTGTTGCGCCGGGCGCCTTCGACGCCGTCGACCGTCCCGCTGGAGATCACCGTCGGCCAGCTCAGCGTGTCGACGGCGGCGCGGTCGGTGACCGTCGCAGGCGAGCCGGTGGGGCTGACCAACCGCGAGTTCGACTTGCTGTTGTTCTTCCTCACCCACACCGACACCGTCTTCTCCCGCGAGGAGTTGCTCAAGCGAGTGTGGAACTGGGACTTCGGTGACCTCTCGACGGTCACTGTGCACGTGAAGCGGTTGCGCTCGAAACTCGGCGATCACCACCGCGTCCAAACCGTGTGGGGCCGCGGCTACCTGTGGCAGGGTGACGCCGGCGGCGGTGATCGTGGCTTCGCATGACCTGAGTTCGGTCGCGCTGCTGGCTCTGAGCGGATCGTTGCCGGTGGTGCTCGCCGGCGCGCTCATCATCAAGCTGGCCCGGTCCTGGTCGATCACCGTCTCCATGGTGGCCCTCGTCCTGATCCCGACGCTGGCCACGCTGGCTGGGGTGTTGAGCGCCAGCCGGTTCATGACCGACGTGTCCTTCCGGACCATCGCCGTGGTGCTGCTGGTCGTGGCGGTGGTGACCCTGCCGGCCGCCGTCATGCTGGCCCGCTATCAGGCCCGAAGAACGGTGTGGGAGCAGGAGATTCAGGACGCCGAGCGGGCGGCCGAACAGTCCCGGCGTCAATTGGTGGCCTTCGTCAGCCACGACCTGCGCACCCCCCTGGCCGGAATCCGGGCACTGTCGGAGGCCATCGCCGACGGCATCGTCAGCGATGACGAGGTGCGGGTGCAGGCCCGGCGGATCGAGCAGGAGAGCGTGCGGCTCTCCGAGATGGTCGACGACCTGTTCGAGATGGCCAAGATCAACGCCGGCGCGGTCACCGCGCCGTACGAGCACGTGGCGCTCGACGAAGTGGTCGACGACGTCGTCAGCGCCCACCGGATCGCCGCGGAGCGTGCCGGGGTGGAACTGGAGGTGGACGTGCCCGCGGCGCCGGTGCGGGTGATCGGCAGCGACCGCGCGCTGGTGCGGGTGCTGTCCAACCTCGTGGCCAACGCGATCGCGCACACCCCGGCGGGCGGCACGGTCCGTCTGGCGGTCGGCGCCGACGCCGAGGGGGCCTGGGCGCGGGTGGACGACACCGGGGTGGGCATCGACACCGATGACCTGCCCCGGGTGTTCGACGTCGCCTACCGCGGATCGAATCATCGTGTGCCGCGCTCGGATTCGTCGTTGCCCAGCGGTTCGGGCCTCGGGTTGGCGATCGCGGCCGGGCTGGTCCGCGCTCACCGCGGGTCGCTGTCGGCACACAATCTCGACCGGGGCGCGCGCTTCGAGGTACGGCTGCCCCTGGCGGCGGGTTAACTCAGCGCAGCGGTACCGGCCCGCAGGACGCTTTCACAGCGCGCCGAGAGTTCGCGACGGCTGGTGCCGGGGGGTTGCAACGACCCTACCGAGAGTTCGACCACGGTGCCGCGGGCGGCGACGGTCCGCTTTATCGACGCCCACAGGTTGTCATCGCCGAAGAAGGCGGTCGTCGTCGAGGGCCGGCCGTCGCGGTGGCGGTAGGCCAGGCATACCGGCTGCACCGGGCGACCGACGCGCACTGCCGCCTCGAACACCGCGGGCCGGAACGTCCCGCTGTGCCGGCCGCAGAACGTGGTGCCCTCGGGGAAGGCCACCACGGTGCGGCCGCGGTGCAGGCGTTCGGCCACCGCGTCGACCACCGGGGGTAGCTGGCGCAGGCTGCGCCGTTCGATGGGGATGACGCCCATCAGCCGGGCGGCCAGCCCGATGCCTGGCCAGGCCACCAGGTCGGCGCGGGCGACGAAGCTGCCCGGCAGGACCGACCCGACCGCGAAGACGTCCAGCCACGACGTGTGATTACTCACCACCAGGACACCGAAGAGATTGCGGATGGGGTTGCCGCTCAGCTGGATTCGGACGCCGAGGCAGAGCAGGACGAGCCGGCAGTACCGTCGTTGCAGACCGGCGCGCCGCGGAAGCGGGACGGCGAGCAGTGGCACGGCCGACAACACCAGCGTCACCACGACGATCCGCCGCACCGAGCGGGCCACGACGAGCAGCCGCGACTCCCCCTGAGCACCGGGCAGACACCGCTCGTCACAGACGGTCCGCGGTAACCAGGCATGCTCGACGTTTCCGCGCAGCGCCGTGGTCATGCGGCCGCCGCCGAGCGCAGCCGGACCAGGTAGCGGACGTCGGCTGTGCGTTTGTCCAGCAGAGCCGGGAAGTCACCGACGCCGAATTCCGGGTCGTGGGCCGGCTCCCCGCAGATCCGGGCACCCAGGCGGAGGTAGCCGCGCATCAGCGGCGGGATCGCCGGACGGGCAGGCCCCTCGATCTCGTCGAGGCTGTGGCCGTCGATGATCACCGGCCGGTACGGATGAACGGTGAACTGCGGCGGCGCGGCGTGCCTGGCCCGCACGAAGTCGCGGATGCCCCGGATGCGGCTCCCCGCTGCGCCGTCGCCGAGTACCGGAACCGAGACACAGCCCGTCACATAGTCGTAGCCGCACCGATCGAGGTAGGCCAGGATTCCGGTCCACATCATCAGCAGGACAGCGCCATTGCGATGGTCGTCGCGTACTACGGCACGACCCATCTCGACCAGCGAGGGCCGCAGGGTGTCGAGCGCGTGGATGTCGAATTCCGTTGCGGTATAAAGTCCGCCGGCCGCGATCGCCCCGGGCGGGGGAAGCATCCGATAGCAGCCCACGATCTCACCGGTCCGGTCCTCGCGGACCATGAGGTGGTCGCAGTATTCGTCGAACCGGTCGGCGTCGACCTCGTCGTCGTTGCGCAGACCGAACCCCGGTTCGGTGGAGAACACCTCGTACCGGAGGCGTTGCACCGCGGCGATGTCGTCGGGATCAGTGGTCAGCAGCAGGGTGTAGCGCGGTGAACTGGTCAGGCTGTCGTCTCGGCTGGGGGCGATGAGTACAGATGAGGTGCTCATGATGAGCATGATTGCGAAACCGTCTGGCGTGAGGGAGACCGAAAGGTGTTGTTTCGGTGTACAGATCGTGACGAGTGACGCGCAATACCCGGATCATGCGAACAGCGGGTGAACGAGACGCGTCGGGTCGTCGAGGCCCGGCGTTCCGGCTAGGGCGATCACGACGAGCCGACCCGGTTCACCGTCGCGCCAGTCGGCGTCGGTAGTGATGCTGCGCCGGGTGGCCACCCGGTGGGCCACGGTGCGCCGGTCGGGCGACTCCTCAAGGCGCAGAATTCCTTTGACGCGCAGCACCCCGTCCGGCAGGTTGTCGAGCAGACGTTCAAGTCGGTCCCGGGCCACGGGCCGGTCGATGATGGCGCTGGCGGTGATGTACTCATGCCCGTGGTCGGCCGGCGACTCGCGTTGTAGCGCAGCGGGATCCAGCCCGAACAACGCCGCCGGCGCGACCTCGCCGGCGCGGGCGTGCAGCACCGGAACCCCGGGGGCGACATGCGCCAACCACGCGTCGAGATCGCCGAGTGTGCAGCCGACACCAGGTCGATCTTGTTGAGCACCAGCACGTCCGCACCGGCCAGTTGCCGGCGGATGGTGCGGCCGACGATGGGGTGGCGCTCCCGCCGGCGAACCGTCTCGGCGTCGAGCAGCACCACCACGCCGTCCAGGTCGAAGCCGGGCGTCAGCGCGTGGTGGGCGATGGGCGCCGGATCGGCGATCCCGCTGGCCTCGATGACGACACGATCGGGCGGGACCTCCCGGTCGCGCACCGACCATAGCGCCGTCATCAGATCACTGCCGATACGGCAGCAGACACAACCGTTGGTCAACGTGATGGTGTCGCCGTCGGCAGCGGCGATCAGCTCGTCGTCGATGCCGACCTCCCCGAAGTCGTTGACCAGCACAGCGATTCGCCGTCCGTCCGCCGCCAAGGAAAAAACCGGGCGCTACCACGAGGCCTTCTGCCCCATGGCGG
>CAZVST010000037.1:0-50486 GCA_964629725.1 uncultured Mycobacterium sp.
AGGCCAGGGCGTCGGCGATCTCCCGGGTGGCATGCGCGTGCAGGTGCGCCCGGTAGCGCGCGTATTCGGCGGCGGAGTCCTTGCTCACCATGAACGGCCAGTCGCTGGACACCGTCAGCAGGGTCTCGCGCAGGATCTGGTCGGCGACGAAGTCCCGTGCCGGCGCCGAACCGGCGTGGGCCAGTGCCTTGTCGACGGCGCTGAGTGCCGTGTCGACCACTTCGGCGTTGAGCGCCACCAGGTCGGACACCTTCTCGCCGGCCCACACCTGCCAGTCCTTGCCGGATCCCCATGAGCTGGGCGGCAATTCGACGCCGGAGCCGATGAAACCGTTGGCGCGGGCGTCGCTCAGGGTGCCCACCCGGATGCCGGCTTCGGGCAACGCGCGCAGCAGCCGCTCCAGCCAGACCGGGCCCTCGTACCACCAGTGCCCGAACAGTTCGGTGTCGAAGGCCGCCACTACATGGGCCGGCCGACCGATGCGCTCGGACTCGGAGATGAGCCGCCCTCGGACCAGGTCCACGAAGTCGGCGACGTGCACGTCGACCGCCCGGTCGGCCCGCTGCGGGTCGTAGGGCGCCTTGTGCTCGGAGTCGACGCCGCGGCCGGTGACCCGGGCCGGCTTGAGCCCGGTGAGGTGGTCGTAGGTGTGGAAATCGCGGTAGGCGGCGTGGCCGGGATAGCCGGACTTCGGCGACCAGACCCGGTAGGACACCTGCAGATCGCGGCCGAAGGCCACCACATCCGTGTCGCCGACGGGACGGCCGAGTGCGGTGTCGCCATGCAGCGACGGGCCGTCGACCATGAAGTGCCCGACGCCGGCGGCTGCGTAGTCGTATTCCATGCCGGGCGCGTAGGCACATTCCGGCGCCCAGATGCCGACCGGGGTGTGGCCCAGGCGCTGACCGGCGTCGGCCAGACCTTCCCGCAGCGCGAACTCCCGCAGCCGCGGGTGCAGCAGCGGCTGGAACGGGTGGGCCAGCGGGCCGCCGAGCAGTTCCACCGTGCCGGCGTCGATCAACTCGCGTAGCAGCGGGCTGGCGCCGTGACGCCACAGCTCGGTGAAGTCGCTCAGCGCCTGACCGGCTTCGTCATACTCCCGGATCCCGAAGCGGCGCAACGATTCCGGGCTGGTCGCCGTCCCGGGCGCGCCGCCGGTGGGGGTGTGCACATTGGCCGCCTCCAGAGCCCGCAACTGCCAATTGGCCAGCCAGCGGTGCATGCCGTCGAGGCAGTACGGATCGTCGAGTTGGGCGGTGACCACCGGCGTCAGGCCCAGGGTGAGCACCCCCCGGCGACCCTCGGCGGCCAGCGTGCGAAGCACCCGCATCAGGGGCAGATACGCCGCCGCCCACGACTGATACAGCCACTCCTCGCCCACCGGCCAGCGCCCGTGATGGGCCAGCCACGGCAAATGGGTGTGCAGGACGAGGCTGAACTGGCCGGGAACCTCGGCGCGCGAGTCGGTCATGGACGCACCGCGATAGCCAGGAGGTCCAAGCTCTCATCGATGTTGCGGTGCTTCTCTGATTCGATGTCGAAGTCCTCGCACCGCACGGCGGCGACGTCGGCCAGCAGCCCCGGCGACCACGGGGCGTCGGCGACGGCCCGCGCGATCTGGGCCTCGATGATCGACCCGCCGTGGCGGGCGTCCATCTCCACCAGTCGCGGGCCATGAAAAACCCCGCTCATCGACCGAACCTCGAACCCGCCTTCTTCCAGCAGTTCGCGCAGTTCGGCGGCGTTGAGTTCACGGGTGTGGAACGGATTGAGCGGCACGTCGCTGCCCGGGGTGAACGTGATCCGGTTCGGTGTCGAGATCGCCAGCAGTCCGCCGGGGCGCAGCACTCGTAAGCATTCCGTAATGAACTGTGGCTGATCCCACAAATGTTCGATCACCTGGAAGTTCACGACGACGTCGGCCGAGGCGTCGGGCATCGGCAGGGCCGCCAGATTGGCCGCCAGGACCTGCACGCGCGGGTACCGGCGGCGCACATGTGACACGGTTGCCGGGTCGTAGTCGACAGCAACCACGCGGCGTGCAACCCCGGCGATCAAGTCGGCCCCGTAGCCCTCGCCGCACCCCGCCTCCAACACTTCGTGACCTGCGCAAAGACCTTCGCAGTGACGGTAGGCGACCTCATGGCGGCGGAACCAGTAGTTCTCCACCGCCAGGCCGGGGACGGTGCGTTCGCCGGTCAGGGGCAAGCCGCCGTCGGCGTGATCCGTCGGGTGTGCGCTCATCGCAAGGCAGGCTAACCTCGCCGCCCGTCATTAGCGAACTGTCACCGATTCCGGTGTCGCCGCAACGCCGCGTATCGCGGCGGGGTCCGGACGGGCCTGCGGGAACACCCCTTGCGTGGCGCTATCGTTATGGTGCGATCGACCAGAAGTTACCGGCTAGTAACATGGAGCGGTCAGCGGAAGTGAATTTGACGTGCGTCCCAGTCCCGGGGCGCACGACGCCTGCCCAGGAGGACGTAGATAAGCCATGACCAACATCGTGGTGCTGATCAAACAGGTCCCGGACTACGGAGACCGCAGACTGTCGGACGGCGATTTCACCCTCGATCGTGAGGGCTCCGACGCCGTTCTCGACGAGATCAACGAGAAGGCAGTCGAAGAGGCCCTCCAGATCAAGGAGCGCGAGGAGGCCGCCGGCGGGTCCGGCACGGTCACCGTGCTGACCGCCGGTCCGGCGAAGGCCGGCGAGGCCATCCGCAAGGCGCTGTCGATGGGCGCCGACAAGGGCATTCACCTGCTGGACGCGGGCATGCACGGCTCGGACATGGTGCAGACCGGCTGGGCCCTGGCCCGCGCGCTGGGCCAGGTCGAAGGCGCTGACCTGGTGATCGCCGGCAACGCGGCGAGCGACGGCACCGGTGGGGCGATCCCGGCGATCATCGCCGAGTACCTCGGGCTGCCCCAGCTGACGCACATGCGCTCGATCTCGATCGAGGGCGGCCGGGTCAGCGGCGAGCGCGAGACCGACGACGGTGTCTTCACCGTCGAGGCCACGCTGCCCGCCGTCGTCAGCGTCCACGAGAAGATCAACGAGCCGCGCTTCCCCTCCTTCAAGGGCATCATGGCCGCCAAGAAGAAGGAAGTTCAGACCCTCTCCCTGGCCGACATCGGCGTGGCGGCCGACGAGGTCGGTCTGGCCACCGCGATCTCCAGGGTGGAGTCCTCGACCCCGAAGCCGCCCAAGGCGGCCGGCGAGAAGTTCACCGACGAGGGTGACGGCGGCACGAAGATCGCCGAGTACCTGGTCGCCCAAAAGATCGTCTAAATTCAACTGACACAAAGACTTTCAGGAAAAGAGAACATCAATGGCTGAAGTACTTGTGCTCGTCGAGCACTCTGAGGGCGCGGTCAAGAAGGTCACCACCGAACTGCTGACCGCCGCGCGTGGGCTCGGTTCGCCGTCGGCAGTCGTGGTCGGTGCGCCCGGCACCGCCGCTCCGCTGGCGGGGGCCCTGGCGGCCGCCGGCGCGGACAAGATCTACGTGGCAGAGTCCGACGACGCGGTTAATTTCCTGATCACTCCGTATGTCGACGTGCTGGCCGACCTGGTCGAGTCGGCGAGTCCGGCGGCGGTCCTGCTGGCCGCCACCGCCGACGGCAAGGAGATCGCCGGCCGGTTGGCCGCGCGGATCGGCTCCGGCATCCTCGGCGACGTCGTCGACGTGAAGTCCGATGGCACCGCGGTGCACTCGGTCTTCGGTGGCGCCTACACCGTGGAGGCCAAGGTTGAGGGCGTTCCGGTGATCACCGTGCGCCCGGGCGCCATCGAGCCCTCGCCCACCGCTGGGGCAGGTGAGCAGGTGTCGGTCGAGGTTCCGGCCCCGGCCGAGAACGCCGTCCGGATCACCGGCCGTCAGCCCGCGCAGAAGAGCGCCCGTCCGGAACTCACCGAGGCCGCGATCGTGGTGGCCGGCGGCCGCGGTGTGGGCAGTGCCGAGAAGTTCAGCGTGGTGGAGGATCTCGCCGACGCGCTCGGCGGCGCGGTGGGCGCCTCGCGCGCGGCGGTGGACTCCGGCTTCTACGAGGGCCAGTTCCAGGTCGGCCAGACCGGCAAGACCGTCGCTCCGCGCCTGTACATCGCTCTGGGCATCTCCGGTGCGATCCAGCACCGCGCGGGCATGCAGACCTCGAAGACCATCGTCGCGGTCAACAAGGACGAGGAAGCGCCGATCTTCGAGATCTCCGACCTCGGCATCGTCGGTGACCTGTTCGCCGTCACCCCGCAGCTGACCGATGCGGTCAAGGCCCGCAAGGGCTGAGCCCCTGCGGCCAGCAGACGCGAAATCGCCCGCACGGCCGGCGTGTCGGGGGATTTTGCGTCTGCTCGGGGACGTGCGCGTGCTCCGGTCAACTCCACAGCGTCACATGGATTTTCGGCCGGAAACGGGCGACGCCGCCGCCGCTGCCCTTGATCGTCGCCTGGGTGCAACGCGGCGTGGTGATGAAGTTGAGTAACTCGTCGACCACTGGCTGGCGCGCTTGAGGCGGGCAGGGTGGTGGCGCACCACTCGCCGGATTGCTGCACGTTCGGCCCCTTGAGAGCGACCACGCGTCCGGACCTCAGGTGTTGTGTCACGGCGAATCCGGGCATCAGAGTCAGTCGGCCGATCCCCTGGGCCTCGTCGAGTGCTGCGGCGTCGCTGGGGAAGATTCGCTGCCGTTCGTCCGGAATATTAAGCTGGGCAAGCATTTTCGCGATCTCGCCGTCGACACTGCCCGCCGCCGGACCGAGCATTCAGGGCTGATCGCGCAGCATGGGAAGGGTCGCGGACAAGCCGGCCAGCGGGCTGCGCGCGGAGGCCACCGTCAGGATCTGGTAGCGCAGAAACGGCCGCGCCACCAGCATGCTCGTGTCACCGTCGACCGGTGGACCCAACGCGATGTCGACGGTGTGCGAGGCCTGCAAGCCGCAGGATCTCCACCGCGCGGCTGGCCAGCAGCAGTCCGCCCGGCGTAAGGACAGTCCACCGGAGGTGCTGGTGAACAGCGGATCGTCGAGTTCCTTGCGTAATTGCGCAATGTGCATGGAGACATCCGACATCCCGAGCTCGGCCGCAGCGGCGTGGACCGACCCCAGGCGCACCACCGTGGAGTACACCCGAAGCTGTGCCGGTGTCACGAAATCCGCCTACGGTTGACGGCGTGCAAGACGTGCTCGCCGAGTTGGTCGGCATCTGGCGCACCGGTGCGACTGCGGGCCTGGCCACCGTCGTACGCACCTTCCGTTCGGCTCCGAGACCGCCCGGCGCGGCCATGGTCGTCGGTCCGGACGGCACTGTCAGCGGATCTGTGTCGGGAGGCTGCGTCGAGGCCGCCGCCTACGAGTCAGCGGTCGAGGTGGCGGCATCCGGCCTCGCCCGGCTGGAGCGCTACGGCGTCAGCGACGACGACGCTTTCGTGATCGGGCTCACCTGTGGCGGCATTCTGGACATCTTCGTCGAACCGGTGTCGCCCCAGTCATTTCCGCAGCTCGACGCGGTGGCCGCTGACATCGCCGCCCAGCGGCCCGTCGCAATCGCCACCGTCGTCGACCATCCCGACAGCGCCTGGATCGGGCGGCGACTGATCGTGCGTCCGGACTCGGTGGAGGGGACGTTGGGCAGCGAGCACGCCGATACCGCCGTCGCCGACGACGTCCGCGGCCTGCTCGCCGCGGGGCGCACCGAGACGATCACGTACGGCCCCGACGGCGAACGCCGCGGCGAGGGGATGGCGCTGTTCGTGGCCAGCCATGCCCCGCCGCCGCGGATGCTGGTCTTCGGCGCCATCGACTTCGCCGCCGCCGTGGCCCAGCAGGGGGCTTTTCTGGGCTACCGCGTGACGGTATGTGACGCCCGCAGCGTGTTCGCCAGCCCAGCACGGTTTCCCAACGCGCACGAGGTCGTCGTGGACTGGCCGCACCGCTACCTGGCCGCGCAGGTCGACGCCGGTGCGCTGGACCGTCGCTCGGTGCTGTGTGTGCTCACCCACGACCCGAAGTTCGACGTTCCCCTGCTCGAGGTGGCGCTGCGGCTCGACGTCGCCTACGTCGGCGCGATGGGTTCGCGGCGCACCCACGAGACGCGGCTGGAGCGGCTGCACGAAGCGGGCCTCACCGACGCCGAACTGAGCTGGCTGTCCAGCCCGATCGGTCTGGACCTCGGAGCGCGGACGCCGGAGGAGACGGCGGTGTCGATCGCGGCCGAGATCATCGCGCGGAGGTGGGGCGGCGCAGGGTTGCCCCTGACCCAGACCGGCGGCCGCATTCATCACGACGACGAACCTAACGCTTCCGTGACGAGTTCAGTGATCGCTTAAGTCAGTCTCGACGCTCGGTCGCACGGGCTTGACACTTTCGTCCACATCGAAGTGTGAGGTGGGAAACGGCTCACTCGCCGGTCGGCCCACCTGATCTGGCTCAACCCGCGGGCCGCCGCTCCCGGATTCCAGCCGCTGACCGGCGCCATGGCAGCCGCACTGCCATATTGCAACGCGGTCGTGCCGGCCCACTCGCTGCACGCCATGCGTGAGTTGTTCGACACCCTCGGCGAACTGGCCGGCCGCCGATGAGCAGCCCGGTGTTCTCCGGCAAGCCCGATCGCGCCTGCCCGGTATCGTGAACAGGCCATGAGCCAGACCCGGTCGGTATATCTCGACCACGCTGCCACCACCCCGATGTACCCGGAAGCCATCGAGGCGATGACGGCCGCGCTGTCGGCGGTTGGCAATGCGTCCTCGCTGCACACCGCCGGACGCACAGCCCGCCGCCGGGTGGAAGAGGCCCGCGAAAGCCTCGCTGCGCGTCTGGGCGCGCGGCCGTCGGAGGTCATCCTCACCGCCGGCGGAACCGACAGCGACAACCTGGCCGTCAAGGGCATCTACTGGGCCCGCCGCGACGCCGACCCGCATCGCCGTCGCATCGTCACCACCGCGGTCGAGCACCACGCCGTCCTCGACGCCGTTGAATGGCTGGCCGCCCACGAAGGTGCCGAAGTCACCTATCTGCCGTGCGAGGCCGACGGCAGCGTCACCCCGCAGGCCTTACGCGACCTTCTCGAGGCCCATGACGACGTCGCGCTGGTCACGGTCATGTGGGCCAACAACGAAGTCGGCACCGTCATGCCGATCGCTGAAATGGCCTCCATCGCAGCAGAATTCGGGATCCCGATGCACAGCGATGCCGTTCAGGCGGTCGGTCAGCTGCCTGTGGAGTTCTCGGCGTCGGGACTGTCGGCGATGAGCATCACCGCGCACAAGTTCGGTGGGCCGACCGGCGTGGGAGCATTGCTGCTGCGCCGCGACACCGGCTGTGTGCCCCTGCTGCACGGCGGCGGGCAGGAGCGCGACGTGCGCTCGGGCACAGTGGATGTCGCCGGCGCAGTGGCCATGGCCGCTGCCGCCGGCATCGCCGTCGGCTCCCGCGAGCAGACCGCCGAGCGGCTGGCCGCGCTGCGTGACCGGCTGGTCGACGGGGTCCTGGAAGTCATCGATGACGTCGTGGTGAACGGTGCGGCCAGCGACCATCGCCTCCCGGGCAACGCCCACTTCACCTTTCGCGGTTGCGAGGGCGACTCGCTGCTGATGTTGTTGGACGCCAACGGGATCGAGTGCTCCACCGGGTCTGCGTGTACGGCCGGGGTGGCGCAGGCCTCGCACGTGCTGCTGGCCATGGGAGCCAATCCGGATCTGGCCCGCGGCTCCCTGCGGCTGTCGTTGGGCCACACCAGCAGCGAGGAGGACGTCGACGCCGCGCTGGCCGTGCTGCCCGCGGCGGTTCGGCGTGCCCGGCAGGCCGCGCTCGCCAGTTCGTCGACGGGGCTGCGATGAAGGTGCTCGCCGCGATGAGCGGAGGCGTCGACTCCTCGGTGGCCGCCGCCCGTATGGTCGACGCCGGCCACGAGGTGGTGGGCGTGCACCTGGCGCTGTCCCACGCGCCCGGAACGCTGCGCACCGGGTCGCGCGGATGCTGCTCGAAGGAGGACGCCGCCGACGCCCGCCGGGTCGCTGACATCCTCGGAATCCCCTTCTACGTCTGGGATTTCGCCGACCGCTTCAAAGCCGACGTCATCGACGACTTCGTCGCGGCCTACGAGCGCGGCGAGACCCCCAACCCGTGCGTGCGCTGCAACGAGCGGATCAAGTTCTCCGCATTGGCCGCCCGGGCGCTGGCGCTGGGCTTCGATGCGGTGGCCACCGGCCACTACGCCCGGCTCGCGGACGGGCGGCTGCGCCGCGCGGTCGACAGCGACAAGGACCAGTCCTATGTGCTCGGCGTACTCACCGCCCAGCAGTTGGCGCACGCCCTGTTCCCGATCGGGGACACCCCCAAGCCGGCGATCCGCGACGAGGCCGCCCGCCGGGGCCTGGCGGTGGCGGGCAAGCCTGACAGCCACGACATCTGCTTCATCCCGTCCGGGGACACCCGGGCCTTCCTCGGCGCGCGCATCGGGCTGCGGCCCGGCGCGGTTGTCGACGCCGACGGTGCCGTGCTGGCCCGGCATGACGGCGTGCACGGATTCACCATCGGCCAGCGCAAGGGCTTGGGTATCCCGGGGCCCGGCCCGGACGGACAGCCCCGCTACGTCACCGCCATCGATGCCGAATCCGGCACCGTCCGGGTGGGCGGCGCCGACGATCTGGACGTTTGGTCGCTGACCGGCCGTGAGCCAGTGTTCACCTCCGGCACCGAGGTGGCCGGACTGCTCGAGTGCGAGGTGCAGGTCCGCGCGCACGGCGGAGTGGCCGCCGGGATCGCCGGCACCGTCGACGGGCTGCTGCATGTCGCCCTGCGCACCCCACTGCGCGGGGTGGCGGCGGGCCAGACCATGGTGGTCTACCGTCCCGACCCCGAGGGCGACGAAGTGATCGCCAGCGCGACGATCTGCTGAGCGCCCTACTTGTTCAGAGGCTCGGCCACCAGCGTGTCGGACAACGTGATCAGCGGCGCCAGATTCACCCTGACCGCACTGCCGAAGGGAACGTCAAGGCCGATGATCAACGTCACGCCCAGCGCCGATACGAAGGCCCACCCGTACATGAGATAGGGCCGCGCGACTTCGGCTCCGGCCGCCCCCATCGCCGTCGCCAGCAGCGCTCCCGAGGCGATGAGCAGCCCGAAGAGCAACGGGGGAAGCGAACGCTGGGCGACCGCGGTGACTTTGGCCTGTGCGCCGGTCAGGGCCGCGGCTGCGGACGTCATCGCGGAGGCTTCCGGAGTCGTCCCGTGACCGTAGGCGACGTTGTGGACGCTGTGCTGAAGGGTGTCGAAGGCCTGGCTGGACGGCAGGGCGGTGGTCGCCCCGCGGGCCAGGTAGGCCGGGTCCTGCTCGACGGCGATGCTCAGGTAGCGATCCATGTTCACGAGGATCTCGGCCGCCCCGCTCTTGTCCTCGATCGACTTCGTCGCCCAGATGAGTTGCTGGGCCGACGTCGACTCCGAGTCGATGGCTTCCTGGCCGGCGTTGAGAGCCGACCACGTCATCGTCGCGCAGAACCCGATGAGGAAGCCGAACGTCGCGCCGATGGGCGTCAGGGTCTTACCCGCGTACTCGGTGAGTTCGGTCCGGCGATCCTCCGAGGTGGCCCGGTGAACCGCCTTGCGCGCAACCACGCTCAGGACGGAGAAGAACGTGAACCATCCGACGATCAGCGCCCACCAGGGCAATTCGTTGACGACTCTCGGCACCGGGTTTCTCCTTGCACGTCGCTGAACCGACATAATCGTCACTATGCCCCGTGCGACGTTGCGAAAGTGAGCGTATTCGCCGCCGCCACCGGGATCGGTTCCTGGCCCGGTACCGCTGCGCGCCGTGCGGCCGAGGTCGTCGTCGGCGAGCTTCACCAGCTGCCCTACCTGCCCGAGTTGCCGGCCCGCGGGGTGGGCGCGGACATGATCGGCCGGGCCGGCGCGCTGCTGGTGGACATCGCCATCGACACCGTGCCGCGTGGCTACCGGATCGCGGCGCGGCCCGGTGCGGTCACCCGTCGGGCGAAGAGCCTGCTGGGCGAGGACATCGACGCGCTGGAGGAGGCCTGGGAGAAGGCCGGGGGACCGGGCTCGGGCCGCACGGTCAAGATTCAGGCGCCGGGTCCGATCACGCTGGCGGCCGAGCTGGAACTGTCCAACGGGCACCGGGCCATCACCGACCCGGGGGCGTTGCGCGATCTGACGGCATCGCTGGCCGAAGGGGTGGCCGTCCACCGCGCCGAGGTTGCCCGCCGGTTGTCGGCTCCGGTAGTGGTCCAGTTCGATGAGCCCCTGCTGGCCGCCGCGCTGGCCGGGCGGATCAGCGGGGTCACCGCGCTGAGCCCGGTGCACCCGGTCGACGAGACCGTGGCCATCGGCCTGTACGACGTCTGCGTGGCCACCGTCGGGGCGGAGGTCATCCTGCACAGCTGCGCACCGGATCTTCCGTGGAATGTTCTGCAGCGCAGCATGATTCATGCCGTATCCACCGATGTGGCGAGGCTCGGCGACCGGGGGCAGGACGGGCTGGCGGAGTTCCTCGACTCCGGTCGTGCCGCCGTGCTGGGTCTGCTGCCGTCGACCGCCCCGGCAGTCCGGCCGTCGTTGGAGGAGGTGGCCGGCGCGGCCGCCTCGCTCACCGACCGGATCGGCTTCCCGAGGGCGGTGCTCGGGACGCGAATCGGCGTCAGCCCCACCTGCGGGCTGGCCGGGGCCACCGAGGACTGGGCGCGCGCGGTCACCGTCGTGTCCCAGCGGGCCGCCACCGCCATCGCCGACGACCCCGCCGCCCTTTAGCCCGTGGACCTCTCGCAGGTGGTCGCGCCGAACCGGTGTCCGATGTCGGGCAGTGCAGCTCTGGGCTAGCCTGCGGGGGTGCCCGTCGACGCGGAGACCGATCCCCTCGATCCCGACGTACGACGCCGCTGGCAGGAACTGGCCGACGAGGTCCGCGATCATCAGTTCCGCTACTACGTCAAAGACGCGCCGATCGTCTCCGACGCCGAATTCGACCGGTTGTTCCACGAACTCGTCGCGATGGAGGAGCGTTACCCCGAACTGCGGACACCCGATTCGCCGACGCAGCTGGTCGGCGTCGCCGGGTTCGCCACCGAGTTCACCGCAGCCGAGCACCTGGAGCGGATGCTCAGCCTCGACGACGTGTTCAACGCCGAGGAACTGCAGGCGTGGTCGAACCGGGTGGAGAACGAGATCGGTCCGGATCCGCACTACCTGTGCGAACTCAAAGTCGACGGCGTGGCCATCGCGCTGGTGTACCGCGACGGCAAGCTGGAACGCGCCGCCACCCGCGGCGACGGCCGGGTGGGGGAGGACGTCACCCTCAACGCCCGCACCATCGGTGACGTTCCCGAAACCCTGACCGGCACAAGTGATTTCCCTGTGCCAGCTGTCCTGGAGGTCCGCGGCGAGGTGTTCTTCATGCTGGCCGACTTCGCGAACCTCAACGCCAACCTGGTGGCCGACGGCAAGCCGCCGTTCGCCAACCCGCGCAACAGCGCGGCAGGATCGCTGCGCCAGAAGAACCCGACTGTCACCGCCCGGCGCCCGCTGCGGATGATCTGCCACGGCCTGGGCTTCGCCGACGGGTTCCGGCCGGACAGCCTGCATGATGCTTTCACCGCGCTGAAGGCGTGGGGCCTGCCGGTTTCCGAGCACACCTCCCGGGTGCAGGGGCTGGCCGCGGTGCGTGAGCGGATCGACTACTGGGGCGAACGCCGTCACCAGATCGCGCACGAAATCGACGGCGTGGTCGTCAAACTCGACGAACTGGCCCAGCAGCGCCGCCTCGGTGCCACCTCGCGGGCCCCCCGGTGGGCGGTCGCCTACAAGTACCCGCCCGAGGAAGCCCAGACCACGCTGCGCGACATCCGCGTCAACGTCGGTCGCACCGGGCGGGTCACGCCGTTCGCGTTCATGACCCCGGTGCGGGTCGCCGGATCCACCGTCAGCCTGGCCACGCTGCACAACGCCTCGGAAGTCAAACGCAAGGGCGTGCTCATCGGCGACACCGTGGTGATCCGCAAAGCCGGCGACGTCATCCCCGAAGTCCTCGGCCCGGTCGTCGATCTGCGCGACGGCACCGAACGCGAATTCGTCATGCCCACCCACTGCCCGGAGTGCGGGACGCTGCTCGCCCCGGCCAAGGAGGGCGACGTCGACATCCGTTGCCCCAACTCCCGATCATGTCCGGCGCAGTTGCGCGAGAGGGTGTTTCACCTCGCCGGCCGCGGCGCACTGGACATCGAAGGGCTGGGCTATGAGGCGGCGACGGCGTTGTTGCAGGCCGGTGTCATCACCGACGAGGCCGACCTGTTCGACCTGACCGCCGAGCAACTGGTGCAGGCAGGGTTCTTCCGCACCAAGGACGGCAAGCTCTCGGCCAACGCCACCCGGCTGCTGAAGAACCTGCAGCAGGCCAAGGACCGCCCGCTGTGGCGGATCCTGGTTGCGCTGTCCATCCGGCACGTCGGTCCCACCGCGGCGCGCGCTCTGGCCGCCGCCTTCGGGGACCTGGGAGCCATCATGGCGGCCACGGAACAGGAACTGGCCGACGTCGACGGCGTCGGACCCACCATCGCCGCCGCACTGCGGGAGTGGTTCGAGGTGGACTGGCACCGCGCGATCGTCGAGAAGTGGCGGGCGGCCGGGGTGAAGATGGCCGACGACCGCGAAACCGGCATCGAACCCACGCTGGCCGGCCTGACCATCGTGGTGACCGGCTCACTGACGGGCTTCTCCCGCGACGAGGCCAAGGAGGCGATCATCGCCCGAGGAGGCAAGGCCGCCGGGTCGGTGTCGAAAAAGACGTCGTTCGTGGTCGCCGGTGACGCCCCGGGGTCGAAATACGACAAGGCCGTCGAACTGGGTGTGCCGATCCTCGACGAGGACGGTTTCCGGGCGCTGCTGGCCGACGGCCCGCCGACGACGCAGGACGGCGGTCCCCAGGAGGAGTCGGGCTAATCGCGAACGGACCCGCGTCGCCCAGGTGATGCCGCGGTGTGGGTCCTACAACTGCACCCTGCGGTCACCAAGGCCGCTAACGCACCAGGGTGGCGACGATCCCGGCCAGATAGCCCAGCCGGTCGACCTCGGGCTGCAGGAAGTGCGGGCCGCCCGGGCGCGCCAGCACGATGGCGGTCCGCGGCCCGCCCAGCGGCGCGGCCGCCAGCGCCGTGTCCATGTCCCGCCACAGTTCCGGCACCCAATCCTCGCCGATGTCCAGAACGGCGGCCTCGTCGATCGGCATCCAGGGGGTGGATGCGGCCTGCTTCTCCGGCGCGCCGGAACTACCGACGATCCGGCGCGGCCCGTTCGCGGTGAGCTCCACCACGGTGGACCAGCCGACCCGGAGCACCCGCGGCGCCTCGTCGACGAGCACCTGAAGTTTGTCGGCCTGGGCCGCCGCGGCGACGTGCTGGATCAATTCCAGTTCGCGGTGCGCCTCCAGCAGGCCGGTGTGCGGCCGGATCGTCTCCACGCGCACCCCGGTGAGGCCCTCTGCGGCGGTGATCAGCGTGTCGGGCATGGCGCCGGCGGGAAGGTCGACCACCAGGTCGTCGATGGCATAGCCGGGTCCCCGTTCGACGACGTCGAGCGACAGGATGTCGGCGCCGACCGAACCCAACGCCACAGCCAGGGATCCCAGGCTGCCCGGCCGGTCTTCCAATTCCACCCGCAGCAAGTACGAACGCACGCGCCCACTGTTTCACAGGGTGTCCGGAGCGGCATGTCGGCGCCGAGCGCCTCGGGCGGCGCCGCTCCTGACCGACCCCGTTAGGCTTACCCCCCGTGTCCACGATCTCCCGCGACGAAGTGGCCCGGCTGGCCAAACTGGCCCGCCTGGCTCTGACCGACGACGAAATCGACAGCTTCGCCGGCCAGCTCGACGCGATCCTCGGCTATGTCGGCCAGATCCAGGCCGTCGACACCAGCGGCGTCACGCCCACGGGCAATCCGTTGGTGAGCGAGAACGTCACCCGCCCCGACGTCGTGCACACCAGCCTGTCCCAGCAGCAGGCGCTGGCCGAGGCGCCCGCCGCCGACGAGGGCCGGTTCGTCGTGCCGCAGATCCTGGGGGAGGGCGCATGACCGACGCCGGAGAGCTGATTCGCATCGACGCCGCCACCCTCGGCGCCGAAATCGCTGCGGGACAACTGAGTTCGGTCGAGGTCACGCAGGCGTGCCTGGACCAGATCGCCGCCACCGACGAGCGTTACCACGCCTTCCTGCATGTCGCCGCGGAGCAGGCGCTGACCGCCGCCGCCCGGGTGGACGCCGCGGTGGCCGCCGGTGATGATCTGCCGTCGCCCCTGGCCGGGGTGCCGCTTGCCCTCAAGGACGTCTTCACCACCACCGACATGCCCACGACCTGCGGCTCGAAGATTCTGCAGGGCTGGATGTCGCCGTACGACGCGACGGTCACCGCGCGCATCCGCGAAGCGGGCATCCCGATTCTGGGGAAGACCAACATGGACGAGTTCGCCATGGGCAGCTCCACGGAGAACTCCGCCTATGGCCCCACCCGCAATCCGTGGGACACCGAGCGGACGCCCGGCGGTTCCGGTGGCGGCAGCGCCGCCGCGCTTGCGGCCTTTCAGGCGCCGCTGGCCATCGGTTCCGACACCGGGGGGTCGATCCGCCAGCCCGCGGCGCTGACCGCCACAGTCGGGGTCAAACCCACCTACGGGACGGTGTCGCGCTACGGATTGGTGGCGTGCGCGTCGTCGCTGGACCAGGGCGGTCCTTGTGCGCGAACAGTTCTCGACACCGCACTGCTGCACACGGTGATCGCCGGGCACGACCCGCGCGATTCCACCTCGCTGGAAACCCCGATTCCCAACGTCGTGGGCGCCGCCATGGCCGGCGCCACCGGTGACCTCCGTGGGGTGCGGGTGGGTGTGGTCAAACAACTCCACAGCGGGGCGGGCTATCAGGCCGGGGTGCTGGCGTCGTTCAACGACGCCGTCGCGCAACTCGCGGCCCTGGGTGCCGAGGTGCACGAGGTCGACTGCCCCAACCTCAGCCATTCGCTGTCGGCCTACTACCTCATCCTGCCTTCCGAGGTGTCGAGCAATCTGGCCCGCTTCGACGCCATGCGCTACGGCCTGCGGGTCGGTGATGACGGCACCCGCAGCGCAGAGGAGGTGATGGCGCTGACCCGCGCCGCCGGTTTCGGCCCTGAGGTCAAGCGGCGCATCATGATCGGCACCTACGCGCTGTCGGCGGGCTACTACGACGCCTACTACAACCAGGCGCAGAAGGTCCGCACGCTGATCGCGGCCGACCTCGACAAGGCGTACGCCGAGGTCGACGTCCTGGTCTCGCCGGCCACCCCCACCACCGCCTTCCGGTTGGGGGAGAAGGTCGACGACCCGCTCGCGATGTACCTGTTCGATTTGTGCACGCTGCCGCTGAATCTGGCCGGGCACTGCGGGATGTCGGTGCCCTCCGGACTCTCGCCCGACGACAACCTGCCGGTCGGCCTGCAGATCATGGCCCCCGCCCTGGCAGATGACCGGCTCTACCGGGTCGGCGCCGCCTACGAACTGGCGCGCGGCCCGTTGCCCTCGGCGCTGTAGACAGTCACTCGCGAAACGCTCCGTCGCGTTGAGCGTGACGGTTAGATGTATCCCATGCGAATCGGAGTTCTCACCGGCGGCGGCGACTGCCCCGGCCTCAATGCCGTCATCCGCGCGGTCGTCAGCACCTGCGACACCCGGTACGGATCACAGGTGGTCGGGTTCCAGGACGGCTGGAACGGCCTACTGGAGAACCGGCGCATCCACCTCGTCAACGACGACCGCAATGCCCGCCTGCTGGCCAAGGGCGGCACCATGCTGGGCACCGCGCGCACCAACAAGGATCGGCTGAAGGCCGGTATCGGCGACATCAAGCAGACGTTGGAGGACAACGGGATCGACGTACTGATCCCGATCGGCGGCGAGGGCACGCTGACCGCGGCGAACTGGCTGTCCCAGGAGGGCGTGCCGGTGGTCGGTGTGCCCAAGACCATCGACAACGACATCAACTGCACGGACGTGACGTTCGGCCACGACACCGCGCTGACGATCGCCACCGAGGCCATCGACCGCCTGCACAGCACCGCGGAGTCGCATCAGCGCGTCATGCTGGTCGAGGTGATGGGTCGGCACGCCGGCTGGATCGCTCTGAACGCCGGCTTGGCGTCGGGTGCGCACATGACGCTGATCCCCGAGCAGCCGTTCGACGTCGAGGAGGTGTGCCGGCTGGTCAAGCATCGCTTCCAGCGTGGCATGGCGCACTTCATCTGTGTGGTCGCCGAGGGTGCCAAGCCGGCCGAGGGGTCGATGGAGATGCGCCACGGCGGGGTGGACGAGTTCGGTCACGAACGTTTCACCGGGGTGGCCCAGCAGCTGGCCTACGAGGTGGAGAAGCGGATCCGCAAGGAGGTCCGCGTCACCGTGCTCGGGCACATCCAGCGCGGCGGCACTCCGACGGCCTACGACCGGGTGCTGGCCACCCGGTTCGGGGTCAACGCTGCCGACGCCGCGCATGCCGGTGAATACGGGATGATGGTGTCGCTGCGCGGGGAGACCATCGGCCGGGTGCCGCTGGCCGACGCGGTCAAGGAACTGAAGCTGGTGCCGCAGAGCCGCTACGACGACGCGGCCGCGTTCTTCGGCTAACCCGTCCGCCGACTTTGCGTTGAGCGCGGGCGCGCCCGCGTGTCGTCAGCCTCCGGCAAAGTCAGTCGGCTGACGTGGTGAGGGTGTGCCGGCAAGGGGGAGCGGCTGTGGTTGGGATCGATCCCCGTCTCATTGCGGTGGCGAGAGCACCTCACCCAATTTCGGGGCTCTTGTCGAGATCGAGCCGCTCCTGGCGATTTATGGCACCGGGGCCGAGGCGTCGATCTACACCGACCCCAATGGCACTTTGGTGAAGTGCCGTCAGTTCGGTGAGGTGCTGGCCGAGCAGTTGGTGATCCGCAGCCGGACGCAGCGTTCCGCCGGCGGCCGCCGCTGAATGAAGTGCAGTCGCGCCGGGTCATCGATCGGCAGCTGATCGCCGCCGGCTGGCTGATCCAGGACTAGGCGGACGTCAACCCGCTGGCCGGCCCAGGCGTCGCGGTGCGCGAATTCCATTTAGCCCGTGGGTTTGCCGATTACGTTCTCTATGTCGACGGCCGGATCGTCGGAGTGATCGAGGCCAAGCGTGAAGGTACCGCGCTGATCGGTGTCGAGCAGCAGACCCGCAAGTACGCCGAGGGCTTGCGGCCCGAACATCAGCTGGCCGTCTGGCGGCGCGGCGAGCCGTTGCCGTTCCGCTACGAGGCGACCGGCGCGGAAACCGGCTTCACCAACCAGCTCGACCCGAAACCGCGCTCATGCGAGGTGTTCTCGTTCGCGCGACCGGAAACCATCCGCACGTGGATGCACGAGGCTGACGCCAGCCCCGCTGCCCCGACCTTCCGAGCACGTGTGCTGACGCTGCCCGCGCTCGACACCGAAGGGTTGCGGCCCAACCAGATTAAGGCCGTCACAGGCATCGAGAAGTCACTGCAGCACAACCGGCCGCCAGGGCTGGTTCAGATGGCTACCGGCGCTGGGAAGACCTTCACGGCTGCTGCCGCAGGACTGACGATATTCCGGTTGGCCCGGGTGACCGGCTGGTCGGTCACGTTGGTCAGCACGTTGCAGACGGGGAGGTGGCGCAGGGACGATTCGGTGACAGACCGCCCGTCGGGGTAGCGCCAGCCGAGTTCGGCCAGCGAGGCCGCGATCGTGTCGAAGGGCAGTTTGGAACCCGCCGCCGTCGCCGCAAAGGCCAGCATCAGCAGCGTGGCCTGCACATCAAACATTGGTTCGGACTTGGGAATTAGCCGAGCGGCCAGATGCTCCCACAGTTTTTCGGGGTCGCGCTGGGCTGCTTGGCCTGCCTTTGCGAGCAATAGCGCACCCTTGTACTTGCGCAGCAGGCCCAATGACTGCAGGCTTTCGCGGAACAGCAGCAGCGGATAGCACTGGACCTCGCGGTTGTGCTTGCCGATCCAATCATTCATTGCGGGAACGACTTTCGAGGCCGCCTCGACGTCAAACGGCTTGAGGTATCCGGCGGCCGTCAATGGAATGCCGCCGTCCTTGGCGCGGTCCAGAAACCACTGGTAGGCCCTCAGGCTGTCGGCAACAGCGACTGCGTCCAGCGGCCGCGCACCGGCCAGGGTGAGCGCCGCCTGCTTGAGGTCGTCACCGTGCGGGGTGTGCGTGAGCCGGTGGACCAGGTCGACCAGGCGGACGTCGATGCCTGCTCGGCGCAGCACGAAGTATGGGTCACCGAAGCCCTTGTTGATCCGTTCCGGCTCGAACAGCGCGGGGTCGGGGAGGACCTCGGCGAGGCTATCGGCGTCGACCAGATGCCCGCAGTCCTCTGGTGGCGCGGCGCGCTCACCGTCGACGACAACCGCTGCGGGACGGTCTCTCGCGGCGGGAAGAACCTCTTCGAGTCGAAGCGTCAGCTCCCAGTTGTCGCCATAATCGTAGAGATAGTGCAAGACGTCGCCGGGCTCGCTGAGGGTCTCGTCGAGTCGGGTCTCGGCGGCAGGCAGGCCGTCGTCGTCCTCGGGCCAGTCCTTGTCGTCCACGTCGTAGGGGCACAGGAACTGCTGGCTGTGCTTGTCGAAGGCGCCGCCGCCGAGTGAGAGCGATGCAGGTGTGAGTCGGTCCAGTCGAACGCCACCTGAAGGATCTGGTGCAGCAGGTCCAGCGTCAGGTCCGAGCGCAACTCCAGACGTCGCCAGATCACCGGATTGCTGTCATCGAGGTGCACCCGGACCCGGTAGACGACGACATCAGGCCGTGGGGTGCGACGCAAATCAGGCACGTGACATCGGTTCGGTTACCAGACGCAGGTACGAGCGTTGCCTCACGCCGGACACCATAGTGCTTCGCCGAGTCGATCCGGCACTATGTCGCTATGCCGTTGACCGAGGGGGCGCTGTTGGAGGCGGCCGGTGACCGGAGCTACTCCCGGGGCGAAGGCTACGTCCGGTACGTCCGAGGTTTGCGAACGACAGCCGGGAAAGCCACCGCGTCGGTCCAGGCCAAGCGGGTCTACACCGTGGAGCTTGACTGGTCCGGTCCGCAACCCGACGGTTTCTGCACCTGCCTGTACGCCGCCGACGGTCACTTCTGCAAACACCTGGTGGCGGTCGGACTCGCCGTGATCGACAGCGGCGCCCTCGACGACGCGGCTCAGGTGCCATCGGCGCTGGAAGCGACTGTGCAGGCGATGGACGTCGACGAGCTTCGCGAACTCGTCATGACTCTGGCCCACCGCGACGGCGACGTGCGTCGCATGCTGGAGGTTCGTGCCACGGCGGTGTCCGGCGACGACTCGACCGCGAAGGCGGAGTTCGAGGTCTATGTGCGAAACGCCCTGGACTTCCGTGGATTCGTCGACTACCGCGAGTCTTATGCGGTCGCCCAAGACGCCGGCCAAGTACTCGACGAACTCGAGACCCATCTGAACGCAGGGGCGGCCGAGATCGTGCGGCCGGCCCTGCTGTGCGCGTTGACTCTGCTGCGGACGATCACCGAGAACGCTGACGACTCCTCGGGAGCGATCGGCGCCGAGTGTGAGCGGGCAGCCGACCTGTACGCGCAGGCCTGCCGACTGGGTGAGCCAGACACAGCCGAATTAGCGAGATGGTTGGCGTCTTTCCGCGCAACGTCGCCCGGGTGGCCAACGCTGCTGCTCGCGGATTTCGTCGATGCGTTCGACGACCATGCCCTCGCGATCTACCGCGCGGTGGTCGCGGACTTGGACCGTCAGCACGCGGGCCGCGACCACTTCAGCCGGTTCGAGGTCGACGCCATGTTGCTGGAGCTCGCCGATCACGACGGCGACGTTGATCGAGCCATCGAGCTGCTCAACGAACGCGAGCATCCGCGGTACGGGGCGATCATCGCCCGACTGCGGGCAGCCGGACGTGACGACGAGGCAATGGGCTGGATCGATCGAGCAGTCGCCGACGGGCGAGCCAGCAGCCAGACCGGTGGCAATGACTATTGGCTGAGCCCGTCCGACGTCGCCGACACCTACCGGGAAATCGGCCGCATCGACGATGCGATAGCCGTTCTGCGCGCCAACTTCGTCGTGAGTCCCGGAGTCCGGGCCTTTCGGTCATTGCTGGACTTCGCCGCCACCATCGATCGCGCCGATACCGAACGGCCCTGGGCGCTCGGTCACGCGCGAGAATTGGCCGTTGGCCCCGCAGGGGGCTCGGTCCTGGTCCAGCTCTCACTGAGCGAGGGAGACGTAGAGGCCGCCTGGGAGGCCGCCGACCGCTACGGCCCTGGCTGGGCGTGGCACGAACTCGCTACCCAAGGCGCCGAGGCTCGGCCGGTGGCCGCTGCAGATCTGTACCGGCCGCAGCTGGAGAACAATCTGCAGCGTCCCAACACCAAGCTGTACCCGGGTATTGCCGCGACACTGGCAACGATGGCCAGGCTGTATGAAAAAGGCGGTCGCAGTGAAGATTTCGCCGTGTACATCGCCAAGATCCGGCACGACTACGGCAGGCGCCCATCACTGATGAAGGCGCTCCAAGCGGAGGGCATCTGAGCGGTCCGGATCCCCTCACTCTGTGCCGAACCACGCTGAACTGCGCCGCTTGGTCGACAAGCTGTGGAGCTACTGCGACGTGCTCCGCGACGCCGGTGTCTCCAACATCGACTACGTCGAACAACTCAGCTACCTGCTGTTCCTCAAGATGGCCGACGAACGGCAGAAGGGGCTTCGCCGCGAACAGATTCTGCCGGCCGGACTCGATATCTCCTGGGACCGTCTGACCGAACTGGACGGCTCCGCTCTGTAAAGCGACTATCGGCGGATCCTTGCCGAGCTGGGCAAGGAGAGCACCAATCTCGGTGTGATATTCCGCAAGGCGCAGAGCAAGATTCAGGAACCGGCCCTGCTGCGGAAGCTCATCGTTGACCTCATCGGAACGGAGACTTGGTCGATCGGTGGAGACCTCAACCGCGACGCCCATGAAGGGCTCCTGCAAAGATCAGCCTCGGATGTGAAATCAGGTGCAGGGCAATACTTCGCACCGCGAACACTGATTCATGCGATGGTCGAGGTGATGCGGCCGACGCCCAGTGACACCATCACGGACCCCGCGCCTGTGGCGCCGGCGGCTTCTCCTCGCGGCCGTCGAGTATCTGAACCAGTACCACTCGGATTCCATGAACCCGGAGCAACGGCGGGCGTTGAGTGAGGGCCGCATGGTCCACGGCGTTGAACTGGTCGATGCGACCGCGCGACTGGGGACCATGGACCTGTACCTGCACGGCGTCGGTCGGGCCACCGGAGAGCCGGTGATCGCTGTCCGGGACGCCCTGGCCACCAAATCTGAACCGGCGTCGATGGAGCTGGCGAATCCACCGTTTGGTCGCAAGTCGTCGGTCACCGTGGTCGGCGTCGACGGATGGGCCGAGCGCGAAGACATCGCCTACAGTCGTCCCGATTTCTGGGTCACCACCACCAACAAGCAGCTCAACTTCGTCCAACACATCGCAACCGCGTTGAAGATCGATGGCCGCGCCGCCGTCTCGTTCCCGACAACGTCCTTTTGGAAGGCGGGGCCGGGGAAGCATCCGGCGAAGGCTGCTCACCGAGTACGACGTGCACACGCTGCTTCGGCTGCCCACCGGCATTCTCTATGCCGGCGGGGTGAAGGCGAATGTGTTGTTCTTCGACCGCAAGAAGACGCGCCCCGGCAAACCCTGGACCGACCGGCTGTGGGTCTATGACCTGCGCACCGGGTCGCATTTCACGCTCAATCAGCGGCCTATGCTCCGTGAGCATCTTGAGCCCTTCATCGAGGCGTTTAGGCCCGACAACCGCCTGGCCAGGGTCGAATCTGAGCGCTTTCAGCCGTACCAGTACGACGACCTCATGGCCCGGGACAAGGTCAACCTCGACATCACCTGGTTGAAGGACCCGTCGTCCGCCGATCTGGATGACGGGGTGCCGCCCGAGATCATCGCCCAGGAGATCGTCGACGATCTCACCGCCGCGCTGGCCGAGTTCAGAGCAGTCGCAGATGCGCTGGCAGCACGAGCCGCGGCCAGGACCGTGATTCCGCCGGGCCACTAGAATCCCGATCCATGACAACTGCGGCCACCGCCGACCTCATCGACTACGACGACGTCGTCGCCCGGTTCGACCCTGTGCTGGGGCTTGAGGTGCACGTCGAGCTGTCGACGGCCACCAAGATGTTCTGCGGTTGCGCGACGGACTTCGGCGCCGAGCCGAATACGCAGGTGTGTCCGGTGTGTCTGGGCCTGCCCGGCGCTCTGCCCACCCTCAACGAGGCCGCCGTGGAGTCGGCCATCCGGATCGGCCTGGCGTTGAACTGCCAGATCGCGCCGTGGAGCCGGTTCGCCCGCAAGAACTACTTCTACCCGGACCAGCCGAAGAACTACCAGATCTCGCAGTACGACGAGCCGATCGCGTTCAACGGCTACCTGGACGTTCCGCTTGAGGACGGCAGCACCTTCCGGGTCGACATCGAGCGCGCGCACATGGAGGAGGACACCGGCAAGCTCACCCACGTCGGCAGCGACACCGGACGCATCCATGGCGCCACCACCTCGATGCTTGACGTCAACCGGGCCGGGGTGCCGCTGATCGAGATCGTCACCAAGCCGATCGAAGGGGCCGGCGAGCGCGCCCCGGAGGTGGCCCGTGCTTACGTCACCGCGTTACGAGATCTGTTGCGCGCCTTGGGTGTTTCCGATGTCCGGATGGACCAGGGCTCGCTGCGGTGCGACGCCAACGTGTCGCTGCGGCCGATCGGCCAGGCCGAGTTCGGCACCCGCACCGAGACCAAGAACGTCAACTCGCTCAAGAGCGTCGAAGTGGCCATCCGCTACGAGATGCGCCGTCAGGCAGCGGTTCTCGAATCCGGGGGCAAGGTTCATCAGGAGACCCGCCACTTCCACGAGGACGGCTACACCTCACCCGGCCGCGACAAGGAGACCGCCGAGGACTATCGGTACTTCCCGGAGCCGGACCTGGAGCCGGTCGCGCCGAGCGAGGAACTGGTTGCGCGGCTTCGCGGCACCATTCCCGAGCTTCCGTGGTTGACCCGCAAGCGGACTCAGCAGGAGTGGGGCGTCTCCGACGAGGTGATGCGCGACCTGGTCAACGCCGGCGCGGTGGAACTGGTCGCCGCGACGGTCGGTTACGGGGCCTCCAGCGACGCCGCCCGCGCCTGGTGGGGCAACTTCTTGGTGCAGAAAGCCAACGAGTCCGGGGTAGACCTCGACGCACTGCCTATCACCCCTGCGCAGGTGGCCAAGGTAATCACGTTCGTCGACGACGGCAAGCTGTCCAACAAGCTCGCGCGGCAGGTGGTTGAGGGCGTGCTCGCCGGCGAGGGCGAGCCCGAGCAGGTGATGGCCGACCGCGGCCTGGCGCTGGTGCGCGACGACTCGCTGATCCAGACGGCGGTCGACGAGGCGCTGGCCGGCAATCCCGACGTCGCCGAGAAGATCCGGGGCGGCAAGGTGCAGGCCGTCGGCGCCATCGTCGGCGCGGTGATGAAGGCCACCAAGGGCCAGGCGGACGCGGCGAGAGTTCGGGAGTTGGTCCTGGCCGCGTGCGGCCAGGCTGGATAGCATCGGCGTATGGGCGCCTTGACCTCACCGAAGACCTACGTTGGGCTCGCGGCGTTCCAGGTGGTGGATGCCGTCGCCTGCGTGGCGCAGGTTCCGCCCATCAAGAAGAGCCTCGACTCGGTCGGCTGCCCGGACAGTGTTCGACGGTTGCTGCCGGTGGTCAAGGGCGCGTCAGCCGTCGGGCTGCTGTCGGTGAAGTGGTTTCCCGGGCTCGCGCGGCTGACCACGGCGATGTTGGCGCTCTATTTCGTCCTGGCCGTCGGAGCGCATGTGCGCGTCCGTGACAAGGTCATCAATGCGCTTCCTGCGGCGGCTTTGCTGACCACATTTGCGGTCATGACGGTCAAGGGCCCCGAGTCGCCGCAATAGCCCTCAGCGACACGGGACGATGCTGACCGAGCAGCTCCCAGAAGGCTGATTCAGGCCGACAGCCGCTGGGAGCCGAGCAGCATCCGCCGGCAGCCCTGCACCGACAACTGTTCGGCAGCCTGGCATCCGGTCAGCACCGCGGTCGCGCCGCTGAAATCGTCGAGAGCCAAGCGATCCGTGACCACCACGGTGGTCAGGCCCGCCCCGACGGCGGCGCGCAGTCCCAGCGCCGAGTCCTCGACGGCCAACGCATCGACAGCCCGAATGCCCAACTGCCACAGCGCATGCCGGTAGACCTCGGAGTCGGGCTTGGGCCGGCTGACCTCGTCGCGCGTCACCAGCACCTCGACCGCCCCGTCACCGAGCAGGTCGCGCAGCGGCCGGTGCACGGCCGGCCAGTGCCGAGCGGTGACGGCGGCGACCCGGATCCCGGCGGTGTGCAGATCCCAGACCGCGTCGGCCAGCGGACGCTCGTCGGTGCTCGGGTCGGCGAGCAGTGCGTCGAGGGAGAAGATCACCGCTTCCAGATGCGCCGGACGGTCGGTCCGGTCCGACCAGAACGGGGCTCGCAGTGCGCTCATAACCGAAGTATCGGCCGCCCGCACGGCCGTGCCATCCCCCGACCGGGGGAGGGGGTGGGGGGAGGGTCCCCCATCGGGAATGCGCCCAGATCGCCGAACCGCCGGCACCAAGGATCTGCGCGCATTGTCGATGAAGCGGGCGGCTCCAATTACGGTTAGGCCCATGCCGGTGCGGGTGGTGCTCGTCGATGATCACGAGATGGTGATCGAGGGCCTCAAAGCGATGCTGACGCCGTTCACCGACCGTGTTCAGGTGGTCGGGGTGGCCATCGGCGCGGCGCAGGCGATGTCGGTGGTCTGCGAGCTGGACCCCGACATCGTGTTGTGCGACGTGCGGATGCAGGGCGTCAGCGGCCTGGATCTGTGCCGCGAGATGCGGGAACGCCATCCCGGCCGCAAGGTGATCCTGCTGTCGGTCTACGACGACGAGCAGTACCTGTTCCAGGCTTTGCGGGTGGGTGCGTCGGGGTATCTGCTCAAGGGCATCGGCAGCGACGAACTGGTGCGCCAGCTCGAAAGCGTGCACGTCGGCGGGACCGCCATCGACGCCGGCCTGGCGGCGCGGGCCGCCGAGACCGCGGCCCGGCTGCAGAGCGACCAGTTCTGGCCGGGTGCCCGGCAGGGTCTGACCCAGCGGGAGAGCGAGATCCTGTCGCTGGTGGTGACGGGCGCGTCCAACCGTGGCATCGCCGCCAAACTCGTCATCGGCGAGGAGACCGTGAAGACTCACCTGAGTTCGATCTACCGCAAGCTGGGTGTCTCCGATCGCACCAGTGCGGCGGCAACGGCATTGCGGGAAGGGATCTTTCGATGAGCCTGTCAACCCCATCCGGGGGAGTCAGTCCGCAGGCCGTCCACGATCTGGTCGAGGCCGACCGGGAGATCGCGCTGCTGCTCGACATCATTGCCGCGACGTCCAGCGGCCCGGGCGTGGAGCCGATGGCCGCGGCGGTGGCCCGGATGATCACCGCGGTCACCGCGTCGGATGTCTGCTTCGTGCACGTCCTCGACGACACCGACCGGTCGCTGACGCTGGCCGGTGCCACGCCGCCCTTTGACGAGCAGGTCGGCCGCATCCGGCTCCCGCTGGGCTCCGGTGTGTCGGGCTGGGTCGCCAGCCACCGCGAACCGGTGGTGATCGCGCACGACAAGGAGGCCGATCCGCGCTACGTCCCGATCGCGGCGCTGCGCGGCGAGGACTTCACCTCAATGGCCTCGGTGCCGATGGAGACCGAACCCGGTGGTCTGGTCGGGGTGCTCAACGTGCACACCATCGAGCGGCGCGACTTCACCCCCCGCGACGTCACGTTGCTGCTGGTCATCGGCCGGCTGATCGCCGGCTCGCTGCACCAGGCCCGGCTGCACCGCCAGCTGACCGCGCGGGAGCGGGCGCACGAGAACTTCGCCGAACAGGTGATCGCCGCCCAGGAGAGCGAGCGCCGACGGCTGGCCGGCGACATTCACGACGGCATTTCGCAGCGGCTGGTCGGCCTCACTTACCGGCTCGACGCGGCGGCCCGGGCGGTCGACGCCGGCGAACAAGCTTCTGCCGCAGAGCAATTGGAAAAGGCGCGGGATCTGGTTGACCTCACCCTGGGGGAGGCGCGCTCGGCGATCAGCGGCCTGCGGCCGCCGGTGCTCGACGATCTCGGTCTGGCGGGTGGGCTGGCTAGCCTGGCCGCCTCCACGCCGGAGGTGGATCTTGAACTGGCCCTTGATGATCGGCGTCTGCCCGAGCACATCGAGGTCGCGCTGTACCGCATCGCCCAGGAGGGCGTCCAGAACGTCGTCAAGCACTCCCGTGCACTGGTGGCCTCGGTGACCTTCGCGGTGCGGGACGGTGCCGCACGTTTGGAGATCGCCGACAACGGCGTCGGCTTCGACACCTCCCGCGGAGTCGTTCTGGTCGCCGGCGCGGAACTGCCGAGCAGCGGCTACGGGATGCTCTCGATGGCGGAGCGGGCCGAGCTCGTCGGCGGCACACTTGAGGTCCGGTCAAGCCCGGGAGTGGGGACCACGGTCGCCGTTGTTGTTCCGTTGGATGAATCTCGCTGAAAAGGGGCGTCCGTGTCAGAGCTACCGCCGACGACGCCGACCGCGTTGTCAGGGCTGGTGTTCGCAGAGGGTGAACGGCCGGTTCGGGGCCGTGAGATCCGGCGCCAGATTGAAGTTCTCGATTCGCGCACTCCGGCGCTGGGCGCGCAGGTCGTTGCCCGCGCCCGGACAGACCAGGCCTTCAAGCAACGCCTGCTCGCCGACGGCCGAACTGCCTGTGAGGAGCTCGGCATCAGCTTCTACCACTACACCCGGCTGATCGTGCTGGAGAACAGCGCGAGCGTTCACAACCCCGTCGTCGCACCCTGTGCTCCTGCTACCCCCGGCCGGTCCTGGGACTACCCCCGGACTGGTACAAACTCAAGCCCTACCGCGCCCGTGCTGTTGCGGAACCACGGGCGGTGCTCGCCGAGTCCGCGCCGGCCCGAGGGCACCGAGGGCTGGTCCCAGGCGCAACTGGCCGCGTTGGTCACCCGCGATGCCATGATCGGCGTGGTCGGCCGTCAACAACTCCGGGAGATGACAGCTGGGCCGTAAGTCAAGAAGAGTCTCTGGATCCGTTTCGACAAGGCATCGCGGATCATCTCCGTCGGTTGCTGACCTGCACCGGGCCGTCGGGCCGACCCCCGAGTTTGTGCCCGTGTTCCCTGGATTGCCCGGGGGTACTAGTTCGCGGTTGGATCCAGATTCCTATGCCACAAGAATCTGAATCGAAGCTGACGAAAGGTACAATCCAGGTCGAATCCTTGGGGAAGGGCTGGGCTTGACCGCTGATCTTGAGTCGACCATTGTCGGCTCGGCGGGCGGTCACTTGGCGGACTCACCGACCCACGGCACGGCTAACACTCCTCGACGTGCGCGGCCCGCCTTCGGTCTTGTCCCGCGTCTCGCGACGTTGCTGATGCTGACCCTGCTGGCGGTCGGCGGCGAGGTCTACGACGTGGCGCGATCTATCGCTGGTGGTTCCCGTTCTGCGTACCTGATGGTCCTGCCCGCGCTGCTGGCGATGATCGCGTACGGTCGCCGCACCGTGCCACGCGGCAATACCGACTCCGAGGCTGACTGGATCCTGGGTGTCATCTTCGGCGGTTTTCCGCTGTTCTTGAGCTACCTGGCGAGTTACCGGTTCCCCACGCTCAGCGGCATGTGGAACCTCCCCTTGGTTGACGCCGCGATCTGGACGGCGTTCGGCGCCACCATCCTGTTCGGCTTCCGGCGTGTCTGGCAGCTGTGGCCGTTATGGGTTTTTGCGATCGTGACTTTGACCCCATATCCCTCGCTTTTGCTGACCGCCGCCCTCGGCGGGACCACGGCCGCCGCAGCGTCGGTGGCCGCCATCGTCGGTGCGGTCGCGGTGTTTCTCGCCGGCTGGCCCCGCCCGTTGCGTTGGCGTCTAGTGGCGGCGGGCGGGTGCGGGCTCGCCGGGGTCACCGCCGCCACCGCGCTGGCAACGGCACCCCTGCCGATTTCGGTCACCGTGACCGCCGGGGTGATTCCAGTACTCAGTTTCCTTCTACTGCAACGATTCACGACACCTGGCGCCCGGCAGGTGTTGTTGGGGGGTGTTCCCGCCGGCAGCGAGGGGCCTGGCAGGAACACCCCCGGGCAGACCCCCTGCGACGCCCGGGTTGAGTCGCCGCCGTGGCCGCGCCGCTCACCCGTGGCACTGCTGGCCTTGGCCGTTGTCGCCGGATCGCACATGATCACCATCGACTCAGCCTCAGCAGGCATACCTGGACGGCCACCCCCCGTGTACACCGAGGCCGACTGGATCTCCCGCACCGGCTTCGCACCGGAACAGGACTTCGGGTTCATCCACCGATATCTGGGGCCCGATTCGACGTTCACCCGCTACCTGCCACCCCCAGAGTCGGGGTACCCGGCCTCGGCCGTCGATGTCATCACCGCGCCCAGCCTCGAGGTCCTGCTGACCACCCGCGGGGTGGTCTGGTACCCGACCACTGCTGTTCCCAACTACCGGTTCACCGATCTCGGTTCCGCCCTGCCCGGCGCAATGGCACTGGCGACCGACTCTTCGGCCGCCACCAGACCTGACAGCGTCGATTGGTACGCCCTGACCTGGATCTGGGCGGTCGGTAACACCTATCAGCAGGTCTTCGTCGTCGTTAGCCAGCAGCCACCGCCCAATGCGGCCCCTCCGCCTCACCCGGTTCCCCCGACACTCATGTCGACAGTGGTCGCTCCGGCCCTGTGGATGAGCCGCCAGCAGCCCGATCCCGACACCATGGTCGATGTGAAAGTCAGCGACCGCGCACGCCATCTGACCAACGCCATTCTGCGCGTCGCGCAGACCGAGCAACTGGTGGGCCGGATTGACTGATGCCCAAACTCACCCCTTCCAGCCGCAGCCACTAGCCGAGCAATTCTCTGCCCGCGCAGCATTGGGGCCACGCACGTTGACGGCCCTGGCGGTGCTTGGGGCACTGCTGGTGACGATGATCGTGCTTTATCCGAAGCAGATGGTTCCGCTGGTGACTTTAGTGGGCCCTCTGCTGTACCTGCTCTCGGCGATCGATCGCAATTTGTTGATGCTGAAGGGAATCGACTCACCGGAGATGGTGTCGGTGAGCGACGACGACGCGCTCGCGGTACCTGATGAGGAACTGCCGGTCTATACCGTTCTCCTGCCGGTGTATTACGAACCGGAGATTGTGCAGAACCTGCTCAGAGGCATCGGGCATCTCCACTATCCTGCCGACAAACTGGAAGTGTTGCTGCTCACCGAGGAAGACGACACCGCAACCCAGGCCGCGTTGCTGGATACACCTGTCGAACTTGTCAGGGTCATCGTCGTCCCGGACCATCAGCCCAAAACCAAACCCGCCGCCTGCAACTATGGAATGTCATTGCCTGGGTTGAAGGGCGAGTTGATCACCATCTACGACGCCGAGGATATTCCCGACCCGCTGCAACTGCGCCGCGCTGTCGTCGCGTTGCGACGCGCTCCTGCCGATGTCGGGTGCCTGCAGGCGCGGCTGTGCTACTTCAATGAACGGCAGAACCTCCTCACCCGCTGGTTCACCATGGAGTACGACCAGTGGTTCGCCGCGATACTTCCCGCAGTCGCACAGGCCCGCAATGTGGTCCCACTGGGCGGCACCTCCTGTCACATGACCGCCAGGGTGTGGCGGGAGGTCGGCGGCTGGGATGCCTATAACGTCACCGAGGACGCCGACCTCGGTGTGCGCCTGGCCAGGTACGGGTACCGAACCCTGATACTCGACTCGATCACCTTCGAAGAGGCTAATTCCGATGTGATCAACTGGATCCGGCAACGCTCCCGGTGGTATAAGGGCTATCTGCAAACCTCGATCGTGCACCTGCGCCAACCCCGTCACCTACGCCGCGAACTCGGCCTGCGGGCCACGCTGCGCCTGGTCAACCTGACCGGCCTGGTACCGATTCTGAACGCGTTGAACCTTCTATTGTGGTCGGCGATGGTGGTGTGGATGGTCGCGCGTCCCAACGCGATCGCTGTGATGTTCCCACCGTTCACCTACTACACGTCTCTCGCCTTACTCATGCTTGCCTCGCCGCTGTCGATCTTCGCCGGGCTGACCACCACCGTCGCGCTGGGCAAGCCCTATCTGTGGTGGGCGGCACTGCTGGTGCCCGGGTACTGGATGCTGCAGTCGATCGCCGCATATAAGGCCCTGTACCAGTTGTTCTTTCGGCCCTCGTATTGGGAGTTGACCGTCCACGGATTGGCCGGAAGCGAACAAGGGGCCGGGAGCACCTCGTGACCACTGTCAAACGTGCCGTGCTGGCGGTGTTGGTCATTCTCATGGCGGCTTCTATTCCGCGCGCTACGGCCGAGCCGGGGCCCGATGCGCCTTACCCGGGCACCACCGCGCCGGTCGCCTGGCCTCAATTCGGGCTTTCCGGCCGTGTCGACATGGTCGGATCCGACCAACCCATCGATACCGACATCCCGATCCCCCCTGGAGTCATCCCCGGACAACTCGTGGGCACCATCGGTTCGGTGGTCAACGCCGTCGATGCACGCGTGGACGTGATCGACGGGCGCGGCGTCGCACTGGGCAACATTCCCGCGCCGAACGACATGGGCTCCGCTCCCTTCACCGTCGACATCTCCCAGGCGCGCATCGTCAATGGCGTCGCCAGAGTGAGTTTCGTTCTGCGCGATCACAATCCACCGGGCAACAGCTGCTCGCGATCACCCTCGCTGACGTTGAGCCAACTCGGCCTGACCTTCCTGGGACAGCCGCCCTACCCGGTGACCGTGGCCGACTTCCTACCGGGCTATGTGGACCAGATACTCATCCGGACCGGACCGGCCCCCACAGCGGCGCAGCAGCAGGCCGCACTCGACCTGGTAGCAAAGCTGACCCGGCACTACCGGCCGATGCCGGTGCGCATCGACCTCGACACCTCGGTGGGCACCGCTCCACCGGGGCCGCCAATGCGGCGGGTGATCGAACTGCGCGACGAATCCCCGGCCGGTCTGACGGTGATCAACTCGAATTCACCAAATTCCGCCCTGGTGATCAGCGGCCGCGGCGCTGACCTCAGCCGCCAGGTCGCGCTGTTCTCCGACCGTCGGATCAGGTTGGCACAGAACGTCTCGGCGACGGTGACTGCGGCACAAGAGGACACACCAACAGCGACGACCATCAAGACCTTCGCCCAACTGGGCATGGGCGGCAAGATCTCGGTTCAAGGCACCGGGAGTCTCTACATCGGGTTCGACGCCAGCCAGTTCGCGGTCGGCTCGATCCAGCAGGCCACCCTGCACCTCATCGCCCACTACTCGCCGGTGGTCGCGGGCGAGGCGTCGGTGGTGGTGCGCGCCGGGGACGCGGTCCTGGCCGCCCGTCGCCTCGATGAGTCCGGGCTGATCGACATCACCGGGAACATCCCGAGAGAGTCGATCAACTCTTCCGTCGGGGTCGTCGTGGAATTGCGGTACCTGCCCAAGCAGGAGTGCGGCCCACTCAACGACCGGTTGGAATTCTCACTCGACCCCTCCTCCACCGTCGCGGTCACCCCCGGAACCGACAACCGGGGCGGCTTCCCGGTGCTGCCGATGGCCTTCACCCCCGACTTCGCCGTCGTCGTCGACACCCCTGAGCATCTGCGCTTCGCCGCCGCGGCGGTGAATCTGTTGGCCCAGCAGACCGGAGTAACCCTGCAACCGCGGCTCACCGACATGGCATCGGCCGCAGCCTCGGGTAGGGGGCTGCTTGTGGTCGGACCGGGCGAGGAACTGAAGAATTCGGGGCTGACCGCGCCGGTGTCGTTCGACCGGCGCGACACCGCCGACATTGGCGGGTCTACCGAAACCACCGTCGACCTGCAGGGCCCTATCGGCGTGGTGCAAGCCTTCTCCAGCAACGGGCGAATGGTACTGGCGGTCAACGGAACCGGCGACTGGTCACTGGTGCAGCGCAGCTTCGACGACATCTGGGCACTGGACTCGAGGTGGGCCTCGCTGTCCGGCGATGTGGTGGCCACCGGTCCCGCCGGCCAGACCGTCAAGCTGACGTTACGCGAGGGAGGAGCGCTACCTAACGAGTACCCCGGCGACAGCTGGGTAGGGTGGACGTTGCTAAGTGCGGGGGCGGCTGTCTGCATCCTGCTCGCCACCGCGGGTGCGCTGCTCTGGCGGCGGAGGCACGCAGCCCGGCCGGTCGGATGACCAGCATGGCAGCCCGCCCGGTAACGATGGCGCAGGGTGTCTCCCGGTCGGTCTCACGGCGTCGCCGGTCGGGCGTCGCCCTGTTCGCCGGCCTGACAGCGCTGTACCTTGCCGTCGGCTACCTGCTGGTGATCAAGGACGACCTCCTTGACGGCGACGCCGCCAGTCGCGTCGCCAACGCCGGCTTCGTGCTGGTAAGCCGCGACCCGCACCTGTCGGCGATGGGCTTCGTGTGGAACCCGCTGCCCAGCATGGTGGAGATTCCGCTGCTGCTGTTCGAGCGGTGGTGGCCGGAGTTGCGCACCCGAGGCCTGGCCGGGGTGGCACAGAGCGCACTGTTCATGGCGGGCGCGGCGCTGGTGGTGCGCGGCATCGCTCTGGATCGCCGCGTGAGTTCTGGCTGGCGGGTGGTCGCCGTCGCGGCTTTCGCGCTTCATCCGATGATCATCGTCTACGGCGCCTCCGGGATGAGCGAGGCCGCTGAACTCCTCTGCGTGCTGTTGTGCGCGCGCTACCTGATGCGGTGGAGCGACGGCGGTCGGGTGGTCGATCTGGCGTTGGCTGGACTGGCCCTGGGCGCCGGCTACACCGCCCGCTATGAGGTGGTCCCGGGGGCGCTCGGAGCTATGGTGTTCGTCGCAGTCCTGGCCGCCTGTCGAGCCGACGCGAGCTCCCGGCTTTCCACCATGCTGGCCAACGTCGCGATCGTCGGGTTCCCGATTGCGCTGGCCGCCATCGTCTGGGCTTTGGCCGGGTGGGTGATCAATCACGAGCTGTTCGCCATCGTCACGTCCCAGTACGGAAACGCCAGCCAGGTCGCCGGCGCGCGACGACGTGGCGCCCTCGTGCGCGATTCGCCGACGGCATGGATGACCATCTCAGCGAGGCTGCTCGGGATGCAACCGCTGCTCGGGATCGCCTCGGCCGGTGCACTCGCCTACGCGGCACTGGCCCGCAGACCCGCCGCGGTGGTTCCCGTCGTGACGTTCGGACCGGTTCTGGCGTTCGCGGCCTGGGGTCAGTATTCCGCGGCGACTTTCGGCTTGTTCCGGTATTTCCTGCTGGCAATCCCGATGGTGATCTGCATCGCGCTGGCCTTTTGGACGCCTGGCAACAGCACACGTCCAACCTGGGCCGTCGGGACCCGCTCCCGTGGACTGGCCGCGGTGGTGCTCAGCGCGTCTATTCTGATTGGCTTTCCGGTCACCGTTCGCGCTGCGCTGAACGATCGAATCAGCAACCAGCAACTCGAATTCGCCGTGAATGCGCTGCTGCACCCGGGGTACTTGCCGGCACAGGAGCAGCGATATCGGCAGGGGTTGGCCACCGACCGACTGCTGGCCGACTACTTCGATCGCCAACGACTCCCGGCTGGATCGGTCCTGATGGACTCTTTTTCGACCTGGGGGATCTGGCTCAACTCCGCCGACACCAAACAGTTCAGAGTGACCAGCGACTACGACTTCAAAGCCGCGGTCAACCGGCCGTGGAAATACGGTGTCACGTACCTCGTGGTCACGAACCCTGCCAGCACCGACGCCGACGCGATCAACATCCGCTACCCGACCTTGTGGAGCGACGGTGCAGGGTTCTCCACGCTGGTGTTGACGGCGATGAACGGGGCCAGCGACGACAACAGGTTCCGGATTTACCGCGTCACCGGCCCGCCGCGGTCCTTACTCGAACCACGGGAAGCCGGTAGTTAATTCGACCTGAAAAAGTCGGCGCGTTGACTCCCGGTCGGATGGTTCCGAATTGGGAAGATGGGCAGTCAGGCGTCTTCGATCGAGCCGAACCGCCGGGGAAGTCGGGCCGGTGCAGCGGTCGGCGTGAAATGGTCTGTCGTTTGCCAGGGTGATGGGGCCACCTGATTGTCAGGGGGAAGGGACCACCGTGGGAGGTAAGGCTTCGATATCAGTCGGCGGAACGCTGAAACCCCGCGGAACCGTAATGTTTCCAGCGCGTTTCGCCCCCGGATTTCGTTCCCGCAGGAAGCTTCCGGCGGTACTCTCAAACCGCGGAATTCGGTGAGAGGAGCCTCCCCATGGCATCAGTTTTGTGGTTACAGGGAGGGGCATGCAGTGGCAACACCATGTCGTTCCTCAACGCCGACGAACCCAACGTCGTCGACCTGATCGTCGACTTCGGCCTGGAGGTGATCTGGCATCCCTCGCTCGGCTTGGAGTTGGGCACCCAGGCTCAGAAGATCTTCCGGGACTGCGCCACCGGCGCGCGACCGATGGACGTCTTCGTCTTCGAGGGCTCGGTGATCGAGGGCCCCAACGGAACCGGCCGGATGGACATGTTCGCCGACCGCCCGATGAAGGAGTGGGTCACCGAACTGGCCAGCCAGGCTGGCATCGTCGTCGCCATCGGTGACTGCGCATGCTGGGGCGGCATTCCCGCGATGGAGCCCAACCCGTCCGGGTCGACCGGCCTGCAGTACCACAAGCGCAACAAGGGCGGCTTCCTCGGACCGAACTTCAAGTCCAAGGCCGGCCTGCCGGTCATCAACATCCCCGGCTGCCCCGCGCACCCGGACTGGATCACCCAGATCCTCGTCGCGCTGGCCACCGGACGCACCGGCGATATCGCGCTCGACGAACTGCAGCGCCCGCAGACGTTCTTCAAGACCTTCACTCAGACCGGCTGCACCCGCGTGCAGTTCTACGAGTACAAGCAGTCCACGATGTCCTTCGGCGAGGGCACCCGCACCGGCTGCCTGTTCTACGAGTTCGGCTGCCGCGGCCCGATGACACACTCGCCGTGCAACCGCATCCTGTGGAACCGCCAGTCGTCCAAGACCCGGGCCGGCCAGCCCTGCTACGGATGCACCGAACCGGAGTTCCCGCACTTCGACCTGGCCCCTGGAACCTTGTTCAAGACCCAGAAGGTCGCCGGGGTGATCCCCAAGGAGACCGGCACCGGCACCAAGAAGCTGTCCTACATGGCTGCCTCCGCGGCAGCCCGGATCGCCGCACCCGACTGGTCCAAAGAAGACATGTTCGTGGTCTGACCACGTACCGCGCCCATTTTTTTGGAGACCACCAACAGTTTTCCCGAAGGAATCCCATGACTTCTCTTGATCTCCATGTCAGCCCGCTCGGACGCGTCGAGGGCGACCTCGACGTCCGGGTCACCATCGAAGACGGGGTCGTCACCTCGGCCTGGACCGAGGCGGCGATGTTCCGCGGCTTCGAAATCATCCTGCGCGGCAAGGATCCCCAAGCCGGCTTGATCGTCACCCCCCGCATCTGCGGGATCTGCGGCGGCAGCCACCTCTACAAGTCGGCCTACGCACTGGACACCGCATGGCGCACCACCATGCCGCCGAATGCCACCCTGGTGCGCAACATCGCCCAGGCTTGCGAGACGCTGCAGTCGATTCCGCGGTATTACTACGCGCTGTTCGCCATCGACCTGACGAACAAGAACTACGCCAAGTCCTCGATGTACGACGAGGCCGTTCGCCGCTACGCCCCCTACGTGGGCACCAGCTATCAGAAGGGTGTGGTGCTCTCGCAGAAGCCGGTGGAGGTCTACGCGATCTTCGGCGGGCAGTGGCCGCACTCCAGCTTCATGGTTCCCGGCGGCGTGATGGGCGCCCCGTCGCTGTCCGATGTCACCCGCTCCATCGCGATCCTGGAGAACTGGAAGGACAACTGGCTCGAGCCCGAACTGCTCGGCTGCAGCATCGACCGCTGGCTGGAGAACAAGTCCTGGGAGGACGTCCTGGCCTGGGTCGACGAGAACGAGTCGCAGCGCAACAGCGACATCGGCTTCCTGATCCGCTACTCCCAGGACGTCGGCCTGGACAAGTACGGCCGGGGGGTCGGCAACTACATCTCGACCGGCACCTACTTCGACCCGTCGCTGTACCGCACCCCGACCATCGAGGGCCGCAACGCCGCGCTGATCGGCCGGGGCGGCATCTTCGCCGGCGGTCAGTGGCACGAGTTCGACCAGTCGCGGGTCCGCGAGGACGTCAGCCACTCCTTCTACGAGGGCAGCCGGCCGCTGCACCCGTTCGAGGGGGAGACCATCCCGATCGACCCGGAGAAGGGCAAGGGCCAGGGCAAGTACAGCTGGGCCAAGTCGCCGCGCTACGAGGTGCCCGGGTCCGGCCACCTGCCGCTGGAGACCGGCCCGCTGGCCCGTCGGATGGCCGCCGCCGGCCCGAACGCCGCCCCGCACCAGGACAACGACCCGCTCTTCCTCGACATCTACAACAAGATCGGCCCCTCGGTGCTGACCCGGCAGCTGGCCCGTCTGCACGAGGCGCCGAAGTACTACAAGTGGGTGCGCTCCTGGCTGGATCAGCTCGACCTCAAGGAGAGCTTCTACAGCAAGCCCACCGAGCACGCGTCCGGCAAGGGCTTCGGCTCCACCGAGGCCGCGCGCGGCTCGCTGTCGGACTGGATCGTCATCGAGAACAAAAAAATCAAGAACTACCAGGTGGTCACACCGACGGCCTGGAACATCGGCCCGCGCGACGGTGAAGACGTCCTGGGGCCGATGGAGAAGGCCTTCGTCGGGGCGCCGATCGTCGACCCGGAGGATCCGGTCGAACTCGGCCACGTCGCCCGCAGCTTCGACTCCTGCCTGGTCTGCACCGTGCACGCCTACGACGGCAAGACCGGCAAGGAACTCTCGAAGTTCGTCATCAACGGAATGGTGTGACCGAAGGGGCACACCGATCGGCACCTCGTGACACCAGACTCACGCGAAAGCCTCAGCGACCCAAGCGATTCGGAGGTCGTCGACCTCGAACCGCCCGGTTGCGAGGTGCTTGTCATCGGCTGCGGGAACCTGCTTCGCGGTGACGACGGCGTCGGCCCGGTCCTGATCCGTCATCTGTGGGACCGCGGGGTGCCCGAGGGCGCCAAGCTGGTCGACGGCGGCACCGCCGGGATGGACGTCGGCTTCCAGATGCGCGGGGCGAAGCGGGTGGTGATCGTCGACGCTTCGGCCACCGACGTCGCCCCCGGCACCGTGTACCGGGTCCCGGGGGAGGAACTGACCGACCTGCCGCCGTTGCAGGGCCTGCACACCCACTCGTTTAGGTGGGACCACGCGATCCCGTTCGCCCGCTGGGCGCTCGGCGACGCCTGCCCCACCGACATCACGGTGTTCCTCATCGAAGCCGCCGCCATGGAGATGGGTGCCAAGCTGTCCGAACCGGTGAGCACCGCCATGGATCAGGTCATCGACCTGATTGAACGGGACTTCCTCGCACCGCTGCGGCCCCGGACCGCCGATGCGGCCAGCGTGGAGATCACCGCCGACGGTTATCTGCGGCTCGACGCCGCCCTGGCGGCCGGCCGGTTTCCCTCCGATGCCGTCGCGGCGGTGCCGCGCGACGGGGAACTGTGGCTCTACCCGCTGCGCGGCCCGAGCAGCGGTGGTCTGCTGCTCAAACAGCGCAACCCGGCAGGGGACCGGGCCGTGCTGATCCACGAGTTGCTCGCCGACGGTTTTCCCGTCGGGACCTGTGCGGCATGCTGGGACGATGAGCACAAGGCGCTCAGGATTTCACTGCGTGAGCAGGGGATCGCACCGCGGTGAGGGGTTCTGTGATGGCTGAGGACGATCTTCCCGAGGCCGCCGCCCGCTGGGAGACGTCTGCTGACGAGGCGCTGGATGTGCAGACGGTCGTGGTGGAGGAGAGCGGCCGGTGGGCAGTCGATATCGTCGTGGTGTTCGCCGACGGCGTGGTACGCAGACGGATCAACACGCACTACACCAAGGCCCGCGCCGACATCGCCGCCGATCTGATCCGCCGGGCCGCCAACCGGGACATCGGCGGCATTCCGCCGAACGGATGAGACCGCCGTCGCCGCTGGCGGCGACCAGAGGACCTGACGCAAGGAGTTCTGTGACCCGCGATTCCGCCGTGCTCGCTGTCCGGCCGCAACCCCTCGGGGCATTCCCATTGCCCCTGGGGTACATGCTGATTCCGGCTTCGCCCGACACCGAGGATGCCCGGCTGGCGCTGCTGGCCGGACGGCTGCCCGAGTGGCCCCACGCCCTGCGGGCGCACGAACTGGCGCTGGCCGGGGACCGCGACGGCGCCCTGGCGCACCTGACCGGTGGCGATCCGATCACCCGCTACAACCGCTTCGTCATGGATCCCGACGCGGAGGATCCGGTCGAATTACGCTCGGCTTTGGGCGAATTCGGCGTCCTGGTCGACGTCGTGCTGTTCGCGCTCGGCCGCAGCGACACCGCGCCGGACGTTGGCCCGGCCACCGGAGAGCTGGCGGCCGTTGTGCTGTCGGCGCAAGCCAGCCAGGCCCTCGATGAGCACGACGCGGCGCATGCGGTCGAGGCCCTCGACCGCGCCGCCGATTCCGCCGCCGAAGCATCCCAACCGCTGCGCGGGGTGCTGTTGGCCGCCGCCGGGTCGATCATCGCGCCCGCCAATCCCGGCGAGGCGGTGAGCCGGTTCGAGCAGGCGCTGCGTTGCCTGGAGGGTGCCGACGATCTCCGGCTCGCCAGGGCCGAGATCCACCTCACCTTGGCGGGGCTGCTGCACGAGCAGGCGGTGACGGTGCCGGGCCTGTTGAATCGTGCTGTGCCGCATTACCATTCGGCGCTGCAACTGGTGCTCCGGGAGGAGGCGCCACTGCTGTGGGCCGCGGCGCACGCCGACCTCGCCACCGCCTACCTGACCATGCAGATGACCGAGGCGTCCAGCCAGTTGCGTCTGGGGGTGGCAGCTCAGTCGCTGCGCTCCGCGCTGAAGGTCTACACCCGCGAGGACTACCCCGAGCAGTGGGCCAGCGTGCAATTGAATCTGGCCAACTCCCTGGTGTACACCCCGTCGAGCCATCAGGCCGAGAACCTCATCGAGGCGGTGGAGTTGTACGAGGCGGTGCTGCAGGCGCGTGACCGCGACACCGATCCGCTGGGACGCGCCCGGGTGCTGGCCAACCAGGGCAACGTCCTGGCACACATCGGCGACTTCAACCAGGCCACGGCCAAGCTCTACGAGGCGCGCTATCTGTTCGAGGAACTCGGGGACCACGAATCGGTGCGCACCGTGCGCGGTGTGCTCGACGAGATCTCCCGCCAGAACGCACTCAGCCGCACGGAGACGATGTCGGAATGACCACCACCGAGCCAACTTTCGATGGGCCCACTTTCGAGGAATTGGCCAAGCGGGTCGACGACGCCGTCGCCGCGCTGGCCGATCTGGATCCGGCGGCCCGGAAGGCGGCCGAGGAACTGCAGGGCGCAATAGAGGCGGTGCACCGGGCCGGTCTGGTCACCATCGTGCGTGCGATGCGCGCCGACGAGGGTGCCCGCGCGGTGCTGTTCGAACTCGTCGACGACCCGGTCGTGCGCACGCTGCTCTCGCTGCACGGCATCGTCCGGCCGGATCCGTTGACCCACGCCAACCAGGTTCTCGAACAGGTGCGTCCGCAACTGCACAGCCACGGCGGGGATGTGTCGCTGGTCCGGATCTCTGAGGGCACAGCCTTCGTCCGCCTGGAAGGGGCCTGCAACGGCTGTTCGATGTCGTCGGTGACTCTGCGCAATCTGGTGGAAGAGGCTCTGGTGCAGGGTGTTCCGGCGATCGCTGCGGTGGAGGTGGTGCCGGCCGAGCCGACGCCGACGCTGATTCCGGTGGAGGCATTACGGATTGGGCGTGAACGGGTCGCCGAACCCGCCGCCGACGGCTGGGTGCGGATCGGCCCGGCCACCGGCCTGCCGGTCGACGAGGTCTCCATCGCCACCACGACTCTGGGCAGCCGGACCGTGGAGCTAATCGTGGTCAATCTCGGCCAGCGCCTGGCGGCCTACCGAAACGAGTGTGCCCACCAGGCACTGCCGCTGACCGACGCGGTGCTCGACGTGAGCAACGGGACCCTGACCTGCCCGTGGCACGGCTTCTGTTTCGACGCCGCCTCGGGTGAGTGCCTGAGCGCGCCGGGCGCCCAGCTCGAGCAGTTGCCGCTGCGGGTCGACGACGGCGACGTGTGGGTGCGGTTGTGAAGGCTCCGTCGGCGTGGGCCGCGAAGGCTGCGCCGGGTGCCTCCCAACCTGCCGGTGATGCTGCTCACGGCCAGGGACCGCTGTCCGACTGGTGGTGAGGGTTCGCAGGCGAGACGTTCCCGGGGCCGGCGCCGAGTAATCGGTCAGCGGTGAAAGCCTTGGAGAAAGATCGGTGCGGTGCGGGACATGTCTGACGGGAGGGGAGCCGGGATGAGATACGTCTGCAGGGCGGTCGCGCGAACCCTCACTGCCGCAGTGTTCTTCGTCCTGTTGCTGGCCGGGATGCAGTCGGGAACCGCCACCCGGTACACGGCGTCGGCCGGGCCTACTCCGACTCCGGCGCCCACTCCAGCACCCAGCCCGCAGGCCGCCCCCGAGAAGGTGTCTGTCGGGGTCTACGTCCAGAACGTCCAGCGGGTCGATCTCGGCAACAACAGCTTCTCCGCCGACTTCTACGTGTGGCTCAGGTGGCGAAACCCGGACCTCGACGCACCAGCCGGCATCGAGGTCCAGAACGTGTTCGAGAACTGGGCGCTCACCAAGACCGACGTCTACCCTGAGCCGAGCAAGCAGGCCGATGGATCTGTGGTCTGGCTTGGGCGCTACCAAGGGGAATTCAACTCCCCGCTGTCGGTCTCGGACTATCCCTTTCAGGCCCAGACCCTGCGCTTCGTGTTAGAAGACGCCATCCACAACGTCTCGCAGGTCATATACGTGCCCGATAAGGATCCGATCACGGTCAACCCGCACATCACCCTCGCCGGCTACAACTTCGGGACGCCGCACATCGACTTCGACACCAACACCTACCCGACGTCGTTCGGCGATCTCGAGTCCGGCCCCGACGACCGCACCTACAGCCGGGTCATCGTGGAGATACCGGTGACCTCTCCGGTGACGTCGGGAATCTTCAAAACGATCCTGCCACTGTTGATCGTGCTCCTCGCCGCGGCGCTCGGGGTGATCATCCCGGCGTCCTACGTCGACTCCAAGGTCAATGTGCCGATCACCGCATTGATCGCGTTGGTCGCGATGCAGTTCGGTGTGTCCTCCGCACTCCCCGAGGTCGGATACCTGCCGATGATCGACCTCATCTACCTGCTCGCCTACGCCTCGGTCACCGCCCTGCTCGCCAGCGCCGTCATCGGAGCCTGGGAACTGAGGCGCAACGGCGAGGATGCGGCGATGAACCTCGAACGCCGTTTCACGCTGTGGATCAGCGTGGCGTTCGTGACCTGCTTCGTTTCGGCCATCGTCTTCTACCTACTGCACGGGTAGCCCGGGTGCGGCCGACGGGCTTCGGGTCCGTAACGTCCCGTACATGAGCCGCTACACCGTTCGGCACAACATCAGCGGTGTCGGCACCCGTCCCGATGTCGTTGCGGCCGTCGACCTCACCGGCGGCTGGAAGCCGCATTTGTGGCTGGGCGCGCCCGCCCCGGGCGGCCTGGCCCTGCCGTCGGCGAAGCCCTCGATGGCGTGGCTGTATTCACCCCGCGGGGTGTTCGTGTCCGACGACCACCTGGTGGTCGCCGATACCGGGAACCATCGAGTGCTGATCTGGCACGGAATCCCCGACCGCGACGAGCAGCCCGCCGACGTGGTGCTGGGCCAGCCCGACGGCGACACCGAAGGGCCGGCGGCCGGCGGACGGGGACCCGAACGCGGGATGCACCTGCCCACCGGGGTTCTGGTGCATGACGGCCGGCTGGTCGTCGCCGACGCCTGGCACCACCGGATCCTGGTGTGGGACAGCGTTCCGACGGCCAACGACGTACCCCCGGAACTTGTCATCGGTCAGCCGGATGCCACCGCGGTCGAGGCCAATCGCGGCGGGAGTTGCTCGGCGACCAGTCTTTACTGGCCCTTCGGCATCGCGATGGTCGGCGGCGCGTTCTGGGTCGCCGACACCGGCAATCGGCGGGTCCTCGGCTGGCGCAACGGAATTCCGGCCGCAGACCAACCCGCCGACGTGATCCTGGGCCAGCAGGATGCGACAACCCACGACGAGAATCGCGGCGGACCGGCCGGCCCCGATAGCTTCCGCTGGGCCCATGACATCGCCGGGCGTGGCGATCGGCTGCTGGTCGCCGACGCCGGCGACCACCGGGTTCTGGGCTGGTCGCCGCTGCCCGATGTCGACCGGCCGGCGGATCTCGTTGTGGGACAACCCGATTTGACCAGCGCCGAGGAGTGGCCGTACGGCCCGCATACCAACGACCGCATGCGCTTCCCCTACGCGGCGTGCTTGGACGGGTCCGGGGAATCCGAGCGCCTGGCTGTCGCGGACACGGCCAACAACCGCATCCTGCTATGGGACGGCATGCCCGGCGGTCCCGTCGCCCGCGGCGCCGACCATGTTCTGGCGCAACCGGATTTCGGGTCCAACGGCGAGAACCGCTGGACCTCGGTGCAGCACGACACGTTGTGCTGGCCCTACGGGCTGTCGCTGCGCGGTGACACCCTGGCCGTCGCCGACTCAGGCAACAACCGGGTGATGTTGTGGCGGTGTGCCCGATGAGCGCTTGCGCGAAGAGCAGAGGGCCGATGAGCGCTTGCGCGAAGAGCAGATGGGCGGGCTCATGAGGCCGCGAATCGTCCAGTCCGACGATCAGATCGGCTTCTACTGGGCCACTCCCACCGGCAAGCCCACCTCGCTGCAGGCGCTGGTGGCCGACGACCTGGCAAGCGACGGCGAACCAGACCGCTTAGTCGCCACCCATCTGGAGGCGCTCGACGACGCACTGATCAGCGCCGCCGACCGGTTCGGTGAAATCCTCGGCGGCGGCCGCGGACCCGCCGATGGCGCCGAACGTGACGCTCTGCTCGAACTGCACCGCGGGCTGGACCGGTTGTGTTTCGAATACGCTGCGGCCCTAGATGAGACCGGATTGAAGCCCGATCTGCGGGCTGGCAAGATCATCGGCACCGCGGCGCTGTTCTCCATCCGAGCCCGCCAGCCGCTGGGGCTGCTCGGCCCGGCGCCGCTGGACGGCGAACTCGACGAGCCGGCGCTGGGTGTGGTCGGCGGCTTCGGAGAGTTCCATCACGTCGACCCGGAGCGGCCGTGGGCGGGGGGCCGCTGGGTGGTGCGAACCGAAGCGGGACAACGTTTCCCACTTACGCTGTCCATGCTGATGTTCGACAGTTCCGGGACCAATAAGGAAGGTGCCCGCAAGGAACACCGCGACACCCTCGCGGCGGTTGTGGATGCGGCCCGGCTGCCCGATGCCGACCCGATGGCGGTCACCTGCGCGCTGGACTGGTTGCTCCACGACTGGCTGATGGCACATCGCGACGGCCCGGACAGCGCCGAAATCGTCTTTCCCAAGGGCTACGAGGAGGCCGCCGCGCTGGTGGTGGCCGCCGCCGCCGGATCGGTCGCCGCGCGGGCGACGTTCGACCCCGGGCTGGTGCTGACCGGACTGCGCCGCGCGCCGTGACCGCCGACGCGCTGATCCCCTGGACCGCTCAGGTGATGTCGGCGTTGGACCGCGGGAACCCGCCACCCTGTGGGAACAGCGGGAAGACGACGTCGTCGTTCTTCTCGGCATCCCCCGCGGTGCGGTTGACCGTGGCGCCCCAGATGTTTCCGTCGGGGGAGACGTCGAGGGCCCAGGCGTGACCGTGGGTGTCCTGACGGACCACTTCCGGGTCGCCGGTGACCGCGCCGGTGGCCTGCGCCAGTCGCACCGCCACCGTCTGCTTGGTGTTGACCAGGTTGACCAGGACCGTGCCGTCCAGGGCGACGCACCCCGCCACCCCGGGGCGGTTGGGCCAGGTCCACACCGTGGTGGCCTTGCCGTCGGAGCCGACCCGTTGCAGCCGGTCACCGGCCGGGGTGCGGTCGGTGACGTACAGCGTCTCGTCGGCCGGGTCCAGGCACATCCCACCTCCTGAGCCCATCCCGCTCAACGCGGTCGTCGGCGGGGCCTGGTTCACGGTGGTGGGCTGCTCGATGCGAATCACCTTGCCGGCCAGCGACTTCGGGTCATTGGCGAGTTCCGGGCTGCCGGCGTCACCGGTCTGGACCACCAGCGTCGTCGGGCTGGTGAAGATGAGGGAGCCGGTGTTGCCGGTCGCGCCCTTCGGGATTCCGGTCAGCAGATCCTTGGGGGCATCGCCCTCGGCGATCCGGACCACCCGGTTGTCGGTCGGGGTGCTGATGTAGGCGTACATCAGCCGGTCCTGGGAATAGGTGGGCGACATCGCGATGGACATCAGCCCGCCGTCGCCGCTGCCGTCGACCGGGATGGTCATCTTGATCTTCGGTTCAGCGCTGACCGACACCTCTTTGATGGCACCGGTCGTGCGTTCGGCCACCTGAGCGCTCTTGGCGTCCGAGCCCATGATCATGGAGCTCACGCTTTCCAGGCAGCCCTGCATGACGCCCTGAGCGGGGCAGGCTTTCGGGAACGGCTTGGGGGGCAGCGGCGGCGGGGGCGGGGGAGTCGACGACTGCCCGGGCGCCATCTCCGGCTCGGTGGTGAAGGGCTGGGAGACCGCGTTGTCGAAGCGGGCGCAGCCTGCCGTCAGCACTGTGGCCGCACACAGTACGGCCAGGGCCGATCTCGGCGGACGCAATCGCATGCCTTCAGGTTACGGATGCTCACGCGATCCGCGCCACGACGCCCCGCCCGCTCGGGCCGATTGGCCACGGGGGCCATGCCGGATTGGTCGCCGGGACCGCTGCCAGATTGGCCACGGGGGCCGGCGCCAGATTGGCCACGGGGGCCGGCGCCAGATTGGGCTTCCGACGTGCCCGGCAAATCCGCTCATTTGCCTCCGGCAGCACTTACCCTGACCGTGTGACGAGCCAGAATCCCGATCCCGCCTGGCAGCGCCCCGACGATTCGGTCGTGCGCCCGGCGTCGGCCCGGTTGGTCGATCCGGAGGACGACCTGGCGTCGGCGAGCTACGGCGGCGACTTCGAGACCACCCGCATCCCGCGCGGCGCGGCCGCACCGCCGCCGATGCCGCCTCCACCGACACCGTCGTCGGCGGGCCCCGGACTGCTCTATGAGCCAGACCCCTTGCCGTATGTGCAGCCCGTTCAGCCCCCGGCCGGGGCCGGTCAACCGATGGCCGCCCCGACGGAGATCATCCCGGGCGACCCCGAGGAGCGGGCCAAGGCCGCAGCCCGGCGCGGCACCCAAGATCTCGGCCTGCTGCTGCTGCGCGTCGCGCTCGGAGCGTTGCTGATCGCCCACGGATTGCAGAACGCCTTCGGGTTATGGGGCGGACCCGGTCCCGCGGGGTTGAAAGAATCCCTCACTACGGCGGGCTACCAGAACGCCGGTCTGCTGAGCTATGTGACTGCCGGCGCACAGATCGCCTCGGGCGTGCTGCTGGTGCTGGGCTTGTTCACCCCGGTTGCGGCGGCGGTGGCGCTGGGCCTGTTGCTCAACGGCGCGCTGGCCTCACTCGAGGCCGACGGATGGCGACTGGTGCTGAGCTCGGCGGGCGAGCAACTGCTGGTGCTCACCGCGGTGGCGGCGGCCATCGTCCTGGCCGGTCCCGGACGTTACGGATTCGACGGCGGCCGGGGCTGGGCTCGCCGCCCGTTCATCGGCTCATTCTTGGCGCTGGTCCTCGGTATCGGCGGTGGAGTGGCCGCCTGGATGTTCCTGCGCGGCAACAATCCGTTCGCCTGAGCCGTCGCCAGCCCCGAACTACTGCTGGTAGGGATTGGGCACCTTCCCGCCGCTCGCCGCGGTGAGTTGGGGCAGCGTCGAGAAGGTGACCGCCGGCAGCCGCATCTCGGACAAGTCCGGCCGGCAGGCCCGGGCCCAGCGGCCGCGGGTGAACTTCAGCCCCTCGACTTGGGACCACGGCAGCGTGCGGGTGCTCAGCACATAGCGCGCGGTGACGCTGTCGGCGTCGGCGGTCGTCCGCAGCCGTTCGATGGCCACCGACAGTAGCACCGGAATCGCCAGCAGAAGCAGGCCCCAGGGCCCGAACGCGGGCATCATCAGGACGAGCCAGAGCAGGATGAACGCCGACGCGATGTGCGCCATCTGGGAGATGCGGACCACTACCGTCGCACCGTCGGATCCGCGGGACATTCCTGCAGCATAGATTTGACGCTTGACCTGTGCAGAGGCTAGCCTTCGCGATATGTCTACCGGTGGAGAGCTCGTAGTAGGTCAGCGCGTTGGTGCCGCGCTTTCCCTCTTCCGGGTTTAGCCACACGCACCAGCGCGCAACCCTCGTACAGCCGCCATGCTGACGGGGGTTTTTTCTTGCCCAATCACCAGACCACATCATGACTAGAGACCCAGAGACGATGAGGACACCAGTGAGCGCACCCACCACCCGCGCGCCCGAGGCCACGCCCGAGCCGGCCAACGGCGCACACCACTCGCAGCCGTCCGGAAACCACGCGGGTCAGCGGGTCGCGCCGGTCCAGATCACCGGCGCTGAAGCCGTCGTCCGTTCCCTCGAGGAACTCGGCGTCGACCTGATCTTCGGCATCCCCGGCGGCGCCGTGCTCCCGGTCTACGATCCGCTGTTCGATTCGCAGAAGCTGCGCCATGTGCTGGTGCGTCACGAGCAGGGCGCCGGACATGCCGCCAGCGGCTACGCGCACGCCACCGGCCGCGTCGGCGTCATGATGGCCACCTCCGGGCCGGGCGCCACCAACCTGGTCACCCCGCTGGCCGACGCCCAGATGGACTCCATCCCCGTCGTCGCCATCACCGGACAGGTCGGCCGCAGCCTGATCGGCACCGACGCCTTCCAGGAGTCCGACATCACCGGCATCACCATGCCGATCACCAAGCACAACATCCTGGTGCGCAACGGTGACGACATCGCCCGCTCGATCGCCGAGGCGTTCCACATCGCCTCCACCGGGCGTCATGGCGCGGTCCTGGTCGACATCCCCAAAGACGTGCTGCAGGGCGAGTGCACGTTCGCCTGGCCGCCGCAACTGCAGCTGCCGGGCTATAAGCCGAACACCAGACCGCACGGCCGCCAGATCAAAGAGGCCGCCAAACTCATCACCGAGGCGCGTAAGCCGGTGCTCTATGTCGGCGGCGGCGTCATCCGCGGCAACGCCACCGAGGAACTCGCCGAGCTCGCCGAGTTGACCGGCATCCCGGTGGTCACCACGCTGATGGCCCGCGGCGCGTTCCCGGACAGCCACGTCCAGAACCTGCGTATGCCGGGCATGCACGGCACGGTGGCTGCAGTCGCCGCCCTGCAGCGCAGCGACCTGCTGATCGCTCTGGGTGCCCGCTTCGACGACCGGGTGACCGGCAAGCTCTCGACGTTCGCGCCCGATGCCAAGGTGATCCACGCCGACATCGACCCGGCCGAGATCGGTAAGAACCGGAACGCCGACGTGCCGATAGTGGGCGACATCAAGGCCGTCATCCGAGACCTCATCGACGCGTTCAAGCGCATGCCGGGCGGGCAGAACAGGATCGGCAACGAGGGCATCAACGATCCCGACCTGGCCGACTGGTGGTCCTACCTCAACGGCATCCGGGAGACCTACCCGCTGGGCTGGACCGCACCGGAAGACGGCAGCCTCAGCCCCGAGTACGTCATCGAGCAACTCGGCAAGATCGCCGGGCCGGACGCCATTTACGTCGCCGGGGTCGGCCAGCACCAGATGTGGGCGGCGCAGTTCATCTCCTACGAGAAGCCGCGCACGTGGCTCAACTCCGGCGGTCTGGGCACCATGGGCTACGCCGTCCCGGCGGCGATGGGCGCCAAGATGGCCTGCCCGGACACCGAGGTGTGGGCCATCGACGGCGACGGCTGTTTCCAGATGACCAACCAGGAGTTGGCCACCTGCGCGGTGGAGGGCGTGCCGATCAAGGTGGCGTTGATCAACAACGGCAACCTGGGCATGGTGCGGCAGTGGCAGACCCTGTTCTACGGGGAGCGCTACAGCAACACCGATCTGGCCACCCACAGCCAGCGCATCCCGGACTTCGTCAAGCTGGCCGAGGCGCTCGGGTGCGTCGGATTGCGTTGCGAGCGTGAGGAGGACGTCGTCGACGTGATCAACCAGGCGCGTGCCATCAACGACCGCCCGGTGGTGATCGACTTCATCGTCGGCGCCGACGCTCAGGTGTGGCCGATGGTCGCGGCCGGCACAGGCAATGACGAGATCATGGCGGCCCGCAACATCAGGCCGCTGTTCGACGAGGACAACTCCGAGGGACGGGCCTGACATGAGCAACACGGTTACCCATACGCTGTCGGTTCTCGTCGAGGACAAGCCCGGCGTGCTGGCCCGCGTCGCCGCCCTGTTCTCCCGGCGCGGGTTCAACATCCAGTCGCTGGCGGTCGGACCCACCGACATCAAGGACATGTCCCGGATGACGATCGTCGTCACCGCCGAGGAGACCCCGCTCGAACAGATCACCAAGCAGCTCAACAAGCTGATCAACGTGATCAAGATCGTCGAGCAGGACGACGACAACATGGTCGCCCGCCAGCTCGCACTGATCAAGGTGCGCACCGATTCGACCACCCGCAGCCAGGTGATCGAGGCGGTGAACCTGTTCCGCGCCAAGGTCATCGACGTCTCCACCGAGTCGCTGACCATCGAGGCCACCGGCACCGAGGAGAAGCTCGAAGCGCTGCTGCGGGTGCTCGAACCCTATGGCATCCGCGAGACCGTGCAGTCCGGTGTGGTAGCACTGTCGCGCGGGCCGCGCGGCATCACGAACGCGAAGTAAGAACGAACACAAGAGAAGGAAAGAAGAACTAGTGGCAATCGAGATGTTCTACGACGACGACGCCGACCTGTCGATCATTCAAGGCCGCAAGGTCGGTGTGATCGGCTACGGCAGCCAGGGCCACGCGCACTCGCTGAGCCTGCGCGACTCCGGCGCCCAGGTGAAGGTCGGCCTCAAGGAGGGCTCCAAGTCCCGCGCGAAGGTGCAGGAGCAGGGCCTGGAGGTCGACACCCCGGCGAGTGTGGCCGCCTGGGCTGATGTGATCATGCTGCTGGCGCCCGACACCGCTCAGGCCGAGATCTTCAAGAACGACATCGAGCCCAACCTCAAGCCCGGTGACGCGCTGTTCTTCGGCCACGGCCTCAACATCCACTTCGGCCTGATCAAGCCGCCGGCCGACGTGACGATCGGCATGGTCGCCCCCAAGGGCCCCGGCCACCTGGTGCGCCGGCAGTTCGTCGACGGCAAAGGCGTGCCCTGCCTGGTGGCCATCGAGCAGGACCCCACCGGCAACGGCCTGGACTTGGCGCTCTCCTACGCCAAGGGGATCGGCGGCACCCGCGCGGGCGTCATCAAGACCACCTTCAAGGACGAGACCGAGACCGACCTCTTCGGCGAGCAGGCCGTATTGTGCGGCGGCACAGAGGAATTGGTGAAGACCGGCTTCGAGGTCATGGTCGAGGCGGGCTATGCGCCGGAGCTGGCCTACTTCGAGGTGCTGCACGAGCTGAAGCTGATCGTCGACCTGATGTACGAGGGCGGAATCGCCCGGATGAACTACTCAGTGTCCGATACCGCGGAGTTCGGCGGCTACCTGTCCGGCCCGCGCGTCATCGACGCCGACACCAAGAAGCGGATGAAGGACATCCTGAGCGACATCCAGGACGGCACCTTCGTCAAGCGTCTGGTGGCCAACGTCGAGGGCGGCAACAAGGAGCTCGAAGCACTGCGGAAGAAGAACGCCGAGCACCCCATCGAGGTCACCGGCGCCAAGCTGCGCAAGCTGATGAGCTGGGTCGACCGGCCGATCACCGAGACCGCCTAGCCCTCACGATGTCGGCGCGGTTTTCGTCGCTCGGCGACGAGAACCGCGCCGATTCTGTTTCTCCGGCCGTGCCAGTCCAGAACAGGGTGCATCGCAGCGCGGTCCGTCGGCCGCGTCGGGGCGCTCGCCGTCGCGCTCGGCATCGGCTCGGGAGTGTTGGCGCTTTCCGCCGTCGCGCACGCCGATCCGGGAAGTTTGGCCGGGGACGGTTCTGGAGCGGCCTCGGCGTCCGACTCTCCGTCGCATGTCCCGGGAACTCGCGCCGGAAGCCGCAAGCCCGCGGAGTCCGATCCGACTGGTGGGGCCCCCGGCTTCGCGGCCAGTCCCGGTGACTGCGCTCATCGAAAGTCCCCGGGTGTGCTGGCGGATTCCAGTCAACGTCGCAACACCGAAGCTATTCGGAGGTTGCCATG
>CAZVST010000038.1:0-31386 GCA_964629725.1 uncultured Mycobacterium sp.
ATTTCGCTGTCACGACCCACCACGCACCACTACCGAATCGGTGCATCCAGGTTTAGAAAAAGTCCACCCGATCGGTGCTGACGAACATGCCATGGCCGGTGCTGTCGTTGGTGAAGGTGGTGCCGGTGCTGTCCGCGACGATGCTCCACCCGACCGCGTGATAGGTGGCGTAGTCGATGGTCGTCGTGGGCATCGCGCCGAGGTTGCCGACGATCCACCGGTTGCTGCCGCTGGCCGACACCTCGACACCGGTCGCCTTCTCGCCGTCGAGGACGGGCGCATCGGCGAACTCCGACTCGCAGCCGACATTGTCGGCCGAGATCTGGCAGCGGGTCTTGCCCGACCTGGTCTCGATGTAGACGTAGCCCGCCTCGTTGGCGGGCAGGACTTGGCCGCCGGCCGGCGCTTTAGTGGTCGTCGGACCGGGCTGGGTGGACGTGGTCGTCGACGGCGCCGTCGTCGTCGGGAGCGTGGGGATGGGCCGGGGGGTGGGGAAATCCGGTTCGGTGCCGCTGCCGCATCCGGGACAGGTGGCCACCCCGTCGACGGTGCTGCCGCACCCCGAGATGGCGGCCGCCGTCGCTAGCAGGACAACAGCCAGCGCGGCCTTTGGTGAGATGCGCACCCGCCCAGCGTACGCATCGCGTGACTGGAGTTACCGGAGTGACTCGCGGGGTTTCGGCCAGGCCGGGGTCAGTCCACCGTCACGTTGGCCGAGAAGACCCAGGCGTCCTTCTCGCCACCGGGCCACGGCCGCCCATAGGTGCTGGAGACGGTCGTGTTGCCAGGCGCCTTGGCCTGCAGCGTCCACACCTCGGTGCTGGCCGCACCGGGCCGGCCGGCCGTCGATGCGACGGTCTCATGGCTGGTCTGCGTCATCACCTTCGGTTCGGAGATCAGAAGCTTCTCGGCCCACTGGAAACCCGTCGACGGATTCGAGGCGAGGCTGATCTTGAGGGTGTCGCCGACGTTCATGGTGATGCTGCGGCTGAGTTGTTTCTCGGCCTGGAACTCGTCGTAGGAGATCTCGATGGTCTGGGTCTGTGGTCCCTCGGCGCTGTTCGTCTTGTCGGCACACCCCACCAACGACGTCGCGACGAGCAATGCCAGCACGGCGCTCTGAATTTTCATGATCGGGTCCTTTCGAGGAACTGGCGGGTGCGCCACAGATAGGACGGTAGCCCTCGGGCCGGCACCGGCCGGGGCCATTCGTCGGCGCGGAAATACGCGTCAGATCCGCCGTCGACGAAAACGACGCTGCCGCAGAGGAAGTCCGCGGCGTCGGAGAGCATGAACACCACCCAGTCGGCGAGTTGCCCGGCGTCACCGAAGCCGCCGATCGGCACCGGGAATCGGCGGATGTTCTTCGCCTCCGCCGGCGTCGCGAGTTGACGCTCCAGCATCGGAGTGAGGATGGCGCCGGGCGCCAGCGCGTTGAGTCGGATGCCGGCGCCGGCCCACTCGGGTGTGACGGCGTGGCGGCGCACCCACCGGCTTACCGCGATCTTGGACGCCGCATAGGCCATCGGCGGCGCCATCCGGCCGAACATCCGGTAGGCCTTCAACGCCTTTTCGGCATCCCCCCCGTTGAGCAAGGCGGAGATGGCCCGGCCGGGAACCATGGGCACGGTCGTCGTCGAATTGCTAGAGAAAACAACGACTTTCGCGCGATCGGCAGAGGCCAGCGCGGGTCGCCAGGCGTCCAGCAGATCGACCACCCCGAAATAGTTGACCTCGGTGATCAGCCTTTCGGCGCCGGGTGTCGGACCGAGCCCGGCCGCAAGTACCGCGCCGTCGAGCGTGCCGCCACACGCGGAGAGCACCGCGTCGGCGGCGCTGCGCCGCCCGGCGGACGTGGAGAGGTCGGCGACGATGTCGGCGTCCTTGATGTCCACGGTGAGCACCGGATGCCCCAACGCGAGGAGCCTTTCGACGACGGCGCGCCCCATGCCTGAGCCCGAGCCGGTGACCGCGTAGGTGCCCATGGCATCAGTATGGCCCAGAGGTGGGCGTGAGCCGGGCTGGAAAACGGCTGCGGGCCGGCACAGATCCGAAGATCCGTGCCAGCCCGCCGGTGCCGAAGAGAGGTGCTAGACCACCGATCCTGCGCCGCTCTTGTTGCCGTTGGTCCAGAACTCGTTCATCGGGGGGGCGAACTTGTCGTTGTTGGTCAGCGATCCCAGGCCGAGGGAGTCCTCGATGAGCCGCTGCACGCTGTAGAGGCTGTAGTAGTTGGTGGCGGTGAAGGCGCCGCCCTTCCAGCCGGCCGCGATCGCCCCCGGCGACGGGATGACCACGGTGACGATGTGGTTGCCCTCGTTGCCGAAGCCCAAGGAGGTGTTGTTGTTGTCCTCGTCGAAGGTCACCACTATCACCGACTTCTGGGTGGGGTCATTCCACACCGGCGAATCGAGGATGGTCGGCACCGTCTCGGACAGGTACTGATCCAGCGCCGGGACGTTGTACTGGTGCTTCGGATCGAGCTGATTGAGGGCGAATTTCAGCGCTCCACTGAGACCCGAAACAGGACCCTCGCCGTTGAAGTTCTCATCGGCGGCGAACCAGGCGAAGTTCGGTGCGGTGTCCTTGGACTGCAGATCCACCTTCATCTGTTCCAGCGGGACGATGTGAGCCTTGGCGTAGGCAGGGTCCTGAGCGATCGCCTCGTAAGCCGGGAAGCCGGTCGCGTCGAAGGCGTAGTCGCCCGAATCCTCCAGCGGGTTGGCGCCCGCGGTTAGCCCCTGCGCGTAGGAACGCCAGGTCTTGCCGGCGGCATCGATCAGACCGGGCAAGGTTGCGCTCAGGGGGGCGTCGATGCACGGCGTACCGCAGTTGTAGGTCTTGCCGTGGGTCTCTCCACCGATGACCGCGTAGTAGTTCGGCAGACTGCCGTGCGTCAGCGCGTAGAAGTTGTCGGCGAAACCGTAGTTCTCGATCAGGCTGTTCAGGTATGGGGCGTTCGGGCTGCCAACGATGTTGGTGTAGCCCTTGTTCTCCATGTAGACCATGTAGACGTGGTCCAGAGCCGGCGGCGCCGACGCGATCGGCGTAGCCGGACCGGGCGCGGGCAGACTTGCGCCGATGGTGAAGGAGATGTTGTCGGCGAAGGCGTTGTTGTAGTCGGCGCTGATCCCGTACTTGATCGGGCTCTGGTCATCGAGGAACACCTCGACGTCGGCGTAACGAGTACCGACCGGCAGCGTGCCGGTGGTTGAGCGCTGCAGCAGGTTGATCGCGAAGAGCCGGTCCCACGCGGTGACCGGCCCGATCTGAGCAGTCCCGAGATAGGTCTTATCCGTGTCGAGGAAGGTCACCTTGACCGAGGCGGCCGACGGGTCGAAGCTGTAGCCGCCCAGCCATGCCCCAAGGTTGTAGGACACGTTGCCGCCGTCGATCGCCGCGCCGGCCGCGGACAGGTCCACTCTCTGCGAGAGGGTCGCGTCGGCCACGTTGCCGCCGCCGAAGAACTGGTTGCCGCCGTCGGAAGGTCCGTTCTTAGCCTTAGGGAAGGACCAGATCGACGGTAAGGCCGGCCACGCGAACGGCATTCCGACCGACCAGATGATGCGCGGAGTGTCGTATTTGATCACGGTCGGGGTACCGGTCCACGTCCAGCCCGGCATTGAGACCGAACTGTATCCGGACAGGTCTGCGGTGCTTTCCTCGGCGCCCGGGTTCACCAGGAGGTTGGGGCTTTGGGTCTGGCCGGTGGTGGTGACAGCGGCTGGGGACGTGATACCGGTGATGCGCTCCAGTTCCTTCCGTGCCCAAGCCAATACGCCGAACAGCAGCGGGGACTGGCCGGGTGCATCGCCGGTGCCGTCACCCAACAGCGGCGACAGCGCAGCGGAGACCAGCGAGGCAATGGTGGCGGCAGGCTTCGGCGCGGCCGCGGCCGGCGCCGTTTGGGTGACCGGCGCGGAAACGACAGCTGCTGCCGGTGCCACCACGTTGACGGTCGTCGCCGCTGGGGCCGGCGTGCTGGCGGCCGGAGCGGGCTGGGCGGTGGCCGACCCGACGTTGACCGCTGCTGACGTTGACGCATTCACTGCGGCGGATGGCGCCGGTGCCGAATTGACCGCAGCCGATGGTGAGGGTGCGGAGACGGCGGCTGCGCTGGCCGGGGGCGCGTCGTTGTTGACCGGGTCGGACTTGACACCGACAACGGGGATCGAGGGGATATCGGCGAGGGCTGAATCGGCTGCCGACGCGCTCACCGCATCCGGTGCGGTCGTCACCGCACCGCGGTGGCCCGCTGCTCTGGTGGAACCGCTGTCTGCGTCGGACGATGCAGCGTGGCCGCGGCTGGCACGCGCCGGCGACGACGACCCGCTGTCCGACGCGGCAGAGTCGTCGGCGAACGCCGCGGGCATGTCCGCGACGCCGTAGCCCACACCGAGGGCTACGGCCAACGCCCCCAACCTGCCGATGTTTCTTGCGTAACCCATTGTGGTTCCTTTCAATTGGAGGCAGACAAGCCCTTTGTTGATGTCTCTAGGTCAGCAGCGCGGTGCCGTCGGGCAGCAAGGTCAGTTCCGAATTCGCCGTCGGCGGGGCCAGTGGCGGGTCCGTCGGGTCGATGACTCCCGAACCCGTCAGCTTGGCGATGGCCACCGCCACGGCCTGGGTGACCCCCACCGCGAGATCGCCGTTGAACTGGACGATCCACTGGGTGAAGTCGGCCAAACCGCTGATCAGGAAAATGTCCTTGTCGACGATGCCCTGGAGGAATCCGGTCATCGCGTTTGTTAGGCCGTCGATGACATAGGGGACGGTAGCGAAGACCGTGCGGGTGCCCAGTGCGATGTCGACGCCGATGTTCGGGTAGCCGTACATTGACACCGCGTTGTTCAGGCTCGTCTTGAGGTCCACGGGGTCGACGATCCCGCTTGTCTTGGTGGTCATCGGCACGCCATCGAAATCTGAGCGCATCGGGGCGCCGAACAGTTTGACGATCGTAGGGGTGATGTCGACGTTGGAGTAGGACTGGTTCTGCAGCCCCCCGGGGTGATCGCCCGCCGGGTCGAAGATGATGAATGACGATGTCTCGTTGGGGGATTGGAATCCGTGGCCGAAACCCTTCGACTGCTGGTGGCCGTGGTCGGTGGTGACGATCACCGTCCAATCCACGCCAGCCGCCTCAGAGGCATGGACTGCCTGCATGATCTCGCCGATGTTGTCGCCGACGTTGATGACGGCCTGCTTGTACTCCGCTGAACCGCCGCCGTAGGAATGGCCGGCCTCGTCGACCTGAACTTGATAGGAGAACAGAAATGTCGGGACGTTCGCATTGGCGCCGTTGATGAGGGCGACGGTCTTGTCTGTGACGGCCTGGTCGGTATCGGCCCACACGCCGTTGAAGTCGTCGTTGTTGTAGTAGACGTTCGTGTCCGCCGGGAAGCCACCTGCTCCGGCCATGTCGTTGATGTACTTCCAGTCCGCGACGACTCCGGTCGCGATACCCGGGTTGTAAGCCTCCAGCATGTTGATCGCTGTGGGCCACTGCGTGTACGGCGCCGCGTTGAACAAATTGTTGATGACGCCGGTCTTGTTATCCCAAACGCCGGTCATGACTGTCGACCACGAAGGACCCGAGATGGTGGTGTGACCAACGATGCTGGTTGCGGCGGTAGTGCCCTCCTCCATCAACTCCTGGAATCCGGTGGAATTCGGATTGTCCCAGGTGTACTGCAGAACCTTGTCGAGGTTGGTCCCGTCGGTGCCGATCAGCAGGACGTGGGTCGGCGGGTCAGCCAGTACCGCGGCCTGAGCGACGGCGCTGGCGGCCCGCACCCGGGTGTTGGACCCGGAGCCCGCGCTGACGGTCACGGCGCTGGCCGGGGCGACCGGTACAGCAGGGACGGTCGGCAACAGCGGAGCCCGGACCGGAGTCGGCTCGGGGGCGGCCGGGGCGGGTGCCAGAACGGTCGCCGCTGCGCTGGGCGTCTCCACCGCTACGACGACGGGAACGACCGGGACCGGCGCGACGGCTGCGGCCGGTGCTGGGGTGGGTGCCGGAGTGGAAGCCTCCTGCGGTGCTGCGATATTCGCGGGTGCCTGCGTCGGTGCCGAGGCCGGTTCGGGGGCCTGCACCGGCGCGACGTCGGCGGTCGGCGCCACATTGAGCGGCTGCGCAGCCGATGTGGCTGGCGCCGTCGGTTCGTCGTTGTTCTGGCCTCGCGCGGTGGTCTGCGCCCGGACGGTGCTGGGCGCCGGGCTGACGACGTCGTCGGTACCAGCGGACGCTGCGCCTCGGGTTGCCGCCGCCGGTGCCGGCGCCGCGGCGGCATGCCCCCGCGACGGTCGAGGCGACGGGGAGTCGTTCTGGCTCGATGAATCGCCTGCGGAGGGGCCCGCCGACGTGCTGGTGTCGGGGGCCGATGGCTCGGCGTACGCGACGGCCGTCGCTACCGCCGAACCAGTCCCGGCGACGACGCCGGCGACCGCGGCCCCGAGAAAAACCTGCTTGAAAGTGGTCATGAAGGCCCCCAGTCGTGGACGTTGGATGGTCGGTTAGGGCGTGACGGTAGTAGCCATTCAGGGAAAACACAGGGTTTTCGGAAGATCCGGTGTGGCGAAAGTCCCACGGCAAAGGGCCGTTGGTCAGCGGTTACTAGCGGCTGAGATAATTGGGTGTTCCACTTCAATTGATACGAGCAGCGATGCGACCAGTGGACATGCTGAGAAACCATGGGAACTCCGACGAATCCGGGCCGGCTCGGCACACTTGCCGCAGCGTTGGGGATCGGCGCCGCAATAGCGCTCAGCGCTCCCACGGTGGCGACAGCAGACCGAGGGGACCAGAACGCATCATCGTCCGCCGATGCGTCAGCGGATGTCAGCCCCGGTCGGGCCGGGAGTCGGGAAAGGGCTGTCGAACGACCCAGAACGCGCGGGAACCGGGCAACACCTGATGCATCCCGGAAGTTGGTACCACCGGCGATATCGCATTCCGGACAGCATCGCTCCCCGCCCGTCGGCAGTACCTCGGGCATAGACAACGCGGGAGCACCTGCCGGTCAGATCGCTCCCGGGCTCTCGGCCGTTAGCCCGTCACCCCACCAGACCGTCGAGGCGTCGGTGGAGGTTGAGCCCACGGGTCCGGCGCCGGATCGGGGGGGCGCGGCATCCGTTCCGGACCACGGACTCCCGGTCGATCTCACACCACAGACAGTCAGCGCACCGCCGTCGGAAGTAGCATCGCTGGTCCCGGCCATGCGTCCGGCCGCCGCGACTGCCGCACCGGGCCCCGTCACCGCGCGCAGTTCCGCCCCCGGAATGATCACCGCCTTACTGGCATCAGCCGCGCTGGGCGGCGACGGACGGCCGATGCCGATCGCACCCTCGCCGGCCGACGTCCTAGCCGTGGCTTTCGTCCGCCGGGAGAGCGCGGCCGCCGCGGCGGCCAGTTCGGCTCAGGCGCAACAATTGTCAGCTCAAGCTGTCGACCCCCTAGCCGGCTTTGTCGCCCTGTTCAACAACGCCTCACCGCGGCTGAACCCGACCCAGAATCCGCAGAGCCCGGGCGGCGTCGTCACGGGAAGGCTCAATGCCACGGACTCCGATAGCGCCCCGCTGCGCTACTCCGTCGTTCAGGCGCCGGCGCACGGCACCGTCACCGTGGGGGCTGACGGCAGCTACTCCTACACCGCCAACCCCGCACTAGCGGCGACCGGAACCACCGACTCCTTCCGACTGACTGTCAGCGACGAAGGGACCGGGTTTCACATCCACGGGGTCGGCGGTCTGATCAACCTGCTGACGTTCGGGTTGCTGGGCAGCAGTGGCCACACCGCCACCGCGTCGGTGCCGATCACGGTCGCGCCGTTCGGCTCGGCGAACCACGCGCCCACCGGAACCGCGGGCGTTGATACACCCAACGCGACGACCGGGGTGGTGACCGGCAGGGTCGTCGGTTCCGACGCCGACAGCGATCCGTTGGCTTACAGCGCGCCGGCGACGACGGCCAAGGGTGCTCTCGCCGTCGGGGCCGCCACGGGATCGTTCACCTTCACCCCGACCGACGTGGCGCGCCAGAACGCCGCGGCCCCCGGAGCCACCGCCGCCGACAAGAGCGACTCATTCACCGTCGTCGTTTCCGACGGCCGCGGCGGGACCGCGAATGTCGCCGTGACGGTTCCGGTGCTGCCCGCCTCGAACCCCGGCACCCTGCTGCCGGCCTTCCCCGGTGCCGAGGGCTTCGGCGCCTACGCGACCGGGGGCCGCGGGGGCACCGTCGTCTACGTGACCAACCTCAACGCCAACGGCCCGGGGTCTCTGCAGTGGGCTATCGACCAACCCGGTGCCAAGTACATCCTGTTCAAGGTCAGCGGTGTCATCGACAGTCAGATCCATCTGACCAACGGCAATGTCACCATCGCCGGGCAGACCTCACCCGGTGGGATCACCGTCCGCGGGTTCGTCACCGACGAGACCCCCTACCAGGACCAGGCGGTCCAGCCGCCCGCCGACTTCGCCGAGAACTGGATCCTGCAACACATCCGGATCCGGCCCGGATCGGAAGCAGTGGCTCCGAGTGACGACGGCCTGCGAATTCGCTACACCCGCAACGCGATCGTTGACCACGTCTCGATCGGCAACGCCAACGACGAGGCGATCGAGATTTCCTACTCGCACGACATCACCGTTCAGAACACACTGCTCGCCGAGACCGTCGGCAGTCACTCGTTCTACGGCGGGATCCTGATGAACTACTCAAACCCCGCCTACGGGTTCGGGCTGGACAACGTGTCCCTGCACCACGACGTGTTCAACCGGATCGAGGGCCGACTGCCCGAAGGGAGCCGCGAGTCGGTGGCTGCGGCCCGCTCGTACATGAACCTGGAGATGTCGAACAACCTCTACTGGGACCCGAATTTCTTCGTGGCACTGGGAGCCACCACGAACTATCTCACCGACACCAGCGGCAACCCGTACCCGATTTACTGGAACCTCAACGCGGTCAACAACTATTTCCGCACCCGAAGCGATTTCCCCTACGGCATGTTCGACGACCAGATCATGCGCACCCCGCTCAACAACCTCTATGTCAGCGGCAACAAGATGAATCTCTACCCGGGCCGGTCGGACTACCAGTTGTTCTATTGCTGCAACGACTATCCGGCCGTCACCGACCCGAACACCTCGGGGCAGGTGGCGCACAAGCTCACCTCGCGCAACCCGTTCCCGGCCATCACCTATACCCCCACCGACCAACTGGTGAACCTGTTGCTCAACACCGCCGGCGCCTGGCCCCGCGACCCGATGGACAGGCGGCTCATGAGCAGTGTGGCGACCAACACCATCGCGTCGGCTCCGCGCGACACCAACCCGGCCGGGGACGCACTGCTGCCGGCCTACGTAGGAGCGGCGCCGCCCGCGCCGACCGACACCGACAACGACGGTATGCCCGACGCCTGGGAAAGCGCCCACGGGCTGAACCCGAATGTCGGCAACACCAACGGCCACACGCTGTCCTCGGCCGGCTACACCGACCTGGATGTCTACCTCAACGAGTTGTCGACCAAGAGGGTCACCGGCTGGGCGGGGTGATCCGCCGCGCTCCCGTGGCGACGAAGGCGACGCCGAGGACGGCTAGCGTGATCCAGAGCCACGGCTGAAACCACGGGGCGTGGGCAATTCGACCCGTGCGGGTGGGCATCGCCACGAAGTGGTCAACGGTGGAATCTGCTGAATTGCAACGGATCTCAACCCGGACATCGTGGTCGGTCGGGTTGGACCAGCCGGCGATCGCAACGCTCTCCTGTCCGTCTGCGAGCACGCCGGTCAATGATCGATCGATCAGCACCGGCCAGTCGAGGTCGACCCGCGCGCCATCGTCCCCAACGGCCGTACACGCGCCACCGGTAGTGCCGGCGATGCCATACAGGTCGGTTCCCACCAGGAATGCGACCAGCGTCTGACCCGGCGGCACTGTCGCCATCGTCGATTGCCCCAACGGTGTCGCTCCGGCGCGCTTCCAGGCCGCGGTGAGGTCTTCGGCGGAATCGGGATGCTGGAGCAACGGCGTGATGAAAAGCGTTCCGATCCAACCCAACAGGGCAAGTGCCAGGAGGGTCACCCCCACCGTCACCCGCCACTCGCGTCGCGCCATGGGCAAACGGTAAGTGGTGTCAGAGCCGCTCGAGCGAACTTGCGATCGCGTCGAGTACGACGGCGGTCGCCTCCTCTGACCCGATGGGACCCGGCAGGGCCCTGCGGACCAGGAGGGAGGCGATCCCCTGCACACCAGCCCAGGCGATCAGGGCCGCCTTGTCTGCAGCGCTGGGTGTCACGACTCCGGCGTCGACCAGTTCGCCCACGCCGTCGGTGAGCACCTGCCAGGCTGACGGGTCGTCAGGTTGTGGCGGCGGCTTCTCGCACGGCGCGAACGCGGTGTCGAAGAGGTGCGGTTCCGCGACGGCAAACTCGACGTAGCCGCGTCCGACGGCTCGAAAGCGTTCGCGCGCAGCGGCTTTGCGGGTCCGATGCTCGGGTGCGGCATTGCGGGAATCGATCATCCGAGCGGCGAGTTGCTGCCGGGCCATTTGGGCGACCTCGGAGAGCAGGACGTCGATGTTCGGGATGTGACGGTAGACCGCCGATGGCGAGACCCCGACAGCCTTGGCGAGGCCGCGGACACCCACTGCCTGCGGGCCACCCCGCCGGGCCGCCTCGACCGCCGCCTCGAGGATCGCCTCGTGCAGGGCGCCGTGGTGGTAGCGCTCTGTTGTCATGAGAATCGATTGTGCCACGCAATGTTGACATCGTTCACATGGGATGCCACGATGTGAACGATGTTCACATCTAGTGGGAAGAGGCGTTCATGGCAGCAGTGATGAGCGGGCGACGCACCTCGGATCTACAGGATCGCGAGGGCGTTGTGGTGTTCCTGATCGGCATGCGGATCAACCGGCTGTGGGAGTTCTGGCATTGGATCCCGGTGCTGGCCGCGATGCCGCGCATGATCATCGAGTTGGCGAAGGACCCGTCGCGCGGCTTGCTGGGCCGGCCCCGCACCTTCGTCTCGGGACGGGTGGTCATGGTCGTTCAGTACTGGAGTTCCTTCGAGGAATTGGAGCGCTACGCCCGCGATCCGCAGGCGCAGCACCTGCCCGCCTGGCGCAGTTTCAACCGCCGGATCCGCGACAACGCATCGGTCGGGATCTTCCATGAGACCTATCGGGTTGCCGCCTCCGACGCCGAAACCGTGTACGTCAGCATGCCGGTGTTCGGCCTCGCCGCCGCCACCGCCGCGGTTCCGGTCACGCCGGGCCGCCACACCGCCGCAACTCGACTGGGCGTCCGTCCGCAGGACATCTCCCCGGTTGACGTTCACGAGTCCACCCGGAAAGAAGAAGGAGTCCTCCGATGAGCGCCGCCGGCACCAAAATCACTGTGCTGCTTGGTCATCCCGACGTGGATAGCTATTGCGGGTCCCTGGCGAGGGCCTACTCCGACGGCGCCCGCTCGGCCGGTGCCGAGGTTCGCGAGATCAACCTCGCGGAACTGACCTTCGATCCGGTGCTCTGGCACGGCTACCACGAGATCCAGGAACTGGAGCCCGATCTGCTCGACGCGCAGGATGCCATCAGATGGGCTGACGTCCTGGTGTTCGCCTACCCGACGTGGTGGGGGACTACGCCTGCGTTGTTGAAGGGTTTCGTCGACCGCGTTTTCCTTCCCGGGTTCGCCTTCAAGTACCGGGAGAACTCCCAGTTCTGGGACCGACTGCTGGCCGGTCGCAGCGGCCGACTGCTCGTGACGATGGACACTCCGCACTGGTACTACCGCCTGATCACCCGCCAACCCGGTCACCAGATGATGCGGCGCGCGATCCTTGGGTTCAGCGGCGTCAAGCCGGTGCGCACGTCAGTGTTCGGCCCCGTGCGAACGTCCACCGAAGCGGCCCGGGATCAGTGGCTGGACCGCGCCGCGGCCCTGGGGCGACGGGATGCGACCCGCTAGGTCGAGGCCCGGACCCGGGTAATCTGCCGGGCATGAGCACCGTTGAGGTCTTCGCCGACGTCCTGTGCCCGTTTACCCACGTCGGGCTGCACACCCTGATCGACCGGCGCGCCGAGCGCGGCCTGGAGGTGCCGACGCTGCGGATCCGCGCCTGGCCGCTGGAATTGATCAACGGCAAGCCGCTGGATCCCGACCACATCGCCGCCGAGATCGTGGCTCTTCATGGGTCGGTGCGGCCCGACCTGTTCAGCGGCTTCTCCGTCGCAGCGTTTCCCCAGACGTCGATGACGGCCTTCGCGCTGACCGCCGCGGCCGACCGTACGGGAGACCCGGTGCTGATCGAGAAGGTCGGGATGGCGTTGCGGGACAGCGTCTTCGAGCAAGGCCTTGATATCGGGCGTCCCGAGGTGGTGTCAGCGGTGGCGGAGCGCTTCGGGTTGACGCCACTGGACGCCGACGCCACCGAGGCGGCGGTGCGGGCCGACTGGGACGAAGGCAAGCGGCGCGGCGTCGTCGGTTCGCCGCACTTTTTCACCCCCGGAGGCGGAAACTGGTTCTGCCCCGGCCTGGCGATCAGCCGGGACGAAGCGGGAGCCTTTGTGGTCGCGTGGAAAGTAGGCAGCGAAGCCTTCGTCGACAGCGTCTTCACCGAGGAGTCGAATGACTGACACCCGGCCCACCGCCGACGATTTGCGGCGATGGCGACGGCATTTGGCCAACGAGCGCGCCGAGGCGGCGGTGTACCGGGACTTGGCGCTCAAACACGACGGCGAGGAACGCGAGATCCTCGCGGCGATCGCCGCGGCCGAGGAACGCCACGAGCAGCACTGGCTGAACCTGCTCGGCGATCAGGTCGGTTCACCCGGCCGCACCGATCTGAGCACCCGCATGCTGGCCTTTCTGTCCCGCCATTTCGGGTCGGTGTTCGTGCTGGCACTGGTGCAGCGCTTCGAGGCCCGCGCGAACTATGTCGACGACGCCGACGCCACGCCGACGATGGCCGCCGACGAGCAGATCCACGAGGAGGTGATCCGGGCACTGGCAGCCCGCGGTCGCGACCGCCTCTCCGGCAGCTTCCGCGCCGCGGTTTTCGGCGCCAATGACGGCCTGGTGAGCAACCTGGCTCTCATCATGGGCGTGGCCGCCAGCGGGGTCTCCAACCACACGGTGATGGTGACCGGCTTGGCCGGGTTGCTGGCCGGTGCGTTGTCGATGGGCGCCGGTGAGTACGTCTCGGTCAGCTCCCAGCGGGAACTGCTGGAGGCGTCGGCGCCCAGCCCCAACGTCGGCTCCGCGCTGGTCCAGCTCGACGTCGACGAGAACGAATTGGAGCTGGTGTACCGCGCCCGTGGCATGAGCGCGGAGGAAGCCGCCGCCCACGCCGCGAAGGTCTTGCGCGACCCGGTGTCCGGCGCGGGTGCCCATGCGTCGGCCGACGGGCGCCAGCACGACGCCATCGGCACCGGGATGGGCGCCGCTGTGTCGAGCTTCCTGTTCTTCGCCACCGGCGCGATCATCCCGGTGCTGCCGTTCCTGTTCGGCTTGTCCGGCATGACGGCCATCGTGGTCGCCGCGGTGCTGGTGGGCATTGCGCTGTTGGCCACCGGCGTGATCGTCGGTCTGCTGTCCGGGGCGCCGCCGGTTCAGCGGGCGCTGCGGCAGTTGCTCATCGGTTACGGCGCCGCGGCCATCACCTACGTGCTCGGTCTGCTCGTCGGCGGCGGGGTGGGTTAGTCCGACGACCGATGCGGAGCGCAGCGACGAGGAGGAGTCGGACGATCGGGCTTTAGTCGGACGATCGGGTTCTCGTCGGACAATCGGGCCTGACGCCGTCTCACTGCGGATGGGTGGCCAGATACTCGCCGACCGGAATGCGTTGGGGCTGGTCGTATCCGACGGGCAGCAGGACGTCGCCGGCGGTGGTGAGGTAGTACACCTCCCAGTTGTAATAGCCGGCGAACGCCCCAGGGTCGTCGGCCAGGATCGCCGCATAGTCTCTGACGGCTCTGACGTATTCATTGGCGTGGTTGTAGGCATAGATGGCGCGGTCGGGATTGCCGGCAAAACCGCTGGCGGCGAGGAACCGCCCGGCACTCATGATCGCGTCGCGGGGCGAATTCACGTCCCCGCCTTTGCCGTATTGGGCCCACGTCTCGGGCATGAACTGCATCGGCCCCTGCGCGCCTGCGGTGCTCAGGCCTGCGATGCTGCCGAAGCGGGTCTCGACGAGGTTGATTGCGGCGAGGTAGTTCCAGCCGACGCCGGTGGCTGCTTCGGCCTCGCGGTAAAGGCGCATCAGCTCGTCGGCCGGTGCGGTGGGGATGATCCGCCAGGCCGGCAGGGTGTCGCGCACGGGCGACATGGCGGTCAGCTGCCGGCGGGCGTCGATATTCCGGTCATAAGTCGTGATGAGATTCGGCGGGATGAGCGGTCGGATCACGGCGTCCCAGGCCGGATTCCGCCCGATGGCGCGGTAGGCCGCCTGTTGGCGGCGTGCGGCGGCCACCAGTGCCGGGCCGGGGGTCGCCGGGTCGCGGATCGCCTGCTCGTCGGCGATCAGATCCGCGCCGATCTGCGCGGGATCCGAGGCCAATTTGGGTTGCGCCCCTGCGGTTTCGTCCATCTTGATGACGGGAGCCGCCACGGCGCTGGAGATGGCACTGGAGATGGCAACGGCCCCGGACGCCGAAGGGGGCGCGGGGGCGGTCGCCGGGGTGGCGGGCCGCTGGCAGCCGGCCATAGCAATGCCGAGAATGGCCATCGCAATAGGAATACGACGGCCCGGGCCACGCCTCATCGAGAACCCCATTTCATCGGCGGCCTAATTGTTCAGCGACTCTAGCGCCCGGCAAGCCCGTCAAAATCGATTGCTGTGCAGTAGTGTCTTGCTTACTCAGAGCAACAGTTTGTTCAGGTTGCGGCGGATTGTTGGGGCTGGTTCACTAGCTTTCCGCTAACAGAGTCAGTGTTAACGTAGGCAAAAATTGATGACGAGAGGGAATGGCATGGCCAAGACCCGTTTGGTAACGGCGATCGTGGCGGCGGGAGCTATCGCCGTCGGCGTACCGGCCGGCATCGCCTGGGCCGGTGGGCCCGGCGGCACCGTCGAGGATAACGAGATCTCGCAGGCGGTCGGCACCGGGACGTTCATTGGTGAGATTGATGGCTTCACCGCCGTTGCCCCGACCAATGACGAGGCCGTCGCGGAAGTACTTGCGGCGTGCAACGCCGCCGGTGGCGTGGACTGCTCGGTCGAGGAGGTGACCAACGACAACCTCTGCATCGTGGATATGGGTGATCCCGACAGCGGTGTGGTGTCCGGCGGCGCCGGTCCGACGATCGAGGCGGCTGTCGCTGATGCGACCGCCCGTGCTGCAGGCGCCAACACGCCGTTCGGCCCGAACGCGACCGTCATCATCTCAGCCTGCCCCTGACCGGTAATCCCTTCCTAGATCATCCGTCGTTCCACCGGAAAGGTGAGAGAAGATATGGCAATTCGACATAAGACAGCACTCATGCTGGCTGGCCTGACCGTGGCTGCCGGGATTTCGGCCCCCATCGCCGTTGCTCGGCCGACCTGCCAGAGCACCGACTTCAAGTCCATCTGCTCGACCAACGGCAGCACGTCGATCAAGGCGCGGCCGGGAACTGTTGCGCCTCCGGCCAACATCCCGCACATGCCGTTCATCGGTGGCCCCGGTCGCCGCCGCTGAGGCAGTTTTCTGACATCGCCATGAGGCGGGGCCGGTGAGTTCACACTTCGCCGTCCTCGCCTCTTTGGCGTTGGCGATCTTCTTCACTCCGGAGACACTCGTCCTCGGCCTCATCATCGCCGGCGACAAGAAGGCGCCGCGCGCCGCGGCATTCGCCTACGCCGCCGGCGGAATCCTCGGCATCGCCTTCGCCACCGGCATAGGCCTGTGGATTGCCCACGCGGCGGGTACCGGACCGCACACCCCGCACCACGGCTGGCCGAGTTTCCTGGTGCGGGTGGCCATCTCGCTGGCGCTGCTGACCATGGGTGCGCGCCGAGCGGCAAATGCCATCCGGCACAGACCTATTCCCGATATCGCCGAACCCGAACACCAGCCCAGCAGGATCCGGGCGGAGTTGACCCGCCGATTCCCGTCGCTGGATCCCAATGCCGATCTGCCGGTGCCGAGGCGCCTCAGCCGCGCCGGACTGGCCGGCTTCGCGATGTGCGGACTGCACCCCAAGGTGTTTCCGATCGCCATCGCGGCCGGCCATCAGATCGTCCAGATCGAGCGGCCGGGCGAGAAGCTCTTGGGCATCGTTCTCTTCGCGGTGATATCGGTGATCCCCGCGCTGCTGCCCGCGGTGGTCGACCTGGTAAGGCCGGGGGCCACGGTCGGCATCAAAGAGGCCTACGAACGCATTATGAAGGTGCACGGACGCTGGATCGGCGCACTGCTGCTGCTCGGCGCCGGTGCCTTCGTCGGGTTCGATGCCTGGCGGGACTTTCCCGGGCGGTAGCGCTCTAACCGGGTTGACCCGGTTGACTCCGATCGCCTATCGGGTCTCCGTTCCCGGGGTCACCCCCGGGCCCGCCCTGGCGTCCTGCGAGCTCGAGGCGCTCGGTGCGACGGCGCTGCCGTGCCGACGGTCCGGGAATCAATTGCCGGCATCCCCTGTTGCACGTAGTGTCAACTTGAGCGTTCCCTACTCAACTCTGGCTTGACAGCCGAGGCGGTTTTCCGCAAACTTGAGCCCGGTTCGCTCAGACCAGAACGTCTATCAGGAGGAATTCAACTATGGCTCGTGCGGTCGGCATCGACCTCGGGACCACCAACTCGTGCGTCGCAGTTCTCGAAGGTGGCGACCCTGTCGTCGTCGCCAACTCGGAGGGCTCCCGCACCACGCCGTCGGTGGTCGCCTTTGCACGCAACGGCGAAGTGCTGGTCGGCCAGCCCGCCAAGAACCAGGCGGTCACCAACGTCGACCGCACCATCCGGTCGGTTAAGCGCCACATGGGCACCGACTGGACCATCGAGATTGACGGTAAGAACTACACCGCCCAGGAAATCAGCGCCCGCGTGCTGCAGAAGCTCAAGCGCGACGCGGAGAGCTACCTCGGCGAGGACATCACCGACGCGGTCATCACCGTGCCCGCCTACTTCAACGACGCCCAGCGCCAGGCCACAAAAGAGGCCGGCCAAATTGCGGGTCTGAATGTGCTGCGCATCGTCAACGAACCCACCGCCGCGGCCCTGGCCTACGGCCTGGACAAGGGCGGCAAGGAACAGACCATCCTGGTCTTCGACCTCGGCGGCGGCACGTTCGACGTCTCGCTGCTGGAGATCGGCGACGGTGTGGTCGAGGTCCGCGCCACCTCGGGTGACAACCACCTCGGCGGCGACGACTGGGACGACCGGATCGTCGAGTGGCTGGTCGACAAGTTCAAGGCCAGCGCCGGCATCGACCTGACCAAGGACAAGATGGCCATGCAGCGGCTGCGTGAGGCCGCGGAGAAGGCCAAGATCGAGCTCAGCTCCGGACAGAGCACCTCGATCAACCTGCCGTACATCACTGTGGACGCGGACAAGAACCCGCTGTTCCTCGACGAGCAGCTGACCCGCTCGGAGTTCCAGAAGATCACCCAGGATCTGCTCGACCGCACCCGGCAGCCGTTCCAGCAGGTGATCAAGGACGCCGGCATCTCGGTGTCCGACATCGACCATGTGGTCCTGGTCGGCGGCTCGACCCGTATGCCGGCCGTCACCGACCTGGTCAAGGAACTCACCGGCGGCAAAGACCCCAACAAGGGCGTCAACCCCGACGAGGTCGTGGCCGTGGGCGCTGCCCTGCAGGCCGGCGTGCTCAAGGGTGAGGTGAAAGACGTTCTGCTGCTTGACGTCACGCCGCTGAGCCTGGGCATCGAGACCAAGGGCGGTGTGATGACCAAGCTGATCGAGCGCAACACCACCATCCCGACCAAGCGCTCGGAGACCTTCACCACGGCCGACGACAACCAGCCGTCCGTGCAGATCCAGGTCTATCAGGGTGAGCGCGAGATCGCCTCGCACAACAAGCTGCTCGGCAGCTTCGAGCTCACCGGTATCCCGCCGGCTCCGCGCGGCGTGCCCCAGATCGAGGTGACCTTCGACATCGACGCCAACGGCATCGTGCACGTCACCGCCAAGGACAAGGGCACCGGCAAAGAGAACACGATCAAGATCCAGGAGGGCTCCGGCCTGTCCAAGGAGGAGATCGACCGGATGATCAAGGACGCCGAGGCGCACGCCGACGAGGACCGCAAGCGCCGCGAGGAGGCGGACGTCCGCAACCAGGCCGAATCGCTGGTCTACCAGACGGAGAAGTTCGTCAAGGAGCAGCGCGAGGCCGGTCAGGAAGGGGGGGCCGGATCCAAGGTTCCGGCGGACACTCTGGCCAAGGTCGACACCGCGATCGCCGACGCCAAGACCGCACTCAACGGCAGCGACATCGGGGCCATCAAGTCCGCGATGGAGAAGCTGGGCGTCGAGTCGCAGGCTCTCGGCCAGGCCATCTACGAGGCCGCTCAGGCCGAGCAGTCGGCCGCCGCCGGCGCCGGTGCGCCGGGCGGCTCCGGGGCCGACGACGTGGTCGACGCTGAGGTCGTCGAGGACGATCAGGAGCAGCGGTGACCCATCCGCACAACCGCGAGACGGAGGAACCGGTGACGGTCACCGACAAGCGGCGGATCGACCCGCAGACCGGTGAAGTACGCGCCGGCGGGCAGGAGCGAAGCGACTCGGGATTCGGCACAGCCTCCGGCCCGGCCCCCAGTGGGCCGGCGCCGGGGGCGCCCGCGGGTGGCCAGGATGCCGACAAGGTTGCCGAGCTCACCGCTGATCTGCAGCGGGTGCAGGCCGACTTCGCCAACTACCGCAAGCGCGCACTGCGCGACCAGGAGGCGGCGGCCGAGCGCGCCAAGGCGACCCTGGTGATTCAGCTGCTGCCGGTGATCGACGATCTGGACCGGGCCCGCATCCATGGCGACTTGGAGGGCGGCCCGCTGAAGTCGGTCGCCGACAAGCTCGCCGGAGCGCTGAGCGCTCTGGGTCTTGTCGAGTTCGGCGCCGAGGGCGAGGAGTTCGACCCGTCGCTGCACGAGGCCGTGCAGCACGAGGGCGACGGCTCCAACCCGGTGCTCGGGCACGTCATGCGCAAGGGCTACAAACTCGGTGAGTTCGTGCTGCGGCCCGCCATGGTCGGTGTGGTCGACGCGGAGCCGACGGTCGTCGCTGAGGTCACAGACTCGAACGACACGCCGCCCGTCGATCCGCAACCCGACGTGCAGAACGCAGAATCAGATCAGTAATTCTCCGAGGAGGTGACGCGGCATGGTTCAACGGGAATGGGTTGAGAAGGATTTCTACAAGGTGCTCGGCGTCTCCTCCGACGCCACGGACGACGAGATCCGACGGGTAGCCAAGAAGCTGCTCGCCGAGAACCACCCGGACCGCAACCCGAACAATCCGGCCGCCGAGGAGCGGTACAAGGAAGTCGGCGAAGCGCGGGACGTGCTGACCGACAAGGCCAAGCGCAAGGAGTACGACGAGACCCGCCGCATGTTCGCCGGCGGTGGCTTCGGCCGTCGCTTCGGCGGTGGTGGGGGCAGTGGCAACTACACCTATGAGGGCGGTGGCGCCGGCGGGTTCAACCTCAACGACCTGTTCGGCCAGGCCGGCCAGGACGGTGGGGCCAATATCGGCGACCTTTTCGGCGGCCTGTTCAACCGGGGCGCCCAGCCGCGCCCCACCCGTCCCCGGCGCGGCAAGGATCTGGAGACCGAGACCGAACTCGACTTCCTGGAAGCCACCAAGGGTGTGGCGATGCCGCTGCGGCTGACCAGCCCGGCTCCGTGTACCAACTGCCACGGCAGCGGTGCCCGTCCGGGAACCAGCCCGAAGGTGTGCGCCACATGCAACGGCGCCGGCGTGATCACCCGCAACCAGGGTGCGTTCGGCTTCTCCGAGCCCTGCACCGACTGCCGCGGGAGTGGCTCGATCATCGAGCACCAGTGCGACGAGTGCGCGGGCACCGGCGTGACCACCCGCAGCCGGACCATCAATGTCCGGATCCCGCCGGGCGTCGAAGACGGTCAGCGCATCCGTCTGGCCGGCCAGGGCGAAGCGGGGCTGCGCGGTGCACCCTCAGGTGACCTGTATGTCACCGTGCACGTGCGCCCCGACAAGGTGTTCGGCCGCGACGGCGACGACCTCACCGTCAGCGTGCCGGTCAGCTTCACCGAGTTGGCTTTGGGCACAACGCTTTCCGTACCGACGCTGGACGGCAAAGTCGGTGTGAAGGTCCCGAAGGGAACGGCCGACGGCCGTATCCTGCGGGTCCGCGGGCGCGGGGTGCCCAAGCGTTCGGGTGGGTCCGGCGATCTGCTGGTCACCGTCAAGGTGGCCGTTCCACCGGATCTTGATGGCGCGGCCTTGGAGGCGCTGGAGGCCTACGCGGCCGCGGAAAAGGCGAGCGGCTTCGATCCGCGTGCCGGGTGGTCGGGTAACCGACCGTGAAACAGAAGCCGGGTAATCGGCCATGACCGCGGCCAACGGTCCCGGTGATCAGGGCAATGCCCAGACGTTCCTGATCTCGGTGGCCGCTGAGTTGGCCGGCATGCACGCCCAGACCCTGCGCACCTATGACCGGCTCGGCCTGGTCAGCCCCGAGCGCAGCGCCGGGGGCGGCCGGCGTTACTCCGCGCGCGACGTCGAACTGCTTCGTGAGATCCAGCGGCTGTCCCAGGACGAGGGCGTGAACCTCGCCGGCATAAAACGGATCATCGAGCTCACCAATCAGGTCGAGGCGCTGCAGGCGCGGCTGACCGAGATGGCCGCCGAACTGTCGCGCTCCAGGCCCCGCCGGGACCTAGCGGTGGTGCCCAAGAGCACAGCCGTGGTCGTCTGGAAGCCCCGCCGCTGAACTACGCACTTCCGGCGTAAGTACTGGCCTAGACCTTGATGGTGAAGCTGGCCGACGCCGGCCGGCCTGGCACCGCCACGCTGTAGCTGCCCTTGCGCAGGGCGTTGGTGGGCGCTGCCATGGGCTCGATGCCGACGACGTCGTCGTTGCCCGGGGCGAAGATTTCCACCGCCGGATAGCCATGGTTGAAGGTCACCTCGATGCGGCGGCCGCCGCCGGACAGCGCGAATTTCCCGCCTTGCGGAACCTCGTCGAACCCGTCGTCGAAAGTCTTGTCGCCCAATGTGTCTGACATCGCGGGCCAGTTCTCGCTCTTGCCGGTCGGGATACCCCAGTTGTCCACCGGCAGGTGGCGCAGCGGCGGAGTCTCCAGCTTCCACTCCGAGCGCGGAACGCCCGGGATGGTCAGATAGGGGTGGAATCCGAAGCACAGCGGCACCGATGCCGAGGTGGTCGGCGTCACCGTGGTCTCGATGGTCAGGGCGCGGTCTTCCAACTCGATGTCGAGGGTGACCACGTGCGGGAACGGGAAACTGCACAGCAGCCGGGGCTGGCCGCCGTAGTCGAGATCCGCCGACAGCCGGTTGTCGGCGTGCTGCTTGACCAGCCAGCCGGGGTAGGCGGCCAGCACGCCGTGGATCACCAGGCCGTGTTCATCGGAACGCACACCGCCGACACCGGGGGTCAGGGTGACCGCGCCGCCGTCGACGCCGTAGCCGTTGGCCGACAGCCGGTTGGCCCACGGGTAGAGGATCGGGATACCCATGGTCTTGCCGGTGGTCATGTAGGCGTTCAGCCCGCGCCGCTGGCCGAGCAGTTCCACACCGCCGTCCGCCAGCGACGTGCACACCATGCCCGCGGACGGAACGAAGGTGGCGGTGACGGCGGACGACGGGTCCTTCAGAACGATGGAGGGCAACTGGGCCATTGTCGGATTGTGCCACGAACGATCGGTGCTTGACCAAGCCGCACGCAGATCAGCGGTGCTGGTCGATGTAGCCGGTGAGGTCGTCGATCGTGCGCAGCGACGCATACTCCGACTCGGGGATGTCGACGTCGAAGCGCTTGTGCAACCGGACCAGGAAGTTGAGCCAGTCCATGGAGTCCAGATCCACCTGGTCGCGCAGCAGTTCGGTGTCGGACAGGTCCGCCTCGTCGATCTCGGGGGCGATGTCCAGAAGTTCGGCCACCACCCCGGCGCGGGTGTCACTCATGGACGTCTCCTTCTCATAGTTCGTGCGGTTGCTGCAGCAACCGGTTGATGTCGGACAGGAACAGCGCGCCGCGCGCGCCGTCACTGGCGCGGTGGTCGGCGGCCAGGGTGGAGTGCACGGTGGTGGCCACCCGGATGCCACCGTCGACGACGATCACCCGCTGAGCCGGCCGGCCGAAGCCGAGGATGGCGACCTGCTGCGGATAGATGACGCCGAACACCGAGTCGACGCCCTTCTCACCCAGGTTGGTCACCGTGATCGTCGGGTCGGACATCTCCGAACTGCGCAACGATCCGGCCCGCGCCCGAGCCACCAGCTCGGTCAGGTCCTCCATCAGCTCATCCAGCGGCTTCTCGGCGACGTCGTGGATGGCTGGCGCCACCAGGCCGCCACCTCGCAGCGAGATCGCCACGCCGACGTGGCAGCCGTTCGCCGGCTCGAAGTGATCGTCTCGCCAGAATCCGTTGAACTCGCCGAACTTCCCGGTGGCCACCGCGACAGCCTTGAGTTGCAGCACGGCCATCAGCAGCCGCTCGGTGATCGGCCGGCCGGCGTTCTGCTCGGTCAGCCAGGCCTGGGCGGTGTCAAGGACGATCTCGTCGGCCAGGTAGTAGTGCGGGATCTCCCGCTTGGAACGGCTCATCGCCGCGGCGATCGAGGCCCGCATCGCTGCCCCGCGTGCCCGGGCCATCTCGGCGGCGGACTTCGGGGCGCCGGCGGCCGCTGGCGGCGGAGGCGGCGGTGCGGGCTTGGGTGCCTCGTGGTGTGCGGTGGCCGCGGCGTGTTCGACGTCGTGCAGGGTGATCGCACCCTGCGGCCCGGTCCCGGTGACGGATTTCAGGTCCACGCCGAGGGCGGCGGCGCTCCGGCGGGCCACCGGCGATACCCACAGCCGGTGCCCGACCGCTGCGGGCGGGGTGACCGGATGCGGTGCGGGCGTCTCGGTGACGGACGCAGCCGCAACGGTGTCGGTGGCCGGGGTTGCCGGTGGGGACGCGGTGGCGCCGGGCTTCTCACCGGGTTCCAGCAGGGTCGCCAGCGGGGTGCCGACGGCGACGGTCTCGCCCACGGGCACCAGCAACTCGTTGACGATGCCGTCGTGCCAGCACTCGATCTCCACCGCGGCCTTGGTGGTTTCGACGACGGCGACGATCTGGCCGCGGGTCACGGTGTCGCCGGGCTGGATTCGCCACTCGTCGAGGCGGCCTTCGTCCATGTCCGCCCCCAGGGCGGGCATTGTGAACTCGATCATCGGATTTCGTTCTCTCGGTTGCCGAACAGCCCGCGCACCGCCGCGACGATCTTGTCCGGCTGCGGAAGTGCCGCCTCCTCAAGGTGTTTGGCGTAGGGGATGGGCACCTCGGCGGTGCACACCCGGGCGATGGGCGCGTCGAGTTCGTAGAACGCCTGCTCGACGATGCGGGCGCTGATCTCCCCGGCCAGGCTGCCGGTGTGCCAGGCTTCGTCGACGACCACCACGTGGTGGGTCTTGGCCACCGACGCCATGATGGTGGCGTCGTCGAGGGGGCGCAGCACCCGCAGGTCGATGACGTCGCATTCGATTCCGGCCTGGGCGAGCTGCTGGGCGGCGTCCAGCGCTTTGGGCACGCAACCGCCGTAGGCGATGATCGTCGCGTCGGTCCCGTTGCGGCGCAGCGCCGCCCGGCTGATGTCGGTCGTTGTGAGTTGTTCGAGGTCGGCCGAAAGGTTGTACAGCCCGACGTGCTCGACGATGACCACCGGGTCGGGATTCGTTAACGCGGTGCGCAACATCCCGTAGGCGTCGGCGACGGTTGCGGGTGCCAGGACGGTGATCCCCGGAATGTGGGCGTACCAGTTCTCCAGGCTGTGCGAGTGCTGGGCGGCCAGCTGCCGGCCCGCCCCGGTCGCCATGCGGATCACCACCGGTACCGAGAATTGCCCGTTGGACATATGCCGCAGGGCGGCAGCGGTATTCACGATCTGATCCAGCGCGAGCAGGCTGAAGTTCACCGTCATCACCTCGACGATGGGCCGCAGGCCGCCGAGCGCGGCTCCGATCCCGATGCCGACGAATCCCAACTCCGAGATCGGGGTGTCGCGGATCCGGTCCGGCCCGAATTCCTGAAGCATCCCTTTGGACACCGCGTAGGTGCCGCCGTAGCGGCCGACGTCCTCGCCGAGCAGGACGACGCGGTCGTCGGCGCGCATGGCGTCGGCGATCGCGTCGTGAACCGCGTTGCGGTAGGTCGTCTTCATGACGCGCCGCCGACCGGTGTCAGCACGTCGCGGGTGAGGGTGCCGACGTCTTCCAGTGTTCCGGCCTCGGCATAGGCCACCGCGTCGGCGACCTCCGTCGCCACGGCGGCTTCGATGGTCGCGACATCATCGGGACGGAGGAGGTTTTCGGCCACGCAGCGCTGGGTGAACGTCGTGATGGGGTCGTGCTCGTCGCGCCACTCGGCGACTTCGGCCTTGTCCCGGTACAACTCCGGGTCGAACATCGAGTGTGGGCGGAACCGATAGGTGCGGAACTCCAGGAAGTACGGGCCACCCTCGGTCCGGATGTGGTCGACGGCGCGTTGCATCGCGGCGTTGCTGGCCAGTGCGTCCATGCCGTCGGCGGAGGCGGCCGGCACCCGGTAGGCCTCGGCCTTGGCGACCAGGTCCACCTGGGACAGCTCCCGGTCGATCGCGGTACCCATGGCGTAGCGGTTGTTCTCGCAGCAGAACAGCACCGGCAGTTGCCACAGTTCCGCCATGTTCATCGTCTCGTGGAAGGCGCCCTCGGCGGTGGCGCCCTCACCGAAATAGCAGGCGCTGATCCGGTTTCGGCCCAGTTGTTTGTCGGCGAAGGCCAGGCCGGCGGCCACGGGCAGTCCGGCGGCGACGATCGCGTTGCCGCCGTAGAACCGCCGGCTCGCGTCGAACAGGTGCATCGACCCGCCGCGCCCGCCCGAGCAGCCCTCCTGCTTGCCGAACATCTCGGCCATGATCTTGGTCATCGGGATGCCCCGCAGCAGGGCGTGGGCGTGCTCGCGGTAGGTCGCGACGACCGCGTCGTCGGCGCCCAGGACTCTCAGGGACCCCGCTGCTACGGCTTCTTCGCCGACGTAGAGGTGCAGGAAGCCGCGAATCTTTCCGGCGCTGTACATTTCGGCGCACTTCTCCTCCATGCGCCGCACCCGGATCATGTCGGTCAGCAGTGCGCGGGCCAGGCCGGCGTCGGTCACGACGTCACCCCCGGCGTCACTTCGGCTGATGTCGACGCCACAGGCGTCTCCACGGTGGAGGTGTCGCCCTCGGGCAGCCCGAGTTCGCGGGCCTTGAGCAGTCGGCGCATGATCTTGCCGCTGCGGGTGTGCGGCAGCGAGTCGACGAAGTCGATCTCCTTGGGCGCCACCGCCGCGCCGAGTCGCTTGCGGGCGTGGCCCATGAGGTCGCGGCGCAGATCGTCCAGGTTGGTGGAGGGGCCGGTGTAGCCCGTTTTCAGCGTGACGAACGCCTTCACGATCGCGCCGTAGGTGGGGTCGGGCTTGCCGATCACCGCCGCCTCGGCCACCGCCGGGTGGTCAGTGAGGACGTTCTCCACCTCGAACGGGCCGATCAGGTGGCCGGAGGCCTTGATGACGTCGTCGGCGCGACCGACGAACCACAGGTACCCGTCCGCGTCGCGCTTGACCAGGTCCCCGGACAAGTAGAGGTCGCCCAGTTGATCATCGTGGTGGAAGCACTTGCGGTAGCGCTCGTCCTGATTGAGGTAGCCCCGGAACATCGACGGCCAGCCGACCTTCAGCGCGAGTTCGCCTTCCACGTCGGGCTTGTCGATGACCGTCACCTCGCCAGTGTCCTCGTCGTGGTCGACGACGACGACGTCCACACCGGGCAGCGGCCTCCCCATCGAACCTGGCTTGATGTCGAAGGCCGGGGTGTTGGCGACCATGATCCCCCCGGTCTCGGTCTGCCACCAGTTGTCGTGAATCGGCAAGCCCAGCACTCGCTTTCCCCACCAGACCGCTTCGGCGTTGAGCGGTTCGCCGACGCTGGCGATGAACCGCAGATGCGGGAAGGTGTATTTGGCGGGCAAATCCGGGCCGACCTTGATGAGCATCCGGATCGCGGTGGGGGCGGTGTACCAGACGGTGATGTTCTCGTCCTGCAGGATCCGGTACCAGCGTTCGGCGTCGAACTCCGCCTCATCGATGATCGAGGTGACCCCGTGCAGCAGGGGGGAGATGATCCCGTAGGCGGTACCGGTGACCCAGCCGGGATCGGCCGTGCACCAATAGATGTCGTCAGGATGCAGGTCCAAGGCGAAGCGTCCGGTGATGTAGTGCATCGCCACCGCGGCATGCACGTGCTGGGCGCCCTTGGGGGTGCCGGTGGTTCCACTGGTGAAGTGCAGCAGCGACGGATCGTCGGCCCCGGTGCGCTCGATCGGCGCGTCCTCGCCGGCCTGGTCCATCAGCGCCGCGAATTTGTGGGTGCCGGGCGGGGCTTCTTCTTTCGGGTTGCCGACGATGAGCACATGCTTGACCGACGGCAGGTGCTCTCGGATCTTGGCGATCTTGCGCTTGTAGATCGCAGCGGTCGTCACGATCACGTCAGCCGAGCCGATGTTGACCCGGGTTGTGATCGGTTCCGGCCCGAACGCCGAGAACAACGGCGACACCACGCTGCCGTTGCGCAGTGAGCCCAGCATGCTGATATACAACTCGGGAACCCGGCCCATGATGACAAAAACCTTGTCGCCCTTGCCGATTCCCAGGCCGCGCAGCACGTTGGTGAATTTCCGGGTGAGGCGCCCGAGTTCGGCGTAGCTGACGTCGTGGGTGGTCAGGGTGTCCCGGTCGGCGCTGTCGGCGATGAACCGCAGGGCGGTCTTTGCAGCGTCGGGTCCGTTGGCGTGGCGGTCCACCGCCGCGTAGGCGATATTGCAGCCACCCGGTCCCATGCCGTCGCACAGGTCCGGCACGTTCGACCATGCGAAGGCGGCACGGGTGGCGTCGTAGTCCTCGAAGTTCGGAGTGACCGTGAGGTCAGCGGAGCCTTTGCGGATGATCGCGTGACTGTCCGGTGCGTCCATGAGCCTCTCTCAGCGGTGCGGTGGTTGCAGGACGCCGTCGCGGCGGGCACGGGGGAAATTGGCCATCACCCGATCGACCAGCGCGCTGTAAGCGGCGCCGTCGTTGATGATGTCGCCCCGTGCAAGGTGTCGCAGATAGGCGTCGACACGGCGTTCCAGCGGCCAGTCCCAGTAGTCCCGATGGGTGAACGGAGAGCAGAGGAACTGCCAGGCGATGCCGTCGATTTCCTCGGCCGAGCACGCCTGAGCCATCAATATCCCCCTCGATCCCCACACGCTTGTGATCCTCGTCTCACGGTACAGACATGGGTAAGGGGCGAAAGTCCCTGAAACTCTCGGGTCGGTCACATCTCGGTGAATTGCTAACCAACGAGAGGGTCGTGCTGGATTCGCTCGGCGGGAGAGCCGTTCGCGATCAATGCCGACCGGGTGGCCACCACCATGTCGGGTCGGCCGCAGATCAGGATCTGGCGGTCGCCCCACCCGCCGTAGTCGGCGACGACCTCAGGTAACCGGCCGATCTGGCGGACGTGCAGTCCGCGGGGCGGCTCGGGGTCGGGGTATTCCGCGGCCCACGCCGGGTTCGTCGAGCGCTCGGCCACCGGAGTCACCGACAGCCATGGGCTGCACCCGGCGATCTCCCACAGTGTCGGTAAGTCGTACAACTCGCACGGATAGCGACCACCGAAAAACAGATGCACCCGGGGGTTCTCCCCGAACCGCATGAGGTCCATCAGCAGGGCGCGCAGCGGTGCGAGCCCGGTGCTGCCGGCGACCATCAGAACGTCTCCTCCGTCCCGGTCGATATGGAGGCTGCCGTGCGGGCTGGACAGCCGCCAGCGGTCGCCGGGCCGGGTTTCGGCGACGACGGTGGGGCTTACCAGTCCGCCGGGAACCGCACGGACGTGGAACTCGATGCGGCCCTGCGCATCCGATGGAATCGACGGGGACAGGTAGCGCCAGAGACGGGGGCATTGCGGCACCTGCACGCTGACGTACTGGCCGGCATGATAGGTCATGGGCGCGTCGAGTTGCAGCCGCACCACAGCGATCTCGCGAGACATTTGGCCGCACTCGATCACGGTGCCGTCCCACCAGGCGGGCTGCGGGTCGGCCGCCGCAGCCCCGGACATCGCTCCGGCGATCAGGGTGAGGGCTTCGGTGGTGGCGTCGTCGATGGCGGCGGTGAACCGGTCGCCCAACACGTCGCGCAACGTCAGGAACATCGACTGGCACAGGGTGCGGTACTGGCTTTCGGTGACGCCGTACTTGCGATGGTCACGACCCAGCTGCGCCAGGAATGCAACGGGTTCGGCGGAGCGCTGCGCGACGAATTCGCCGAACAGCCACCGCATCGCCAGGGTGAACGCCTGCTTCTGGTGGGTGAGGTCGGGCGGAAACAGGTCGAGAACGGAGGAATCGCGGGAGAACCATGTCGCGTAGAAGCTCCGGATGACGTGGTCGGAGAACGGGCCGTCGAGGACGGACTGCACCACCCGCAACGATTCGCGGTCTTCCAGCCCCACGGGTGCGAGTCTAGGCGCGGCTACAGCGCGTGAATCCCTTTGTAGACGAGCGCCGCACCGATCACCAGCAGGATCCCGGCCACGAGTGCGCTGTGGTTGCGCTCCATCCAGTCCTTGACCCGACCCAGGGGGGCTTCGAGCCGGTCGCCGGCAAACAGGTAGCCCAGCACGGGGATGGCCACCGTCGAGGCCGACAGCGCGGTGAAGAGAAGAACCGCCTGCCCGGCGCCGACACGACCCAGTGCTGCAGTGCCGATGGCCACGCCGGCCGCGGCGCACATGGCGAAGACTTTGAGGTTGGCCACGGTCAGCACGATCGCGGTGATGAAGGCCCGTCCCGGTCCCATCGAACTCAACGCCGCCATCCATTTGGGCTGGTGAGCCGCGCGGTGACGTCCGAACCATCGGTAGAGGCCGAAGGCGATGAGGGCGACGCCGATGGCGATGCGCACGTACGGCGCCCACGTCGGCTTGTTGTCCAGGCCTTCACTGGAGGCGTCGGTACCGCCGACGAATGCCGCGGTGATGACAGCGATACCGAGTACCCAGCCGATCAGGAAGGCGATGCTGGTGGGGCGCGGTCGTGGCGTGCCGAGCACCAGGATGCCGGGGATGATCGACAGCGGCGAGATCGCGATGACCAGCCCGAGCGGGATCAGTTCGTTGAGGTCGGAGGAAACACTGCTCACCGAAGCAACGTAGCCGATCGGGTGGTCCGAGGCTGTGCGCCGCAGCGATGCTACCGGGGTAGCATCACGGTATGAAGCTCAGCGTGAGTCTGTCCGACGACGATCTCGCTGTGCTGGACGCCTATGTCAAGAGCAGTGGCCTTCCCTCCCGTTCGGCGGGTGTGCAGAAGGCCATCCGGATGCTTCGTCTCCCCGAGTTGGAGCGTGACTACGAAGCCGCCTGGGCCGAGTGGTCGGAAGCCGGCGAGGGTGACGTCTGGGATGAGGTCGGCGGCGACGGATTGAGCGATGCTGCGCGGTGATATTTGGCTTGTCGAATTCGAACCTGTGCGCGGCAGCGAAGCCAACAAGCGACGCCCGGCGGTCGTCGTCAGCAATGACCGGGCCAACACGACCGCTGCCCGACTCGGCCGGGGGGTTGTCACGGTGGTTCCGCTGACGAGCAACGTCGCGAAGGTGTACCCGTTTCAGGTGCTGCTGCTGCCCACCGACACTGGCTTGTCTATCGATTCCAAGGCCCAAGCCGAACAGGTGAGAACCGTTGCCGTTGAGCGTCTTTCGCAAGTGATCGGCAGAGTCATGCCCGACCGGATGGTTCAGGTCGACGACGCGCTGCGGCTGCACCTGGATCTCTGACGGGCAGATCACCCTCTTCGCTCGGCGCCCCGTGCCCTTCACCCCGGCCGGGGGGATCGACGGAGCCCGTCCTACGCGGTAACGTCCGGCCTCTACCGGTAAGGAGGGATCCATGACCGATGACGCCTCACGGTTCGGTGACCCCCGCATCCCGGCCGAGACGGTCACCTCGCAGTCGCACCTGTTCCATCTCACCGCGCTGACGCCCACCACCTATGACGGCGGTTCGCTGCAACAGGCGCACGAGGACAACTTCCCCATCCTCAAAGGGCAGGAGGCCAGCATTCAGCTGATCACGCTGGCGCCGGGCGGAATACGGGAGCCGCACTGGCATCCCAGCGCGTGGGAGATCAACCTCGTTCTGGCCGGGGTCGCGACCTGGGTCCTGATCGACGGCAACGGCAACAACGAGAGTTTCGAAGCCAACGTCGACGACCTCGTATTCGCCCCCCAGGGTTCGTTCCACTACTTCGAGAACCGTGGCACGGCGGATCTGGACGTCTTGATCATCCAGAACACGAGCGCACCGGAGGACAAGGACAACATCGGTCTGGGCCAGACCCTGAGCAAGATCCCGCCCCGGGTGTTGGCTGCTGTGTTCGGTGTTCCCGCCGAGACCTTTACCTCGTTCAAGAAAGTCGACGACGCGGTCGTCATCCTTCGATCGAGCGAGAGGTGAACCGGGCATGCCGATCAATCGTCGAAAAGTCTTGGGCGGTGCGGGCCTGGCCGGTGCGGCGGTTGCGGGAGCCGGCGTCGACCGGCTTCTCGTCGGCAACGCGGTCGGCGATCGCGAAGGAACGGGCGAACCCGTGACCGACCCGATGCTCGCAGACGATGCGCGTTTCGGTGATCCACGGATCCCCGCAGAGACCATCACCTCCCAATCGCACCTTTTCCATTTCGGAGACGAAACCCCGGCGACTCATGACGGGGGATCGTTTAGGCAGGCGTCCGGGGACAATTTCCCGATCCTCAAGGGCCAGGAGGCGAGCATCGTGTTGCTCACGTTGCAGCCCGGCGGGATTCGCGAGCCGCACTGGCATCCCAGCGCGTGGGAGCTCAACATCGTCACCAGCGGAGTCGCCGCCTGGGCCATCATCGACGGCAACGGCAACCATGAGAGTTTTGACCAACATGTCGGTGACGTGGTGTTCGCGCCCCAGGGTTCCTTCCACTATTTCGAGAACCGCGGCCCGGACGATCTGAAGATCGTGATCATCCAGAACACCAGTGCCCCGGAGGACAAAGACAACATCGGCATCGGTGAGTCGGTCAGCAGGATTCCGCCCCGGGTGTTGTCTGCGATATTCGGCGTTCCCGCCGAGACCTTCAGTTCCTTGAAGAAGATCGAC
>CAZVST010000038.1:31486-48534 GCA_964629725.1 uncultured Mycobacterium sp.
CGCGGCTCCGCCCCAGCGCCGTCGCGTCCCGATGTTGACCAGGATCCTCAACGCCGGGGTGACGGTGTCTTCCAGTGGCGCCTCGTATCTAGGCGCCAGGGCAGCAAACTGATGCCAGAAGCCCCTACCGCCCGGCCCCGCAAACTCACTAAACTTGAGCGGAACAGACTCAAGCCTCTCGATGTTATTACTCTCGACAAGCTTCTACCAGGAGAAACGGAGGTGTCGTGGACTCGTTTAACCCGACCACCAAGACCCAGGCGGCGCTGACCGCGGCGTTGCAGGCTGCCAGTGCGGCCGGCAACCCGGAGATCCGGCCCGCCCATCTGCTGATGGCGCTGCTCCAGCAGACCGACGGCATCGCCGGACCGCTGCTCGAAGCGGTCGGCGTCCAACCGGCCACCATCCGGGCCGAGGCCCAGCGCCTCGTCGACCGGCTCCCGACCAGCAGTGGCGCGACATCGCAGCCGCAGCTGTCCCGGGAGTCGCTGGCCGCGATCAACACCGCGCAACAGCTGGCGACCGAGATGGGCGACGAGTTCGTCTCGACCGAGCACCTGATGGTCGGCCTGGCCACCGGCGACTCCGACGTCGCCAAGCTGCTCACCAATGCTGGCGCATCCCCGCAGGCACTGCGCGAGGCGTTCACCAAGGTGCGCGGCAGCGCCCGGGTCACCAGTGCTGATCCCGAGGCCCAGTATCAGGCGCTGGAGAAGTACTCCACCGACCTGACCGCGCGTGCCCGCGAAGGCAAGCTTGACCCGGTTGTTGGGCGCGACAACGAGATTCGTCGGGTCATTCAGGTGCTGAGCCGGCGTACCAAGAACAATCCGGTGCTCATCGGCGAGCCCGGTGTCGGCAAGACCGCGATCGTCGAAGGCCTGGCCCAGCGCATCATCGACGGCGACGTGCCGGAGAGCCTGCGCGACAAGACGGTCGTCTCCCTGGATCTCGGGTCCATGGTCGCCGGGGCGAAGTACCGCGGCGAGTTCGAGGAGCGCCTGAAGGCCGTCCTCGACGAGATCAAGGAATCCGCCGGGCAGATCATCACCTTCATCGACGAGTTGCACACCATCGTCGGCGCGGGCGCGACCGGCGAGGGTGCGATGGACGCCGGCAACATGATCAAGCCGATGCTGGCCCGCGGCGAACTGCGTCTGGTCGGCGCCACCACCCTCGACGAGTACCGCAAGTACATCGAGAAGGACGCCGCCCTGGAGCGCCGCTTCCAGCAGGTGTTCGTCGGCGAGCCGTCGGTGGAGGACACCGTCGGCATCCTGCGTGGCCTGAAGGACCGCTACGAGGTGCACCACGGTGTGCGGATCACCGACTCGGCTCTCGTCGCTGCTGCCACCCTTTCTGATCGCTACATCACCAGCCGGTTCCTGCCGGACAAGGCCATCGATCTGGTCGACGAGGCCGCCTCCCGGCTGCGCATGGAGATCGACTCCCGGCCGGTCGAGGTCGACGAGGTCGAGCGCCTGGTGCGCCGCCTGGAGATCGAGGAGATGGCTCTCGAGAAGGAAGAGGACGCCGCCTCCAAGGAACGTCTGGACAAGCTGCGGGCCGAGTTGGCCGACCAGAAAGAGAAGCTGGCCGAGTTGACCACGCGGTGGCAGAACGAGAAGAGCGCCATCGACATCGTCCGTGAGTTCAAGGAACAGCTGGACACGCTGCGCGGCGAGGCCGACCGGGCCGAGCGCGACGGCGATCTGGCCAAGGCCGCCGAACTGCGCTACGGCCGCATCCCCGAGGTCGAGAAGAAACTCGACGCCGCACTGCCGGTGGCCGAGGCCCGCGAGTCCGTGATGCTCAAGGAACAGGTCGGCCCGGACGACATCGCCGACGTGGTGTCGGCGTGGACCGGGATCCCGGCCGGCCGGCTGCTGGAGGGCGAGACCGCCAAGCTGCTGCGCATGGAGGACGAACTCGGCAGGCGGGTGGTCGGGCAAAAAGCCGCCGTCGCTGCGGTTTCTGATGCGGTGCGCCGCACCCGGGCCGGGGTCGCCGACCCCAATCGGCCCACCGGATCGTTCCTGTTCCTGGGTCCCACCGGCGTCGGCAAGACCGAGCTCGCCAAGGCGCTGGCCGACTTCCTGTTCGACGACGAGCGCGCCATGGTCCGCATCGACATGAGCGAGTACGGCGAAAAGCATTCCGTGGCAAGGCTTGTCGGTGCCCCTCCGGGCTACATCGGGTACGACCAGGGTGGTCAGCTGACCGAGGCGGTGCGCCGCCGGCCCTACACGGTGGTGCTGTTCGACGAGGTCGAGAAGGCCCACCCGGACGTGTTCGACGTGCTGCTGCAGGTGCTCGACGAGGGACGCCTGACCGACGGCCAGGGCCGCACGGTGGACTTCCGCAACACCATCCTCATCCTGACTTCGAACCTGGGGTCGGGCGGCGACGAGGAGCAGGTGATGGCGGCGGTGCGCGCGAAGTTCAAGCCTGAATTCATCAACCGTCTCGACGATGTGCTGATCTTCGACGCGCTGTCGCCCGACGAGTTGGTCGAGATCGTCGACATCCAGCTGGCCCAGCTGCAGAGGCGGCTGGCTCAGCGGCGCCTGGAACTGCAGGTGTCGCTACCGGCCAAGGAGTGGCTGGGCGACCGCGGGTTCGATCCGGTCTACGGCGCCCGGCCGCTGCGGCGGCTGATCCAGCAGGCCATCGGCGACCAGTTGGCGAAGATGCTGCTGGCCGGGGAGATCCACGACGGCGACGTCGTGCCGGTCAACGTGTCGCCGGACGGCGACTCGCTGATCCTGGGATGAGCGCTTGCGCGAAGACCATCAGGCTGGGATGAGCGCTTGCGCGAAGACCATCAGGCTGGGATGAGCGTGAGCTAAGGGCGAACAGACGCAAACTCACACCAACGCACCCCCGTTGAGTGCGAGTTTGCGTCTGTTCGCGTTTCACACCCGTCGTGTTCAGGGTGTGACCCGGTTGTGATCGGCAGGGACTCTCGGTGAACGGCGATCAACGGTTAGGCTACGGGTAATGGTCCCGTTCTGGTTCACGCTGTCCGCGCTGTGTTTCACAGGCGCGGCGGTACTGCTATACATCGACATCGGTCGCCGTCGCGGTCTGGGCCGCCGGCGCAAGTCCTGGGCCCGCGCGCACGGGTTCGACTACGAGCCGGTGTCGGATGAGATCGTCGGCCGCTGGGAACGCGGCGTGATGTCCACGGTGGGTGAGGTCGCCACCGCCCGCAACGTGGTGCTCGGCCAGATCCGCGGCGAAGCCGTCTACATCTTCGATCTGGAGGATGTCGCGACCGTCATAGCACTGCACCGCAAGGTCGGCACGAACATCGTGATGGACCTGCGGCTCGAGGGTGCCAAAGAGCCGCGGGAGAACGACGTCTGGCTGCTCGGCGCAATCGGGCCACGGATGGTCTACTCCAACAACCTCGACGCCGCCCGCCGGGCGTGCGATCGCCGCATGGTGACCTTCGCCCACACCGCGCCGGACTGCGTCGAGATCATGTGGAACGAGCAGAACTGGGCGCTGCTGGCCATGCCGATCTCGTCCACCCGCACCGAATGGGACGAGGGCCTTCGCACGGTGCGGCAGTTCAGCGATCTGCTGCGGGTGCTTCCCCCGATCCCCGCACAAGCGGCAGCGCAGGCGGCCCGCCGCCCCTCCGAGCCCGGCCGCCCGCAGGCGCCCCGCGAACTGCCCCCCGGCCGCAGCGAGGCCCCGCCACTGCTGCGCCAACAGCCCCGCACTGGCACGCAGGCCCCCAACTACCTGACCTGAACCGGCGATAGGGTGTCGGGATGACCCGCCCCGTCGCCCTGATCACCGGCCCGACGTCGGGCCTCGGCGAAGGTTATGCCCGCCGATTCGCCCGTGACGGCTACGACCTGGTCCTCGTCGCCCGTGACTTCGACCGTCTGGTTGCCTTGGCTTCCGCCCTGCGCGCCGAGCACGGTATCGAGGTCGAGGTGATTCCCGCCGACCTGTCCTCCGCCGCTGAGAGCGCCAAGGTGGTCCAACGACTGGCCGCCGGAGTCCAGGTGCTGGTCAACAACGCGGGGTTCGGCACGTCCGGCGAGTTCTGGACCACCGATCCGGGGGTGCTGCAGCGTCAACTCGACGTCAACGTCACCGCCGTCATGCACCTGACCCGCGCCGCGTTGCCGCCCATGGTGGCCGCCGGTAAGGGCACCGTCATCAATATTGCCAGCGTCGCCGGACTGCTGCCCGGCCGTGGCTCGACCTACTCCGCCTCCAAGGCCTGGGTGGTGTTCTTCTCCGAGGGGCTGGCCAACGGGCTCGCGGGGAGCGGGGTCGGCGTGCACGCCGTCTGCCCCGGCTTCGTGCGCACGGAGTTCCATCAGCGCGCGGGGATCGAGATGTCGTCCATCCCCGGGGCGATGTGGCTCAGCGTAGGAGACGTTGTCGACGAGAGCCTCGCCGATATCGCCAAGGGGAAGGTCGTCAGCATCCCCGGCGTGCAGTACAAGGCACTGACGACCGCAGGTCGCCTGATTCCGCGCGGTGTCATTCGCGCCATGACGAACAGAATGGGACGAGGACGTGACCGCACCTGAACTCACTGGTCCGAATGGCGAGGCTCCTCGCCTCGACGCCGCGCTACGCGCGGAACTGGCTGACCTGGTCCGCCGGCTGTCGGTGGTGTTCGGCCGGGTGACGCTGTCATCGGGCAAGGAGGCCGATTACTACGTCGACCTGCGCCGCGCCACCCTGCACCATCAGGCCGCCCCGCTGATCGGCCGGTTGATGCGCGAGCTCACCGCCGACTGGGACTACGCGGCGGTGGGTGGTCTGACTATGGGCGCAGACCCGGTGGCCTGTGCGGTACTGCACGCACCGGGGCGTCCCATCGACGCGTTCGTGGTACGCAAGGCGGTGAAAAGTCATGGGATGCAGCGCCTTATCGAAGGTGCCGACGTGGTCGGCCAGCGCGTGCTGGTGGTCGAGGACACCTCGACAACGGGCGGTTCGGCCCTGACCGCGGTGCATGCGGTAAGAGATGCGGGTGCGACGGTGGTGGGTGTCGCGACGGTGGTGGACCGCGCCACCGGAGCCGCCGAGGCGATCGAGGCGGAGGGGGTGCCGTACCGGAGCATCCTCGGTCTGGCCGACCTCGGCCTCGCCAATGGCTGATCCCGACGAGTCCGATCTCGACTGGGACGAGACCGTCGACGTCCTCTGCGTCGGCACCGGTCCGGGCGTACTGGCTTACGGAATCTACTGTGCTGCATCAGATTTTGAGGTCCTGATCGTCGAGTCCGCTGAACTGGATTCCCAGACAGCAGAGTGGATCAGCGCCATGACCGAGGATCTGGCCGGGGTGGCTCCCGATCCGCAGCTGTCGCTGTTCTGCGCCGAGCCGGTCGCGCCGCAGCGGATCAACGATCGGACCGCGCTGGAAACCTTTGTGGGAGAAGAACTTCGGCAGTGGTCAGCGAATTGTCTGGCATCGGCGTTCGGGGTGATGTTTACCGAGGTTCCCGACCTCGATCCGATGCGGACTCCGGATGGCCGGTCCCTCACCGCCGGCGTCGTCGGTTCCTATCGCTTCGCCGATCACCCGCCCGGTGCCGCACTGTCAGAGTGGCTGCGCGACCGGGCCGACGGACTGTTGGGCCCCGCCTCCGACCGACTCGACGGGCTGATCATCGCCGAGGGCCGCATCGCCGGGGTGGCCCTGCACACCGACGACGGGCCGCGGCGGATCGCCGCCACCAAGGGGCTGGCGATCGGCGTCGGTGCGGCGCCGGACAGCTGGCCCGAGCAGCCCGAACTGGACGGGTTGACCGTCGAGGTGGTCGTCGTCGGCCGGACCGCCGGCCGATTTGCCCGGGTGGAACTGCTGCGGCGATGACCGAGGACTCCGGACCCACCGAATGGTCGACCGGCACCCCCGGCGTCGGTCCCTGGCCCACTGAGCACCCCGGCGAGTCGCCCGACGACCCGCGTTACGACCCGGAGTTGCTGGCCCACGGCGATCACCGCAATGTCGTTGACGCCTACCGATATTGGCGACGCGACGCGATCGTCGCCGACATCGACCGCCGCCGGCACCGGTTACACGTGGCTATCGAGAACTTCGGCAACGACGCCAACATCGGGGCGGTGGTGCGCACGGCCAACGCCTTCGCCGTGCGCACCGTTCACATCGTCGGACGACGCCGCTGGAACCGCCGCGGGGCCATGGTGACCGACCGGTACCAGCACCTCGCCCACCACGACAGCACCGAGGAACTCCTCGCCTTCGCCGCCGGCGCCGGACTGACCGTGGTCGCCGTCGACAACATCCCCGGCGCGGTGCGACTGGAGCAGACCGTCCTGCCACGGGACTGCATGCTGCTGTTCGGGCAGGAGGGCCCGGGGATTTCCGAAGCCGCCCGGACCGGTGCCGAGCGGACGGTGTCGATCGCCCAGTTCGGCTCGACCCGCAGCATCAACGCCGGTGTCGCCGCCGGAATCGCCATGCACGCCTGGATCAGGCAATGGTGCGACTTTTCGTCTGCCTGGTAAGGCAGGATTGCCGTCCATGGACCAGCAATGGAAGAACCGGGCGGCCAGTGCTGAGGCCGCCATCACGACGCGGCATATCCGGCGGCTGTGGAAGGTGCCGGGTACGCAACTCGGTGTAGTCGCCTGGCCCCCCAGCGCTAAGGACCTGACGTTCGCCACCTGGCACTACTGGTGGCAGGCGCATCTGCTCGACACCCTGGTCGACGCCTACGTCCGCGACCCGAAGCCGGAACTGGTCGAATCGATCCGCAAGCAGATCCGCGGGCAACTGACCCGCAACAACGGCCGGTGGACCAACAACTACTACGACGACATGGCCTGGCTGGCGCTGGCGCTGGAGCGGGCCGGCCGGCTGGCAGGGGTACCCAATCCCAGGGCGCTGGCCACGCTGGCCGAGCAACTGGTCAATTCGTGGTCGCCGGCTGAGGGCGGTGGCATCCCGTGGCGCAAACAGGACAAATTCTTCAATGCCCCGGCCAACGGCCCGGCCGGGATCTTCCTCGCTCGGTACGGCAACGTCAGCCGGGCCACCGAGATGGCCGACTGGATCGACGCCACGCTGATCGATCCGGAGACCCATCTGGTGTTCGACGGCATCAAAGCGGGTTCACTGGTGCGCGCCCAGTACACCTACTGCCAGGGCGTCGTCGTCGGCCTGGAGACGGAATTGGCTGTGCGGACCGGGGATTCGCGTCACGTCGCCAGGGTCGCCCGACTAGTGGAGGCGATCGCCGCCAACATGGCCCCGAGCGGCGTGCTCAAGGGGGCCGGCGGCGGTGACGGCGGACTGTTCGCCGGGATCACCGCGCGCTACCTGGCGCTGGCCGCCAACGAACTGCCCGACGACGATGCCACCCGATTGGCCGCTCGCGACATCGTGCTGGCCTCGGCTACCGCCGCCTGGGACAACCGCGCCGACGTCGACGGCCTCCCGCTGTTCGCGGCCTTCTGGGACCGCACCGCCGAGGTGCCGGGTAAGAGCGGCGAATCGGGCGGGAAGGTCGACGGTGCCGTGTTCGAGTCGCCGTGCTCGGAGCGCGACATGTCGGTCCAGGTGTCGGGATGGATGCTGGTGGAGGCTGCTCACACCGTGTCGGCGTCGAGCTAGTCGCGTCGATCCGGTCTCGAAACCGCCGTGGGAACCGTCGGGTCGCTATGCTCAGCGACGATCATGCGAAGCGAAGGAGAGCGCGAGCCATGAAGAAAATCACGGCGTTGGCGGCGGCGGGACTTGCCGTCATCACGATCGGCCCGGCGCTGACCGGTTGCACCCCGACAACGGAGAAGGCCTACACCGGGCCCCCGGTGCCCCCGCCGGCGGTGTGGACGGGATCGCCAGCCCCGGCGACCACCTCCGGTCACGGTCTGCACGGACAGGAGAGCCGCCCGGCGGACGAAGCCCCCGCAGCCGGCAGCAACCTGAGCCAGTACATCGTCGACAACAAGATCGCCGAGGTGCCGTTCAAGAAAGACCAGCCGGGCACGCCGAAAATCGAATTCCCCTTGCCGCCAGGCTGGTCCCCGGCCGGCGATATGACCCCTGACTGGGCGTACGGTGCCATCTACCTCGGCGACAAGGTGAAGCCGCTCGAAGAGTCCACCTTTTTGTATGCCATCGCCTCGCAGCTCACCGGGAACGTCGACGCGCAGAAGATCCTCGATCTGGCGCCGGGTCAGCTCAATGAGCTGCCGGGCTTCTCCCCAACCAACGGTGGGCCGTCGCGCGCCAAGTTCGCCGGCTACGACGCAGTCAGTTACGTGGGCACCTACCAGTGGGAGGGCAAGACGCGATCCGTCGGGCAGGAGACCGTCGTCATCCCGGGTAAGGACGGCCTGTTTGTTCTTCAGCTGAACGGCGAGGCCCCCGCCGGTCAGGAACAGGCCCTCATCGATGCAGCGGCTGTCATCCGGGCGCAGACCAAGATCACCGTTCCGTCCTAACCGACCAGAACCGAACTGACGTACGGAGAACACGATGACAATCCGAGTTACGGCATCTCGACTTCTGGTGGCTGGGGCCCTCGGCGGAGCGATGTGGTTGACCCCGGTGATCGCCGGCTCAGCCGACGCTGCACCCTGCTCCGGCGGTCAGTGGCAGGACCCGATCACCGGGGTGTGCTGGTCGCAGAACTCGCCGAGCAACAGCTACGGCGGTTCCGGCAATATCCCGTGCCTGCCCGGTCGGTTGGGTCTGTGCATGGGTGCGCTGCAGAACACGCCGGTCCCGGGGGCGACACTGCCCGGCGCGAACCGCAACGGGACCTGGCCGTAAGCCGGTCAGCTTTCGTCGGGTAGTGCGCCGCGGCGCTGAAGAACGTTGCGGCCGACGGCGATAATGCCGGGAAGCACCGACAGGAACACGATGAGCAGGATCATCAGCTCCAGGTGCGCCTTGACGAACGGGATGTTGCCCAGGAAGTAGCCCAGCAGCGTCACGCCGGCACCCCATAGCAGGCCCCCGACGACGTCGAAGGCCAGGAACACTGGATAGCGCATGTAGGAAACGCCGGCCAGGACGGGCGTGAAGGTCCGCACGATCGGCACGAATCGGGCCAGGATGATCGTCTTAGGGCCGTGGCGTTCGAAGAACGCGTGCGACTCGCTGACGTAGCGCTTCTTGAAGAGGCGCGAGTCTTCCTTGTCGAACAGTGCCGGCCCGATGCGACGCCCGATGAAGTAGGCGCACTGGTCGCCGAGCACCGCCACGACCGGGACGCAGATCAGCAGCGTCCAGATGCTCACCGGGGGGTGCGGCGCCGCGGCCAGCAGACCGCCGGTGAACAACAGTGAGTCGCCCGGAAGCAGCGGGAAGAGCAGACCCGTCTCGATGAAGACGATGATCAGGATGCCCGGCAGGACCGCAGAAGCGAAGACACCGCCCTCGCCCAGCCAGTACATCGGGTCCATGATGCTGGGCAAAGCCGTCACCATCGTCGTCATGACGCCCCAAGATACCGGTGTGGTTTGACATACTGCGATCAGGACGCACCTGCCCACCGTTCGAGGACAGCACATAGAGAGGATCCGCAATGCCCATCGCAACCCCCGAGGTCTACGCGGAGATGCTGAATCGCGCGAAGGAACACCACTTCGCGTTCCCGGCCATCAACTGCACCTCGTCGGAGACCGTCAACGCGGCCATCAAAGGTTTCGCCGATGCCGGCAGCGACGGAATCATCCAATTCTCAACGGGCGGAGCTGAATTCGCTTCCGGATTGGGTGTCAAGGAGATGGTGACCGGCGCCCTGGCGCTGGCCGAGTTCGCAAAGGTCATCGCGGCCAAGTACCCGATCACCGTCGCGCTGCACACCGACCACTGCCCCAAGGACAAGCTCGACACCTACGTCCGTCCGCTGTTGGGCGTCTCCGCTGAGCTGGTGCGCGCGGGCAAAGATCCGTTGTTCAACTCGCACATGTGGGACGGTTCGGCCGTGCCGATCGACGAGAACCTCACGATCGCGCGGGAGCTGCTCAAGCAAGCGGCGGCCGCCAAGATCATCCTGGAGGTCGAGATCGGCGTCGTCGGCGGCGAGGAGGACGGCGTCGAGGCCGAGATCAACGACAAGCTCTACACCAGCCAGGCGGACTTCGAGAAGACTGTCGATGCGCTGGGCGCCGGCGAGAACGGTCGTTATCTGCTGGCAGCGACCTTCGGCAACGTGCACGGCGTCTACAAGCCGGGCAACGTGAAGCTCAAGCCGGAGGTGCTGGCCGAGGGTCAGCGGGTCGCAGCGGCCCGGCTGGGTCTTGCCGAAGGCGCCATGCCGTTCGACTTCGTCTTCCACGGTGGGTCCGGGTCGCTGAAGTCTGAGATCGAGGACTCGCTGCACTACGGCGTCGTGAAGATGAACGTCGACACCGACACCCAGTACGCCTTCACCCGGCCGATCGCCGGACACATGTTCACCAACTACGACGGTGTCCTGAAGGTCGACGGCGAGGTCGGCAACAAGAAGGTCTACGACCCGCGGACCTACATGAAGGCAGCCGAGGCGGGCATGAGCGCGCGCGTCGTGGAGGCATGCAACGACCTCAAGAGCACCGGCCGGAGCGTCTCCGCGGGTTAGTTCCGTCTACGACGACTGGCAGATCCGCCACAGATCGTCGCGGTACTGGAGGTCGAAACTGCGCGTCGACGTGGTCGACGGGTCGAAGGCCATGTACGAGGTGACGTTGGCCTCGGCATGGTCGCCATTGACGACGATCTCGTCGATGCTGGCGACCACGGGGTACTGCTTGGCCTCCGAGATCCGGGTGTAGGCGTCCGCCCAGGCTTTGTCGTCGTAGTCGTCGTAGGTCTGCTTGGTCGCGCCGCATGTCACCGATCTCAGCATCCCCAGGTCGCCGTTGCGCACCGCGTTGTCGAAATTCTGGATGGTGGTGCGCACCGCCTCCACCCGCGCCGCCATCGCCGCGTTGGCGCGGTGGAACAGCAGGAAGCCGACGAGTGCCGCAGACACAAGTGCGACCAGCGCCACCAGGATCGGGATCAGCCAACTGGGACGTTGCGTCGTGCGGGGCGGAATCGCGGTCGGGGCCGCCGTACGCGGACGAACTGCGGTGAACAACACTTCAGTGGGTGGCGAATCGTCGGGCAGGCGATCGAGGATCTGCGTCGATCCGGCGTCGAAACCCGGTGCGGTGTAGCGGCGTTGCGCGGTATCGGCTGCTGACGCGCCGGCAACGTCGATCACCTCGGTGACTGGGTCGCTGTCGGCATCGGGCAGGTAGCCCTCGGCACCGGCGGCGGTTCCGTCGTCGCGGCCGGTCCCGGACGGGTTCGACATGGGTGGGGCAGCCCTCTCGCTCTGTGTCTCCTCTGCGACCCTAGCGGGTGGGTCCGCTGACCGGCCTGCAGCAACCCCGGGTGGCACCCGGCACAATGTGCCCATGACTCCTTTCGGCGATCTCCTGGGCCCCCCACCGGTGCTGTTACCCGGCGACCCCGAAGCGCAAGCTGACCTCGACTCCGGCGAAAACCCCGTGATCGTCGCCGGCGCCCATCCGACGGCCTCGGTGGCTTGGGCGGCACTGGCCGAGGAGGCGCTGGTCGACGACAAGGCCGTCACCGCCTATGCCTATGCCCGCGCTGGATATCACCGGGGACTGGACCAACTTCGCCGCAACGGCTGGAAGGGGTTCGGGCCGGTGCCCTTCGCGCACGAGCCCAACCGTGGCTTCCTGAGGTGCGTTGCAGCCCTGGCCCGCGCCGCGGACTCCATCGGGGAGACCGACGAGTTCGCCCGCTGCCTGGACCTGCTCGACGATTGCGATCCTGCCGCTCGCGCCGAACTGGGGCTGGTCTAACGCCGCTCTGCTGATCGAAACTGCAAGCCGCCCAACGCTATTGGCTTAAATTCGTGCTCCCGACTTAGAGTGCGATATGGTTCCGCGGGCGAAAATCAGCGCCGACTGGGCGTCGCGGAAGAGGATGGTGCAGTGCGCATTGTTGTGTCGCTGGGAGCGGCGATTGCCATCGGCGTGGGTTCGGCAACGCCCGCTCTGGGTGCCAACCAGGCCCTGATGATCAACGGCATCGGCGGCGGTGCCGCCCTGCCCGACATCGTCATGTCCGGCGTGCTGGGCGGCATGTTCGCCGACTATGACCGGCACAACGTCGACTGGCCGCAGCAGGCGCGCCCGGTCATCGGGCTGCGGTACAGCCTGGCCGAGTCCGTCGACGTCGGTGCGGGCAATCTCGACGCGGCCATCAGGAAGGCGCTGACCCAAATCGGCCCCGGCGAGCATGTGACCGTCGTCGGGTTGTCGGCCGGCTCCCTGGTGGCTGACGAGGAGATTCGGCGTCTTGCCGCCGACCCGAACATCGACCCGAGCAAGCTCAATTTCGTCGTCGTGGGCGATTCCAGCCGAATGGCGCTCAACGACAACCGCCACGATCCGTTCCTGGATTACACCTACACGCCGCCGGTGGACTCGATCTACCACACGACCACGGTCACGGCGGAGTACGACGGCTTCGCCGACTTCCCGAACGAGATGAACAACCTTCTCGCCATCGCCAACGCGATCGCCGGCGAGATGATCTCCCACGTGCCCTCGATGTTTGCCGATCTGTCGACGGTCGCGGCCGGTGACCTCCGGGTGACCACGAACTCCCTGGGCGGGGTGCGGAAGGACTATCTGATCACCCCGGCGCACCTGCCACTGGTGCAGTTGATGCCTCTACTCGGACTGTTCGGGGAACCCGCGCTGAAGTCGATCATCGATTCGGCATACGCGCGCAACGAACCCTCCGGCGCCCATGCCACGACCGCCGCCGCCGCGCCGCCAGCAGCCACGGCCATGTCGGCCGCCGCCACGATGCCGGCCGACAGCCCGGCCCAGGCGCCGGATGTCGCGGTGGACGCTACCGTCCCCGCCGGATCCGGCCCCGCCGACTCTGCCGGCCCGGGCCGTTACGCCGACCCCGTCGCACCGCTGGGGGCCGGGGGAGATCCGAAGGCCATTGCGAACCCGTCTGGTGTGCCCGCGCCGTCGGAGACGGACTCCCCGGCCGCTGCTGTGCACCGCGGCAAGCACTCCGGCGGCGATGCCGGTCCTGGCGCCAAATCTGTTGGCGGACAAACCGATTCAGATTCTTCGCGAAATAGCCGGGGGCGCCGGGGGTCATAGCCCGGGTTCAGGCCGTCAGCGCCAACTCGGGAGCTTCGACCCACATCTCGGCGTCGCTGAGGATCCCGGTCCCGTAGGCGAAGGACACCGCGTCGAAGACGGTGTCCACGGTGTCGTTATCAACGACGAGTTCGATCCGCGCCGCGGGGCTGAACCGCGCGGGGTTGCGGAAGCTCTGGTAGTCCAGGATCGCTGCGGCATCGCGAATGTCGGCCCGGGCCGGGCTGATCCGGACCGAGGCCACACCGCTGGTGGGGATGACCGCCGACAGCGCCTGGTCGGTCACTCGCTCGGCGATGATGGTGATGGTCTTCATGATCCCGGCTCCTCTGCCTCGTTGTTGAAGACCACTCTGCGCGAGGTCTGAGGCCCGAGCCGTCCACTGCCCGGGCGAATGTCCCGTCCCCCAATCGGCCTACAGATCGTGTTCGGTGGGGCACTCTTCGGTCGAACCGGGGGGCTCCACCTGGACGGTGGCATGCCCTAGTCCCCGCTCGGCCAGAATCGCCTGCGCGTCCTCCAGGACCCGGTCGGAGGTGCCGTTGGTGGCCAGATGGGCGGTGGCCATGTCCTTGCCGGGCACTAGAGTCCAGACGTGCAGGTCGTGCACCTCCGTCACGCCGTCGACCGCGGCCAACGCGGACCGAAGCTCGTCGACGTCGATGTGTTTGGGTGAGGACTCCGACAGGATCCGCAGCGCCGCCCGCGCCAGCGCGATCGCCCGCGGCAGCACCCATAGTGCGACCAGCACCGCCACGACGGTGTCGGCATACGGCCAGTGCGTCGTCACCATCACGATGCCGGCGATGAGCACTCCGACGCTGCTGACCGCGTCGGCCATCACCTCCATGTAGGCGCCCTTGACCGCCAGGCTGCTTTCAGAGTGCGACCGAAGCAGCAGCACCACAGCGATATTGGCGGCCAGCGCGAGCAATGCCACCGCGATCATCGGCCAGCCCGGGATTCGCGGCGGCTCCCCGAGGCGTTCGCTCGCCTCGTAGACGATGAACACCGCCACCCCGAGCAGCAGCACCGCGTTGGCCACCGCGGTGAAGACTTCGGCCCGGTGCCAGCCGTAGGTGCGTGCCGCCGACTTCGAGCCGCGGCGGGCCAGCAGCACGGCCGTCAGCCCCATGAAGAGCGCCACTAGGTCGGTGAGCATGTGGGTGGCGTCGGCCAGCAGCGCCAGCGAATTGATCATCAGCGCGGTGGTGAGTTCGACGACGAAGAACACGCCGAGGATCGCCGAGGCCATGATCATCCGGCTGGCCCGGGTATCGGCGCTGCCGTGGCTGTGTCCGGCTCCCATGGCTGGAATATATAGGCAGGCGGCGGCACGTGCGGCGGAGACCAGGACCCGGAGCTCTCGATAGGATCCAAATCGACTGGCACTTCGTCACAGCCAGTGGGTACCTTTGGCGCTAGGCGCTGCGGCCCCCGGCGCGATATGTTGGCGTAAGTACGGCAGCGGTGAGGGGGTCCGCTGCCGTACTGCTGTTTGGCGGTGGCTACAGCCAGGCCGACCAGAAGCGTGTCAGCGCGCCGCCGTACATCCAGAGTCTGTCGTCGACGCCGGACAGGTCGAACAGCCATGACACCCCGGAGAAGAACCACCGGTTCAGCCCGGGAACGATCAGCACGAGCAGCAGGATCATGAACCCGTACTGGCGTACCGGTTCCAGGGCGCGCTGGGTGGCGGGGCTCAGGTGCGGCTCCAGGGCCGCGTAGCCGTCCAGGCCCGGGATGGGCAGCAGGTTCAGCACCAACGCGGTGATCTGAAGGAAGCCCAGGAACGCCACACCTCCCCAGAACACGGCATGTTCGGGGTTGAAGAACAGCCGGGTGGCGGCCAGCAGTACGACGGCCAGAACCAGGTTGGCGAACGGCCCGGCGAGGTTGACGATGGTGCGCTGGCGCGGAGTCATGAACCCGGTGCGCAGGTAGACCGCACCGCCCGGCAGCCCGATGCCGCCCAGCGCGATGAACAGCAGCGGCAGGCCCAGTGACAACAACGGGTGGGAGTACTTGAGCGGGTTCAGCGTCAGATAGCCGCGCGCCTCGACGTCGGAGTCGCCGAAGCGCCAGGCGGTGTAGGCGTGGCCGAACTCATGCAGGCACAGCGACACCAGCCAGCCGCCGATGACGAAAACGAACACCCCGATCCGCCCCGCCGGCGCGGTCGACTGCGCCGCTGTCCAGGCCAGCACGCCGCCGACCGCGGTCAGCGCGACGAGTGCCAGGAATACCGGGCTGGGGCGCACCGACTGGTGCAACGGTCGAATACTCACGCCCCGAAGGTACCTGTGGGATGGTTTTGACATGCGTCCACCGGCATTGCCTGCACCGAAGCCGCTCACCCCGCTTTTCGGTGGCCTCTATGCGGCGGCCTACGGATTGGGCGGTCAGCCGCTGGTGGCCCAGGCAGTGCGCCGTCTCGGTCCGGTGGTGGCGCTGCCCGTATTGGGCTACGGGCCGGTGGTCGCTGTGGGCGACCCCGCCTTGGCCAAGCAGGTGTTTGCCGCCAAGCCCGACATCCTGCTCGGCGGTGCCGGCGTGGGTCCGGCCGGGGCGATCTACGGCAACCGGTCGATGTTCGTCCAGGAGGAGCCCGAACACCTGCGCCGTCGCAAGCTGCTCACCCCACCGCTGCTGGGAAACGCACTGGCCGGCTACGTGCCGATCATCGAGGAGGCGACCCGAACGGCGATGGCCCGATGGCCCCACGGGCGGCCGATGCGAATGCTGGAAGCCGCCCGGGAACTGAGCCTCGACGTAATCGTGCGGATCATGTTCGGCATCACCGACCCGGCCGACGTCGCCCGCATCGGCGAGCCGTTTGACGAACTGCTGGTGCTGGCGATCTCTGAGGAGACTGCCCTGCGCTACGCCGCGCGGAGGCTGGGCGCGCTGCGGTTCTGGGGTCGGCTGAACGGCATCAACCGTCGTATCGACGAGGTGCTGCTGCCGTTGATCGCCGCCCGCCGCGCCGATCCGGGCCGGGAGGCCGGGATACTCGGAATGCTCGTAGACGCCCGCTCCGAGGACGGAGACAAGCTGTCCGACAAGGAAATTCGCGACGATCTGGTCACCCTGGTGCTCGCCGGGCACGAGACGACGGCGACCACGCTGGCTTGGGTGGTCGACCTGCTGCTGCACCATCCCGAGGCGCTGGATCGGGTTCGGGCCGAAGCTTTATCCAATCCGGGGTCCCATCCAGGGTCGGGGGAGAGCGCCTACACCGAGGCAGTGATCAACGAGACGCTGCGGCTGTGGCCTCCGGCCCCCATCACCGGCCGGATGACGGCGGGCCGTTACCAACTCGGCGACTACACCCTGGAGCCCGGTACCCGAATCGTTCTGCTGCTCGACGTGGTCAACCGCGATCCCGACGCCTACCCCGACCCCGACGAGTTCCGCCCGGAGCGGTTCCTGGGCACCCGGCCGCAACCGTCGGCGTGGATTCCGTTCGGCGGCGGCATCAAACGCTGCATCGGCGCCGCCTTCGCGATGTGCGAGATCACCACCGTGCTGCACACCCTGCTGCGCGAGGCGGAACTCGAAGCGGTCAGCGACCGCCCGGAGAGCGCGCCGTGGGGGGCTGCTCCGGTTCTTGTGCCGCGCAACGGAACTCGCGTTCGGTTCCGGCCGGCTGTCGCGCGGGCAAGCGTCTAGACCCGATTGCGCATTCCTCATCGCGGCTCCTTCGTCGCCGCTTGATCGTCATGCGGCTAGCTACCGCCGACATCCTCAACAGACGCCTCAACCCAACACGCCGCGCCCGGGCCAATCCGCGCGTGGTCAAACGCAAAGTCCTCAAATGGGCGGCCAAACGATCCCACCACCACCACCGAGACCACAGTGCGCTGATGGCGCTATGGTCGTCAGGGGGAAAAACCGCTGTG
>CAZVST010000039.1:0-5475 GCA_964629725.1 uncultured Mycobacterium sp.
CGCCGACCGCAGACCGCTCAGCGGCAGCCGACTTCTTCAGGTCGAAGTAGCTAGCTAACTGGTGGTCCCAGTGCTCACCGCACGGGCACCCGATGGCGTCGCAATCGACGACGAGCGAATGCAACAGCACCTCGGGGTGGGTGCAGTCCGGTTCGGTGCACTGGGCCTTTTCGCCGCGGTGATGGATCAGCGTGCCGTGGCAGTGCGGCCGCCCGGCCAGGCACTCGCGGCATTCCTTGACGGTGGCGTTGTCGCCCATGACTTGTTCATAGCACTGGCCTGCGACAACGCCGCGCCGCCGCGCCGGGCTGCGTCGTACCGCTGGGGGCAGGTGACCAGCCGGTGAGCCGCGATAGGCTCACCGGCTGATCCCATGACGCCTCTCCCGCCCGCAGCCGCAGTGCCCACCACGCCGTGCGAGCGGTGCGCGGAGACGGTTCCGGTAGCGGCTTTCTGCGGACGGTGCGGCGCGGACATGAACCGTCCGGCCAACGCCCGGTTCGTCGGCGCCCGGCCCCGGAACTACGCCCCCGCACCGGCCGAACACGTGTTGGCCCCGATGGTCAGCAGCACGCTGTTTCCGCACCTGCCCCGCGCCTACCGCAACCCTTTCCGGATCGGCATGGCCGTCCTACTGGCCGGTGTCGTGGCGCTGTCGCTGCTGCACTGGACGGGGCCGCTGGTGATCCTGTCGGCCCTGGGGGTTCCGGCGCTGTTCGTGCTGTACCTGTGGGAGTCCGACATCGTGCGCGACCTGCCCCGGCACGTGCTGGCACTGGTCACCGCACTCGGCATCGCTTCCGGGGTGGGTTGGGTCTGGTTGGCCGGGGGTTTGGTCGCTCGGGCCTACGGGGTGCCGTTGACCGCCGGCTTCGTCCTGGAGAATCTCGCCGACGTCGGCCTGCAGGTCGCCGTAGGGGGCGTCGTCTTCATGGTTGCCCCGGCCGTACTGGTGCGGTTTCTGCTGCGGCACGAGACCCGGGAGTCCCTCGACGGCTTCGTGATCGGCGCATTGGGAGCGTTGTCGTTCACCGCCGCGGCCACCACCACCCGCCTGGCGCCGCAGTTCGTCGCCGGACTGCTTGAGCACGTCCCGTTGCTGCGGCGTCTCATCGAGGCGGTGTTGTACGGCCTGGCGGCGCCGCTGACGGCGGCCGCGCTGGGCGGGCTGATCGGTATTTTGCTGTGGTTCCGGCCCGGGCGCCGGGCGGCCGAACGCGCCGGATTGATCCGTGCCGCGCTAGCAGGTTTCACCGCCCTGGTGCTGGTCATCTACCTGGCCATCTGGCTGATCGACGCGTCGCCCCTGCCGCGCTGGCCCCAACTCGCCCTGCACCTGCTGATGGCCGTACTGGCGCTGGTCGCCGCCCGACTCTGCCTGCAACTGGCGCTGCTGCACGAAGCCCCCGACCGCGTGACCGACCTGCCGGTGTTGTGCCTGAACTGTGAGCAGGTGGTGCCCGACATGCCTTTCTGCCCGGCATGTGGATTTGCTACCAGAGCACTGTCGCGATCGACCCGTCGTCAGCGCCGCGAGCACCCGCCGATCAGGCAGAACGTCCCGGGCGTGACCGACGTATAATTTTCAAGGCCCGGTGTGGGCACAGAATTAAGGGGACACAATGTCGTCAACATTGACTCGGCAGTTCGCTCTCGCGACCGGTGCGCTCGCGATCGTCGGTATGGGTGCGCTGAGCGCGTGCAGCACCGACACCAAGGAGAAGCCCACCGAAACGAAGGCCCCGACGCAGTCCAGCGCGCCGGCGACGTCGAACGCGCCGTCCCCCACCGAGAAGGCCGTCGGCGGCGGAGCCAACTCCTTCTCGCCCACGGTCAAGGCACCGCCGGCGCCCACCGCTCTGCCGGGCAACGTCATCACCGGCGGCTGACCGAAGGGTTCGTGAACCGGCGTCCACTGGCCGCGGCCACCGTCGCCGCGGTCAGTGCCGCTGCCGTGCTGTGGGCCTTCGCTCACCACGACGGCGGCCATCCCGACGGCAACGTCACCGGGCCGTACGCCGATCTGCTGGCCAGTTCGACCGACCTCGGACCGGCCCGCGACGAACACGTCCAACTCACCGCTGCACTGCATCAGCCTCAACGGCCCGAACTCCTCCAGGACTGGTCAGTCAGCAGGGGGCTGTCCGTGCGGTGGCGCGACGGCGACGCGTGGGCCGTTGTCGAGGGACCGGCCGCCGCCATCTCCGCGGCGTTCGACGTCGACGTGCACGACTTCCGCGGGCAGCGCGGGCAACTCTTCTACGCCGCGCCGCAACAACCGGCGGTGCCGGCTGAAGTTGCGGCCGAGGTCGCTGAACTGGGCCGCGTGCTCAGCTACACCCCGCGCCGCGAATCGCGGCCCCCGATGGTGCCCGCCGAGGTTCCCGAACAGGGCCTGAGTCCGAGCGCGGTGTTGCGCACCTACAACATCGCACCGTTGCACGACGCCGGGTACACCGGCAAGGGCTCGACGGTGGTGGTGTTCGCCTTCGACGGATTCGACCAGGCTGATCTGGACAGCTTCTCGTCGATGTTCAACCTGCCCGCCTTCACCCCTGAGGTCGTCGGCGGGGTTCCGGCCAACCGCAGCGGCGAAGCCACCATGGATCTCGAGGTGGCGCACGCGATCGCACCCGACGCGACGATGGTCCTCTACAACGCCCGGCCGACGGCGGAAGGCGAAGGCGCCTACCAGAAAATCGCCGAGATGATGGAGGACGCCGACCGCCGCTATCCCGGCGCGGTGTGGAGTTTCTCGATCGGATGGGGCTGCGACAAGCTGATCACCGCCGCCGATCTCGTCCCGGTGCGGGCCGCCCTGGCCAAGGCGCAGGCGAACGGCACCACCGCGTTCGACGCCAGCGGGGATCTCGCCGGCCTGGAGTGCAAGGGCGGCTCGGAATGGTCGTCGCCGCCGCACGCCGACAACGTCGGCCTGGATGCGGTGGCTTCGATGCCGGAGATGACCAATGTCGGCGGCACCACGCTGTCTACCGCCGCCGACGGCGGCTGGCTGGCCGAGCAGGCGTGGTTCGACGCCCCGCTGTCCCAAGGCACCGCCGGGGGAGTCTCCGCGCTGTTCGCCCGGCCGCAATGGCAGGGCCTGATGACGTTCCACCCCGAGACCAAACAGCGGTTGACACCCGATATCTCGGCGGTCGCCGACCCGTTCACCGGCCTGAAAATCGTGGTGGGCCAGAACGTTGTCGTCGGTGGCGGCACCTCTCAGGCGGCGCCGCTGTGGGCGGGGATGACCGCGGTGATGAACCAGTACCTCAATGACAAGGGCGGTCGCAACGTCGGCGACCTCAATCCGCTGCTCTACCAGGTCATGGAAGGTTCCCGACTGCCGGCCTTCCGGGACATCGTGTTAGGCGGAAATGCCGTGGCCAGCGCCGGTCCGGGATACGACCTGGTGACCGGTCTGGGCACACCGGACGTCGAAAACCTGGTCCGCAACATTCTCGTGCTGCAGAAGGTGCTGCCGTGAGCGGTATTCCCGCCGGGGTGGCGGTCCACGAGTGCGTACGGTGCAAGGTCGACGTCCCCGACGGGAACTTCTGCGGGCGATGCGGCTGCGAGGGCGGCCACCTCCGGCTCGTCCGACCGAAGACGTTCGGTGCGGCACCCAGTGAGAACGTCCTGGTGCCCCACCTGCTGAGTTCGTTGTTCCCGCAGTTGCCGACCCGGTCGCGCACGCCGTTCCGGGTGACGCTCGTGGTCGCCGCCGCCGGTCTGTTGGCGGCGGCCATCCTGCGATTGCCCAGCCTAGGGATCGCCATCTCCGCGCTCGGACTGCCGCTGCTGTTCGTGCTGTACCTGCGGGCCTCCGCGGTCGACCGCGACATCCCGCGCACGTCGCTGATCCTGGCAGCCATCCTCGGGGCATTACTGGGCGCCACCTGGGTTCTTGCCAGTGGCCAGTTCGTCGCACGTTCCTACGGCGTCCCGATGGCTGTCGGGCTGGCCCTGCATCACCTGGTTCGGGAGGGCTTCCTCATCCCGGCCGTCGGCATGGTGCTGATGATCCTGCCGACGGTGGCGATCCGGCTGTTTCGTCCAGGAAGTCGAGAGTCGTTGGACGGCTTTGTGATCGGTGCGCTGGCCGGCCTGAGCTTCAGCGCCGTGGCCACCCTGATCCGGCTGGCCCCTCAAGTCAGAGCGGGGCTCATCGCCCACGCCCGGCCGATGATCAGCCTGGTGGTCGAGATCGTGCTGTGCGGGGTGACCGTGCCGATCACCGCAGCGGCAGCCGGCGGGATGGTCGGTACCGCGTTGTGGTTCAAACTGCGCCAGGGAGTCTCGGAGCATCACGGGCGCGTACGGGTGGTCCTGGCGCTGATTGCCGCGGCGGGGCTGCTGCTCCATGCCGGGGTCGGCGTCATCGACATGATGGGTTTGCCCCAACTGGTGATGCTGGTCGCCCACATCAGCCTGACGTTGGTCGTGTTGCTCATGCTTCGAGTGACCCTCCAGCTGGCGCTGCTCCACGAGACGCAGGACCCGATCAGGGAAGATCAACCCCTGTTGTGTCCGTACTGCGAGATGGTCGTGCCGGATATGGCCTTCTGCCCCTCCTGCGGTGCGGCCACCCGGGCCTCCTCGCGGGGCTCGCGCAGCGAACGCCGGGCCGGTTGCCGCGTTCGGGCGGCGGATTCGGACCAGCCCAGGATGGACGAGCAGACCTACCCCGGCTACGCCATGCCCGCCGGAAGCTATCTGGCACCCCCGGTGCGGCGGCCACGGTTCAGCTGGTTGTTGAGCCGCTGGGGGATCGCCGTCTGCGCCGCGGCGGTGGTGCTCGGGGCTGCCGCGCTGGTGCTGACACCGAAGATCGCGCACTACATGTGCCCACCGGACTGCGGTAAACCGCCCAGCGGTACCCCGGTGATGGCTCTGCCGCGCTTCGAGTCCCCGGACGGTGCGTTCTCGGTGTCCTATCCGGCGCCGGGGTCGGCCTACACCGTCAGCACCACCAATTCCGGGGTCACCGCGAGGTATACCGGCGGTGACGGCGGTGTGCTGCAGTTGTTCTCCGAGCCGGCTCGGGGCCGTTCAGCACAGGAGATCACCCAGGCGCTGCTCAAGCGCGCCTACCCCGACGCCAAGCACGCCTACGAGATTCCCAATGCGATGGTCGGCTACCAGCCGGGCTACGGGGTCCTGGCCGACGACTGGCCCCAGGGCGCCTCGACGAGTTACAGCCGGGTCCGGATTCTGATCATGACGGCGGTGAAGAACGACGTCGCCCTGGTCGCCTTCGCGACCGGTCCCTATCACGCGTTCGGCCCCGACTTCGGTCCCGGACCGCCGTCCGGCGCCAACCTGGAAATCGCCCAGGACATGGGCAAGTACGTCAACAGCTTCCGGTGGAAGGACGATCCGGCTCGTTGAGCCGGCTGGTCCGAATTGCCTCGCTCCTCCGCCTCGTTCCTCGGCGGCATCGTCGACTCGGCTGGTCCGAATTGCCTCGCT
>CAZVST010000039.1:5575-47391 GCA_964629725.1 uncultured Mycobacterium sp.
CGAATTGCCTCGCTCCTTCTCCGCCTCGTTCCTCGGCGGCATCGTCGACTCGGCTAGCCCCAACCCAACTGGTGCAACCGCTCGTCGTCGATCCCGAAATGGTGGGCCAGTTCGTGGATCACCGTGATCGCCACCTCTTCGACCACCTCGTCGTCGGTGGCGCAGATCTCCAGTAGCGGCTCCCGGAAGATCGTGATCGCGTCGGGCAGCGAACCGCCGTAGGTGGAATCACGCTCGGTCAGCGCGATGCCCTCGTACAGACCGAGCAGGTCCGGGTCATCGGGGTGCCGGTCGGACACCAGGACGACCACGTTGTCGACCGCTCGTGCCAGCTCGGGCGGAATGAGGTCCAGCGCATCGGAGACGAGTCCCTCGAAGCGCTCGGGGTCCATCCGGACAGGCACTACCCGGGCTTGTCGCCGGTCGGCGGGTTCAGCCGTTCCTCCGGAATCGGCGGCGGGGGTACCGGCGGCTGTCCGTTGACCAGCAGCGGACCCTTGGCGCTGTTGAGCAGCGTCGCCCATCCGCCATTGCCCAGCGTGGCGCCGATATTGCAGGACACCTGCCGGCTGCCGGCGGCCCAACTCGGCAGCGAGACCGTCTTGTAGATCAGCGTCAGCGTGGTGTCGCGCAGCTTGACCGGAGCCAGATAGGCGTCGGTCATGGCGGTGCACACCTCTTTGATGAACGCATCCTGGTCGGCGTCGACCGGCAGGCCCTCGGGGAACTTCTCGGCCAGGTTCACCGTGCCGGTGACCTCCATCGCGTGTGGGGTCGCGCAGTCGACGGGGGCGTCGTTGGGCTGATTCGTCGAGGGATCGATCCCCAGGCAGGTGCCGGCCGGCCAGACCATGGACTGATCCAGTTCGGCGACGCGGCCCTTGAACAGGAGCTGCTGGTTGCCCGGGCCCTGCAACTGCAGCCCGCACAGCAGGCGACGCTGGCCGCCGTGCTTCCAGGCCTTGTCGCCCGGCCAAACCATGCTGGTGCTGAACCGGCTGGTTGGGTCGTATTTGGGGCCGAGGTAGCGCTCCACCGCCGGCTGGCATTGTTCGAGGGTGATCTGCTGGATCCGGGTGGGAGTCGGCGGGTCGGCATCCGGGCCGAACTCCGAGCCTGGGTAGGCCCGCATGTCAACGGTCTCGGCCACCTCGAAGCGGTGGTCGTCTTTGCAGTCGACGATCGCGACGGATTCCATCCCGTTGTCCGGCCAGTTCAGGCAGTCGCCGGCCTTGGCGTTGTCGAAGGTCGGGTTGGCCGTGCCCAGCGGGTCGGTCGGGACGATGTTGCTCAGCGCCGTGTTGTTGCGGATCGGCAGCGCGGTGACGGTGCCGGCGATCAGCAGTCCGCCCAACGCGGTCAGCAGCAGCCCCCGGCGGGCTGACCGCGCGCGCAACGCCGACCAGCGGCTGCGGTCAGGCTGCTCGTCATCGTCGTAGTCGTCGTAGTCCTCGACCGGCGGCGACTCTGAAAGATCCAACATCGCCCACCATTGTGGCAGGCGGCCTCGGCGCCCTGACAAGTGCTGCTCGCCGACCGTTATGCGGTTGTGCTGTACCGACCCCTTGGCCGGGCAAGACAGCCGCCGCATAAGGTGCAGGTCGTGATCGACCTCAAACTGCTGCGCGAGGATCCAGAGGTGGTGCGGCGCTCCCAGCGCAACCGCGGCGAGGACCCCGCTCTGGTGGACGGTCTACTGGAAGCCGATGCCGCGCGTCGTGCCGCCATCGCCGCCGCGGACACGCTGCGTGCCGAGCAGAAGGCGGCCAGCAGAAACGTCGGCGCGGCCGGCCCCGAGGAGCGCCCCGCCCTGCTGGAGCGGGCCAAGCAGTTGGCGGCTGACGTCAAAGACGCCGAAGCCCGCCAGGCCGAGGCCGAAGCAGCCTTCACCGCCGCGCATCTGTCGATCCCGAATGTGGTGATCGACGGCGTCCCGGCCGGCGGCGAGGACGACTACGAGGTGCTGGAGATCGTCGGGGAGCCCCGCGCGATCGAGAAGCCCAAAGACCACCTCGAACTCGGCGAGGCGCTGGGATTGATCGACATGGAGCGCGGCGCGAAGGTGTCGGGCTCGCGGTTCTACTTCCTCACCGGCCAGGGCGCGCTGCTGCAACTGGGCTTGCTGCAACTGGCCGTCCGGCTGGCGACCGAGAACGGTTTCACCCTGATGATCCCGCCGGTTCTGGTGCGCCCGGAAGTCATGGGCGGCACCGGATTTCTCGGCGCGCACGCCGACGAGATCTACCACCTGGAAGCCGACGATCTCTATCTCGTCGGCACCTCCGAGGTTCCGTTGGCCGGCTACCACGCCGACGAGATCCTGGACCTATCCGCCGGTCCCAAGCGCTACGCGGGATGGTCGTCGTGCTTCCGCCGGGAAGCCGGCAGCTACGGCAAGGACACCCGCGGCATCATCCGGGTGCACCAGTTCGACAAGGTCGAGGCGTTCGTCTACTGCCGGCCCGACGAGGCCGAGGCCGAGCATCAGCGGCTGCTGGGCTGGCAGCGCCAGATGCTGGAGCTCATCGAGGTGCCCTACCGCGTGATCGACGTCGCCGCTGGCGATCTCGGTTCCTCGGCTGCGCGCAAATTCGATTGTGAGGCATGGGTTCCCACGCAGCAGGCCTACCGGGAGCTGACCTCGACGTCGAACTGCACGACGTTCCAGGCGCGTCGGCTGGCCACCCGCTACCGAGACGAGAACGGCAAGCCGCAGATCGCCGCGACCCTCAACGGCACGCTGGCCACCACCCGGTGGCTGGTGGCGATCCTGGAGAATAATCAGCAGGCGGACGGTAGCGTGCGGGTCCCAGACGCGCTGGTTCCGTTCGTGGGGACGGAGGTGCTGGCACGGTGATCGAACTCGAATTGGATGACCTGAAGACCTGGTTCGGCTTCGGGGTGGCCGGCAATTTCGCAGGCCATCTCGATCAGGCCGGTGAGGCCGGCGATTTCGCGACCGTGGTGGCCAAAGAAGGTGCCCCGAAGGGCATATTTCCTTGGTATGTACCGGGTTACGACAGTTTCCTCGGTGAGTTTCCGCTGTCCCATGACGCGCTGATGGTGCCGAAGGTCAACGATGACTCCGATGATTGGGGCGCGCTCAACCTCCAGATCGAACCCGAGGTCGGGCTGGCCTGTGAGGTGGTGTGGAACGGCGACACCGTCTTCACCCTGCGCCCGTTCGCCCTCGGCGCGTTCAACGACTGCTCGATCCGCCGCCCCGGGGCGCCGAAGATCAGCTACAAGAAGAACTGGGGCCCGGCGTCGAAAGGCGTTGCGCGGGAGTTCTTCGAGGCGCACGATCTCACTCCCGACGGACCGACGGCCACGCTGCGCCTGCTGTGCCACCTGCGCACCGCTGACGGCGCCCACCATGAGTACGGCGTGGACAGTCCGCTGCTGGGTTACTCCTACTACGGCGAGGTGTTGCTGGACTGGGTCGTCGAGCGGCTGGCGAACCAGAAGGGCTCACCGGAGACGCCCCTGGAGGACGTCGGTGCGTTGATGGTCGCCGCCGGTCACCCCAATCACGCGCTGATCGGCATCGGCGCCACCCGCTACACGAGCTATGGGGAGTCGACCTACCTCAAGCCCGGCGATGAGGGCATTGTGCGGGTGTACGACACCGCCGGACCGGATTTCTCCGAGCTGCGTCAACTGGTCTGGGAGCCCTAGTCGAGTCGACGATGCCGCCGAGGGACGAGGCGGAAGAGGAGCGAGACGTCAGGCCCCAGGCCCTGAGGTTCAGCGCGGCCCGAGCACCTCGGCCAGCATCGCTAGGAACGTCTCCGGATCCTCCGGGGTGAACGCCGGCGCCGGCCAGATTCCCGGCACGTCAAGGGTGATCAGCGTGGACTTCAGCGGCCGGCGCACGTCCAGCGGCAGCCAGCGCCGCAGATCGGAACTGCCCCAGATTCGGAAGCGCTGCGTCAGGACCCCCAGCGACTCGGCCTTGTAGCCCTTGATGGCCTGCAGCGGAATGACTTTCGCCGTGCCCGAAGGAAAGTGGTAGCGCCGCAGTGTCAACGCGAATCGGTCCAGCTGGATCTGCCCGTCGTCGTAGTACTGGCGCGGCGGCCGTGTCATGGTTCCCAGGTCACAGTTTCGAGCAGCGCAGCTGATGGCCCTTGGTGGTCAGGCACTGTCCGGTCTTGAGGTCCCACTCCCAGCCGTGCAGGTTACAGGTCAGCGTGCTGCCTTCCACCACACCGAATTTCGAGAGGTCGGCCTTGAGGTGGGGGCAGCGGCGCTGCACCTGCCAGCCGTCCAGGGTGATCGTCGAGGTGTCGTCGTGCGCCTCGGCGAACCAGCCGTCGGCGTAGGCGATGCGCTCATCGGTCAGGCACTTGAAGAACGTGTACAGGTACTCGTTGTAGCCGCCGACTCGCCATGCCTTGAACCGGGTGGACAGGAAGATGGTGTTGACCCAGTCCGGCTCGTTGTCGCGCAGCACGGTCCGCACCAACTCCGGCGCGATCTCGAAGCCGTAGCGGAACTTCTCGTCCGGAATCGGCTCGCGCACAGCGCGTTTCGGGAAGTCCACCACGACGGTCTCCGGCCCCATCTTGAGTTCGACCGGATAGCCGATGCCGTCGCAGATCTGGTCGCTCTGCAGCATGAACGGTTCGAGCCGGGCGCGAAGCAGGTCGAGCAACGGCTCGCCCGTCGCCGGGGCCCAACCGGCCTTCTCGGCTGCCAGGACCGGAGCCATTCGTTCGGCGTACTCGGCGATGTAGTCGGCCTTGCCGGTGGTGAAGATCTTCTCCACCTCGTCGTCCGGCAGCGGGTGGGTCAGCGACATCAGTTGCGATCCATGGAAATCCGCCACCGACCCCGGGATCATCAGCAGCCCGCCGTTGTGCCCGTGCTGACGCAACTGGTCGAGGAACACCATCTGGTCCGGGAAGATGTTCGCCGGGTCGCCTACGTCGTCGTTGAGGAACCGCAGTTCCGGGTCGAGGAAACACGGCGGGCCGGCCGACGGGATCACCCAGGTGGCGCCGACGTCGGAGATGTACTGGCGGCAGCGGTCCATGCCGCGCTGACGCTTCTGGGTGGCGAACGCCTCCTTGGCGCGCTCGGGCATGTCGTAGACCATCGGGTACCAGATCGCCCCGGAGTACTGCGGCATGTGCACGTCGATGTGGCCGAACGCCGGTTCCAGCACGTCCAGCGCCAGCGGCCGGGAGTCGTTCATGTTGAACACCGTCGTGGTGCCGTCGGAGACCACCAGGCCGGAGTCACCGATCGGGCCGTCGGCCGGTGCGCGCAGCGCGATGATCATCACGTCAAGGTCGCCCTTGGGGCCGCTCACCCGGTGCTTGACGGAGTCCTCGGTCTCGAAGAACCGGTGGAAGCCGAGTTTTTCGAACTCCCGCTTGAGGTCGGGTACCGGGAAATCCGGCAGTAGCACCACGGCGTCCTTGTTCACGTGCTCGCGGAGCAGCTTCGCGTCGAAGTGGTCCAGATGCAGATGGGAGACGTACAGGTAGTCGCAGTCGCCGAGGGCGTCCCAGTCCAGTCCGCTGTTGTCGGGGAAGACGAACCACGAACCGAAGTAAGCCGGGTTGACCCACGGGTCGCACAGGATGCTCCCCGCCGCGGTGTCGATCCGGAATCCGGCGTGGCCGATGCTGGTGACCTGCATAAATCCCCTTCCCGCGAGTGACGCAGTCGCCCATGAGCTTAGCCGTCATTGGGTAGGCTGGCGGTTGTGGAGGCTGCCTACGAGAGTGTGATCGCGTGCGTCCGGACGATGTGGCGCGTCCAGGGGCTGAGGTTCACCATCACCGGAACGGAGAACCTGCCCGCCACCGGCGGGGCGGTTTTGGCCATCAACCACACCGGTTATCTCGACTTCACCTTCGCCGGCCTGCCGTTTTACCGGAACGCTCCGCGCCGCTTCATCCGCTTCATGGCCAAGCAGGAAGTGTTCGATCACAAGGTGACCGGGCCGGTTATGCGCAAGCTGCGCCACATTCCCGTCGACCGGGCCAGCGGCGCCGCTTCGTTCGATGCCGCCGTGCAGGCGCTCAAAGCCGGAGAACTCGTCGGCGTCTATCCGGAGGCGACCATCAGCCGCAGCTTTGAACTCAAGGAGTTCAAGTCCGGCGCCGCCCGGATGGCGATTGCGGCCGATGTCCCGATCATTCCGCACATCGTGTGGGGCGCTCAGCGCATCTGGACCAAGGACCACCCGAAGAAGATGTGGCGGCCCAAGGTGCCGATCCACATCGCCGTCGGCGAACCCATCCAGCCGACCCTGCCGCCCGTCGAGCTCACCGCGCTTCTGCGGTCACGGATGCAGCATCTGCTCGACCAGGTGCAGGACGCCTACGGTCCCTACCCCGAGGGCGAATTCTGGGTTCCGCACCGGCTCGGCGGCGGAGCGCCGACGATGGCCCAAGCCGCCGGACTGGAAGCGGCCGAGCTCGCCGAACGGGCGGCGCGGCGCTTAGAGCGGGGCGGTGGGGGAGCGGTCTAGATGGAACCCGTCTACCGCAGCATCGAGATCTCGGCGGCCGTCGCCGCCCGGACGCGTGGCACCACGATCACCTACGAGGGGATGGAGAACATTCCTGCGCACGGTGGTGCGGTCGTCGCGATGAACCACGTCAGCTACATCGACTATCTGCCCGCCGGGCTGGCGACCCGGCAGCGACGTCGCCGTATCCGGTTCATGCTCAAGGCGGAGATGCTCGAGGTCGGCGCCGTCGACTGGATCATCCGGCATACCCGCTGCATCCCGGTGGACCGTTCGGCCGGTGCGGGTGCCTACGCCGAGGCGGTGCGGTACCTGCGGGCCGGTGAGCTGGTCGGGGTGTTCCCGGAGGCGACCATCAGCCGCAGCTTCGAACTCAAGGAGTTCAAGAGCGGTGCGGTGCGGATGGCGCTGGAGGCCCAGGTGCCCATCGTCCCGCTGATCATCTGGGGATCGCAGCGGATGTGGACCAAGGACCATCCGAAGAACCTGCGCCGCAACAACATTCCGTGGGTCATCAGGGCCTGCGAGCCGATTGCCCCGGTGGGCACCATCGAGGATCTGGACGCCCAGGTGCGGGCCGAGATGAACACCAACCTGCACGAGGTGCAGGAGCAGTACCCGCACCCGGCGGGGGCCTGGTGGGTGCCGGCCCGGCTGGGCGGCAGCGCCCCCACGCCGGCTGAGGCCAGAGGAATCGAAGCGGCCGAACTGGCCGAGCGCGCCCGCCGCGCGGCGGAGCGCCACTGATGCTGCCGGCCCTGATCGCCACCGACGTCGACGGCACCCTGCTCGATCCGAACGAACGCGTCACGGCGCGGACCCGGGAGGCGGTGGCCGCGGCCGTCGCCGGTGGTGTGCAGTTCGTCCTGGCGACCGGACGCCCGCCCCGGTGGATCCCGCCGGTCGTCGAGGAGCTGGGGTTCGCACCGATGGCGGTGTGCGCCAACGGTGCGGTGATCTACGACGCCGCCACCGACCGGATCATCTCGGCGCGGACGTTGCCTGTCGACGTACTGACCGAACTCGCGGAGATCGCGGTGCGGGTGGTCCCCGGGGCGGGTCTGGCGGCCGAGCGCATCGGCCGCAGTGCCCACGACACGGCAACGCCGCAGTTCGTCAGCGCGCCCGGTTACGAGCACGCCTGGCTGAACCCGGACAACACCGAGGTGTCCTACGAGGACCTGTTGAGCGCGCCCGCGGTCAAACTGCTTGTGCGCAGGCCGGGCATGCCCAGTGCGGAGCTGGCCGCCGCGCTCAACCGGCATGTCGGCATGCTCGGCGACGTCACCTACTCCACCAACGACGGGCTGGTCGAGATCAGCCCGATCGGCATCACCAAGGCCACCGGCGTGCACGACGTCGCGCGTCCGCTGGAGATCGACGCCGCGGATGTGGTGGCCTTCGGCGACATGCCGAACGACATCCCCATGCTGCGCTGGGCCGGCCACGGCGTCGCCATGGGCAATGCCCATCCCGAGGCCATCTCCGCCGCCAACGAAGTGACCGCACCGAACGACGACGACGGTCTGGCGCGGGTTCTCGAACGCTGGTGGCTCAAGCCGTGAGTGGATGGCTTAAGACGAGTCGATGGGCTACTACCCGATGAGGGCGGGGCCCATGGGGCCGACGCTACCCGCCTGGGTCCGGTTCGTTGACCCGGTAGATGCGCCAGTTCGGTTGGCCGTCGCCGTCATTGGGCGCTTCCAGTTCCAGCGTGGCGACGTCGGCGCCGGTGTCGTAGAGGGTCGGGTACCGCCTGTTGAGGGTGTCGGATTTTCCACGACCGGTGGGCGGCACGGCCAGCATGTACAGCACGCCGCGGTTGGACGGGTCATTGAGGATGCGAACGAAGTCGGGATCCGACGGCAGCACGAAGGTCTTGGGTTTGCGGGATGCGGCGACGATCGCGAACCCGTACACGGTGTCGGTGATGACCGAACTCTCCGGCAGATCGAGGTCATCGAGGTGTCGCGCGATGGCCCGTTCGGTGGAGAACGTCCGGGCGATCCGGCGCTCATCGGCCATTTTCGGACTGACGCTGTCCGGTTCCGGGTCCAGGATTGCCCCCAGCGCGTACTCCTGGGGCGCGTACCTCGGCAGGCTCATCCCCCACCCGGCCACCAGCAGGCACACCGAGAATGCCGCGGCTACCGGCAGATGGCGGTCGCCGCCGCGGGTCGACGGGATGGGCGAGGCCGGAGGGGCATTACGGCCGGGGCGGATCGCGGGGATGAAATCGCCGTCGGGAACGGCCAGCATTGCCAGCGTCGCGGTCAGCGGGATGGCGATGATGTAGAAGCGCAGGAATGCGAACGTTCCCCCGGTGGCGTAGGTGATGGACTGGAAAGCTAATGCGGCACCGAATACGGCCACGGGCGGGACGAGCATCGTCATTCTGGGCCGGCGCCACCGAATGAATGCTGCCCAGGCTCCCAGCAACAACAGGGTCGGCGCCAGGAGGAAAATGCACGTCAGCGCGAACGACAAGCCGCCGAGCAGCCCGGGATCAGTCGCACCGGACTGGATGAGAATGGCCTTGTTGCCGTACTCGGACGTGAACTGCGCGAAGCCCTCCCCGGTGATCAGCCAACTCGCGGCGGCCCAGCCCATGAACGCGGCAAGGCCCGGGCCGCTGGTGATGATGAGGTCCAGCAGTGCCCGAAGAATCCGGGGTGGCCGGGGAGCACGCAGATAGGTGGTGATGGCCACCACCGAACCGGCAGCGGCGATGCAGGCCACAGCGTCGTACCGGGTGAGGTAGGCCAGTCCCATGGCGATGCCGCCGGCCACGATGAGGTGGTGCACATCGTCGTCGACCATCCACAGGATCAGGCGGCGGACCGCCCAAACCATGAAGAAGACGAACGGCGCCTCGCTCATTCCGTTCGAGCCGTAGAACACGATCATCGGGTGCATTGCGAACAGGGCGGCAATAGTGGCCCCGTACCAGCGTGGCAATCCGCGATCGATGCCCATGGACAGGATCTGCACCACGGCACCCGCCATGAAGACCGCCGACATGACGCTAGCCGAGAACCCCCGTTCGGCCATCGCGGGCCAGTAGGGACTGATGGCGATGAATGGAAGCTGCACCGTGGCCGTCAGCGGCGTGAAGATGAAGCCGATGGCCGCCAGGTGCGGGTCTCGGCTGAACAGCACGCTCTGGGAGGCTGCGACGCGGGCCAGTGAATCCCCGAGGATGAAGCCGTTACGAACTTCCAGCCAGTACCCGACGCCGACGTAGAGCGCGAAGGACACCGCAAATGCCAGGACTTTGAGCCTGCGGTTCGACAACCGCCTCATGAGTCGGCGGTGGGCTCGGCCTCCGGCCGGTGCGTCAGACCGTGATAGGTCTTCTCCCAGTAGGACGGATTGCGAATCAGCTGATAGACGCCTTTGCTGGCGGCCACGCTCATCATCACGAAGAACGCCGGCACCGTCAGCGCAGGCACGATCAGGTCAGCGCGGTCGTCCTCACGCAAGGCCAGCAGGTTCATATAGAGCGTCGCCCCGTTGCCGATGATCAGCGCGATCAGTGCGGGGAAATAGACGAATGCCGGGAAGACGTCGACGACCACGGCCGGCTGGCCGAGGAACCACAGGATGGTGATAAACCAGAACAAGATGTTCAGCACAGCGATGATCGGTGTCCCAGCGAGTATCAACGTGAGCCGGACGAAGGAACGGGGCCCGACCGACTTCCACATCTGGACAGGCCGTCGGATGTGCACCAGCCAGGTCTGCAGATAGCCCTTGTACCACCGGGAGCGTTGCCGGATCCAGTTGATCGGGTCGCTGTTGGCCTCCTCCAGAGTGGTGGAGTCCAGCACCGCCGTCCGGTACCCGAGTGCATGAATACGCAAGCCCAGATCGGCATCCTCGGTGACGTTGAACGGATCCCACGCCCCGATCTTCTCAAGAACCTCGCGGCGGAGGTGGTTCGACGTCCCGCCCAATGGGATGGGCGACTTGCTGCGCATCATGCCGGGCAACAGGTAACCGAACCAGAGGTTGTATTCGGCGGTGAACCATCCGGTCAGCAGGTTCTGATGCGAATTGTGGTAACCGAGCTTGGATTGCACGCAGACCACTTCGGACGGCAGCTTGGCGAATGCGGCGACCGTTCGACGCAGTTGCAGCGGTTCCGGAAGGTCCTCCGCGTCGTAAATGGTGACGATGTCGCCCGTCGCGAATTGCAGGCCGTAGTTGCAGGCTTTCGGCTTGGTCCGGGGGTCCGCCGGCGGCACCAGCACGAGTGTGACGATGGCGGAATCCTGGTAACCGCGTGCGGCGCTGATGGTCACCTCGTCGTCGGCCTCAAGCAGCAGGAGCACTTCCACCTTGTCGGCGGGATATTCCAGCCCGGCCATGGCGGCCAGCAGATCTCCCACCACTTCAGGTTCGTCGTAGGCCGGCACCAGGATGGTGTAGCGGGGCAGTCGAGAGTCGGGGATGGACCGCGCTTCCTCATCCGAGATGACGACCGCGCGGTAGGCCAACCCCTGGCGGAAGATCAACACCCGGTCGACCATCGTCATCACATAGGCGAGGGTGCACAGTCCGATCAGTGCGACGGCGGTCTGCAACGGCCGCCAGAGCGCAAAGCCAACCGTGACGGCCAGCATCGACCACAGCACCGCACGCTGCCAGCCCACCACGGCGACCGACGCGGAACGTATCGGATCGTCCTCGCGAAGGAGATTGATGGCGCGGTGCAGGGCGCGTTCCTGATCCTGCTCACTCACGACGCGCGTCATGCCTGCGCGCGACCCGCTTGGGCCCGATGCAATTGGGCCTGCACGAGGCCCCGGCCGAATTCGGTGAGCATCTCGACGTCCTTGAACACCGGGTCGCTGTTCCAGGTGGCCTGGTTGCCGCGGAAGAAGATCGCGAACATCGTCCGCAACGTGGCGGGCAGGCCGCCGCTGGGCTCGGGAAACACTGCGTCGTCTTCATGGTTGTCGACCGAGGCGATCACGATGCGCTGGGCCGAGCCCTCACTGCGCCACGTCCACGTGAGCAGGTTGTAGGTCAGAAACGCCTTGTCGTCGACGACGGTGACCATCGACCCGGTGACCCCGCTGCCGAGGTCGATGAACTTCGGGTCGCTGATCCGGCTCGCCGACTCGTCATAGAGCACCATGGACGGATACACCTGAAGAGAGATCGGCCGCCAGGTGCTGGTGCTGTCGACGATCACCGTTCGCGGGCGGGCGAACTTGTCCCAGGCGGGGTTGCCGGCATCGGCGACGAACCGCTGACGGAACAGGTCGGCGTCTCGGCCGTAGAGCCGGCGCACCCACGGGTAGTCGGACTCCGCGGTCTCGTGCCAACCGGCCGGAGCGGCCAGTGGGCGCCCGAACGTCATGCCCGCCATCAGGACGGGATTGCTTGCCGGGGGCGGGAGGCTCATCAGCGACAGCGCGGCCGCGACCACCGCGACCACCGCAATACCGGCCCAGGCCTGCCTGGTGGCCATCGGCTCCAACCGTCTTCCCAAGACCCGTTTGACCCGCCCTCGGCGCGCGTAGAAATACAGGCTCATGCCGGCCAGCACCATCGCAAGGGCAGCGGGGACCGTCTGGAAGGCGAACAGCGGCGCATCTGGCACGAACGTCGCCATCGCGGCCAGCGTGATCAGCCCCACCAATAGAGCGACTACCGCCCCGATCAACGCGCGACTGCGGGTGCGGCCCACGGAAACGGCCGTCGCGGCCGCGGCCACCGCCAGCGACGCCATGCCCGCCGACGGCCGGTTGCCTCCGAACAGGATCACCGTGAGCTGGTAGCCGAGCGGGAATCCCATCAGTGGAACGACCCATACCCAGGCGAAGCGCACAACTGGGCGAAGGCCGAACAGCAGCATGGATGATCCCGCGACAAAGAACCACATCGCGGCCAGGTCGACCCGGAGCAGATGGAAGTACTGCGAATACCGCTGCAGCAGAATGCCTTGCAGCATCAGCGCGAAACCCAGATACAGCCCGCCGACGATGACGTCGGTCTGCCGGTCGTGGATCGGAATCTCCCTGCGGTCCCGTCGAGCGATGCCGATCAGGGCGACGACGGCCGCGAGCGGCATCAACCACAGATATCCGTTGAGGCTGCCCCCCACGGTGCTTTCGTAGAGGCTCTCAAGGGATTCGCGGAATGCGAACGCCGTGGCCACGGCCAGAAACAGCCACCGCACCGTCAGCCGCGCGATGGTGTCGGCCCTGTACCTGGGCTCCGCCGCCGATCCGAGCGGGCCTGCGGCCGGCATGCCGGCCGTGACTGCTTCTGCGGTCACCGCGTTGACCGGGTCATCGCCGTCGTCGTGAACGCAGTGCCATGAGTGCCGCTGCGCTGACTGCCGCCGCCGCGAGCACTCCGCCGACCCACCAGCGCGCCACGTCGCGGTGGTTGTCGGTCACGGGGCCGCCGATGCCGGGCTGGGGGCCCACGACCACCGGTTCCTGGCCCGGTGCGGCGATCACCGCCGTCCCATCCAGCTGCGACCACCGTCGCGGATCGTCGCTCATCCAGCGCAGCAGCGCGTCGAGTTGCCCGGATGCGGCGTTCGAGGTGGCCACCAGCACCGAACGACCGCCCGCGACGAACGACTGCAATGTTCCGTATCGGAGGTCGGGATTCAGCGCGAGGGTCGTCGACTGGCCGTCGCCGGCCATCCCCTCAAGACTCAGCCGTGCGCCATCGGCACTGACCGGCAACGTCATCTCCGGGTGATCCCAGCCGTCCGGGGACACGATGATCGCCGGGAACGGGCTGACCAGTGCCTCCTCGACGCTGGTGACCGCGGTGTCGATGGGTAACGCGCTCAGGCGCTGCATGGCGACGGCGAGCGCGGTTGCCCGGACGGTGTCGGCGAACGACTCAGACCTGATCCCCACCAGAGTCCGTGGCATCAGGGCCTGCGGGAGCGCCTGCAATCCACCTGGCACCGGCGGGTCGGCGGCGGCGCTCTGCACCACACTGTCACCGTTGATCGTCAGAGTCAGCGGCTGAAACTCTCCGCACCGTCCGGTGTTCCCGGCGATGTTCAGCGATATACCCAGCGTGGTGTAGCGCTGCAGGAGCCGGTCGGGCACGGCGACCCACCGGTCGATGAGGCCTGTTCCGTCGACCGACCAGGTATCGACGGTCTCCCCACCGACGATGGCCGCCAACCGGGCCGCGACGGCGTCGGGCGGCGGCGTGTAGGAGCCGATCAGCTGGACCCGAACGTCTTTGGCGGGCCGTCCCATCCGGGTCTGGTCCACGCCGAGGGCCACCTGGGGTGACAACGCGACGGCCGAGACCACCGGCTGGCCGAGAGCCCGCAGCGTGGTCACGTTGCCGGCCAGCTGCGAAACTTTCTTGAGCGGTCCCACCACCGCCTTGGAGCTCAGTGCGAGTCGGGAGATGTCGGAGGTCAGCAGCCTGCTCTGGTTAGTCAGCTCGCCCTCGGGTCCGGAAATCCGCAGATTGGGCAGCGCACCGGGCACCCGCTGCAGTGCGACGCCGCTGTCCGGACCCTGCTGAATGGCGATTTGCCGCTCGAAGGGTCCTGCGGCCGGCAGGCTGGAGCCCAGTTTGGTCACCACGATGGCCGTGGGCTGCTGGCCGTAGTACGCGCTGACGGCGGCGGCGAGCCCCACCGCGGCGTCGGATTCGGCCTTGGCCGGTGCCGCCGGGATCGCGATGGTGAGCTTGCGCAGGAACGGCGGCAGGAAATCGGCGACGCTGGCCGGGGCAAGCTCCGATCCGCTGAACGTGACGGAGCCGTTGGTCAGCCGCAGCGGCCTGGTCGGGTCCAGGCAGTAGCCCTCCACCGGCACCAGCGACGTCTGCAGTGTCACCGTGACGGCGTTGTCGTCGATCGCGGCACCGGCCAGGGGGATCACGATCTGCGCTTGGTCGGTGAGCGGCAGCGGCACCCGGGCTATGGTCCGGTCCTTCTGCGTCACCGCGATGAGCCCGCTGCGGACATTGACCGGTGTCTCGATGGTGGCGTTCAGCGTGGCCGGCAGCAGGCCACGGGACACCGGGAACGTCAGTTCCGCGGTTCCCTGATCACCATAAAAGGCGAGCGGGCCGGGTGTGCCCAGATCGAACAACGTGAACGTCTGCCCCGAAGCAGTGGCGACCGGCGGCGGTTTGGCGTGTGCCGTCTCGGGGTGGCAGACGCACAACGCTGCGCACAGGGCCAGCATGCCCAGGATGCGCAAAATTGAAGACGTCACGCGATCACCGTGGGGGTTCCACCCAGCAGTCGAGTTTCCAGCCGCTCAGGTTCCAGGTGAGATCTGGCCATTGAGGAAGAAAACCGCGAGCATGATGACCAGGACCAGTGCCATCGCGGCAATTGTCCACGGGCCAATGGCGGAATCGAATTGGGCGTCGTCAACATCGTTCGTCGGAAATTCTAGAGGTTGACCCCGACCGACAGACATGAGAAATCCTTAAACTCTGTTGAGCTGCAATCCGTTGCGATGTGGAGCTTTTTGGATCGTGCTGGATGCCTTCGGCGATGAACATGAACCGCGGGATCCAACCGGGAACCGGATCGATCCGACTTTCCGTCTGTACGGCATCCGGTCCAGCGCGTTCACCTCGATCACCCTTAACGGCTGCCAAAACGGCGATGATTCCGGCCCGCGTCTTGTATATACCCGCGGGGGTATGTACTCTGAGATCCAGATACCCCCGGTGGTATATATGTCGAAGGAGGAGATGCCCGTGCTGACCGATGAACGCAGTGTTGTCGAGATCGTGCATCGACTGCGCCGAGCCCAGGACAGCTGGCCGGCGTCATCGCCATGGTCGAGCAGGGTCGCGAATGCAAGGATGTCGTGATCCAGCTGGCCGCGGTATCGAAGGCACTCGACCGGGCCGGATTCAAGCTCGTCGCCTCCGGGTTGCGGGAGTGCGCCGCCAATGAATCACCGGGCTGCCTCTCCGAAGCCGAACTCGAAAAACTCTTTCTCGCCCTCGCCTAGATCAAGGAGACACACCATGAAGCTCAACCAGTACTACCTCGACTGCCTGTCGCACGCGTCCTACCTGATCGGCGACGAGACCACCGGCCGCGCCGTCGTGGTGGACCCGCAGCGCGACGTCAGCGAGTACATCGCCGACGCCAAGGAACTCGGCATGACCATCGAACTGGTCATCGAGACCCATTTCCACGCCGATTTCCTCTCCGGTCACCTGGAGTTGGCCGAGGCCACCGGCGCCAAGATCGTCTACTCCTCGGTGGCCAAGCCGGAGTTCGACTTCATGCCCGTCGACGACGGCGACCGCTACTCGCTGGGCGACGTTCAGTTGGAGTTCCGCCACACCCCGGGCCACACCCCGGAGTCGATGAGCATCGTGGTCTACGAGCATGCCGGCGACACCGAACCCTACGGCGTGATGACCGGTGACACCTTGTTCATCGGTGACGTGGGTCGCCCCGACCTGCTGGGGTCGATCGGGTTCACCAAAGAGGAACTCGCCGACAAGCTGTACGACTCGCTGCACAACAAGCTGATGCCGCTGCCGGACGCCACCAAGGTGTACCCGGCCCACGGTGCGGGCTCGGCGTGCGGCAAGAACCTGTCGACCGAGTTGTGGTCGACGATGGGCGAGCAGCGCAAGACCAACTACGCGCTGCGCGCGTCGGACAAGGCCAAGTTCGTCCAGTTGGTGACCGAGGGCCAGCCCCCGGCGCCGGGTTACTTCGTCTACAACGCGATCCTCAACCGCAAGGGCCGCGAGCTGCTGGATGAGTCGGAGATGCCGAAGGCGATGACCTATGCCGAGGTTCGCGGCGCGGTGAAGGGCGGTGCGGTGCTGGTCGACGGCCGGCTGCCGGAGGAGTTCGCCCTCGGCCACCTCAAGGGCGCGGTCAACATCGGGCTCGAGGGCCGCTATGCGGAGTTCGCCGGTTCGGTGGTCAAGCCGGAGGACGACATCATCCTGCTGACCGAGCCCGAGCGGGAACTGGAGGGCAAGAACCGGCTGGCCCGGATCGGATTCGACCGGGTGGTCGGCTACCTCAAGGACCCGTACGCGGTGATGTTCGAGAACCGGACGGACGTCGAGGTCGCCTCGCGGCTGACCGCGAATGCCCTCGGCGAGCGCATCGCTGACGTCCCTGAGCTGCAGCTGGTCGACGTCCGCAATCCCGGTGAGACCGAGGCCGGCGTGATCGGCCACGCGGTCAATATCCCGGTCGGACAGCTGCCCGATAAGCTGGGGGAGTTGGATCCGCGCAAGCCGACGGTCGTCTACTGCGCCGGCGGCTACCGCTCCTCCATGGCGGCCAGCCTGCTGCGCAAGAACGGCTTCGACGATGTCAGCGATCTGCTGGGCGGGTACAACGCGTGGGACGAGGCCACACAGAACGCTTAGCGCACGAGGGAGTCTTTCAACCATGAGCACCACCGCGAAACACCAGGTCCTGATCATCGGCGGCGGCAGCGCGGGGATCACCGTGGCCGCCCGGATGCTCCGCAAGGGCTACACCGACGTCGCCGTCATCGAACCGTCCGACAAGCACTACTACCAGCCGTTATGGACGCTGGTCGGCGGCGGCCAGGCCAAGGCCTCGACCACTGAACGGTCCGAGGCCTCGGTGATGCCCAAGGACGCGGTGTGGATTCGCAAGGCCGCCAGCGAGGTCGATCCGGAGTCCAACGCGGTGACCTGTGAGGACGGTTCGACCTACGGCTATGACGTGCTCGTGGTGTGCCCGGGTATCCAGCTGGACTGGAACAAGACCGAGGGACTGACCGAGACGCTCGGCCGCAACGGCGTCTCGTCGAACTACCGCTACGACCTGGCGCCGCGCACCTGGGACTTCATCCGTGGAACCCGCAGCGGCTCAGCGGTATTCGGGATGCCCTCGGGTCCGATGAAGTGCGCGGGCGCGCCGCAGAAGATCGCCTACCTGGCCGCCGACTACTGGCGAAAGCAGGGTGTGCTGAAGAACATCGACATCCACCTGGTGGTGCCCACGCCCCGGATCTTCGGGATCCCCGCCATCGCCGACAGCCTGGACACGGTGATCGCCGACTACGGCATTCAGCTGCACACGCTCTCGGAGATCACCGCCGTCGACGGCGATTCGCGCAAGGTCACCGTGACCCCGGTCGGTGGTGAAGGAGAAGCGGGGACGACGACCATTCTCTCCTTCGACATGCTGCACGCGGTGCCCAAGCAGTCGGCGCCGGATTGGATCAAGACCAGCCGGCTGGCCACCAGCGAGCCGACCGGCTACGTCGAGATCGACAAGCACACCATGCAGCACGTCCGCTACCCGAACGTGTTCGCCCTCGGCGACGCGGGCTCGTCGCCGAACTCCAAAACCGGCGCCGCCATCCGCAAACAGGCGCCGGTCGTCGTGGAGAACATCGAGTCGCACCTCAAGGGCCGGCCGTTGACAGCGAGTTACGACGGGTACGCGTCGTGCCCGATCGTCACGTCGACCCACGACATGCTGCTGGCCGAGTTCGACTACGACTTCAACCTCAGGCCGTCCTTCCCCGGGCTGAATCCGACGATCCCGCATCGGCCATACTGGTACTTGAAGAAGTACGGGTTGCCGTTCATGTACTGGAACCTGATGCTCAAGGGCCTCGGGTAACGATATTCGCCAATGTCGCGCGGTAGAGCCGTGTCATCGCTAACATGGGAAGGCTATGGCCACATCGGTCGATCAACCCGACGCGCCGGCGGTTCGGCGACGCGGCTGGAAATGGCCGATTATTGCCGTCGTTTCGCTGATGATCATCGGCACTTTCGTCCTGTTCATCATGTCGTCGTTCATGAAGTCCCGCCACTCGTCGATGGCGGCCGGTGACCCGAATTCGGCGGACGGCATTCGCATCACCGCGAACGTCGTCGACGTCGCGCCTGCGGACAAAGTGGTGCGCCTACGGCTCGCCTTCGAACCGGTCGGCGCGCTGGCCGCCGACACCAACTTCCTCAGCAAACCGGTCCATGTCGTCGTGATCGGCGGTGCCGACGTGGTCCACGATTCCTACGAGGCCGGGCAGATCATGTTGCCGGCCGACGTACGCATCCCGCTGCGGTCGGGCACCATCACCATGTATCCGCTGGACCGGTACCAATCGACGATGCGACTCGAGGTGACCGATGCCGACGGCACGCCCATCCCGACAGCCCTGTCGGTCGAAGCATCGAGCCCGGGCTACCTCGTCGAGATCACATCGCAGACGAAGTCGGCCATCGGCAGCGTCCGCGATCTCACTCTTCGGGTGACGCGCGCCCCGACCACGCTGTTCTTCGCACTGTTCACGTCGATGCTGATGCTGACGCTGACGACCATCGTGATTCTGACGTTGTTCTGGTTGTTGCGTGGCGGCGCGTCGGAGAGCGTGCGATTCATGATCCCGCTGATCCTGGTGTTGCTCTTCGCATTTCCCGCGATGCGCAGCTTCGTTCCGGGCGTCCCGCCGCTCGGCGTTCTCCTCGACTTCTTCGCGTTCTTCTGGTGCGAGATCGCCCTCGGTATCGCAGTCGTCGTGGTCTACGCCACCCTCATGCGCGAACTGCGCAAGAGCGCGCTGGAGAAGGAAGCCGACGCTCACGAGGAAGCCGCTGCCTGAGCGGTCCCTGCTACTTCTTGGCGCCTGCCGCTGCGCGGGCAGTCGGCATGCTGGCGAGCAGGAGCAGGCCAATGATGCCCAGCACGTTGGCCGGCTCGTCCGGCGAGTAGGACAGGTCCGCCTCATTCTTGGTCGGGAAAGGCTTGCCCGAGTTCATCCGCTCACGGATCTGACGACCCGGTTTGACGCGATGGCGAGGTGCGGCCTTGGGCTGGACCGGCGTGACCGGTTGAGCGGTCGGCTGCTGACGGGGGGCCGCCGCCGCGGGAGCGGGTTCGGCGGGCGGAGGGCTGGCCGGTGGAGGTGAGCTCGCCGCGCCCGGAATCGTGGAGTCGGATGAAGTCTGGGCCGGCGGTGGCGGCGGGACCACCGCTGCCGCGCTGGGCGGTGCGATTCCGTTGTTGTTGACGGCCGGAACCGCCACCACGGGAGCTTCATAGTCCAGGCCGGGGGCGCCAGCAAGCCCGGTCGCCCGGGCGCTGACGCCCGGTCTGCCCGCCGGAGAGCCGGCACCGCCCGCGCCGCCGATCCCGCCGGTGCCGCCGGGGCCGCCCGCGCTGCCGGCAGTGTTGACGCTGGTTCCGTTCGCGCCGTTGCCGCCGGCCCCGGGGGTGCCGCCGTCGCCGCCGTCGCCGCCCTTGCCGGTCAGTCCGGCCGACGAACCAGTGCCGCCCTGGCCGCCGTTGCCGCCGTGGCCGCCCGCACCGCCGTTGCCGCCGGCACCGCCGGCCGCGGTCGGGGTGGCGGAGTCACCGCCGTTGCCGCCCGCGCCGCCGTCGGCACCCGGACCGCCGTTGCCGCCGTTGCCGCCCGCGCCGTCCACGCCGGAGACGGTGCCGCCTTTACCGCCGTTGCCGCCGGCGCCGCCGTCACCACCCGAACCGCCGTTGCCTCCCGATGTGCCGTCGGCGCCGGGACCGCCGTCAACACCGGCTGCAGCTGGGATGCCTGAATCGCCGTTGCCGCCGTTTCCGCCATTGCCGCCGTTGCCGAACTGGCCCGCGTCGCCGCCGGCCCCGCCGCGGCCCCCGGTCTTCCCCGTCCCACCGGTTCCCGAGTAGCCGTACCCGTCGCCCCCGTTGCCGCCGGGAGCCGGGGCCGTCGAGCCAGCGCCGTTCGCGCCGCGCGTGACACCCGCTCCGCCGAGCCCGCCCGCACCGCCGAGGCCGCCGTCGCCGCCGTCGCCCCCGTCGAGGTGGACGGCGTCGCCGTCCGCGCCGTTGCCGCCGCGACCGGGATCGCCGCCGTTGCCGCCGGCGCCGCCGGTGGCCGGTCCGGCTCCCGTGCCGGAATCACCCCCGGCGCCGCCGCCCGCGCCGTTGCCGCCGTTGCCGCCGGCGCTGCCGTCGCGCAGCGCCGCGGCGTCAAAACCGTTGCCGCCGTTGCCGCCGGGACCGCCGTGGCCACCGTCGCCGGCCAGCCCGGTAGCACCGGTGACACCGTCGGACCCGCCGCGCGATCCGTGTCCGCCCGCTCCGCCGAGACCGCCGTCGCCGCCATTGCCGCCGCGCCCGCCGGCGACACCGTCGGAGCCGTCGCGGGCATCGATGGTGCCGGGGATGCCGTCGGCGCCGCTGGCCCCGTCACCGGCAACCCCGCTGTTCCCACCCGCGCCGCCGTCGCCGCCCCGTGCCGGGCTGGCGCCGATTCCGGCATTCCCGCCGGCCCCGCCGTGACCGCCGGACCCGGCACTACCGCCAGCGCTGCCATCGTCGAGACCCCAGGCGATGAAGCCGCTTCCGCCGTTGCCGCCCCGCCCGCCGCCGGCACCGTTGCTGGTCTGCCCGAGCGTGCCCGTCGCCCCGTCGGCGCCGCCGCCGGCGCCCCGCCCGCCGAGGCCCCCGGCCCCGCCGTTGCCGCCGTTACCGCCCTGGCCGCCCGGCCCGCCGTCGGTGCCGTCGCGGGAATCGATCGTGCCGTCGACGCCGTCGGCGCCACGGGCCCCCCGTCCGGCCGTCCCGGCAAGTCCGCCCGCCCCGCCGGCGCCGCCCCGGGTCGGAGCCAGGCCCAAACCGGCATCGCCACCCGTTCCGCCCGCCCCGCCGGAACCGGCGTTGCCGCCGGCGCTGCCGTCAGCCAACACCGATGCGTCAAAACCGTTGCCGCCCTTGCCACCTCGGCCGCCGGCCGCGCCGATGCTGCCACGCCCCAAGGTGCCGTCCAGACCTGCGGTTCCCCCGGATCCCGCGCCGGCGGCACCGCCTAGGCCGGCCGCGCCACCAGCCGCACCGTCACCGCCACGTCCGCCGGCGCCCCCGTCGCTACCGTCGCGCGACGTCGCCGACCCGGCGGTGCCATCCACGCCGCGCCCGCCGGCGCCCGCGTTCCCGGCGTTCCCGCCGGTTCCTCCGCGACCGCCGTCACCGGCAACCCCCGGCTGATTGCGGGGATCCGTGGACCCGCCGCCACCCGGCAATCCGGCCGCACCTCCAGCCCCGCCGTTGCCGCCGGCGCCACCTGCGCCGGCCGAGCCACCGGGCCGGCCATCGGCACCGGTGGCACCGTTGCCGCCGCGACCGCCCGCACCGCCGGCGCCACCGAGGCCGCCGTTGCCGCCCCGGCCTGCGACCGATCCGCCTTTGCCGCCCGCGCCGCCGGCCCCGCCGTCCCCGCCGGCACCGCCCGCAGCGCCGGCCGCTCCGGGAGCCGCCCCGTCCAGACCGGCTACGCCATCGGCTCCCCGTCCGCCCCGGCCGCCGTTGCCGCCGTTGCCGACGAGGCCCGGCGCGTCGCCGCCGTCGGCGCCGTCGCCCCCGGGTTCGCCGGGCAGCACCCCGTCGGCGCCGTCCCCGCCGTCGCCCCCGTTGCCGGCCAGCGCGCCCGCGGCACCGCCGATGCCCGCAGCGCCGTAGGTCACGCTGACTATCCGCGGAGCGCCATCCGGGCCCCGTTCATAGGCCACGATGGTCGTGGCCTTGCCGCCGCTGCCGCCGTTGCCGAACAGGAAACCGGCACGCCCGCCTCGTCCGCCGGCCCCGTTGTTGACGCCGGCGATTCCGGGGCCGCCGCGCCCGCCGTTGCCGAATAGCAGGCCGGCCGAACCGCCGTCGCCGCCGTGGAATCCGCTGCCCCCGTTCCCGTACAGCAGACCGCCGTTCCCGCCGGTGCAGGCGCCGGCCGGGCAATCGGCAGAGTCGGTGTAGCTATAGCCGTTGCCGATCAGAAGTCCGGCGTTGGGATGGTCCCGGGTGCCATCCCCGATGAACAGCCGCGCGAAGGCGGCCAATGGTGCCCCGTCGAGTTCCCGGCGGGACAGCGCGGCAGCGCCCCACATCAGCGGTGCCGCCGCGGGCGCGTCGTTCCCGCCCTTGCCGGCCAGCCACGACTGCAGCGTGCCGCTCAGGGTGCTGGGGGGCACGGCGCCCGCCGCAGCGGTCATCACCGGGGCAGCGTGGGTGGCGGCCGGCCGAGCGGCAGCCAGAGCAGAATCCGGAGGTGCCGCATGCGGCGGCTCGTCCGGTGCCGGCCGAACTGCCTGCGCCGGCTGGGCGGCCGGTTCGTCGGTCACTTCCGACTGGTCGATCCTGACCGCGGATTCGTTGGAGCGCGCAGGCGCCGGGGCACTGTTGATGCCCGCGAACGGACTCACCGTGACGGGGGCGGTCTCGCTGCGCCGATGTCGGCCGGGTTTGTCGCCTCGCACGCCCGGGTCCGTAATGGCTGTCGGGGTGTCGCCCGAGGCAGGTCGTCCGCGATGGGCGGCCGGAGCCGGGGTGTCCGCGGTGTGGGTGTCCGGGGCTTGGGTATCCGGCGAACCGGCGGATCCATCCGATCCACGGTTGTCCGCGTACGCTGCGGGCATCGCTGCGATGGCCAGACCCACGCCCAGCGCCACCGCAAGGGCGCCAACTCGCCCGACAGCGGCGACCTGGTTGGCGGGCATTCTCATCGCCCTCCCTCGCGTTTGCTGCCGCACATAGGACTAACGCATTATCCCACTTTCTACGCGAAGAAATGTCCGCATAGCAAGTTTCGTCTCGCGGCAGCCGAGCGGCGTGTCAGCCGTTGCTGTTGGAAGAATCCGCACCGAACCACTTTTGCTTGATTTGAGAAACAGTGCCGTCTTCACGCATCTTCAACAGGGCATCGTCGGCGGCCTCCCGCAGCGGGCTGTCATTGCGGAACGCGATTCCGTAGTCCTCGTGCTGTAGCACTGCACCGACGAGGTCGACGGTTCCTGGCGCCACCTGAGTGGCGTAGTAGGTCAGCACCGGTGCGTCGTAGACCACCGCTTCGTACTTCTCGTCTTTGAGGCCCTTGTAGCAGTCGTCGATGGCGGTGACACCATCATACTTCACGCCGAAGCGGTCGAGCGCCGCCGACGAGGTCGTCTTGGCGATCGTGCACACACTCCGTCCGATCAGGTCCGACGCCGAGTCGATCTGGGAACCGATCTTGTTCACGGTGAAATTCGCGCTGAGCGTCGCCGTGTAGAACGCGATGAAGATGATGGACACGAATCCCCAGAGCACGGCGAGCAGTCGTGCGATGGAATTACGCGGCGAGTCGTCGGACGTGCCGGCGATCAAGCCCATGCCCCAACGGAACGCCTGGAGGATGCCGGGGAAGTAGGACTTCGAGACCATCGAATCGGGGTGCCGGCGCTCAAGCAGCCAGAGGATGTGGGCCGGCAGCAGCGTGATCACGAATGCGGCGAAAAGCCAGACGAGGACGGTCTTGGAGAACAGCAGTTTCAGGAAGTCCTCGAGTCCTGGACTTGACGGTTCGGATTGGCCGGCCGGAATCATGATCTGCGGTCCGCCGCTATAGATCGGCTGGGTGAAGTCGAAGCCCTTCGACCGCTCCGAGGTGATTGAAATCGCCGCAGCCCCCAAATCGGCGCGAATCTCCTTGACCGCCTTCAGTATGTCGGCCACCGACTGATAGTCGACCCAATTGATCTGCCAGTCGTTGCGCTTGGCGATCTCGTCCATGAGGTCGACCGTGAAGCCGCGCTTGAGGTTCCCGTCGGTCATGATGAACGGGCTGACATTGCGGGTGGCCACCGTCAGGGTTTTCTGCTCAGCGTTCGCGAGTGGACTGAAGAACGGCACTCCGGCAATCGCCGCGACGAGCCACACGATGATCGCCAGGGAACGTATCTTGTTCATCCAGCAGATTTTACCGGCGCGTCGACCCCGCCGGTGACTAGATCGTGAACTTCTCCGAGGTTTTGACTGCGCTGCAAATCAATTCACGGGCATGCGTGAAATCCCAAGGAAGATTTCAGTTTTCGGGTGATCGGGGCACTCGGGGTTCGGGCGCGCTGGAGGATCATGGTGACCGGCGCCGGGCAGGCGCCGGTCACGCGTCCGTCAGGCGTCGAGATCCTGCTCGACCAGAGCGGCGATGGTGTCGACGACGGCATCGTCGTCGGCGGTCACCGTCACCGAAGAACCGTTGCCTGCGCCCAGGGTCATGATCATCAGCGCCGAGCCCGCATCCACCGGCTCGCCGCCGTCGAGCGAAAGCGTGACGGGAACGCCGGCGTTCACGACTGCCTCGGAGATGATCGCGGCCGGCCGGGCGTGCAGGCCGACCGCCGAACCGACGGTGACGGTCTTGCTGGGCATGGGGTGCTCCTTCTAGGTGGCATCGATATCGACGTAATGCTGATTTTTACTAGAACTCTTATGCCGATACGGCGGTTTCGGCGGAAGGGAGGCCGGATCGAGCGACAGTTTTGCCACCGGTGAACTGCTTGGCCGCGATCACCGCCAGCGCGGCGACGACCGTCCCCGCGGCCAGCGCCGCCAGGAACCACACCAGCTTGCCGATGGCGAAGAACACGAAGATGCCGCCGTGCGGCGCCTTGAGCGTGACGTCGAGGGCCATGATCATCCCGCCGGTCACCGCACCGCCGGCCATCATGGCCGGGATCACCCGGAACGGGTCGGCCGCAGCGAACGGGATGGCTCCTTCGGAGATGAACGACGCTCCCAACAGCCAGGCCGCCCGCCCGTTCTCCCGCTCCGGTTCACTGAACAAGCCCGGCCGCAGCGTCGTCGCCAGCGCCATGGCCAGCGGCGGCACCATGCCGGCGGCCATCACCGCGGCCATGATCCGCAGACTGGCCGGTTCGGCGATGTTCAGCCCGGCGGTGGCGAACGCGTAGGCCGCCTTGTTGACCGGGCCGCCTAGATCGAAGCACATCATCAGGCCCAGGATGATGCCCAGCAGCACCACCGATCCGCCGGACAGGCCGTTCAGCCAGTTGGTCAGCCCGGCGGTGATATCGGCCAGCGGCCGGCCCAGCAACAGGAACATCAGCAGCCCAACGATCAGCGAGGCCAGCAGCGGGATCATCACTACCGGCATCAGCCCGCGGAACCACGTCGGCACTTTCCAACTGCTGATCCACAGCGCGGCGAACCCGGCGATCAGGCCGCCGACGATGCCGCCGATGAAGCCTGCCCCGACGAAGCCCGCCACCGCCCCGGCCGTGAAGCCCGGAGCCAGACCGGGCCGGTCGGCGATCGCAAAGGCGATATAGCCGGCCAGTGCCGGCACCAGGAACCCGAACGCCAACCCGCCGAGGGTGAACAACACCGCCCCCAGGTATTCGCGCAGACCGCCGGCGGGCAGGTTGGTCAGCGAGTTGGTGGTGGCGATGATGTGCGCCAGCGAATCCGTCTTGCCCTCGGGCTTGTTGGCGATCTCGTAGCCGGCGAGCAGGAAACCCAGCGCGATCAGCAGGCCGCCGGCCGCCACGAACGGAATCATGTAGCTGACGCCGGTCAGCAGGATCTGCCGTATCCGGGTTCCCCAGCCGAGGCCGCCCGACGCGCCGCCGGCCGAAGATGCGGCCGCTGAGGCCGCGTCGCCCTGCACCTGGGCGGCGTTGGGATTATCCGCTGCCGCAACGGCTTCGGCGATCATGGTGTCCGGCTCGTTGATCGCCCGCTTGACCCCGGAGGCGATCACGGGCTTGCCGGCGAAGCGCTGCCGGTCCTTGACACCGACGTCGGTGGCGAAGATGACGGCGTCGGCGCCGGCGATCGTCGCCGCGCTCAACGGGGTGCTGCCCGAGGAGCCCTGCGTCTCGACGGTCAGCGAGATTCCGGCCCGCTCGGCGGCCATCTTCAGGGCGTCGGCGGCCATGTAGGTGTGGGCGATGCCGGTCGGGCAGGCGGTGATCGCGACTAGGGACTTCCCCGCCTTGACCGCCGGCGCCGCTACCGCCGCCGCCGCTGGTGCAGCGGTTTCGGCCGGGTGCACCACGCCGTCCACCAGCGCCACCACGGCCTCCGCGCTGGGAGCCTCACGCAGGGACTGGACGAAGTCCGGACGGACCAGGGCGCGGGCCAGGCTGGTCAGCAGCTTCATGTGCTCGGCGCCGCCGCCCTCCGGCGCGGCGATCAGGAACACCAGGTCGGCGGGTCCGTCGCTGGCGCCGAAGTCGACCGGCGGCCGCAACCGGGCGAACCCGATCGAGGGCGTCCGGACCGCTGCGGAGCGGCAGTGCGGGATGGCGATGCCGCCGGGCAGCCCGGTGGCGGACTGCGCCTCGCGGGCCAGCGCCGACTGCTGCAGCCCGGCAGCGTCGTCGGCCCGGCCGGCGTCGGCGACCAGTTGCGCCAGGCGGCCGATCACCGCCTCCTTGTCCGATCCGGCGTCCGCGTCGAGAAACACCAGATCGGTGTCGATGATGGAGAGTTCGGTCATAGCGCACCTTCTGGTTGGGCTGGGGTTTTTTGGGATGGGGTGGTCACCGACGTGACGGCCACGTCGTCGAGATTGACCTGGGCCGGCGTGGGCAGCGCCGAACCGGGCAGTGCGGCGGCCCCGCTGCCGTAGGCGACGGCCATCTGCAGCCGGCCCGGGGCGTCAGCGCCCAGGACGTCGGCGCGCACATAGCCGGCCAGGGACGAGTCCCCGGCACCGACGGTGCTGCGGGGCGTGATCGGCGGTGGGGTCGCCAGCCAGCCCCCGTCGGCGTTGACCAGCACCGCGCCGGCCGCACCGAGGGTGGCCAGCACGGCGCCCACGCCGCGGTCAATGAGCCGGCGGGCCGCGGCCACCACCGGGCCGGCGTCACCGCGGGTCACCGCGTCCTCCAACGACTCCGCGGTGACTCCGATCAGGCCGGCCAACTCCTCGGAATTCGGCTTGATCAGATCCGGGGCGGCGTGCTCCAGCCGGTCGGCCAGCGCGGTCAGCGGAGCGTCGGAGGTGTCCACCGCGACCTTGCACCCGCGGGCTTTCAGCGCCGCCACCATGTCGGAGTACCAGTGGTCGGGCAGGCCCGGCGGCAGCGAACCAGACAGCACGACCCAGTGATCGGCTTTGGCCCGCTGCATGACGGCCCACGCCAGTTCCTCGGCTTCCGCCGGCTCCAGGGCCGCCCCCGGCTCGTTGATCTTGGTTGTGGTGCCATCGTTTTCGGTGATCGTCAGGTTGGTCCGCACCCCGGCCGCGACCGGCACCGCGTGGTAGGCGACGCTCTGGGCCCGTAAGCCGGCGAGGATCGGATCATGTTCGGCGGCCGGCAGCACCGCGACGGTGTCGAGACCGGCCAGAGTCAGGGCGCGGGCCACGTTGACGCCCTTGCCGCCCGGTTCGGAGGACACCGACGTCACCCGGTGCACGGCACCGCGGACCAGTTCGCCCGGCAGGGTCGCCGTGCGGTCGATACTCGGATTGGGTGTGACGGTGACGATCATGCGGCTCCTTGTGCGACAACAACTTCCAGACCTTCGCCGGCCAACTCCGCGCAGCAGGCCGGGCTGATCCCGGCGTCGGTGACAAGTACGTCCAGCGCCTGGATCGGAGCGAAGCTGACGAACTCCTCGTGCCCGACCTTCGACGAATCGGCCACAACCACAATGAAATTCGCACACGCCACCATGGCCCGCTTGACCGCCGCTTCGTCCGGGTCTGGAGTGGACAACCCGTGCCGGACGGTGATGCCGTTGGCTCCCACGAAGGCGACGTCGACACGCAATGCCGCGAGGGTGGCCAGCGCCTGGTCGCCGACGATCGCCTGAGTCAGGCCGCGGACGCGCCCTCCCAGCACCTGCAGCGAGACCGATCCCAGGCCGGCCAGCCGGGCGGCGATCGGCACCGAGTTGGTCACCACCAGCAGTTCACGGTCCGCCGGGATCAGTGCGGCCAATCGGGCGGTCGTGGTGCCCGCGTCGATGAGAATGGTCGCGCCCGACTGCGGGAAGAACTCCGCTGCGGCGCGCGCGATAGCCTGCTTGTGGGCGGCGCGGGTGGCTTCACGCGCCTCGACGCTCGGTTCGACCAGATGCAGGGCCCGGGTCGGCACGGCCCCGCCGTGGACCCGGCGCAGCACCCCGGCGCGGTCCAGCACGGCGAGGTCGCGGCGGACCGTCTCGGTGGTCACGTCGTAGGTCTGTGCCAGCTCGGTGACGGAGGCACGTCCCTGAGCGATCACCTGTGCGGCGATCGCCTGTTGGCGCTCCTCTGGATACATCCAGAGCCCCCCGTCAGACCGATGTGGGTTTACACCACATTTATGTTGATGTGTGTGGTTTTACCGCCGTCCATGTGGGATTGTCAACGTTTTGCTCTAATCCATCCCATGAGCCCTTCCGAATCCTCTGTTCTGCAGGGCGTCCCGGTGGTCCCGGGCGTCCGTTTTGCGCCTGTCATCCGGGCTAACCGGCTTCCCGACATCTCCCAGTTGGATCCCGTCGGTCAGCTCGCTGAGGGGGAGCGCGCGGCCGAGGTGGAGCGGTTCGTCGTGGCCGCGGCCACCGTCGCTGCTCAGCTGCGTGAACGCGCGGCGGCCGTCACCGGACCGGCCTCCGAGGTGCTGACGGCCACCGCCCAACTGGCGCAGGACCGGGCCTGGCTGGGATCGGCGGAAAACGCGATCAAGGCGGGTAAGCCCGCCGTGCGGGCGACCTACGACGCGGCGGGCCAGTTCGTCGAGATGTTCACCAAGATGGGCGGCCTGATGGCCGAGCGGGTGACCGACCTCAAGGACATCCGCGATCGCGTCGTCGCCGAACTCTCCGGGCTGCCCGCCCCCGGGGTGCCGGAGCCCGTCGAGCCGTCGATACTGTTCGCCGAGGATCTGGCGCCGGCTGACACCGCCGGCCTGGACCCGCACCGCATCGTCGGCCTGGCCACGAGCCTTGGCGGGCCGACGAGCCACACCGCGATCATCGCCCGGCAGCTCGGCATTTCGTGCGTGGTGGCCGTCAAGGGTCTCGACGAGGTGCCGGCCGGGACCATGGTGCTGATCGACGGCAGCCGGGGGACCATCTCTATCGACCCGGACCGGGCCGACGCGGCGGCGAAAGTCGCCGCGTCGGACGTCGCCGCCGCGGCGATGGCCGGCTGGACCGGGCCCGGTTCGACGTCCGACGGCCACCTGATCTCGATCCTGGCCAACGTCGCCGACGGCACCGCGGCTCGTGCGGCGCGGCAGGCACCGGTCGAGGGGATCGGCCTGTTCCGCACCGAGTTGTGCTTCCTGGATGCCGACACCGAGCCGTCCGTCGAGGCTCAGGCCGACATCTACGCCGAGGTGCTGGAGGCCTTCCCCGGTCAGAAGGTGGTGATCCGCACCCTCGATGCGGGCTCGGACAAGCCGCTGAAGTTCGTCAACAGCCCCGAGGAGGAGAACCCGGCCCTCGGTGTCCGCGGGTTCCGCATCATCGAGATCGACTCCGACCTGGTGTGCCGCCAACTCGACGCGATCGCCGCGGCCGCCGCCAAGACCGGCAGCACACCGTGGGTGATGGCCCCGATGATCGCCACCCCCGACGAGGCTCAGCGCTTCGCCGCCCTGGCCCGCGAACGCGACCTGTATCCGGGCGTGATGATCGAGATCCCGGCCGCGGCGCTGCTGGCCGACAAGATTCTCGAGCATGTCGAGTTCCTCTCGATCGGGACCAACGACCTGACCCAGTACACGATGGCGGCCGACCGGATGTCGGCGAACCTGGCCACCCTCACCGATCCGTGGCAGCCGGGCGTCCTGGCACTGGTGGCCCAGACCGCGCGGGCCGGCCAGGCCAAGGGCAAGCCGGTCGGAGTGTGCGGCGAAGCCGCCGCCGATCCGCTGCTGGCCTGTGTGTTGGCCGGGATGGGGATCACCTCGTTGTCGGCGGCCGCGTCGGCGGTTACCCCGGTGGGCGCCAAGTTGGCGTCGGTGACGTTGCAGCAGTGTCGCGACGCCGCCGAGGCGGTGCTGGGCACCTGCGGACCGGCCGAGGCGCGCGCCGCAGCCCAGGAGGTGCTGGGCTGATCGCCCGTTCCTCCGGGGCCGGTCAGGCGTCGACGGGCTCAGCGAGCGCGGGGTAGGTCACTTCCAGTTCCCCGAGGTTGGCTGCCACGGTGACCAGGGGGAGTGCGGACTCTGCGGCGCGCGGCGTCACCGCGGCGTCGGCCCGCAGCGCGGGCACGAAGTCGTCGGCGATGTCCGGCACGGCGGCTGCCGGCGAGTCCACCTGCTCCATTCGGCTGCACAGCGCCGTTGCATGGCGCTCCAACACATGTCGGGCCTGCGGGTAGACCCCCAGCGGTGGCGGGACGATGTCGGCGATGATGTCGCCGGCGGTCCGCAGCCGCGGGATCAAGCTGGCGCTCTCCACTTGTGCGGCATCGATCGTGCCGCCGGTCTCGACGAGGTACCCGCGCACTGCGTCGCCGTGGGTGCGGGCCGCCACCAGTGCTTCCGAACCCAACTCGGCCACCGTGGCCTCGGTCTCCGGGGACACGCCCCGGGTCACCCGGGTCACCGCGGCGTCGAGGTACCACGAACAAGCCAGAACCGCTTCCTCGATGGCCCGTTGGACGGCCGCCTGTGCGCCTCCCGGCCACAGCAGCAGCGAAACGGCAAGCCCGACAAGGGCGCCCAGAATGACATCTTCGACACGGACGAAGCCGACCTGCCACCCGGTAGGCCGCATCAGGTTGAACACGATCAACACCTGCATGGTGAACATGGCTTGACTCGCGGTGAACGATCCCACCGCCAGCACATAGGTCGAGCCGAAAGTCGCGAGCGGCAACAGGATCCACAAGGTCAGCGGATCGACGCCGACCACGGCGATGACGGCGGCGCCGATGGCGAACCCGATGGCGGTGCCGACCAGGGCGCGTACCACGGTGGTCCGCGTCGTCGCCGCGCTGCTGCGCAGGACCGCCAGCGCGCCGAGAGCAACCCACAGGCCGTTCTGCACCGGCAGCGTGATCGTCACTACGACGGCCAGAGCCAACGCCAAACCTGTTCGCACGCTGTTGATTACGGTGATGGACCGGGTGGACATGTAGCCGATGAGGCCGGCGACCGCCGCGCGCTTGCCGTGAACCCGGTCGGCGATCCCGGTCTCGGGCATCCCGCGGCCGAGCAGCCGGTCGATGATCGGCCGGGCGTCGGTCAGCGTCGCGGCGGCGATGAGGCTGCCGGTCAGACCGATCGTCGCGCTGAACGTCCGTCGGCTCAACAGCTTTCGGCCGTGTTCCAGTGCGACGTCGTCGTCGGGTTCGTCGAGAATCTCGTGAATGTCTTCGTCGTACTGGCGAAAAGCGACTAGCCGGTGCTCGGCGACCAGTGCGGCCAGCCGCTCCGCGTCGACGCGGTCAGCGGATTCCAGCACCCCGGCACTGTCCCGCAACACCGCGACGCTGACCGGACGGATCGGACCGAGCAGGGCGGAGGTCTCCGCCGAGAACCGGTCGCAGAGCCAACGCAGATTGGACACCACCCGGATCAGGCTGCGGGCTCCGGCGGTCAGGGCCACCGGCCGGAAGGCGCTGCCCATGAACCCGGTGTGCAGGGCGGCCATCGCCGCGGTGGTGTCCTCGGCCGAACCGCCGCCGTCGAGCCGGTCGGCCAGCGACGTGCATACCCGTGCCGCGAGGTGCCGCAACTCGGCGGTGTAGTTCGGCGGGAAGACGAACAGGGCGACCGGAACGCAGACCGCCAGCGCCAGCAGCCAACCCTGCAGCCGCTCGTGCAGCGGGCCGGGCGGGGCACAGACCGGCAGCAGGAACACCATCAGCATGGCCCGTTGCCCCGCTGCGATCATCTCACTCAACAGCCCCAGGACGCTCACCAGCGCACCCACCACGAAACACAGCGGCACCGCGATCCACGGGTGCGGAGCGGCCCACGTCCCCAGCGACATCAGGACGGCTCCGGTGATGGCGAGGCCGCCGAAGGACAGTGCGCGGGTAGCGACCGTGCCCGGGAAGTCCGCCGCCACCATCAGGGCCATCGATCCCACCAGAGCGAACACCGGAGTCTGCGGATTGTGTGCCAGTAGGAAGCCGAGGGTCGCCGCCAGAGGGATGGCTATCGCAGCACGGAGCGCCCGGCGTAACCCGTCGTGGCACGGGTCGCGGGAGCGCAGCCGGCTTGCGATTCGCCGGAACGCGGAACCCGTCACGTCGGCGCGTCGGCGAACCGGCCGGCCTCCAGGTCATCGAGCATGGCCTTGCACATCCACTCGAACACCCGCAATTCCCGTGGCAGGGTGGTCTGCTCGTAGCCCAGGAACAGGTAGGTCGCCAGCGCGGCGTAGGCATGCGCCTGTCCCTGGTCCTGGGCGATCTCGAAGGCCGATTCGTAGGTGACCTCGAACCGTTGCTGGTCGACCTCCAGCTGCACCGCGTACACGTCCGGGTCCACCGAACTCCAGGCCCGGATGGCGGCTTCGGCGCTGTGCGGCAGTGAGATCGCCACCTCGATGATGGCCTCGATGCGCTTGCGCGGATTCGGCTGTGCCCGGATCACGTCGATCACGCGCACCGTACGGTCCTGCCGCCAATAGTCGACCAACTCGCGGGTGTAGGCGCCCCAGCTGGGGAAATAGTGGTAAAACGAGCCCGAGGTGACGCCGAGCCGACTGCAGACCTCCGCCAGTTTGAGCCCGCCGAAACCGGTGTCGGCGAGAACCTCCAGGCCGGTCTCGAAGTAGGACTCGCGTACCGCGACGATAGGCATGAACACAGACATTAGGCTGCCGCAATCCGGCGCGGTTCACGATGGCCCAACGGTGCGGCAAGCTTGCTTTCGGGCCGCTGTGACGCACCGCCCGAGCCGCCGGTGACAGGAGTTTCGATGACCGTCTCGATCACCCCCGATCCTGCGACCGGGAACCCTGCCGCCGGGGTGCTGGAAGGGGTGCGGGCGGCGTTCAACACCGGACGGACCCGGTCGGCGGCCTGGCGGGAGGCCCAGCTGCGGGGGATCGAGCGGATGTGCGAGGAGCGGGAGGACGAGATCTGCGCCGCGCTCACCGAGGATCTCGGCCGGCCGGCGTTCGAGGGCTGGCTGGCCGACGTCGGTTCCACGAGAGCTGAGGCCGCCTACGCGCGCAAGCATCTCCGGAAGTGGATGAAGCCCCGGCGCACCGGCTTGCCGGTCGCCCAGCTGCCGGGCAAGGCGTGGGTGCAGTACGACCCGCTGGGAGTGGTGCTGGTCATCGGGCCGTGGAATTATCCGTTCTTCCTGTGCATGTCGCCGCTGGTCGCCGCGGTGGCGGCCGGTAATGCCGCGGTGATCAAGCCTTCGGAACTGGCGCCGTCGACCTCGGCGTTGCTGGCCCGGCTGGTGCCGCGGTATCTCGACCCGGAGGCGGTCTGCGTGGTGGAGGGCGCGGCGCAGGCGACCCAGGATCTGCTGGCCCAGGGATTCGACCACGCGCTGTTCACCGGCGGCACCGAGGTGGGCCGAAAGATCATGGCGGCCGCCGCGCCGACGCTGACGCCGGTGACGCTGGAACTCGGCGGCAAGTGCCCGGTGCTGGTGCTGGCCGACGCCGACTTGGACGTGGCGGCCCGCCGGATCGCCTGGACGAAGCTGCTGAACTCGGGACAGACCTGCATCGCGCCGGACTATGTCTTGGCAGAGCGCTCGATCGCCGTTGCCCTCACCGACAAGATCGTGGCGACCCTGGCGGCATTCCGCGCCGATCATCTGGACACGTCGGTTCCGATCGTCAACGAGCGTCAGTTCGACAGGCTTGCCGGGCTGGTCGCCGCAACCAAGGGCAATGTCGTCGCCGGCGGCCGTACGGAGCGGACGGCGCTGCGCATCGAGCCGACCGTGATCGTCGACCCGCCACCGGACGATCCGGTCATGAACGACGAGATCTTCGGTCCGATCCTGCCGATCATCACCGTCGGCTCCGCCGAAGAGGCGGTGACCGTCGTCAACTCGCGGCCCAAGCCGCTGGCGCTGTATCTGTTCACCAATTCCGCCCAGCGCGCCCGCGACCTCGTCGACCGGATGCCCTCGGGTGGGGCGGTGATCAATCACATCGCCATGCATTGCCTGGTGCCGCAGTTGCCGTTCGGCGGGGTCGGTGCTAGCGGAATGGGCTCCTACCACGGGAAATGGGGTTTCGAAGCGCTCAGTCATCGCCGTGCGGTGCTGGCCAGACCGGCCAAACCCGACCCGGGCCTGCTCTATCCGCCCTACACGCCGCGGGCGATGAAGCTCATGCGCAGACTGCTGTGATTTTGGCAAACTAATCGTCGGATTCGTCGATGCCCGCTGACTGATGTGGACATCACCGGCAGCGCGGTTCCTCGCAGGCGTTGGCAGCACCCCGCGCGGCGGCGCCCGAGTCGGATTCAGAACACGCTCCGCATCATGGTGTCGATGCGAATTGCATTGCCGCCGAAAATAACTGCGGTGAGGTAAACGACAACCCTGAGGCGCCGGTCGGGCCCGCGACACCGAGGCCAAGGCGTTCGTCGCGGCGCACCGGGGTCTTTGCGTCTGGCACAATCGAGGTGTGCCTAAAACCGTGAAGCGTGGTCCGGGCCGGCCCCCCGCAGCGAAATCTGTGCAGACGCGTGGCCGGATTCTGCAGGCCGCCCGGGAAGTATTCAGCGAAATGGGTTATGAGGCCGCCACTTTCCAGGAGATCGCCACCCGAGCAGACCTCACCCGTCCGGCCATCAACCACTACTACCCGAGCAAGCGGGCGCTGTATCAGCACGTCATCGCCGAGACCAACGGCGCCGTCATCGCCGCCGGGATCAAGGAAGCCCAAAACGAGGAGACCTTTGCTGGCCGGGTGCAGGCGTTCGTCCGTGCCGCGGTCCAGCCCGCCGACGTCGACCGTTCAGCGGCGGCCTTTCTGGTGACCTCGGTGCTCGATGCTCAGCGGAACCCCGAGCTGAAGGGTGACGCCCTCACCTCGCTGCAGCACACTCGCGAGTTCGCCCTGATGGTGGTGCGCGACGGCGTCGACCACGGCGAGTTGCGCGACGATCTCGACATCGATGCCGCCGCCGAGATGCTGCTGGCGACGCTCTGGGGCCTGGGGTTCTACGGGGGGTTCGTGGGGAACCAGGAGAAGCTGACCGGAGTCACCGCCCAGTTCATCGGATTGCTCGGCGGCGACGGCTGGAAGGCTGCCGGATAGCCTGTCTAACTTTCGCTAGGATGGTCCAAGCCAGCAGTCTGGAGCACCGATGAGTACCTTGCGCAGCCACGACGACACCTGGGACATCGCCAGCAGCGTCGGAACGACCGCGGTGATGGTCGCCGCCGCCCGGGCCCGCGAGACCGAGGCGCCGGATCCGTTGATCCGCGACCCCTATGCCCGGCTGCTGGTCGCCGGCGCCGACGCCGGTGAGTGGGATGAATTCCTGGACCCCGCGATGCAGGAGCGGGTTGCCGCCGCCGATCCCCAGGCCGCCGCAGTGTTCGCCAACATGCTGAGCTACCAGGCCGTCCGCACATATTTCTTCGACGCCTTCTTCGTCGATGCCGTCGATGCCGGAATCCGTCAGGCCGTGATCCTGGCCTCCGGTCTGGACTCCCGCGCCTACCGGCTGCCCTGGCCGCAGGGCACGATCGTCTTCGAGATCGATCAGCCCAAGGTGCTCGAGTACAAGGCGGCCACGCTGGCCGAGCACGGCATCACGCCGGTCGCCGAGCGCCGGGAGGTGGCCGTCGATCTGCGCCAGGACTGGCCGGCGGCGCTGAAGGCCGCCGGCTTCGACCCGGCCAAGCCCACGGCCTGGTTGGCCGAGGGCCTGTTGATGTACCTGCCCGCCGAGGCGCAGGACCGGCTGTTCGAGCAGATCACCGAGTTGAGCGCGCCCGGCAGCCGGGTCTCGGCCGAAGCGGTCCGTCACCACGACGAGGAGCGGCGGGCCCAGATGCGCCAGCTCTTGGAGAAGATGGCCGACGACATGGGCATCGAGCGCACCGTGGACATCTCCGACCTGACGTACAACGACCCGCAGCGCGCCGACCTCACCGAGTGGCTCAACGCCCACGGCTGGTCGGCCTCCGGCACCCCGTCGGCCGACGAGATGCGCCGCCTCGACCGCTGGGTTCCGGTGCCGGACCTGCCGGACGACGACGGTTTCTCGACGTTCGTGGTGGCCGAACGTCAGGGCTGAGAGGCTAAGTCAGCAACCAGGGCACGGCCACTCGGGCGACGTCGGCGATGATCGCGTCGTTGTACGGCGTGGCCGGGTCATCGGTCCGGGTTCGGGCCATCACGCCCAACTGCAGACGTTCCCCGTTCGGGCCGTAGGCCACGCCGAGGTCGTTGGTGCTGCCGTAGTCCCCGCTCCCGGTCTTGTCGGCGATGCCCCACCGCGGGGGCAGGCCGGCCCGGATCCGCTTGTCGCCGGTCGCGATCGTGCTCATCCACTCCCACAACTGGGCCCGGTGGGGTTCGTCCAGGACGTCGCCGGTGAGCATGTTCAGGAAGCCGGTGCTCATCGCCCTCGGACTGGTGGTGTCCCGCGGATCCCCCGGCAGGGCTGAGTTGAGTTCCGGTTCCCAGCGCACCATCCAGGTCCGATCGTCGCCGACCGAACGGGCGAATTCGGTGACCGACGAGGGCCCCCCGAGCACCTCGAGCATCAGGTTGGTCGCGGTGTTGTCGCTCTGCCGGACCGCGGCGGCGCACAGATCGGCGAACGGCATCCAACCGTCCAGCTTGGGTTTGGTGACCGGTGAGGCCACCGGAACGAACAGCGCCGGGTCGATGTACACCTCGTCGGTGAGCCGGAGATCCCCGCGCTGGTCCTTCTGCAGAATCTGCGCCGCCACATACGCTTTGAACGTCGAGCAGGTGGCGAACATGTCGTTCTCGCGGTAGCCGAGCGTGCGGCCCGAGCCGAGATTGACCCCGTAAACCCCGATCGTGGCGTTGTACCGGTCCTCCAGCGCGGCGAGTTGATCCGACACCGAGGCCGGCGCGGGCGAATCGAGCAACTGAACCGGTATCTCGCGGCGGGGGCGGCCACATGCGGTGAGTGCGGCCAGTGCAGCACCGGTCATGAGCAGCCGACGGCGGTCGAAATCCATCCCGCTACCATGACGCACGGCGGTGAGTGAACCCCCCGCCGACACGCGAGAAAGGACGCTCATGCCCGGAGTGCAGGATCGAGTCATCGTCGTCACCGGCGCCGGCGGCGGACTGGGCCGCGAGTACGCGCTGACCCTGGCCAAAGAAGGCGCCAGCGTCGTCGTCAACGATCTCGGCGGCGCCCGCGACGGCACCGGCGCCGGGCACTCGATGGCCGACCAAGTGGTCAACCAGATCAAGGAAGCCGGTGGACGGGCGGTCGCCAACTACGACAGCGTCGCCGACGCCGAGGGTGCGGCCAACATCGTCAAGACCGCACTGGAGGAGTTCGGCAAGATCGACGGCGTCGTGAGCAACGCCGGCATCCTTCGCGACGGCACCTTCCACAAGATGACCGACGAGGCCTGGGATTCGGTGCTCAAGGTGCACCTCTACGGCGGTTACAACGTCATTCGCGCAGCCTGGCCGCACTTCCGCGAGCAGTCCTACGGCCGCATCGTCGTCGCCACCTCCACCAGCGGTCTGTTCGGCAACTTCGGTCAGGCGAATTACAGCGCCGCCAAGCTCGGACTGGTCGGGCTGATTAACACACTCGCCCAGGAGGGCGCCAAGTACAACATCAAGGCCAACGCGCTGGCCCCGATCGCGGCGACCCGGATGACCGAGGACATCCTGCCCCCCGAGGTGTTCAAGAAGCTGACCCCCGAATACGTCGCCCCGGTCGTCGGCTACCTGTGCACCGAGGAGGTGCCCGACACCGCGTCGATCTTCATCGTCGGCGGCGGCAAGGTGCAGCGCACCGCGCTGTTCCAGAACAAGGGTGTGACGTTCGACCACGTGCCGACCGTCGACGAGGTGGCTGAGCAGTGGTCGACGATCGACGACCTGTCGTCGCCGGAGCCGGCAGCATTCCGGCTCTAGAGACGTGAAAGCTCTTGTCGCCCAAGAGCTGACCGGTCCGCCCGGATTGCTCTACACCGATGTCGACGAGCCGGCCGGCGGCCCGGATGCGGTGGTGGTCGACGTCCGTGCGGCCGGGGTGTGTTTCCCCGACCTGCTGCTGATCAGCGGGCAGTATCAGCTCAAGCTGGATCCCCCGTTCATCCCCGGTAGGGAGGTCGCGGGGGTGGTGCGACGGGCGCCGGAGGGCTCCGGGTTCGTACCCGGCGACCGGGTTTTCGGCCCGGTGCTGCTCGGCGGGTACGCCGAACAGGCCGCCATCGGTTTGAGCAGCGTGCTGCGCACACCCGCGGAACTCGATGACGCGCAAGCGGTTTCGCTTCTGGTCAACTACATCACCATGTACTTCGCGCTGCAGCGCAGGGCCGCTTTGCAGCCGGGGGAGACGGTACTGGTGCTCGGGGCGGCCGGCGGGGTGGGGACCGCGGCGATCCAGGTCGCCAAAGCCCTGGGAGCCAGGGTGGTGGCTGTGGTTCACCGGCCGGAGGCTTCCGATTTCGTCGCCGGACTCGGAGCCGACGTCGTCCTGCCGATGACGCCCGGGTGGGCGAAAGCGGTGCGCGAGAACACCGACGGCCGCGGCGCCGACGTGGTGGTCGACCCGGTGGGCGGGGAGCCGTTCGACGAAGCAGTGCGCACCCTGGCCGTCGAGGGCCGGCTGCTGGTGATCGGATTCGCCGCCGGCGGCATCCCCACCGTCAAGGTGAACCGCCTGCTGCTGCGCAACGCCGGTGTGCTCGGGGTGGGCTGGCGCGAATACCTGATGGCCAACCCCGGCGCCCAGCAGGAATACGCCGCCGGTGTGGCCCGGCTGGTGGCCGAGGGGCTTAGACCGCCTGCGCCGCAACGGTTCCCGCTCGCCGACGGTCGTGCAGCGCTGGAGAACCTGGCGGCCGGCCGGGTGTACGGGAAGGTGGTGCTGGAGCCGTCGTGAGCACTGGTGGGCTGATCCTGGTCGCGCTGGCCATCGCCGTGGGCCTGGCGGGCATCTTCGTGCCGTTCCTTCCTGGCAGCCTGCTGGTCTGGGCGGCTATCGCGCTGTGGGCCTACGTCGAGCACACCACCCACGCATGGATCGTCCTCGGCGTGGCCTCCGCCGTTCTGGCTTCGGGCATCCTGGTCAAGTACCTCTGGCCGGCGCGCCGGATGCGCGCCGCCGACATCAACGGGCGCACCATGGCCGCCGGTGCCGTCGCCGCCGTCGTCGGCTTCTTCGTCATTCCGGTGGCCGGCCTGCTGGTCGGTTTCGTGCTTGGGGTCTACCTCAGCGAACTCGCCCAGCGTCGCGACCAGCGCCGCGCCTGGGCGTCCACCGTGCACGCCATCAAAGGCGTCGCATTGTCGGTGGGCGTAGAGCTGGGCGCTGCCCTGCTTGCCGCGGCGGTGTGGGCCGTCGGCCTGTTGACTTAACCCAGTAGTCGGGTGCGCAGCCGCGCGACGTCCTCCGACGTCACCCCGGCCGCGTCGAGGAATCCCGCCAGCCCGCCGTGGGTGTCGTGCAGCACACGGCGCGCTGAGGCCAGGTATTGTTCGCGGACGCCCAGCACCTCGTCGGTCAGACGCGACTCGGCGAAGGACACCACCTCGTCGGTGATGCCCTCGCGGCTGCGCATTGTGGTCAGGATCGAGTCCCGCAGGGTCGCGATCGCGTCGTTGCTGCGCAGGTAGTCCTCGAGGATGGCATCCGCGCCCACCCCGGCGGCCTCCAAAGCGACCGCGACGGCGAAACCGGTGCGGTCTTTGCCGGCGAAGCAGTGCACCAGCACCGGCCGGTCGGCTCCGAGCAGAGTGATGATCCGGTGCACCGCCCGTCGGGCACCGCCCAGCGTCGGGAACCGCTCGTACTCGCTCGTCATCCAGCGGGCGGCCGCGACGGAAGGATCCTCCTCGGAATACTCCGTCATCATCTTCTGCCAGCTGCTTTCATGCGGTGCGGCCGCCTCGCCGTTGTGAGTGTGCGAAACCTCCGGAAACGGAAGGTTATGCACCACAACGCTATTCGGCACCGAACCAGCGCCGCGGCGCTGCACCTCCACCGGTGAGCGCAGGTCGGCCACATCGGTGACACCGAGTTCGGTCAACGCATGACGGCCGGCGTAGTCGAGGTTGCTCAATTCGCCGGACCGGAATAGCCGGCCCGGCGCCACGCCGGCCGTCTGCGCGACGTCCCGGAAGTTCCATGCCCCGGAGAGCATCACCCCCGGGTCACCGCGGCAGCCATCGCGCTGGGTTCGCGGCCGAGTTCGGCCTTGGCGATGGTGCGGAAGTGCACCTCGTCGGGGCCGTCGAAGATCCGCATGGCGCGCTGCCAGCCGTACATGCGGGCCAACGGGAAGTCGTCGCTCACCCCGCCGCCGCCGTGCACCTGGATGGCGCGGTCGATGACGGTGCATGCCATCAGCGGCGCCACCGACTTGATCTGGGAGACTAGCGCGAACGCCGCCCGGTTGCCCTCCCGGTCGATGGTCCAGGCGGCCTTCTCGCACAGCAGCCGCGCCTGGTCGATCTCATTGCGGCTCAATGCAATCTGCTGCTGCACCATGCCCTGCTCGGCAAGCGGCTTACCAAACGCGACCCGGGTGCGAGCGCGCTCGGTCATCAGCGCCAGCGCCCGCTCAGCCACCCCGATCGCCCGCATGCAGTGGTGGATGCGGCCGGGCCCCAGCCGCGCCTGCGCGATCGCGAAGCCCATGCCCTCCTCGGCGAGCAGGTTCGTGGCGGGCACCCGGACGTTGTCATAGTCGATCTCGGCGTGGCCGTGCTGGTCCTGCCAGCCGAAGACCGACGTCGAGCGCAGGATGTTCACGCCGGGGGTGTCAGTGGGGACCAGGATCATCGACTGCTGCTGATGAGAGGCGGCGTCCGGGTTGGTGCGGCCCATCACGATCAAGACCTTGCAACGCGGGTCGTTGGCGCCCGAGGTCCACCACTTGCGGCCGTTGATGACGTAGTGATCGCCGTCGCGGACGATCTCGGTCTGGATGTTGCGGGCGTCGCTGGAGGCCACCGCCGGCTCCGTCATGGAGAAAGCACTGCGGATCTCACCGGCCAGCAGCGGTTCGAGCCACTGCTTCATCTGTTCGGGGGTACCGAACATGTGCAGCACTTCCATGTTCCCGGTGTCCGGGGCGGCGCAGTTGATCGCCTCGGGGGCGATCTCGGTGCTCCAGCCGGACAGCTCCGCCAGCGCCGCGTACTCGAGGTTGGTCAGACCCGACTCGGTAGGCAGGAACAGATTCCACAGTCCGCGTTCCCGGGCCTTCTTTTTCAATTCCTCCACCACCGGGGGAACGGTGAAATCCTTGGGTCCGACGGCCGCACGATACTCCTCGTACGACTTCTCGGCTGGGAAGACCTCGTGGACCATGAACTCGGTCATGCGCTTGTGGTAGTCGGCTCCCTTAGCGGACATGGCGAAATCCATAGGGCCACGATAGGGCACCCCGGGCCCCCCTTAACCTGGATGCACCGATTCGGTAGCGGTGCGGTATTGAATTCCGTTGTGGG